>NZ_CAXRAZ010000043.1:0-73841 GCF_964229035.1 Nocardioides sp. | reverse complement strand
CCTCGAGAAGGACGCCGCGCTCGAGCGCCGCTTCCAGCCGATCCAGGTGCCCGAGCCGTCGATCGCCGACACGATCGAGATGCTCAAGGGCATCCGCGACCGCTACGAGGCCCACCACCGCGTCACCATCACCGACGAGGCCCTCGTCTCGGCCGCCACCCTGGCCGACCGCTACATCTCCGACCGCTTCCTGCCCGACAAGGCCATCGACCTCATCGACGAGGCCGGCTCGCGCCTGCGCATCCGCCGCATGACGGCCCCGGCCGACCTGCGCGAGTACGACGACAAGATCGGCGAGGTGCGCCAGCGCAAGGAGGCCGCGATCGACGGCCAGGACTTCGAGGCCGCCGCTCGCCTGCGCGACGAGGAGACGCAGCTCATCCTCGCCAAGTCCGAGCGCGAGAAGCAGTGGCGCTCCGGCGACATGGACGAGGTGGCCGAGGTCGACGAGGAGCTCATCGCCGAGGTGCTGGCGGTCGCCACGGGCATCCCGATCGTGAAGCTCAGCGAGGAGGAGTCCACCCGTCTGCTCAAGATGGAGGACGAGCTCCACAAGCGCGTCATCGGTCAGGACGAGGCGGTGCGCGCCCTCAGCCGCGCGATCCGCCGCACCCGGGCCGGCCTGAAGGACCCCAAGCGTCCCGGCGGCTCGTTCATCTTCGCCGGTCCGTCCGGTGTGGGTAAGACCTGGCTGTCCAAGACGCTGGCGGAGTTCCTCTTCGGCGACGAGGACGCCCTCATCCAGCTCGACATGAGCGAGTTCGGCGAGAAGCACACCGTCTCGCGCCTCTTCGGCTCGCCTCCGGGCTACGTGGGCTACGAGGAGGGCGGCCAGCTCACCGAGAAGGTGCGCCGCAAGCCGTTCTCGGTCGTGCTCTTCGACGAGGTCGAGAAGGCCCACCCCGACATCTTCAACAGCCTGCTGCAGATCCTGGAGGAGGGTCGCCTGACCGACTCCCAGGGTCGGGTCGTGGACTTCAAGAACACCGTCATCATCATGACCACGAACCTCGGCTCGCGCGACATCGGCAAGACCGTGGGCCTGGGCTTCGGCGGCGGCGACGCGGCCGGCTCCTACGAGCGCATGAAGGCCAAGGTCTCCGACGAGCTCAAGCAGCACTTCCGCCCCGAGTTCCTCAACCGAGTCGACGAGATCATCGTCTTCCCGCCGTTGAGCCAGGAGCAGATCATCGCGATGGTCGACAACATGATCGCCGCGGTCGAGGTCCGACTGAAGGACCGCGACATGAAGCTCGAGCTCACCCAGGCCGCGAAGAACCTGCTCGCCGAGCGCGGCTTCGACCCGGTCCTCGGCGCCCGTCCGCTGCGGCGCACGGTGCAGCGCGAGATCGAGGACGTCCTGGCCGAGAAGATGCTCTACGGCGAGGTCGGCCCCGGCCAGATCGTGCTCGTGGACGCCGAGGGCACCGGCGCCCAGGCCGCCTTCACGTTCGCGGGCCAGAAGGTCGGCGAGCTGCCGGACCTCCCGCCGCTGGAGACGGTCGGCGAGGGTCCCGCCGAGGGCGAGGGCCCCAGCGAGGGCATCGACCTGTCGAAGGACTGAGCCACCGGCCCGAGGGCTGAACCCGCGCCAGCGGGATACCTCGGCTGCGTCACGACCCGCCCCGGATACGCTCCGGGGCGGGTCTGACTCGTTCTCGGGGTCCTTGCCGCGGGGCTCAGGGGAGGGCGTAGCGCCCCTCGCTCGTGCGGACGACGAGCCCGTCGGCGAGGAGCGAGTCGAGCGCGCGGCGGCGCTGCGCCTCGTCGTCCCAGGCGTCGTCCAGGCGCTCGGCGGCGACCTCGCCGGGCGCGTCGCGCAGCACGGCGAGCAACCGCCCGCGGCACTGTCGGTCGGTGCCGGCCCAGGCCTGCACCGGCCGGGGCGGACCGTCGTAGGCCGGAGCGCCGGCCGCCTGCCAGGCGCACGCCTGCTGCACCGGGCAGCCGGCACAGCGCGGCCGCTCGGCGGTGCACACCAGCGCCCCGAGCTCCATGATCGCCACCGACCAGGTGGCGGCCGTCGCCGCCTCGTGGGGCAGCACCGCCGCGCCGAGGTCGCGCTCGGCGCGGTTGATGCTGCGTGCCGGGAACTCCACGCCCTGCACAGCGCGCGCCAGCACCCGGCGCACGTTGGTGTCGAGCACGACCTGGCGGCGGCCGTAGGCGAAGGATGCGATCGCCGCGGCGGTGTAGTCGCCCACGCCGGGCAGCTCGATCAGCTGCTCGTAGGTGTCGGGCACCTCGCCACCGTGCTGCTCCACGATCGCCGTCGCCGCGGCGTGCAGACGCAGTGCCCGGCGGGGGTAGCCCAGCCGCCCCCAGGCCCGGACGGCCTCGCCGACGGGCTCGGCGGCCAGGTCACCGGGGTGCGGCCACCGCTCCAGCCAGGCCTCGTGCACCGGCAGCACCCGCGCCACCGGGGTCTGCTGCAGCATGAACTCGCTGACCATCACCGACCACGCCCCGGCCTCGGGGCGCCGCCACGGCAGGTCGCGCGCGTGCTCGTCGTACCAGTCCAGGATCGGCTCCACGAGCTCGCGCTGGTAGGCCTCGTGCCCGCTCTGCTGCCCCGTCTGCTGCCCCGTCTGCTGCTCCGTCTGCTTCGCCATGGCGCCCCCATTGTGACGACCCGCTCCGCCGAGGAGGCACCCCTGGTGCGCCGACGTGGCAGGGATGGGGCGACGGGAGGGCCGATTCCGGCGCCCCCGGCGGGTCCCGCAGGATCCGACGCCGACGGTGGCCTACCGTCGGCAGGTGCCGTCCTCGCCGTCCGCGCGCCCGCGCTCGCCGCGCCTGCCGGCCAGTGTCTACTGGCGGCGGCGCCTGTTCGTCGTCGGCCTCGCGGCCTCGCTGGTGTTCACGATCGCCCAGCTGCTCGCCGGTGGCGGCGACGGCCGCGATCGCGCCCCGGCCGCTCAGCAGGCCGGAGCCGCCCTCAGCGCGCTGCCCGGCGACGCGACGTCGTCCGCGGCTGGCCAGGGCACAGCGCCGACGGCCCCGCCGACCACCTCACCGACGCCGGCGGCACCGACCAGCAGCGCACCTGCCGTGCCCGACGGTCCGTGCAGTCCGGACGAGGTGCGCATCGCCCCGAGTGTGGCCAAGGGAGCGGCGGCTGGTCGCGATGTCACCATCACCCTCGCCCTGACGACCCTCGCGCGCCCGGCCTGCACCTGGACCGTCGGGGCGACGACGGCGGCCGTCACCGTGGCCGACGCCGACGGCCCCGTGTGGACGACGAGCCAGTGCGCGCGTGCGTTCCCGGCCCAGGCGGTCGTGGTCCGTCGCGACGAGCCGACCGCGGTGAGGCTGGTGTGGAACGCCCGTCGCTCCGACGCCGGCTGCAGCCGCCGCACGACCTGGGTGCTGCCCGGCGACTTCGAGGTGGCTGCGGCACCGCTGGGCGGTGAGCCCACCTCCAGCGCGTTCACGCTCGCCAAGCCCGCGCCGCGCAAGGTCGTGGTGACGGTTCCGCCGAAGCCGAGCACGGCCAAGCCGACGCGCCCCACGAACTGAGCGCGGGGGCCGACGGCCCCACGCGAGGGATCAGACGTAGCGCTCGAGGATGGTCGACTCGGCGAGGCGGCTGAGGCCCTCACGGACGCTGCGCGCGCGCAGCTCGCCGACGCCCTCGACGACCTGGAGATCGTCGATGCCGGCCGAGAGCAGCTTCTGCAGGGTGCCGAAGTGGTCGACGAGACCCTCGATGACGGTGGAGGGCAGGCGCGGCACCTTGGTGAGGAGCCGGTAGCCGCGCGGGGCCACGGCCCCGTCGAGGTGCTCGCCGGCGCCGATGCCGAGCACCTTGGCCACCGCCGAGGGGTCGACGAGGTCGGTGGCCGAGAGCTGCTCGAGCTTGCCCAGGAGCTCGTCGGGCTCGCGGCTGCGACGACGCGAGGGGACGTAGTCGCGGATCACGAGCTCGCGCTCGGTGTCGACGCCCGTGACGAGCTCCTCGAGCTGGAGGGCGAGGAGTCGGCCGTCGGTGCCGAGCTCGAGCACGTAGTCCTCGATCTCGCGAGCGATGCGGGTGACCATCTCCAGGCGCTGAGCCACGACCGCCACGTCGCGGACGGTCACGAGGTCCTCGATCTCGAGGGCCGAGAGCGTGCTCGAGACCTCGTCGAGGCGCAGCTTGTAGCGCTCGAGGGTGGCGAGTGCCTGGTTGGCGCGCGACAGGATCTGGCCGGAGTCCTCCAGCACGTGGCGGGTGTCGCCGACGTAGGCGGCGATGATCTGCATCGACTGCGACACCGAGATCACCGGGTGGCCGGTCTGCTTGGCGACGCGGTCGGCCGTGCGGTGCCGCGTGCCCGTCTCCTCCGAGGGGATCGACTGATCGGGCATGAGGTGCACGGCGGCGCGGACGATGCGGTTGAGGGCGCCGTCGACGATGATCGCGCCGTCCATCTTGGCGAGCTCACGCAGCCCGGTGGCGGTGAACGGGACGTCGAGCTCGAACCCGCCGGTGCACAGGCTGTCGACCAGCCGGTCGTGGCCGATCACGATGAGGGCACCGGTGCGACCGCGCAGGATGCGTTCGAGGCCGTCGCGCAGCGGCGTGCCGGGCGCGATCGAGGCCAGTGTGTCGCGCAGGCGAGGGTCGGTGGAGGCGACCACTGCCCAACTCCCTTCGTGTGGCCCCGCCGGGGGGAGCGAGACGGGTGCGACCCCGCGCCGCACGCTCGTACCTTATCGACGCCCGCCCACCCGGCCGCGCTCCACGGCTCGCCCGGGGTGTCCGAGGCGGTCGCCGATCACTGCACGCCGTCGCCCTCGAGCACCTCGAGGGCGTGCTTGGTGCGCCGGTCGAGGTGCAGCAGGCGCAGTGCGGAGGCGATGTCGGGCGCCTCGATCACCCGCATGCCATCGACGCTGCGCTCGGCGGGGCCGCGGCGCACGCCGCGCGCCTGGCCGGGGTCGGCGGGCACGAGCGCGGTCTGGAACCCGAGGCGGGCGGCCTCGGCCAGGCGCTGGGGCAGGTCGCGGACCCGTCGCAGCTCACCGGACAGACCGATCTCGCCCATGGCCACCACGCCGGCCGGCGGTGCCGAGACCAGGTGGGCGGAGGCGACCGCCACCGCCAGGGCGAGGTCGCTGCCGGGGTCGGTGAGCCGGGCGCCGCCCACGGTGGAGGCGAAGACGTCGTGCTGGTGCAGCTTGAGGCCGCAGTGCTGCTGCAGCACGGCCAGGACCATCGCGAGGCGGGAGCCGTCGACACCCGAGGTGGTGCGCCGCGGCCGCTCCGAGGGCGAGAGCGTGACGAGCGACTGCACCTCGGCCAGCACCGGACGACGCCCCTCCATCGTGACGGCGACACAGCTGCCCGGCACCCGGCCGTGGTGGCGCTCGACGAAGAGCCCGGTGGGGTCCTCGACGGCCGTGATGCCCTCGGGGCCGAGGTCGAAGCAGCCGACCTCGTCGACCGGGCCGAAGCGGTTCTTGACCGCGCGCAGCATGCGGAAGCGGGAGTTGCGATCGCCCTCGAAGTGCAGGACGACGTCGACGAGGTGCTCCAGCACGCGCGGGCCGGCGATGGCGCCGTCCTTGGTGACGTGGCCGATCATCACGACGGTGATGTCGCGGCTTTTCGCCATGCGCACCAGGGCCTGGGCGACCTCCTTGACCTGCGTGACGCCGCCGGGCACGCCGTCGACGTCGGCCGCGCCGATGGTCTGCACCGAGTCGACCACCACCATCGAGGGCTTCACGGCGTCGATGTGGGTGAGCACGGCGCCGAGGTCGGTCTCGGCGGCGAGGTAGAGCTCGTCGTGGATGCCGCCGGTGCGGTCGGCGCGCAGCCGCACCTGCGCCGCCGACTCCTCGCCGGTGACGTAGAGCGTGCGCTGGCGGCGCTCGGCGGTGCGGGCGGCCACCTCGAGCACGAGTGTGGACTTGCCGACGCCCGGCTCGCCCGCGAGCAGCACCGCGGCGCCCGGCACCAGCCCGCCGCCGAGCACCCGGTCGAGCTCGGGGACGCCGGAGCGGTGGTGCACCGCCCGGTCGGCGCTGACGCTGCCGATGGGGACCGCCGGCGAGGTGACGGGCGCCGCGGAGGTGCGCGAGGAGCCGCCGCCGCGCGGACCCGCGGACGCGGCGACCTCGGCCACCGAGCCCCACGTCTGGCACTCCGCGCAGCGGCCGACCCATTTGGGCGCCGTCCACCCGCACTCGCTGCAGCGATAGGTCGAACGTGTTTTCGAACCGGCCATGGCGCCGACCGTACGGGAAGCCCCCGACACTTGCCCGGCGGACGCGCCCGACGTGCGAGGATCAGGGCCGTGCCCGCCTCGGAGGACCCCCGCCCGCCGGCCACGCTGGCCGACGTCGCCGAGCGTGCCGGCGTCTCGCGCCAGACGGTGTCGAACGCCATCAACAACCCCGACCTGCTGCGGGCCGACACGCTCGCGCGGGTGCAGGCGGCGATCGAGGAGCTCGGCTACTCGCCCAACCACGCTGCGCGCCAGCTGCGCACCCGCTCGTCGCGGCTGGTCGGGCTGCGCCTCGGCCCGGCCCAGGAGTTCACCGCCAACATGGCGATGGACCGCTTCGTCCGCTCGCTGGTGGAGGCCTCGCGGGCCGTCGGCTACCACGTGCTGCTCTTCTCGGGCGGTCCGACGCCCAAGGGCGAGCAGCCCGACCCGCTCGGCGGCTACGACGACCTGCTCCGCTCCACCGCGGTCGACGCCTTCGTCGTCACCGACACCTACTTCGGCAACCTCCAGACCGACGCGCTGACCCGTCGCCGCGCTCCGTTCGTCGCCTTCGGGCGCCCCTGGGACGACCCGGCCGCCGCCCACCCGTGGGTCGACGTCGACGGTGCCGCGGGTGTCGAGCTCGCCACCGAGCACCTCCACGCGCAGGGTCACCAGCGCATCGCCTGGATCGGCTGGCTGCCCGGCTCGCGCATCGGCGAGGACCGCCGCTCCGGCTGGCACCGGGCGATGGCCGCCCGCTCACTCGTCACCGCCGGCTTCGAGTCGGCCGTCGACGACACCGTGGACGCCGGCCGCCTCGCCGCGCTCGCCCTGCTCGACGCGGTGCGTCCCACCGCCTTCGTCTGCGCGTCCGACACCCTCGCCGTGGGCGTCGTCCGCGCCTTGCGCGAGCGGGGCCTGCGCGTGGGGGTGGACGCCGCGGTCGTCGGGTTCGACGACTCCCAGGTCGCCCAGGTGCTCGGCATCACCTCGGTGCGCCAGCCGCTGGAGTCGGTGGCGGTGAGCCTCGTCGAGGCGCTCTCGGCCCTCCTCGGCCCCGGCGAGGCGCCGGCCGGCGGGCGGTTGCTGCCGCCGACCCTTGCGGTGCGCGAGTCCAGCGGCACCTGAGCGGGGTGCGTCGGCGGCGCGCTCAGTGCGCGCGGCTCCACAGGGTGACCGCGTAGTCGACCTCCAGGCCGTCGTGGTGGCGCAGCGCCTCCTCGGCGGCCGCCGGCGGCAGCTCGATGCGCACCACCGCCTCGAGGTCGGCGCGGGAGGTGAAGCGCCACCCCATGTCGACGCGGTCGAGGGTCCAGCCGCGCGTGGCCCAGAAGCGCTCGATCTCCGCGGCCGGGGGCAGGTGCGGGAAGCCCCGCCGGAACCAGGCGCCGAAGGTGGAGCGCGAGGTGTCGTTGTCGATGATCAGCGCGGTGCCGCCCGGACGCAGCACGCGCGCCACCTCGGCGAGCCCCGGCTCGCAGCCGGGTCCGAAGAAGTACGCCCACCGCGCGTGGACGACGTCCACCGAGGCCTCCGGCAGCGGGATCGCCTGCGCGGTGCCCGCCCGCAGCTCGACGTCCGCGGGCACGGGATGGCGGCGCAGGCGCCGGGCGGCCAGGCGCAGCAGGCCGGGATGGGGTTCGACGCCGATCACGCGGGCGGCGTCCTCACCGAAACGGGGGAGGTGGAAGCCGGAGCCGCACCCGAGGTCGAGGACGACGCGCCCGGTCCAGTCGGCGCGGGCGCGCATCGTCGTCCACAGTCGGCCATCGGGGTCGGCGGCGCGGTTCTCCACCTCGTACGTGGCGGTGTGCTGCCAGATGTTCGGGCTCGGCACGGCGCCGGGCAGCGGACGCTCGCCGGCGTGGTGGCCCGGGTGCCGCCCGGGTGGGCGGTCAGCGGTGCTCAGATGCGGACGATGCCGTTGGCGGTCTGGACCTGGGCGGCGAGGATGCCGGGGGTGCCGTGCGGGGCGACCCACTCGACCTTGACGTCCTCGAGCGGCGCCTCGACCGACTCGCCCAGCCACTCGCTGACCCGCTGGGGGTCGCCGGCGATCTCGATGCCGGCCAGCGACACGGTGCCGTCGCAGCCGCGCGAGGGGTGGAGGTCGGCGGGGACGTCCCACTGCAGGAAGAAGGGCAGCTGCGGGTCGGCGATGAGGCCGTTGATGCCGATCTGCTTCCAGCGCAGCTCGGTGCCGTCGGGCCGGTGCCGCGAGCCGGGCACGGCGGAGCGGCCGAGGCGGCCCTCGACAATCGTGATGTCGGGCACCGCGACCGCCCAGCCGAGCCAGCCGCCGCCGAGGGCGGAGCGGGCCTTGACCGCCTGACCGAACGGCGCCTTGTCGGACGCCGGGTGGTCGAGCGCCTCGACGACCTCGATGTAGGTGTCGTCGGTGAGCGGCAGCACCATGTTGCGGGTGCCGAAGCGCGGGTGCACGCCGCCGTCGGTGAACTCGTGCCCGATCGCCGCGGAGAGGCGGGCGGCGGTGGCGGCGAGACCGTCGGGTCCGGCGGCGTACGAGAGGTGGTCCAGGCGCATGTCGACCATTCTGAGGAACCGCTGAGAGATCTTCCGCATCGGGGTCGCTGTCTCTTGACGTCGAGATGACGACACGCCGTGTGGCAGCCCGGATCGACGGCGTGTCGCCTGCGCGCGAGCGCTCGCCCGCGCCCCGCTCACCGGGGTTCGGTCATGCTCGACGGCATGCAGATCCAGGAGTCCCGCGTCCTCGTCGTCGGCGCCACCGGCGTGCTCGGCGGCGTCCTCGCCCGCGCCCTCGTCTCCCGCGGCGCCCGCGTGGCGCTGGCCGGCCGCGACGCCGAGCGCCTCGCGGCCCTCGGCGGCGAGCTCGACGCGCCCACCCTGGCCTTCGACGCCTACGACCTCGACGGCGCCGCCGCCCTGCCGGCCGCCGCGCGGGAGGCGCTCGGTGGCCTCGAGGGCGTCGTCGTCGCGGCGGGCGCGGTGGCGTTCGGCCCCACCGACGACACGGGCGAGGAGATCGCCGAGCACCTGTTCACGGTCAACGCCCTGGCCCCCATCGCCGTGCTGCGCTCCGCGCTGCCCCTGCTCGAGAAGGGCGGCGCGGTCGCAGCGATCACCGGCGTCGTCGCCGAGCGTCCGATGGCGGGCATGGCGGCCTACTCGGCCAGCAAGGCCGCGCTCGGCGCCTGGCTCACGGCTGCGCGCACCGAGCAGCGGCGCCGGGGCGTCGGCGTCCTCGAGGCCGTGCTGCCGCACATGGACACCGGCCTGGTCGACCGCGCCATCGCCGGCACGCCGCCCAAGCTCCCCGCCGGCGAGGACGTCGACGCGGTCATCGCCCGCGTGCTCGACGCGTGGGAGGCCGGCGAGCGCCAGGTGCACTGAGCCCCGGCGTCCCTCCCGGCAGGGCGCGACTCACCGCGACTCAGCGCGACTCAGCGCGACTCAGCGCGGGTCGGCCGGGTGGAGTGCGAGCGCCGAGCGCGAGCGCACGTGCGCCTCGCAGTGCACGACGAGCTCGTCGTAGGCCTCGGCGCCGATGAGCGCCACCAGCTCGGCCCGATTGGTCACGTACACCGGCTCGGCAGCCACGTGGGCCTCGGTGTTGCCCGAGCAGTACCAGTCGAGGTCGTGGCCGCCCGGGCCCCAGCCGCGGCGGTCGTACTCGCTGATGCTCACCTCGGTGTAGGCGGTGCCGTCGATGCGCTCGACCTCGCGGAAGGTGCGGCGGATCGGGAGCTGCCAGCACACGTCGGGCTTGGTCTCGAGGTGCTCGCGGCCCTCCTTGATCGCCAGCGCGTGCAGGGCGCAGCCCGCGCCACCGGCGAAACCGGGGCGGTTGGAGAACACGCAGGAGCGCTGGCCGTCGACCTCGTGCGCGCGGGTCTTGCGCTCGCCGTCCTCGTCCTTCTCGACCCAGTCGCGACGGCGCACGGGGCGGCCCGGGTGGAACTGCCACTCCTCGGGGGAGAGGCGGTCGACGAAGGTCTTGACCCGCGCCTCGTCGTCGCGGTCGGAGAAGTGGGCGCCGAGGGTGCAGCAGCCGACGTCGGGGGAGTCGGCGTAGATGCCCGCGCACCCGCTCCCGAACACGCAGGTCCACGACGACGTGAGCCAGGTCAGGTCGCAGCGGAGGATCTCGGAGTCGTCGGCGGGATTGGCGAACTCCACCCACGCACGGGGGAAGTCGAGCGGGACCTCGGGCACCGGGTCAATCTAGACCCCGCCCCCGCGCCGCCCCCGGGCGCTCCCGGCCGCCACGCCCGCGCGTCCGCCCCGGGCGGGCGGGCGCCGCGGTGCGATCGCCTCCAGTACCGTGGTCGCATGCGTCTGGGCGTGCTGGACATCGGCTCCAACACCGGTCATCTCCTCGTCGTCGACGCCCACGACGGCGCCGCCCCGCTGCCGGCCTTCTCCTACAAGGAGCCGCTGCGCCTGGCCGAGCACCTGGACGACGCCGGCGACGTCACCCCCGCGGGCATCGACGCGCTCGCCGCCTTCACCGCGCAGGCCCTCGTGGTCGCCGAGGAGAAGGGCTGCGAGGAGATGCTCCCCTTCGCCACCTCCGCCGTGCGCGACGCCGGCAACTCCGAGGCCGTGCTGCAGCACGTCGCCGAGCGCACCGGCGTGCGCATCGAGGTCCTCGCCGGCGCGGACGAGGCGCGCCTGACCTTCCTGGCCGTGCGCCGCTGGTTCGGCTGGTCGGCGGGGCGCCTCGCCGTCTTCGACATCGGCGGCGGTTCGCTGGAGATCGCGGCCGGCGGCGACGAGCGCCCGGACGTCGCGTGGTCCCTGCCGCTCGGCGCTGCGCGCCTGGCGCGCGAGTTCGCCGGCCACCTCCCCTCAGGCGCCGGTCCGGCCGCCGCGCTGCGCTCGGCTGCCGCCGTTGACGCCGACGCCGCCGCCGACGCCGGCACCCCGCCGTCCTCCGAGGACGGCCCCAGCGTGTTCGTCGACGAGGACAAGCTGCGCGCGGTGCGCCGCCGCATCCGCGCCGACATCGCCCGCGACGCCGGCAACCTCCTGCGCGCCGGCACCCCGCACCGGGCGGCCGCGACCTCCAAGACCTTCCGGTCCCTCGCCCGCATCTGCGGGGCGGCGCCCTCCGGTGACGGGCCGCTGGTGCCGCGCAACCTCCCGCTGGCCGAGCTGCGCGCCTGGATCCCGAAGCTCGTGCAGATGACGCCGGAGGAGCTCGCCGCCCTGCCGGGCGTCTCACCCAGCCGCACCCACCAGATCGTGCCGGGCGCGCTCGTGGCCGAGGCCTGCATGGACATCTTCGACCTCGCGGCGCTCGAGATCTGCCCGTGGGCGCTGCGCGAGGGCGTCATCCTCGAGCGCCTCGACGGCTTCCGGGCGGCCGACGAGTCGTGAGCGATCGCCCGCGCATCGGACTCTCGACGAGCTCGGTCTACCCCGAGACCACCCCCCAGGCGTTCTCCTGGGCGGCGGCGCTGGGCTACGAGGCCATCGAGGTGATGGTGGGCGTCGACGCCGTGTCGCAGCGCGTCGACGAGGTTGCTGCGCTCTCCGAGCGCCACGGCGTGCCGGTGATCGCGGTGCACGCGCCCTGCCTGCTCTTCACCCAGAACGTCTGGGGCCTCGAACCCTGGCGCAAGCTCGAGCTCTCGGCGCAGATGGCCAGTGCGCTCGGCGCCGAGGTGGTCGTCGTCCACCCGCCGTTCCGCTGGCAGCGCGAGTACGCCCGCGACTTCGTCAACGGCATCGCCGCGCTCGAGGAGTCCTCGGGCATCGCGTTCGCGGTCGAGAACATGTACCCCTGGCGTGCCTCGAAGCGGCAGATCGAGATGTACCAACCCGGCTGGGACCCCTCGGAGGAGCCCTACGCCAACACCACCATCGACCTCTCCCACGCCGCGATCGCCCGGTCCGACCCGATCGCGATGGCCGAGCGGCTCGGCCCCCGCCTGCGCCACATCCACCTCACCGACGGCACCGACTCGGCGAAGGACGAGCACCTCGTGCCCGGCCGCGGCGACATCGGGGCCGCCGCCTTCCTGCAGCACCTGGCGGCCACGGGCTTCGCCGGCGAGGTCGTGCTCGAGATCAACACCCGCCGCTGCGCCGACCAGGACGAGCGCGAGCGCGATCTGCGCGAGGCGCTCGAGTTCGCCCGCACCCACCTGGCGCCGGCCGAGGTCCGCGGCACCGACTGACCGAACCCCGGATCCTCCTCGCCCACCGCCGCGGCGACCTGTCAGGGTGGTGGGCGTGACGACGAGGCGGACGGCGGGGCGGACGGCGATCATCGGCGCCGGAGTGATGGGCGAGACGCTGCTCTCGGGACTGCTGCGGGCCGGCCGCGCGCCGGAACAGCTGGTCGTGGTCGAGAAGCGGGCCGAGCGCGCCGACGAGCTCGCCGCCCGCTACGGCGTGGAGGTCGTGCCCGACGTGGCCGCCGCCGCGGCCGCCGACACGGTGCTGCTCGTGGTCAAGCCGCAGGACATGGCCGGCGTCCTCGCCGAGGTCGGCCCCGCGCTGGAGCCGGGACGACTCGTGGTGTCGCTGGCGGCCGGCATCACGACCTCCTTCATCGAGCAGCACGTCGCCGCTGGCGTGGCCGTGGTGCGGGTCATGCCCAACACCCCGGCGCTCGTCGACGAGGGGATGGCCGCGCTCTCGCCCGGCACCCACTGCGACGCCGAGCACCTCGCCGAGGCCGAGGCCCTGCTGGCGTCGGTGGGGCGCGTCGTCCACGTGCCGGAGGCCCAGCAGGACGCCGTGACCGCCATCAGCGGCTCCGGGCCCGCCTACGTGTTCTTCGTGGTGGAGGCCATGGTCGAGGCGGGCGTGCACCTCGGCCTGCCGCGCACGGTGGCCCACGAGCTCGCGGTGCAGACCCTGGTGGGCTCGGCCGCGATGCTCCGCGAGACCGGCGAGCACCCGGCCGTGCTGCGCGAGCAGGTCACCTCCCCGGGCGGCACCACCGCGGCGGCGCTGCGCGAGCTCGAGGTGCACGGCGTGCGCGCCGCCTTCCTCGCCGCCCTCGAGGCCGCGCGCGACCGCTCGCGACAGCTCGGCTCCTGAGCCGGCGGCGTCGGGCTCAGGCCGCCCACACCAGGTCGGCCAGCCGGCGCACTGAGCGCACCCCCGCCGCCCCCGCCGCCCCCGTGGACGACGCGTGCCGGCCGTGGCGGTCGAGCAGCCGCGCCTGCAGGCCCGCCCGCTGCGCGCCGAGGACGTCGAGGCGCAGCGAGTCGCCGACCATGAGCGTGTGCTCGGGTGCGGCGCCGAGGCGCTCGCACGCCGCGAGGTAGGCGCGCGGATCGGGCTTGGCCGCCGGCAGGTGCGAGGAGGCCAGCACCGGAACGTCGGAGCGCAGCAGGCCGGTGCGACGCAGCTTCTCGGTCTGCACGGCGTGCTCGCCGTTGGTGAGCACGCCCACCCGCAATCCCGCGGCCCGCGCGCCGTCGAGTGCGGAGGCGGCGTCGTCGAAGGCCCGCCAGGCGGCGCGGTAGCAGCCGAGGTAGCCGGCGTAGACGTCGTCGGCCAGGGCGTCGTCGGCGAGGTCCCACCCGGGCAGGAACTCGCGCACCCGGGTGCGGCGGTGCTCGACGTAGCTGATCTCGCGGCGCTGGGCGCGGGGGTAGTGGCGCGCCTCGAGGGCGAACCAGCGCTCGACGTGCTCCTCGAGGGCCTGGGGGTGCTCGGCCAGGCCCAGGCCGGCGAGCCAGGCGCGCAGGCCCCGCTCGGCGGCGCCGCGGTGGTCGACCAGGGTGTCGTCCAGGTCGAAGAGCAGCGCCCGGATCGTCATGGCGGGAGAGTCTGCCAGCGACCTCCGACAGCTCTCGGCCCAGCCTCGGCGAGATCGGTCGAACCCTTCTGGTCAAGGCGACACGCCGCGTCTCGAAAGTTTCACTGGTGAATCTCTTCCCCACCAGTCACATCTGGCCCTATTCTCACGTCTCAGGCGTCCGCAGGGATCACAGCTGGGGAAGGCGGTGACGGACGCGCAGAAAGCGTGGTTGTCATGGCCCCTTCGTCGCGCGAGCGCACCGAGTCACTCCCCGATCCGCAGTTCCTGACCATCGCCGAGGTGGCGAGCGTCATGCGGGTCTCGAAGATGACCGTCTACCGCCTGGTCCACGGCGGCGAGCTGCCCGCCGTCCGCGTCGGCCGCTCCTTCCGCGTCACCCGCGAGGACGTCGACGACTACCTGCGCAAGTCCTTCTACTCCGCCGGCTGAGGATCCGAGCGACCCGCTCGCCCTCGCGGCGCGGGCGCCCGCCCGCCGTCCACGTCCACCGCTGATTCACCCCGGCCGCGGGCGCCCCGATAGGCTGGCCCCCACCCCGGGACACGCCCGGGGCGGAGTGCGCGGCGCACGTCAGTCGCGTGTGTCGACATGGAGAGGTTCCCCGTGGGTTCTGTCATCAAGAAGCGTCGCAAGCGCATGGCCAAGAAGAAGCACCGCAAGCTGCTGAAGAAGACGCGCGTCCAGCGTCGCAAGCTCGGCAAGTGACCTGAGTCCGGCTCGTGCGCGAGCCGGACCATCGGCCCCCTCCGCCGCCACCGGCGGACCGGTGGGCCGGCGACACGTTGAGCCAGGGGTGAAGAGCAGGCCATGAGCGCCGACCGCACAGTGCTGGTCACCGGGGTCTCCCGCGACCTCGGGCGCACGTTCGCGCGCACGCTCGCCGGGCTGCCCGGCGTGGGTCGGGTCATCGGCGTCGACGTCGTGCCGCCCCGCGGCGACCTCGGCGACGTCGGCTTCGTGCGCGCCGACATCCGCACGCCGGTGATCGCCAAGGTGATCGCCAAGGAGGACGTCGACACGGTCGTCCACATGAGCGTCATCGCCACCCCCGGCTCGGCCGGCGGGCGCGGCACGATGAAGGAGCTCAACGTCATCGGCACGATGCAGCTGCTCGCCGCCTGCCAGAAGTCCGAGACCGTGCGCCAGCTCGTGGTGAAGTCCTCGACCACCGCCTACGGCGCCAGCAACCGCGATCCGGCCATGTTCACCGAGGACATGGAGCCGCGTCGTCCACCGCGCACCGGTTACGCCAAGGACGTCAGCGAGGTCGAGGGCTACGTGCGCGGTTTCGCCCGACGCCGACCCGACGTCGCGGTCACGATGCTGCGCTGCGCCAACGTGATCGGCCCGCGGGTGGTCAGCCCGCTCACCTCCTACCTCCGCCTCCCGGTGCTGCCCACCGTGCTCGGGTTCGACCCGCGGCTGCAGTTCCTGCACGAGAGCGACCTCTACCGGGTGCTCGCCCACGCCGTGGTCACCGAGCGGGCCGGCACCTTCAACGTCGCCGGCGAGGGCCTGCTCATGCTCTCGCAGGCCCTGCGCCGCATGGGCCGCGCCAGCGTGCCGCTGCCCGGCCTGGCCTTCGGTGGGCTCGGCTCGGCCCTGAAGTCCACCCGCGCCGCCGACCTTCCCCCCGAGCTTGTCGCCCTGCTGACCTTCGGTCGCGGCGTCGACACCACCCGCATGCGCGAGCAGCTCGGCTTCGAGCCCGCCTACAGCACCGCGGAGGCCTTCGCGGAGTTCGCGGCCTCGCTGCCGCCCGCGCCCCGCCGGGCCGAGCGCGCCCTCGCCACGCTGGCCGAGCGCCTGCCCGCCGCCGACGAGGGCCGCCCCCGACTGCTGGCCGTCACCGGAGGGGAGAGCTGAGCATGGGCGACGCCGACATCATCCCGATCGGGACCCGTGGTCGACCCGGCCGCGGGGCTGGCACCCGACCCTCGTCCGCCGCGCGCAACCTCGCCGGTGGACGACGCCCCGCGCGCGCCGCCGAGGCCGCTGAGACCACCGAGCCCGGCTCGGTCGACGACACCACCCCGACGCCGGACGCCGACGCCATCGTGCCGTCCCCGGAGCGCGCCGAGCCCGCTCCCGCGCCCGATCCGGAGATCCGGCAGCCCGCGCCTACCGCAGGCGACGGCGAGCGTCCCGTCGTCCTCGACGAGCCGGCTGCTCGGGCCGAGGTGCACGAGCGCGGTCTGAGCCCGCTGGCCGGCATCCCCACCAGCGACTGGCTGGCCGCCTTCCAGTCGGCCTCGCGCGAGCTCTTCGGCGAGCAGTGGGAGCCGCAGCTGGCGCGGTTCCTCGCGTTCCTGCGGCGCCGGATCACCGGCGACTACACCGTCGACGAGTACGGCTTCGACGCCGAGGTCACCGAGCAGTTCCTCATGGCGCTGGTGCGCCCGCTGGCGCAGAAGTGGTTCCGCATCGAGGTGCGGGGCATCGAGAACATCCCCACCACGGGCGGCGCGCTCGTCGTGTCGAACCACTCCGGCACCATCCCGCTCGACGGCGTGATGACGATGGTGTCCATCCACGACCACACCGGTCGCCACCTGCGTCCGCTCGGCGCCGACCTGGTCTTCCGCCTGCCGATGATCGGCGCGCTGGCCCGCAAGGGCGGCGCCACGCTCGCCTGCTCCGAGGACGCCGAGCGCATGCTGCGCGGCGGCGAGCTCGTCGGGGTGTGGCCCGAGGGCTTCAAGGGCATCGGCAAGCCGTTCTCCGAGCGCTACAAGCTGCAGCGCTTCGGCCGCGGCGGCTTCGTGTCGGCCGCCCTGCGCACGGGCGTGCCGATCGTCCCGCTCTCGGTGGTGGGTGCAGAGGAGATCTATCCGCTGGTCGGCAACATCCCCTCGCTGGCCCGCCTGCTGGGCGTGCCCTACATCCCGATCACGCCGTTCTTCCCGCTGCTCGGCCCGCTCGGGCTGGTGCCCCTGCCGTCGAAGTGGCTCCTGGAGTTCGGCGAGCCGATCCGCACCGACGAGTACGACGCCGGCGCCGCCGACGACCCGATGCTCGTCTTCGACGTCACCGACCAGGTGCGCGAGACCATCCAGCAGACGCTCTACACGCTGCTCGTGCAGCGTCAGTCCGTCTTCCGCTGACGCGTCGCCACTGCGCGCCGCGGCAGCGAGCGCTTGGCGCGCGCCGCGAGCCTCTGTCCTCTCGGCGAGCGAGAAGCCGGGTCAGCGGCCCAGGAGGCCGTCGACGGCGCCCGAGATCCCGCCGACCAGCGTGCCCCGCGTTGGGGAGGACGACGGCGAGGAGGCCGGCTTGGTCGGCTTCGAGCCGCCGGTGATGCCCTTGATCGTGTCGGTGACCTTGTCGACCGTCTCGTTCAACACGTTGCCCGAGGGGCTGCTGGTGGTCGGCAGGTCGGGGACGACGCCCGGCGCGCTCGGCGAGGACGACGCGCCGCCCTGGCGGCCCGGGGAGATCGACGTTCCGGGGGCCGACGGGGTCCGGCCGGGGGCATCTGAGGGCTGTGGGCCTCCGGTGAGCGGCGCGGTTCCGGTGCGGGTGAGCGAGGCGAGGTCGGGGAGGTCGCCGCTCAGCACCTTGCTGAGGCGCTGCAGGGCCCAGTCGGGCAGGTCGATGACGGCGCCGGCCGCGCAGGTCGGGCAGGCCTCCCAGGCAGCGGTGTCGACCCGCTTGACCGTCTGGGTGGCGGTGATCAGGATCGGGCGGCTCGACGCCGGCACCTGCGGGCTGAGGCGCCCCAGGACGCCCATGCTGTCGGAGGTGAAGTCGCGAAGGTCCGCGATCTGCGCCTGCGAGCCGGTGGCCGAGTAATCGTCGAGCGCGAGGTCGCCGGCCTCGCCGATCTGGTCGGTGAAGTCCTGCAGCGTGGCGGTGATCTGGTCGGCGTCGCGGTCGCGCGCGGTGAGCTGCTCCAGCTCGTCGAGGCGCGCCTGGGCGTGCTCGAGCAGGGTGGCGGCCTTGTCGGCGTCGTCGCGCTGGAGGTTGGTCTGGGCGTTCTCGATGGCCCGCTTCACCGGGTAGAGCGCGTCACCGGGCAGGGCTCCCTGCGAGGCGACGGCCATCGAACCGGTGGCTGAGACCACCGCGAAGCCGGCGACGAGCGCGGCGACGCGACGCTCGCGGGTGCCCCGGCGCTGGCGGGGGGTGAGCTTGGCGGCCAGCTCGGCCTCGGCTCGTGTGGGCTCGCGCTCGGCGGCGGCCACGAGCTGCGTGCGCAGCGAGGCGACGAAGTCGGGACGGGCTGCGGGCTCGGGGACGGCGCGGAGCGCTCCGACGAGCGCGAGCAGCTCGGCGTGCTCGCCGGACGCGGTGGCGCCGTCGGCGGAGCCCTCCAGGCCCTCGAGGAGGGCGTTGAACTCCTCGGCGCGGCGCGAGCTGATGTGCGGACGCATCACCGGGACCCTCCTCGTGCGGCCCAGGGAGCGATCCCGGGGCAGTGGACCTGACAGTGGTTCAACGTGAGGGCGGGCCCCCAGGTTACGGCGTGTCGCGCCTCACGCGGCACGGTGTGACCGATCGGTGGGACGAGCCGGGACGTCGTCCCGACTCGGCGGCTGTACCCCGGTGCGACGGTGCTCATGCGGGCGCTCATCGGAGGTCCTCCGGCATCGCCTTGGCCAGGTTGCGCACGCCGCGCAGCTGCAGCTGCTTGATCGCGCCCTCGCTGCGACCGAGCGCGGCCGCCGTCTCGGCGATGCTCATGCCCTGCAGGAAGCGCATGATGAGGCAGTCGCGCTGCTCGGTGGGCAGCTCGGTGAGCGCGCGCAGCAGGACCTCGTTGGTGAGGCCCGCCAGCACGGCGTTCTCGGGGCCCTCGGTGCTGGCGTCGTGCTGACCCATGTCCTCGGTGGTGAGCTCCAGCCGCGTGCGCCCCGCCTTGAAGTGGTCGGTGGCGAGGTTGCGCGCGATGGTCATGAGCCAGGCGCCGAAGTCCTTGCCCTGCCAGCGGAAGGACGACATGTTGCGCAGCGCGCGGAAGAAGGTCTCCGAGCAGAGGTCCTCGGCCACCACCACCGAGCGGGTGCGGTAGTAGAGGAAGCGGTACACGGCCGGCTGGTAGTGGTCGTAGAGCTGGCCGAACGCTTCGGCGTCGCCGCCGCGGGCGAGCTCGACGAGGGCGATCAGGCGCTCGCGGGCCTCGGGGGAGTCCTCCGAGGACGTCGCCAGGGTGGCGTCGTCGAAGGATCCGGGTCCGTCCGGCACCTCCGCGTGCGCCTCGCTCGCGAGCCACCGGGGGCCGCTGGACGTCGAGGTCGCCCCGCGGCGACCGGCCGTGGCGCTCGCGCCGTAGGCCGACGCGGGCGCGGGGGTGCCGTCGAAGGCGCTGAGCGCCTCGAGCACGGCGTCACGCAGGGCGTCGAGCCCTCGCGCGAGATTCTCCCCGACCACTTCGTCGACCCTTCCTGTCTCCCCGTCCAGCATCGTAGGGCGGATCGGCGCCGAGCGACACCGGATCCTGGCAACCGATCGACCACCCTCGTCGGCGCCCTCATGGCCCGTTGTGACTAGCGGGCGGGGCGGCCGGGCGGCTGGGCGCTCCCTGTGCGGGAAGGGGAGCCCGCCGAGTGCGGGAGGGGCTCAGCCGCGGCCGCGGAGCAGTCGGCGACGCGCGACCGCGCCCGCCAGCGATGCCCCGGCGGCGGCCGAGCCGAGCATCAGGCCAGCGCGGGCGGCCTTGCGCCCGGTGCGGTAGTCACGCACTCGCCACCCGGCGGAGCGGGCGTGGGCACGCAGCCGCGGATCGGGGTTGATGGCGCAGGGGTCGCCCACCATGCCGAGCATGGGCAGGTCGTTGTAGGAGTCGCTGTAGGCCGAGCAGCGCGCCAGGTCGAGCCCCTCGCGCTCGGCGAGGGCCTCGACGGCCACCGCCTTGGCAGGTCCGTGCAGGAGGTCGCCGACGAGCCGGCCGGTGTAGACGCCGTCGACGTGCTCGGCGACGGTGCCGAGGGCTCCGGTGAGGCCCAGGCGGCGAGCGATGATGGTGGCGATCTCGATCGGTGCGGCGGTGACGAGCCAGACCCGCTGGCCCTGGTCGAGATGCATCTGCGCCAGCGCGCGGGTGCCCGGCCACACGCGGTGTGCCATCGCCTCGTCGAAGATCTCCTCGCCGATCTCCTCGAGCTCGGCCACGGTGTGGCCGGCGATGAAGGCGAGTGCGGAGTTGCGGGCCTCGGCGACGTGCTCGGGGTCCTCCACGCCCGCGATGCGGAAGTAGGTCTGCTTCCACGCGGCGTTGAGCAGGTCGCGGGTGCTGAAGAAGTCGCGGCGGTAGAGCCCCCGGGCGAAGTGGAAGATGCTGGCGCCCTGCATCACGGTGTTGTCGACGTCGAAGAAGGCCGCGGATGTCGCGTCGGCCGGCGTGGTGAGCGCGTGCTCCACCTCTGCGGCCGCGGCCGCGGCCTCCCCCGCCAGTCGCGAGCGCTGCTGCAGATCGAGTCGCCGCGTCCGATCGCCCGCCATGGGCGTCACTCTAGGGCGCACCCGCCCCCGAACGGGCTGCTGCCACACTGCCGGTGTGCAAGAGCGTGCTCCCCGTCGAGGCCTGCGGTGGCGCAGGGGCCGGTCGGATCGCGCGGCGGCCCCCGACTCCGCCGACGTCGAGGCCCCCGACCCCGCGCCGCCGCAGACGGCGCCCGGCACCGACGGCTCGAGCCGCGTCGTCCTCTACACCCGGCCGGGCTGCCACCTGTGCGACGACGCCCGTGAGGTCGTCGCGGCCGTGTGCACCGAGCTGGGCGAGACCTTCGCCGAGGTCTCCATCGACGACGAACCCGAGCTCGCGCGCCGCTTCGCCCACGAGATCCCGGTGACCTTCGTCGACGGACGCCAGCACGACTTCTGGCGCGTCGACCCGACCCGCCTGCGCCGCGCCCTGGGGGGCTGAGGTCCCGGGTCGAGATTTGGTTCTCACATTCACAAGCTCCTACCCTTGAGGAGTCGCGTCGCACCCGCCGGGCGCGGCTGGAAAGTGGAGCTGTGACTGCACGGAGTTCGACGGACGCCACCCGGGTGATCCCGGAGGCCACGGTCGCCCGCCTGCCTGTCTACCTGCGGGCGCTGACGGGCCTGGCCGAGCGTGGCATCCGCACCTGCTCCAGCGAGGACCTCGCCGGAGCCGCTGGCGTCAACAGCGCCAAGCTGCGCAAGGACCTCTCCTACCTCGGCAGCTACGGCACCCGCGGAGTCGGCTACGACGTCGACTACCTGCGCTACCAGATCGCCCGCGAGATCGGCGTCACCCAGGACTGGCCCGTGGTGATCGTCGGCATCGGCAACCTCGGCCACGCCCTCGCCAACTTCTCCGGCTTCCGCAGCCGCGGCTTCCGCGTCGTGGCCCTGCTCGACGCCGATCCCGAGCTGATCGGCCGCACGGTCGCCGGCGTCGAGGTCGAGCCCTTCGACGACCTGGAGACCATCGTGCGCACCCACGACGTGGCGATCGGCGTCATCGCCACGCCGGCCTTCGCCGCCCAGGGAGTGGCCGATCGCATGGTCGCGGTCGGCATCACCAGCATCCTCAACTTCGCGCCCGCCGTGCTCGCGGTGCCCGAGGGCGTCGACGTCCGCAAGGTCGATCTGTCGATCGAGCTGCAGATCCTGGCCTACCACGAGCAGCGCAAGGCCGGAGCGCCCGCCGTCGACCCCGGCGAGGCGCCTGCCGCCGTCGGCGTCCGCGCGGACGGCGACCTGCGCGCGGCCGGAGGCGGCTCGTGAGCGTCCTCGTGGTGGGCATCTCCCACAACTCCGCCCCGGTCGCGCTGCTCGAGCGCGTCGCGCTCGACGACGACGGCGTGCAGCGCATCACCACCGAGGCCGCCGCGTGCGAGCACGTCAGCGAGGCCACGGTGATCTCCACCTGCAACCGCCTGGAGATCTACACCGAGGTCGAGCGCTTCCACGGCAGCATCGAGCAGCTCTCGCGACTCCTCGTCGAGCGGGCCGGCGGCTCGGTCGAGGCGATGCTGCCGCACCTGTACGTCCACTACGACGACGGTGCGATCTCGCACCTGTTCCAGGTGGCTGCGGGCATGGACTCCATGGCGCTGGGCGAGGGTCAGATCCTCGGTCAGACCCGCGAGGCCCTGCGCCGCGGTCAGGAGCTCGGCACCGTCGGCCCCGCCCTCAACCTCCTCTTCCAGCAGGCCCTGCGCGTGGGCAAGCGCACGCGGGCCGAGACCGAGATCGACCAGGTCGCCCCGACCCTCGTGAGCGCCGCTCTCGAGCAGACGCGGGCGCACGTGGGCGAGCTGGAGGGCAAGCATGTCGTGGTCGTCGGCGCCGGCGCCATGGCCGGGCTCGCCACCGCCACCGCGCACCGGCTGGGTGCGGGCGAGCTCGTCGTCCTCAACCGCTCGCTCGAGCGGGCGCACCGCCTCGCCGCGCAGTACGACGGTCGCCCAGCGCCCCTGGGCGACCTCGCCGCCGAGCTCGCGAAGGCCGACGTCCTCATCAGCTGCACCGGCTCCTCGGGCACCGTGGTCGACCGCGAGGTCGTAGCCGCGGCCCGGGTCGACGCGGACCGCCCGCTCTCCCTCATCGACATCGCCCTGCCGCACGACGTCGACCGCGCCGTCGCCGACCTGCCCGGGGTGCAGCTGGTGGGTCTCGCCGAGCTGTCCGAGGCGCTCCAGGGCGGCGCCACCGGCGAGGAGGTCGCCGACGTGCGCCGCATCCTGGGCGAGGAGGTCACCGCCTTCCTCGCCGCGCGGCGCCAGGCCAGCGTCACGCCCACGGTCGTCGCGCTGCGCTCGATGGCCACCGCCGTGGTGGACGCCGAGATGGCCCGCCTCGAGGGGCGACTCACCGACCTCGACCCCCACGTGCGCGCCGAGATCCGCCAGACCGTGCGACGGGTGGCCGACAAGCTGCTCCACGAGCCCACCGTCCGGGTCAAGGAGCTCGCCAACGAGCAGGGGGCGGTGTCCTACGCGGCCGCACTCGCCGAGCTCTTCGCCCTCGACCCCGAGGCCGTCGACGCCGTCACGCGCCCGGTGGGCGTCGAGGAGGCGGGGGCATGAGCGCCGAGCCGACGGCCCCGGCCGCCACGAACGCCACACCGCTGCGCATCGGCACCCGCCGCAGCGCTCTGGCCACCACCCAGTCCGGTCACGTCGCCGACGCCATCACCGCGGCCACCGGCGTGGCCACCGAGCTCGTCGAGATCACCACCGACGGCGACCGCAGCCAGGCCGCGGGCACGCCGCTGGCGGGTGCGGCGTCCACGGGCGTGTTCGTCAGCGCGCTGCGCGAGGCGCTGCTCGCCGGCGACATCGACGTGGCCGTGCACTCCCTCAAGGACCTCCCCACCTACCCGGCCGCGGGCCTCGTGCTGGCCGCCGTGCCGGTGCGCGAGGACTCCCGCGACGTCGTCGTCGCCCGCGACGGGTTGACTCTCGGCGAGCTGCCGCCCGGCTCGCGGGTCGGCACTGGCTCGCCGCGTCGCGTCGCGCAGATCCACGCGCTGGGCCTCGGCCTCGAGCTGGTCGGCCTGCGCGGCAACGTCGACACCCGCATCGGTCGGGTGCGCAGCGGCGAGCTGGACGCCGTCGTCCTCGCGCGGGCCGGACTGGCCCGGCTCGGCCGCCTCGAGGAGGCCACCGAGGTGCTCGACCCGCTGCAGGTGCTGCCCGCTCCGGGTCAGGGCGCGCTCGCGGTGGAGTGCCGTGCCGACGACGCCGCCACCCACGAGGTGCTCCGCCACCTCGACCACCCCGACACCCGGGCCGCCGTCGCCGCCGAGCGCGCCACCCTCGCGCGCCTCGAGGGCGGCTGCTCCGCACCCATCGGGGCGCTGTGCGACCTCGTCGAGGGTGAGGAGGGCCCCGAGCTGTGGCTGCGCGCCGTGGCGCTGTCGAACGACGGCTCCCTGTCGGTGCGTCGCGCGGCCTCGAACGCGCTCCCGGTCGGGGCCGCCCAGTGGGAGCAGATCGGTGCCCGGCTCGGCACCGAGCTCGCCGAGGAGATGCTCGCCGCCGGCGCGGGCGACCTCGACGAGCCTCCCGATCCCGGCCCCGGGCCGATACCCCCCGCCGACGACCCGGCGAACCCGAGCTCCCACCCGTCCGCACGATCTGCAGAGGTGCACACCCCATGACGCGAGCCACGGCAGCCTCCTCGGCTGCGACTCCCGCCCCCGCGACCGCCCAGCCCGGCGGCGTCGCCTTCGTCGGCACCGGCCCCGGAGACCCCGACCTGCTCACCGTGCGGGCCGTGCGTCTCATCGAGGACGCCGACGTGGTCATCACCGAGGAGCCCCACCACGCCGACCTCGTGGCGGTCGTGCGCGCCCGCGCCGCGGCGGCGGACGGCGTCGTCCCGAGCGTTGCCGCGGACGACGACGAGGCGGCCGACGGCCCCGAGCTCGTCGACGGCGGCTTCGGCGAGGACGGCCAGCCCCTCACCCACGCCGCGCGCGCGAAGGTCGTGCTCAAGCAGGCCAAGCGCGGGCTGCGCGTCGTCCGCCTGCTCGGCGGCGACCCCTTCCTCTACGCCTCCGGGCCCGAGGAGGCGCAGGCGGTGGCCAAGGCCGGCCTCGGCTTCGAGATCGTCCCCGGTGTCTCCTCGGTCGGTGCCGTGCCCGCCTACGCCGGCATCCCGCTCACCACCAAGGACCACCGCGAGGTCGCCGTCGTCACGTGCGGCGACAAGGTCGACTGGTCCCGCTACGTCGACACCCCGACCCTCGTTCTGCTCTCGGCCGTGGGTCAGATCGGCGACATCGCCGCGCAGCTCGTCGCCGCCGGTCGCTCGCCGCAGACCCCGGTCGCGATGACCCGGGTCGGCACCACCACCGAGCAGCAGACGGTCACCTCCACGCTGGCCGACATCGCCGCCGAGGCGCGCGCCGCCCGCATCGCCCCGCCGGCGATCGTGGTCGTCGGCGCGGTCGTCGACCTGCGCGAGAAGCTGTCGTGGTTCGAGACCAAGCCGCTGTTCGGTTGGCGCGTGCTGGTGCCGCGCACGAAGGAGCAGTCGGCCTCGGTGTCGGCCCGCCTGCGCGGCTACGGCGCCGTGCCCGAGGAGGTGCCCACCATCTCGGTGGAGCCCCCGCGCAACCCGCAGCAGATGGACAAGGCCGTGCGCGGCCTGGTCGAGGGCCGCTACGAGTGGATCGCGTTCACCTCGGTCAACGCCGTGAAGGCCGTGCGCGAGAAGTTCGAGGAGTACGGCCTCGACGCCCGCGCCTTCTCGGGCCTCAAGATCGCGGCCGTGGGCGACAAGACCGCCCGCGCCATCGCCGACTGGGGCCTGCGAGCCGACCTCGTGCCCTCCGGCGAGCAGTCGGCGGCCGGTCTGCTGGCCGACTGGCCCGAGTACGACGAGCAGCTCGACCCCATCAACCGGGTCTTCCTGCCGCGTGCCGACATCGCCACCGAGAACCTCGTCGCCGGTCTCATCGACCTCGGCTGGGAGTGTGACGACGTCACGGCCTACCGCACCGTGCGCGCGGCCCCGCCGCCGGCGCCCACGCGCGACGCGATCAAGACGGGCAAGTTCGACGCGGTCGTCTTCACCTCCTCCTCGACCGTGCGCAACCTCGTCGGCATCGCCGGCAAGCCGCACCCGTCCACGGTGATCGCCGTCATCGGCCCCGCCACGGCCAAGACCGCCGAGGAGCACGGCCTGCGGGTCGACGTCCTCGCCTCGAAGCCCGACGTCGACCTCCTCGTCGACGCGCTGGCCGACTTCGGTGCCACGCGCCGCGCCGCGATGATCGAGGCCGGCGAGCCCGTCACCAAGCCCAGCGACCGCAAGCCCTCCGCCCGCCGCCGCAAGGCCTGATCAGGCGGCCCCGGGGCCAGCCCGCCTCGTGACGCTCCGCCTCATGTAACTACGTGTTCGTGTACCTACCAGGGTGGTCGACCACCCTGGTAGAGCACCGAACACGTAGTTACACGCGGCTGCGGGCCCATGACTAGGGTGGACGGGTGAGCGACTTCGAGCGACCCGTCGTCCGCCCGCGCCGGTTGCGGCGCACACCGGCCCTGCGCGAGCTGGTGGCCGAGACCACGCTGCGTCCCGGCCAGCTGGTGCTGCCCGCCTTCGTGCGCGAGGGGGCGAGCGAGCCGGTGCCGATCAGCTCCATGCCGGGCGTCGTCCAGCACTCGCGCGACTCGCTGCGGCGCGCGGCCGTCGAGGCGGTCGAGGCCGGGGTGCGCGGGCTGATGCTTTTCGGCGTGCCGACCACGAAGGACGCCGTGGGTTCCGGCGCCACGGACCCCGACGGCATCCTCAACCTCGCCATCGCCGACGTGGCGGCCGAGGTGGGCGACGACCTCGTCGTGATGAGCGACCTGTGCCTCGACGAGTTCACCGACCACGGTCACTGCGGCGTGCTCGACGAGCGGGGCCACATCGACAACGACGCCACGTTGCAGCGCTACGCCGACATGGCGCTGGCCCAGGCCGAGGCGGGCGCGGCCGTCGTCGGCCCGAGCGGCATGATGGACGGGCAGGTCGCGGTCATCCGCGAGGCCCTCGACGCCGCCGGTCACCTCGACACCGCGATCCTCGCCTACTCGGCGAAGTACGCCTCGGCCTTCTACGGTCCCTTCCGCGAGGCCGTCGACAGTGCGCTCCAGGGTGATCGGCGCACCTACCAGCAGGACGCGCGCAACGCGCGCGAGAGCGTACGCGAGGTGCTGCTCGACATCGACGAGGGTGCCGACATCGTCATGGTGAAGCCGGCCCTGGCCTACCTCGACGTGCTGCGTCGCATCGCCGATCTCGCCGCCGAGCAGGGGGTGCCGGTAGCCGCCTACAACATCTCCGGGGAGTACTCCATGGTCGAGGCGGCCGCTGCGCAGGGATGGATCGAGCGCGAACCCGCGATCCTGGAGACCCTGACCGCGATCCGACGCGCGGGCGCCGACGTCATCCTCACCTACTGGGCGGTCGAGGCGGCGCGCTGGCTGCGGTGAGCCTGCGCTGAGTCTGCGCTGAGTCGAGCCCCCACGAACGCAGAACGCAGGAGGCCCCGGACCGTGTGGTCCGGGGCCTCCTGCGTCGATCGTGGATCGCGACTAGCGCGTCACTTCTTGATGCCGTAGCTCAGCAGGCAGTTGAGCAGGTCGAGGGTCTGCGTGAGCTTCGGGTAGGCCGCGGCGCACTTCTGCGGGGCGTCGGCCGGGGCGAGCAGGCCGAGCACGCCGCTGATGAGGCCGGACGTCACGGCGCCCACGCCCTCGTCGACGGTCTTCACGGTGTCCTCGACGGCCTTGGGGAGGTCGGGGAGCGCCGGGGTGGGAGTGCCGCCACCGGTGCCACCACCGTTGCCGCCTCCGGTGCCGCCACCGTTGTCGGTGCCGCCGCCGTTGGAACCGCCGCCGGTCGAGCCGCCGCCCGTGCCGGGAGCGGCGGGCGAGGACGTGCCGCCGCCGGTGCTGCTGCCGCCGCCGTTGCCGGAGCCGCCACGCACGGGCTTGGGGCCGCGGACGACGAAGCTCGGCGGGTCGGGGACGATGTAGCCGGCCGCCGTGGTGTTGTTCGGGGCCGAGGTGTAGTCGCCCTCGAGGTAGGCGTTCATGATGCGCAGCACGAGGTCGACGTAGGCCTGGCTGTTGTTGTAGCGGTAGATCGCGGCGCGCTGGCCCACCACGGTGGACAGGTCGCCGTCGCCGGAGCAGAGGTAGACGGCGGCGGCGAGCGCGGCGTCGTCGATGTCCTGCGGGTTGCGCGCGGCGTCGTCGTCGGCGTCCACACCCACGACCTGCCACGTCGAGGGGATGAACTGCATCGGGCCGACGGCGCGGTCGAACTCGGTGTCGTTGTCGTAGACGCCGGCGTCGGTGTCGGAGATGGCCTTGGTGCCGTTCTTGCCGTTCAGCTCGGGGCCGTAGATGCCCGGAGTGGCCACGCCGTCGTCGTTGAGCACGTTGCCGCCGAAGCGGCCGTGGTCGGACTCGACGCGACCGATGGCGGCGATGAGCTGCCAGGTGATGTTGCAGGAGGCGTCGGCGGAGTTGATGACCGTCTCGGCACGCTGGTAGGCGGCGAGCGCGGCGGCCGGGATGGCGTTCGTGGACGACGCGGAGACGATGCCGGCGGTGTTGCCGTCGCTGCCGTCGACCGACGCGGGGTCGGAGAGGCTGGCGGGGTCGTCGATCGAGTCCGTGGGCACGCTGGTGCCGTCGGTGACCTGGCCCGGACCCTCGCTCGCCGCGACCGGCGACGCGGGGCCACCGATCCCGGCCACGCCGGCCGTCCATGCCGCAGACAGCAGGGCGAGCGGAATGATGGTCGCCGCGCGCTGCAGCTTCCCCAAACGCTTCCTCGTCATGTGGTTCTCTCTCCCCTGAGCCCCGGTGCGGGGCCGTCGCGTTGATGCGGGCCGCTCCCTCCGCGTCCCACCCGAGCATGCCGCCAGGTGGCGACGCCTCGGGGGCGACGCAACGAGTGCGACACCGGGTCAACGAATGGTCCCACACCTCGTTATGCCTGTCACATGGTTGAGATCACAGGGTGGGCACCTCACGGAGGCGCGGACGACGCCCGCCCACGCTCGCGACGGCCGTGATGAGGCGCCGGTGAGCGGCGGTTTGCTGAGAGACGACTGAACGGCCACTGATACGTGACTGAGTCCGCGAGCCGCTCGCGCGCGTACGCAGGTCACCAGCGCCGCCGCGATGCTCGGGGGCTGGGGTCGATCGGGGAGAATGGGAACGTGACTGTCTCCGGTTCGTCCACCCCCGGCGCCGACCGCGACGCCGGCGCCGCTCCCGGGACCGCGGCCTCCGAAGCCCTGTTCGCCCGCGCCCGCGCGGTGACCCCGGGCGGCGTCAACTCGCCGGTGCGCGCGTTCAACGCGGTCGGCGGCACGCCGCGCTTCATCCGCTCGGCCCAGGGGCCCTGGCTCACCGACGTCGACGGCACGACCTACGTCGACCTCATCTGCTCGTGGGGCCCGATGCTCCTCGGCCACGCCCACCCGGCCGTCGTCGAGGCCGTGCGCGACGCGGTCGGTCGCGGCTCGTCCTACGGCACGCCCACCGAGGGCGAGGTCGCGCTGGTGGAGGAGATCGTCGGGCGCACCCCGGTCGAGCAGGCGCGCCTGGTGTCGTCGGGCACCGAGGCCACCATGTCGGCCATCCGCCTGGCCCGCGGCTTCACCGGCCGCGACGTCGTGGTCAAGTTCGCCGGCTGCTACCACGGCCACGTGGACTCCCTGCTCGCCGCGGCGGGCTCCGGCCTCACGACCTTCTCGCTGCCCGGCACCCCCGGCGTCCCGGCAAGCTCCACCGAGCTCACACTCGTCCTGCCCTACAACGACCGCGACGCCGTCACCGCCGCGTTCGCCGAGCACGGCGACCGGATCGCGTGCGTGATCACCGAGGCGGCGGCCGGCAACATGGGCGTCGTCCCGCCGCTGCCGGGCTTCAACGCCTTCCTCGCCGAGACCTGCCGCGCCCACGGCGCGCTGATGATCAGCGACGAGGTGATGACCGGCTTCCGGGTCTCGCGCTCGGGCCAGTGGGGCACCGACGGCGCCCTCGAGGGCTGGAAGCCCGACCTGGTCACCTACGGCAAGGTCATGGGCGGCGGCTTCCCGGCCGCTGCGTTCGGCGGTCGCGCCGACGTGATGGCGCACCTCGCGCCGGAGGGTCCGGTTTACCAGGCGGGCACGCTCTCGGGTAACCCCGTGGCCACCGCCGCTGGTCTGGCCACGCTGCGCAACGCCACCGACGAGGTCTACGCGCGCCTGGACGTCGTGGCCGACGCCCTGCGCGCGGGTGTGGCCGAGGCGTTCTCCGCGGCGGGTCTGCCGCACGTCGTCCAGTCGACCGGATCGATGTTCTCGGTGTTCCTCACCGACGAGCCGGTCGTCGACTTCACAGGCGCCCAGCGCACTGACGCCGCCGCCTACGGCACGTTCTTCCACGCGATGCTCGACCGCGGCGTCCACCTGCCGCCCTCGGCCTACGAGGCCTGGTTCGTCTCGGCCTCGCACGACGACGCCGCCGTCGACCACGTGCTCGCCGCGCTGCCGGAGGCGGCCAAGGTCACCGCGGCCGCCATCGCCGCCCGTGGCGGTGCGGCCGGGGAAGCGGTCTGATGGGCACTCACGCCGCGACCGGCGCGGTCGACACCACCGTGCACCTCGTGCGCCACGGCGAGGTGCACAACCCCGAGGGCATCCTCTACGGCCGCCGCGACGGCTTCCACCTGTCCGAGCGCGGCCGCGCGATGGCTGATCGGGTCGCCACCCACCTCGGTTCGCGCGACATCACGGTGCTGCGCTCCTCGCCGCTCGAGCGGGCCCGCGAGACCGCCGCTCCGCTCGCCGCAGCACTCGGCCTCGAGGTCGGCCGCGAGGACCGCGTGCTGGAGTCGGAGAACGTCTTCGAGGGCAAGCCGTTCGGCAAGGGCAACAACGCGCTGCGCAACCCGCTGCTGTGGCGTCACCTCTACAACCCCTTCACGCCGTCGTGGGGCGAGCCGTACCGCGCGATCGTCGAGCGGATGATGGCCGCGGTGCACGACGCCCGCCGCGACGCGCAGGGCCACGAGGCCGTGCTCGTCTCGCACCAGCTGCCGATCTGGACGACGCGCCTGGCCGCCGAGAAGCGATCGTTCCTGCACGATCCGCGCAAGCGCCAGTGCACGCTGTGCTCGATCACCTCCTTCGGCTTCGCCGGCGAGGAGCTCGTGCGGATCTCGTACGCCGAGCCCGCGATCGACCTCATCCCCGTGCGCGACCTCGCGGCGCCGTTCTCGGCCGGCGACGCCCCCGAGGAGAACCGCCCCGACGGGACACCGGTCCTGTGAGCCGCGCGCGTCGGCTCCCCGCCCTGCTGGCCGTGCTGGTCGCGGTCGTGCTGGTGGCGTCGGCGTGCTCCGACGTCGGCAGCACCGGCGACCTCGAGTACGTCGCCGGCGACGGCCCGGTCGTCGAGGTCGGCGCCAAGGACCGCGGCGACGTCGTCGACATCGCCGGCAAGACGGTGCAGGGCGAGGCGCTCGACCTGGCCGACCTGCGCGGGCAGGTCGTCGTCCTCAACGTGTGGTGGTCGGGCTGCGGACCGTGCCGCACCGAGATGCCGATGCTCGTCGAGGCCGAGAAGGGCTACCAGGAGAACCAGCCGGGTCAGGTGTCGTTCGTGGGCATCAACATCCGCGATCTCGCCCCCGAGAACGCCGCTGCGTTCGAGCGTGACCGCGGCGTCGACTACCCCTCGCTCTACGACCCCGGCAGCGACACCCTGCGCGCGCTGGGTCGCTACGCGCCCTACGCGCCGCCGGCCACGATCGTGCTCGACCGCGAAGGTCGGGTGGCGGCCCTCATCAACGGCGCCATCCCCTCGCGCACCACCCTCACCACCGTCGTGGACGACGTGCTGGCCGAGGGCGGCGGGGGAGCGCCCGCGAGTCCCTCCGACAGCGGGAGCCCTGCCGATGGGTGAGTGGTTCAGCCAGCAGGCGTCGGTCGGATCGCTCGGACTAGCCGTGCCGGTGGCGATGTTCGCCGGACTCGTCTCGTTCTTCTCCCCCTGCGTGCTGCCGCTGCTGCCCGGCTACCTCTCCTACGCCACCGGCCTGTCCGGCGCCGACCTCGCCGCCGGCGAGGCCAGCCGCCGCCGCGGGCGGATGCTGGCGGGCTCGCTGCTCTTCGTGCTTGGCTTCGCGGTGGTCTTCGTGCTCATCGGGGCGGCCTTCGGCTCGGTGGGTGCCGAGCTGCGCAGCTGGCAGAGCCAGGTGCAGGTCGTGCTCGGGGTGCTGCTCATCGTGCTCGGTCTTGTGTTCGCTGGCGCCCTGCCCTTCCTGCAGCGCGAGTGGCGCATCCACCGCATCCCCGCCGTCGGTCTGGGGGCCGCGCCCCTCATCGGCGCGCTGTTCGCGATCGGCTGGCAGCCGTGCATCGGCCCCACCTACGGCGCGATCGTCAGCCTCACCTACGTCGACGCCACCGCCATGCGCGGGGCGCTGCTCTCCCTGTTCTACGCGCTCGGTCTGGGCATCCCCTTCATCGTGGCTGCCCTGGCCTATCGCCGCACCCTCGGCGTCACCGGCTGGGTGCGACGTCACCAGAAGTGGGTCATGCGCGCCGGCGGGCTCATGCTCGTGACCATCGGCGTGCTCATGCTCACCGGCTGGTGGGACCAGATCGTGCAGTGGCTGCAGCTGCAGCTCGTCAGTGAGTTCGAGGTGAGTGTGTGAGCACCGACGTCGAGACACCCCCGCAGGCCCCCGCTCCCGACCCGCGCCGCGGCGAGCGTCGCCCCGGAGAGCTCACCGCGCGGGAGCTGCTGCGCTGGGTGTGGCGCCAGGTCACCTCCATGCGCACGGCGCTGCTGCTCCTGCTGCTGCTCGCCCTCGCCGCCATCCCCGGCTCGGTCATCCCGCAGCAGGACGTCGACTCGCTCGCCGTCACGCGCTGGAAGGACAGGCACCCCCAGTTGACGCCGATCTACGAGAAGCTCGACCTGTTCTCGGTGTACAGCTCGCCGTGGTTCTCCGCGATCTACCTGCTGCTCGTGATCTCGCTCGTCGGCTGCATCGTTCCGCGGCTGTTCGTCTACGCGAAGGCGTGGAACGCGGCACCGCCGCGCGCCCCCCAGCGCCTCGACCGGTTGCCCGTGCACGCCAGCTACACGTCGTCCTCGACGCCGGAGGAGGCGCTGGCCCACGCCCGCCGCGTGCTGGGCAGGCGCTACCGCCTGCGGGTGGCCGAGCCCGGCGACGACTTCGTCGCCGGCGAGCGCGGCCGGCTGCGCGAGGCCGGCAACCTGCTCTTCCACCTCTCGGTGCTCATCGTGCTGGCCGGCTTCGCCCTCGGCAGCCTCTTCGGCTACCAGGGCGGCGTGATCGTGGTGCAGGGCCAGTCGTTCAGCAACAACCTCACCCAGTACGACGACTTCAAGCCCGGCGGTCTGTTCCGCCAGGGCCAGATGAAGGACTTCCGCTTCAAGGTCGACACCTTCAGCGTCGACTGGCTCAAGGAGGGCCCGCGTGCCGGGCAGGCGCGCAAGTTCAACGCCGGCCTCGAGTACAACGTGGACGGCGGCCCGACCCAGCGCTACGACCTGCGTGTCAACCACCCGCTGAACCTCGACGGCACCGACGTCTTCCTCATCGGCCACGGCTACGCCCCGATCATCACGGTGCGCGACGCCAAGGGCGAGGTCACCTACACCGGCCCCACCGTCTTCCTGCCGCAGGACGCCACGTTCTTGTCGTTCGGCGTCGTCAAGCCGCCCACGGTGCAGCCGCAGCTCGGCCTGGAGGGCCTGTTCTACCCGACCTTCGACCTCGTCGACGGCAACCCCGTCACCGTCTTCGGCGACGACCTCAACCCGACGCTGTCGATGCTCGCCTACACCGGCGACCTCGGCTACGAGAGCGGTCGCTCGCAGTCGGTGTACGTGCTCGACAAGTCGCGGGCCAAGCCCGTGCTGAAGGACGACGGCAAGCCCTTCCGCCTCGACATGCAGCCCGGTGACACCCGCGTGCTGCCGAACGGGCTCGGAACGGTCACGTTCGAGCGCGTCGAGCCGTGGATCCGGGTGCAGATCAGTCAGACCCCCGGCAAGGAGGTGGCGCTCGCGGGCGTCGTCCTCGCGCTGATCGGGTTGTGCGGCTCGCTGTTCGTGCGGCCGCGCCGCGTGTGGGTGCGCGTGGCCCCCGCCACAGGGGCCGCGGGCGCAGGACCGGACCCGGATCCCGCTCGGGATGCGGACGGCACAATGGAGAACAGCGGCGGCACTCGTGTCGAGGTCGCCGTACTCGACCGCTCCGGCAACGGCGACACCGACCAGGTGCTCGCCGACCTGCTCGAGCAACTGCAGGAGGCACCGAAGTGAGCAACACCGCGTGGGAGAACGTGAGCAACCAGGCCATCGCCATGGCCGGGCTGGTCTACTTCATCGCCCTGCTGGTCTACCTGGCCGAATGGGCGTCGCTGCGACAGGTCAGGGGCGGCGCTGCAGCCGTCAAGGACGCCGAGGCCGCGCCCGAGCGTGAGCTCGTGGGGGCCGCCGCGGGCGGGTCCGTGACCTCCGGCGGTGCCGCGGGCGGTGCCGGCGCGTCGTCCTCGGTGGCCGAGGAGCGGGCCGGGCGCGCCGACTTCCTGGGGCGCCTGGGTGTGCTGCTGACGACGATCGCGTGCGTCGTCCACTTCGTGGCGCTGGTGGGGCGCGGCATGGCCGCCGACCCCAACCGCGTGCCCTGGGGCAACATGTACGAGTTCACGATCTCGGGCACGTTCGTGGTGACCCTCACCTTCCTCGCGCTCTACCGCCGCTACCAGCTCGGCTGGATGGGCCCGCTGGTGGTCACCTTCGTCACCGCCACGCTCATGGTGGCCGTGATCTGGCTGCACGACTCGGTGGCGCCGCTCACCGAGGCCCTCAACTCGCCGTGGCTCGTCATCCACGTCGTCTCGGCCGTCATCGCCACCGGCGCCTTCACCATCGGCGGCATCGCCTCGGTGATGTACCTCGTGCGCTCGCGGGCGGAGAAGAAGGCCGCTGCCGCCGGCACGCAGCTCACCGGCTGGCTCGCCCGCGTGCCCGAGCTGCCCGCCCTCGACCGCCTGGCCTACCGCGTGCACGCCTTCGCCTTCCCGGTGTGGACCTTCGCCGTGCTCATCACCGGCCCCATCTGGGCCCACGAGGCGTGGTCGCGCTACTGGAACTGGGACCCCAAGGAGGTGTGGGCGTTCATCACCTGGGTCGTCTACGCGGGCTACCTCCACGCCCGCGCCACCGCCGGCTGGAAGGGCCGCAAGGCCGCCATGCTCGCCCTCGTGGGTCTCGGCACGCTGTGGTTCAACTTCATCGGCATCAACTACTTCTCCACGACCAGCCAGCACTCCTACGCCGTCGAGCGCGTCGTCGACGCGCCGGTGGTGACGCGGGCCTGAGCGGGCGGCCGCCGGTGGCAGATTCCCCGGCCGGCCGGTGAATCTGGCACGTGGACGACGGAACTCCGTCGTCCACGTGCTGGTTTTGTCGGCCAGGTCGACCGCGCGGGCGACGTCCCTGCTCATGCCGCCACGCCGAGAGCGCGACGCAGTCGAGCGATGGTCTCGGCAGGGCGCGCCAGGTCGGCCCAGGTGATGCGGATGACGCGCCAGCCGGTCAGCTCGCGCAGGAGGTCCTCGCGGTCCTTCTCTCGCATGATCGCCTCCTCGAGGCTCTCTCCCGGACGCCGGAACCGCCGGTACTTCTCGCGGCCGTCGAACTCGACGATGAGCCGGTGCTCGGGCCAGGCGAAGTCGACTCGACCGGCCAGTCGCCCGTTCGGGTGATGGATCTCGTACTGCGCGAACGGCGCGGGGAGGCCGTACCTGCGGCACATCAGCCGGAATCGGGACTCTCCGACCGACTCCGCGGAGCCGTCGGCCAGCTGAACGGATCGTCGAAGGGCCAGCGAGTCGGGCCAGCGGTGCATCGACGCGCGGCCGATCTCGAGCTCGTCCTTCGTGGTGAGGCCCTCGTGCAGGAACCAGTCGAGGAGGACGACGGCCGGCTCCTGGGGCAGGTGGCTCGCGGTGTCGAGCGCGGTCCGGGTGGGCGCGGTGATCCAGCCCTGCCCGTCGCGCGTGATGTCGAGGACGCCGCAGCCTCCGCGGTGATGCACGATGCCCGCCGCCGTGCGCTCGCCGCGTCCTTCGAGGCTGGTGAGGTGGACTCGGCTCAAGTCCATCCCCCACGTGGGCGCGCCGTACTCGAGGCAGGCGCTGACGTGCGATAGCGCGACATCTTCGTCGTAGACGAGCCGCACCGCCGCCGCGATCAGCCGGTGCCGGCCGATCGCGTCGGCAGCGTCCCAGACGCCCGCGAGTGCGTAGGCGCCGGCGCGGAGCCGAACGATCCGGCCGCTGTCGATCGCCCGTCTGATCACCTTGTCGTCGATGCCCAGTGCCACGAGATGGCGGCGCAGGATGATCCCGTTCTCGTCGGAGAACTCTTTGAGGTCCATGCGCCGATGCTGGCCCGTTCGGTGGTCAGGTCGGCGCCGTGCCTCTCCAGGCTGTGGACGACCGCGAGCCAGCTGGCTGCTGTGGATGTGGACCGGCGTCTGCTGTGACGCGTGGGTCGTCCGCGCGGTTGCTCCACGACGACTCGGACGACGAATCTGGCACGTGGACGACGGAACTCCGTCGTCCAGGTGCCAGATTCACCGGCCGGCCGGTGAATCCGCCGCCGGCGGCCGCCCGCTCAGGCGTCGCCGGGGGAGTCGGGGGGTTGGGGCTTGCGGCGCTGCTGTTGACGACGCTTCCAGTCGAGGTCGCGCAGGAAGGTCTCGTCGTCATCGGGGGCGACGGGACGGGTGGGAGGGCCGGGACGCGAGGGACGACGCAGCGAGGGGGTGCCACCGGTGCCGCCCTGGCCGCGTTCCTGCAGCAGGCGGGTCGCGACGTAGACGACCACTGCGAAGAGGAGGACGACGAGCAGGAGCTTCACACGTCCAGATTAGGCGGCACGTGGTCGCCCGCGACCGGCGGTGCCGCGCCACCGCCTAGGCTGGTGGGGTGAAGGAGTTCTGGATCTACACCGGGTTGCGGCTGCTCGTCTTCGTCGGCTCGTTCCTCGTCGTGCTCGGCATCTTCGACTTCGTCTCGAGCTCGGACTCGGTGAACCTCCTCGTCGTGCTGGTGCTGTCGTTCATCCTCAGCGGCGCGGCGTCCTACGTGCTCCTCAAGCGCCAGCGCATGGCGTTCGCGCAGCGCGTCGAGGCGCGCGCGGGGCGCATCACCGAGCGCTACGAGGAGATGCGCTCGCGCGAGGACGCCGAGGAGGACTGAGCCGCCGCGGGGCGGATCAGCCCACCAGTCGCGCGATCACGAGTCCCGCGCCGGTGAGCACCGCCCAGGCGAGCTCGGCCACGCCGGTCTTCTGCAGCACCGGGATCAGCGCGGGTCCCTGCGCCCCGCCGCGCACGATCCGCAGGCCGTCGGCAGCGGGCACCAGGAACGCCAGGCCCAGCAGGGCCCACCACGCGGTGAGGGCGGCCACCGCCACCACGGCGGCCGCGGCGAGGACGACGAGCAGCGTGTAGAACGTCCGGGTTCGGGCGTCGCCCAGGCGCACGGCGAGCGTCATCTTCCCGGCCAGGCGGTCGGTGGGCACGTCGCGCAGGTTGTTGGCCACGAGGATCGCGCAGGCGAGCGCGCCGACACCGGTGCCGGCCGCGAACGAGGCCCACCCGACCTCGCCCCAGGCCTGCGTCTGCACGTAGGTCGTGCCCATCACGGCCACGAGGCCGAAGAAGACGAACACCATCACCTCGCCCAGCCCGAGGTAGCCGTAGGGCGTGGAGCCGCCGGTGTAGTACCAGGCCGCGAGGACGGCGAGCGCCCCCACCGCGACGAGCCACCACGAGGTGGTGGCGGCCAGGACGAGCCCCGCCGCCGCCGCGACGCCGAAGCTGGCGAAGGCGGCGGCCTTGACCTGCCCGGGGCGCGCCAGGCCGGATCCGACGAGGCGCAGCGGGCCGACACGGTCGTCGTCGGTGCCGCGGATGCCGTCGGAGTAGTCGTTGGCGTAATTCACGCCCACCTGGAGGGCCAGGCTGACGACCAGGGCGAGCAGCGCCTTCCACCACACGGCGGCATCGGCGTGGACCGCGAGGGCCGTGCCGGCCACCACCGGGGCCAGGGCGGCGGGCAGCGTGCGGGGCCGGGCGCCGGCGAGCCAGTGGGCGGGAGTGGCCATGACTCACGATTCAAGCAGGTCGGGGGGTATCCCGCCCGGTCGGGGTGAGCGGCCGGCGGCCGGGGCTCACCCGCGCCGCGACGACGACAGGCGCCCGGTCATCCGCGGCTCCTCCGGGACGACGGCGGCCGGCGCCGTCGCGGGAGGCGGGAGCGCCGGGTCGGCATCCGCTGCCCAGTGCCGGCGCGCGAAGCGTTGGGCCGCCCGTGCCGACGGGTGCACGCCGACGGTGGCGATGACGACGATGACGGCGATCACGAGCCACCCAGCAGCCCCCCGCTCGATCGCGAGGAAGGTGAAGAGCGCCGGCGCCCAGCGGCTGCCCAGCCCGCCGAAGATCTCCTGGACCCCCTGGTACTCCCCGCGCCGGGTCGGCTCCATCAGCTCGCTCTGCAGTGACCACATCGCCGCGGACGACGCGAGCTCGGCGCCCGTGACGGCGAGGTGGCCGAGCCACACGAGCGCGACGGTGCTCAGGCCGACGGTCGAGTGCGTGGCGGCGGTGACGAGGCAGGCGGCGAGGAAGAAGGCGCCCGACCAGCGCAGGTAGCGCAGGGCGTCGTCGAGGGTGCGCACACCCCGGGAGGTGATCGCCGGCAGCAGGATGCAGAGCACCGTGTTGGTGGCGTAGAGCCAGGCGAGGAGCACGTGGGGGGCGTCGGTGGCCTCGACCAGCCAGAGCGGGATGACGACCTTGAGGAGCACCTGGTGGGTGGAGATCACACCCATGAAGAAGCTGGTGAGCCGCCACCCGGGATTGCGCAGCGGGCCGGGGCCGGCCGGCTTCTCGCGAGGCGCCCGCTGGGTGGCACGGAGGTCGTGGGGAGCGCGCGGCAGCCGCGCGATGCAGACGGCGTTCGCGGCCAGCAGCACCGCGGAGAGCAGGGGCGCCCAGCGCACGGCCTCACCGCCCGCCGCGAGCGCGATGCCGCCGATGAGGGCGCCGAGGGTGAAGCCGAGATTGAGCGCGGAGTAGAGGTGGGCCTGGGTGCGGATCCGCTCCGCTGGGGCGAGGACGTCGATGACGTAGGCGCGGTTGGCGGACTTGCCCGTGGTGTCGAGGAGCGAGAAGGCGAGCGCGAGCAGCACGTAGGCGGCGAAGGATCCGACGAACGGGAGCGCGACGAAGCAGCCCGTGCGCAGGGTCGCGGTGATCGCCCACATCCGCTGGGGCCCCACGCGGTCGACGAGGCGCCCGGCCGGATAGGCCAGCGCCAGCTCGGCGACGCCGGCGATGGTCAGGGCGAGCCCGACCTGGGCCGCCGACAGGCCGACCACCTGGGTGAGGAAGACCGCGCTCGCGGTCACGAAGGCCCCGTCGCCGGTGGCGAAGAGCAGGGACTGCGCGGACAGGCGGCGCGCGATCGGGGTCGGTGGCACGAGGCGACGCAGTCGACCGGCCCGATCCGGTCGTCCTGCCCCCGAGACAGAACTCATCCCCGCCATCTTCACCGAGCCCACTACCGTCTGCAAGGTGCAGGCGCGGGAGTGGTGGACGGTGCGCGGCGACGCGGGGCGCGTCGTCGACGACCTCCGCCGCTGGCTCGACGCCCCCGCCACCGAGGACGACGACCCGCCCCGCCTGGTCGTCGAGACCTCCGGCTCCACGGGCGCGCCGAAGCGCGTCGTCCTCGGCCGGAACGCGGTGCTGGCCTCGGTGCGGGCCTCGGCCGCCCGGCTCGCGCAGGTGCGGGGAGCCGAGGCGAGCGGACCGTGGGTGCTGGCGCTCCCGCCCACCTTCGTGGCCGGGCTGCAGGTGCTCGCGCGCTCGCTCGCGGCCGGGCACGAGCCGGTGCTGCTCGAGCGCGACGGCTGGCCCGACGGCGACGGCTGGTCGATCTCCCTCGTGCCCACCCAGCTGCGCCGACTGCTCGAGGACCCGACCGCGACCGCGGCCCTGCGCCGCGCGCACACCGTGCTGCTCGGTGGCGGCCCGACCGGCGACCTGCGCGAGCGCGCGGCCGCGGCCGGCGTCCACGTGGTGGCCACCTACGGTTCGGCCGAGACCGCTGGCGGGTGCGTCTACGACGGGCTGCCGCTCGACGGCGTGGCCGTCGCGCTGGGGGAGGGGGGTCGCATCCGGATCGGCGGTCCCACGCTGTTCGACGGCTACGCGGGCGACCCGGAGCAGACCGCCGCGGTGCTGCGCGACGGCTGGTTCCACACCTCCGACGCCGGCACGATCGACGCCGACGGCCGCCTGTGCGTCATCGGCCGGGTGGACGACGTGATCGTCTCCGGCGGACTCAACGTGCCCGGCCCCGCGGTGGCCGCCCGGCTCCAGGCCCACCCGGACGTCGCCGCCGCCGAGGTGGTGGGCGTGGACGACGCCGAGTGGGGACGTGCGGTGGTGGCGGTCGTCGAACCCCGCGCCGAGCGCCCCGCGCCGTCGCTGGCGGAGCTGCGCGACTGGGTGGCCGGCGAGCTGCCCCGGGCGTGGGCGCCGCGCCGCGTCGTCCACGTCGACCGGGTGCCGCTGATGGCGCAGGGCAAGCCCGACCGGCGGGCGCTGCGGCGCCTCGCCGAGGAGGCGCACGGCCGCGACCGCACGAGCGAGGGGGACGGACGATGAGGGTGGTGGCGGTGCCGATGCGCACGCGCTTCCGCGGCCTGCAGGTGCGCGAGGCGGCGCTGCTGCGCGGGCCGCACGGCTGGGCGGAGTGGAGCCCCTTCCTGGAGTACGGGCCGGCGGAGGCGGCCGCGTGGCTGCGGTGCGCCGAGGAGGCGATGGACGGCGACTGGCCGGCGCCCGTGCGCGACCGGGTGCCCGTCAACGTCACCGTGCCGGCGGTGGACCCCGAGCAGGCGCACGCGATCGTGCGCGCCGGCGGCTGCCGCACGGCGAAGGTGAAGGTGGCCGAGACCGGGCAGAGCCTGGCCGACGACCTCGCCCGGGTGGAGGCCGTGCGCGATGCGCTGGAGGTCGACGGCCCCGGTGGCCAGGTGCGCGTCGACGCCAACGGCGGGTGGGACGTCGAGACCGCGGTCGTCGCCATCGCGGCGCTGGACCGGGCCGCCGGCGGCCTGGAGTACGTCGAGCAGCCCACCGCGAGCGTCGAGGACCTCGCCCGCGTGCGCCGCCGCGTCGAGGTGCCGATCGCCGCCGACGAGTCGATCCGTCGCGCCGAGGACCCCTACCGGGTGCGCGAGCTCGAGGCGGCCGACATCGCCGTGCTCAAGGTGCAGCCGCTCGGCGGCGTGCGCGCCTGCCTCGAGATCGCCGAGCGCATCGGCCTGCCGGTGGTGGTGTCGTCGGCGCTGGAGACCTCGATCGGCATCGCGGCCGGCGTCGCCCTCGCCGCCGCGCTGCCCGAGCTGCCCCACGCCTGCGGTCTGGCCACCGTGCAGCTCCTCACCGCCGACGTGGTCGCCGACCCGCTGCTGCCCGTCGACGGTGCGCTCCCGGTGCGTCGTCCGAGCGTGGACGTCGCGCAGCTCGACCTGCTCGCGGCCGCCCCCGACCGCGTCGAGGCGTGGACGGCGCGGCTCGCCGCCGTGCGCGCCGTCGGGCAGGATCGGCCCCGATGAACGCCCAGCCGCTCGACGGCGCTCCCGCCCCGGCGCGGGCCGACGACCTCTCGCTGGCCACCCTCGCGTGGCTGCGTCGCGCCGGTGTCACCGACGTGGTGCTCTGTCCGGGCTCGCGCAACGCGCCGCTCGCCCTCGCGCTGTGGGCGCTGGCCGAGGCCGGCGGGGTGCGGCTGCACACCCGCATCGACGAGCGCACGGCCGGGTTCGTCGCGCTCGGCCTCACCAAGGGCTCGGCCGGCGGACCGCGCGCGGCCGTGCTGACCACCTCGGGCACGGCGGTCGCCAACCTCCACCCGGCCGTGCTGGAGGCCACCCACGCCGGCGTCGGACTGATCGTGCTCTCCGCCGACCGGCCCGCGCGGCTGCGCGGCACCGGCGCCAACCAGACCACCGCCCAGGCGGGGATCTTCGGCCCCCTCGTCGTCAGCCACGACATCGCCGACCTCGCCGCCCTGGAGGCGGTGCCCGCACCGCCCGACGCGGTGGTGCACCTCAACCTGCAGCTCGACGCGCCCCTGGTGCCGCCAGCCCCGCCGACCCTCACCCTCGACGACCTGCCGCCGCTCGCGGCCCGACCCGACGCCCGGCGTCCGGGCGCGGACGCCAACGCCGACGAGCTGCCCCGCGGCCCCCGCACGGTCGTCGTGGCCGGGGACGACGCGGGGCCGGCCGCCCGCCGTCTCGCCGAGGCCGCCGGCTGGCCGCTGCTGGCCGAGCCCTCCAGCGGCTCGCGCACCGGCGAGCACGCGCTGCGCACCTACCGGCTGCTGCTCGCCACCGCCCTCGGGGAGGCTGTCGAACGGGTCGTGGTGTTCGGTCGCCCGACGCTCTCGCGGCCGGTCACCCGGCTGCTGGGGTCGGGCGGCACGGGGCCGCGCGAGGTGCTCGTCGTGCCGGGCCGCGGCGCCTGGCCGGTGTCGCCACCGGGCGCCCGCGTGCTGCCCGCCCCGCCCGCCTGGAGCGGCGAGCCCGACGATCCCGCCTGGCTGGCGGCCTGGCGCGACGCCGATCGCCACCTCGGACGACGCCTCGACGCGCTGCTCGCGGGGGAGGGGTTCACCCCCTACGCGGTGGCGGGCGTCGTCCACGGGGCGCTGCCGGCGGGCGGGCTCCTCACGGTGGGTGCCTCCAGCCCGATCCGCGACCTCGACCTGATGGCGCGCCCCACGCCGGTGGGCTCGCGGCGCCGGGTGATCGCCAACCGCGGCCTGGCGGGCATCGACGGCACCCTGAGCACGGCGATCGGCGCGGCGCTGGGCCGCGAGTCCAGCCGATCGCTCGCCCTCATGGGCGACCTCACCTTCCTGCACGACCAGACCGCGCTGGTGCTGGGGCCGCACGAGCCGCGCCCCGACCTCACGATCGTCGTGGCCAACGACGACGGCGGCGCCATCTTCTCCGTGCTCGAGCAGGGGGCGCCGGCCCACGCGGCGTCCTTCGAGCGCCTCTTCGGCACGCCGCACGGCCACGACCTGGCCTCGCTGTGCGCCGCCGCGCGAGTGCCGCACCTGCGCGCGACGTCGCGTCCGGAGCTCGAGCAGGCGCTCGCCTCGCCCAACGGGGGAATCGAGGTGGTCGAGGCGGTGTTCAGTCGCAGCGGTCGCCGTGACCTCGACGCCCGCATCCGCGCGCTCGCCGGGGAGGCGGCAGCCGTCGTGGACGACGCCCTGCGCGGCGTCCTCGGCCCGCGAGACTGACGACGCCGGCACCTCCGCCCGGCCCTGACCCGACGAGACGAACCGGAGGATCCGCATGGAGGTCGCACTGCTCCTCGTGGCGATCGCGGTGGCTGTGCTCACCGTCACCGCCACGTCCGAGCGCCTCGGCGTTCCCGCACCGCTGACGCTCGTCGTGGTAGGTGTCGCCGTCTCGTTCGTCCCGGGCGTTCCCGAGCTGCGCCTCGAACCCGAGGTCGTGCTGCTCGGCCTGCTGCCCCCGCTGCTGTACTCCGCGGCGATCTCCACCTCGCTCGTCGACTTCAACGCCAACCGGCGCCCGATCCTGCTGCTCTCGGTCGGCCTCGTCGTCGTCACGACGCTCGGGGTGGCCATGGTCGTGAAGCTGGTCATCCCCGACCTGCGCTGGGCGCTGGCGATCGCGATCGGCGCCGTGGTCGCCCCGCCCGACGCGGTCGCCGCCACGGCCATCGGACGACGCATCGGCCTGCCGCGGCGGGTCGTCACCATCCTCGAGGGCGAGTCGCTCTTCAACGACGCGACCGCGCTCGTGGCGCTGCGCACCGCGATCGCCGCGCTCGGCACGGGCGTGGCCGCGTGGGAGATCGGGCTGGACTTCGTGGTGGCCGCGGGCGGCGGTCTGCTCGCCGGCGGTCTGGCGTTCCTGATCGTCGGCTTCGTGCGCAAGAAGGTCGCCGATCCGCTGCTCGACACCGCGATCTCGCTCGTCGTGCCGTTCGCGGCCTACGTGCTGGCCGAGGAGGTGCACGCCTCGGGCGTGGTGGCCGTCGTGGTGGCGGGCCTGCTGCTGGGGCACGTGGCGCCGGTGCTGCAGAGCGCCCAGTCGCGCATCGCGGAGCGGATGAACTGGCGCACCATCGCCTACGGCCTGGAGAACACCGTCTTCCTCCTCATCGGCCTGCAGGCCGACTGGCTCTTCGCGGAGGTGGGCGAGAGCAGCTTCTCGGGGGCACGGCTGGCGGTCGTGTGCGCGGCGGCCCTGGCGGCGTCCATCGTGCTGCGCATCGCGTGGGTGTTCGCGGCGCGCTACCTGCTCGTGCGCGGCGACGACCCCCTCACGGGCGAGCCCACGTCGTGGCGGCACTCGCTGCTGATCGGCTGGGCGGGCATGCGCGGCGTGGTGACCCTCGCGGCGGCCTTCACGGTGCCCGAGGACACCCCCAACCGCGAGGTGCTGCTGCTGGTGGCCTTCACCGTCGTGGCCGGCACGCTGCTCGGCCAGGGCACGACGCTGCCGTGGCTGGCCCGCCGCCTGTCGGTCCCGGGCCCCGACCCGCACGACGACGCGCTGGCCCGCGCGACCCTGCTGCAGCAGGCGGGCAAGGCGGGCCTGCACCGCCTCGAGGAGCTCTCGGGCGACGACCCCGACCACCACGGCGTGCGCGACCTCATCGTCGCCCGCGTCGAGCAGCGCGGCTTCGCGGCGTGGGAGCGGCTCGGCACCACCGAGGGCGAGGTCAGCCCGAGCGACCTCTACTCGCGCTGGCGCGGCGAGATGATCGAGGCCGAGCGCAAGCGGGTGCTCGAGATCCGCTCCTCGGGTCGGGTGCCCTCGGAGGTCGTGAGCGAGGTGCTCGCGATGCTGGACGTCGAGGAGTCGATGCTCGACGCCGCGGAGTCGGCCCGCGCCGAGCTGCGCAGCGCCCCGGCGGTGCGCCGCCACGAGGGCTGCGAGGACCTCGAGGACGCCGCCCGGCAGGAGCACCCGGAGCCGCCCACGGCCATGGAGTGCCCCGGCTGCCTGGCCGAGGGCACGCGCTGGGTGGCGCTGCGGATGTGCCTGACCTGCGGCCACGTCGGCTGCTGCGACTCCTCGCCGGCCCGCCACGCCTCGCGCCACTTCCACGACACCGAGCACCGCGTCATGCGCTCCATCGAGCCGGGCGAGGACTGGCGCTGGTGCTTCGTCCACCACCAGACCGGCTGAGCGCGGGCGCGGCGCTTCGCCGCGCGGGCTAGCGTGAGCCCATGCGACTGACGAAGTTCGGGCACTCGGCCGTCCGCCTCGAGCACGAGGGCACCACCGTCGTGATCGACCCCGGCGTGTGGAGCCAGCGCGAGAGCGTCGACGGGGCCGACGCGGTGCTCATCACCCACGAGCACCCCGACCACGTCGACGTCGAGCACCTGCGTGCCACGGAGGCGCCGATCCACACCATCGGAGCCGTGGCCGCCCAGCTGCGCGAGAGCGCGCCCGACGTGGCCGAGCGCGTCACCGTCGTCCACCCCGACCAGGCCTGGCAGATCGGCAGCATCGGCGTGCGCGCCATCGGCGAGCTGCACGCGGTGATCCACCCCGACCTCCCCCGCTTCCACAACAGCGGCTTCCTGCTGAGCCTGGGCGAGCAGAAGGTGTTCCACCCCGGCGACGCCCTCACCGGCCCCGGCGTGGACGTCGACGTGCTGCTCGCTCCGGTCTGCGCGCCGTGGATGCGCCTGGCGGAGGGCATCGACTTCGCCCGCTCGGTCGGTGCCCCGCGCACCGTGGCGATCCACGACCGCGTCTACTCGGCGGAGGGGCTGGGCGTCGTCGACGCTCAGTTCGGGCGCCTGCTCGGCGCGCGCGAGCAGCAGTTCACCCGCCTGGCCGACGGCGCCGACCTCTAGGCCCCTGAGGCCCGCACGCGCGCTCGTCGGCCGTGTCCACGCCCGGGAGGCGCTCACGGGACTCTCAGGTGCGCGCGGCAGGATCGGCGCATGCCGATCGCACGTTCCACCCTGACCGGAGTCGTCTCCGGTGTCGTCCTGCTCGCCGGCGTGGCGGGCTTCGGCATCGGGCTGCCGAAGGCCACCGGCGACGACGGTCCGACCGCCTCCCTCCCGACGCTGCCCGACCGGCTCGACCAGCGCATGGTCGCCGTCGCGGCGCTCACCCCCGAGGACGCCGGCGCCACCGACCCCAACGACAAGCAGCTGATCGAGCAGTTCGTGACAGCGGCCGACAAGGGCGATGCGGACGCCAGCAAGAAGTTCGACGAGCTCTACGGCGGCGGCACCGTGCGCCTGTACATCGACGGATCGGTGCTCGCCACCCAGGGCCAGCAGCGTCCCGCGCAGATGTCGGTGTCGATCGTCCCCGGTGAGGCGGGCCTGGTGATCCCGAACGGCCCGTTCCCGATCAGCCAGGGCGGCTCGCGCTACGAGCTGCAGGAGATCGATGGCCACCGCTGCGGCGTCTCCTGGCAGGAGCCCACCGACCCGACCACCGGTCAGCCCACCGGCGGCGAGGTGCCGGCGTCGAACTACGAGGCCGAGTGCCGCGCCCAGCGCGACGGCCTCGCCTACGACGTGTACGCCAGCGGCCTGTCGCCCGAGGAGGTCGCGGGCTACCTCGACAAGGTGCTCGAGCTCACCGCCTGACCTGCGGTAGGGCTCAGCTGCGGTACACCACCACGCGGTCGCCGACCTCGACCTGGTCGAAGAGGCTGCGCACCGCAGCGAGGTCGCGCACGTTCACGCACCCGTGCGAGGCACCGGCGTAGCCGCGCTGGGCGAAGTCCGAGGAGTAGTGCACGGCCTGCCCGCCCGAGAAGAACATCGCGTAGGGCATCGACGAGTGGTAGATCGTCGACACGTGGTCGCGGCTCTTGCGCTGCACGCTGAAGCTGCCCTCGCGCGTCGGGGTGGTGTCGGCGCCGAAGCGCACGTCCACGCTGGTGCGCACCACGCCGTCGACGACCCAGCGCAGGGTGCGGCTCGACTTGTCGATGCACAGCACGCGGCCGCTGGTGCACCGCGGGTCGAGGGGTCCGGGGGTGTTGGCGTCGCTGCTCGGACGACGGTTCGCCAGCTCGTCCGCACTCGGGGTGCGCGTCATCGCCGCGAGGCGGTCGAGCGTGCGCCGGTCGACCACGCCGGTGGCCTCGAAGCCGCGCTTGGCCTGGAACCCGCGCACCGCCGCGGTGGTGCGCTCGCCGTACAGGTCGGTCACGTCGCCGCTGAACCAGTCGATCTGGCGCAGCCGCGCCTGCAGGTCGCGCACCTGCGCGCTGCGATCGCCGGGGGAGAGGACGGCGGGCCCGGCCGGGGGCGTGGTCGGGGTCGGCGTTGCCGATGATGCGGGCGGTGTCGGCGCGGAGGTCGGCGCGGAGGTCGGTGGAGTGGCTGGCGCGGAGGTCGGTGCCGGCCGAGGGGTGGGAGCGGGAGCACCCGACCCGACCGGCGCGGCGGCCCGCGGAGCCGACGAGGTGTCGGCGTGGCTCCACGGCAGTCCTTCGGCCTCCACCGCCCAGGCGGCGGTGCCGGCCACGGTGACGGCGGATGCGAGGCCCACGGCGACGAGGGCGAGGCGGCGGGGGGTCCCGAGCGTGCTGGTCATGCCTGGTTGACGCCGCGCGGAGGCGATCGGTTGCATGCCGGGCCGATGAATCTCGCGAGGGCCGTCTCGCGACGGCGGCGGGCGTGGGAGCGGTCCGCCTCGCCGGGCGCACCCTGTGCCTCGGTACGCTCGACGTCGTGGCCCGTGCAGAGCTCGACAAGCAACCCGCCGACGTCCGTCGCATGTTCGACGCCGTGGCGAAGCGCTACGACATCACCAACGACGTGCTCTCCTTCGGCCAGGACCGCCGCTGGCGCCGCGAGGTGCTGCAGGCGGTCGACCCGTCCTTCGGCGACACCGTGCTCGACCTGGCCGCCGGCACGGGCACCTCGAGCGTCCCGTTCGCCGAGGCCGGCGCCACCGTGGTGCCCTGCGACTTCTCGCTCGGCATGCTGCAGGTCGGCAAGCGCAACCTGCCCTACCTGCCCTTCACCGCGGGCGACGGCACCCGCCTGCCCTTCCGCGACGACACCTTCGACGCGGTCACGATCTCCTTCGGCCTGCGCAACATCGTCGACCCGCTCGCGGGCCTCACGGAACTCAAGCGCGTCACCCGCCCCGGCGGTCGGCTGGTGGTGTGCGAGTTCAGCCACCCCACGTGGACGCCGTTTCGCACCGTCTACCTCGAGTACCTGATGAAGGCCCTGCCGGGCATCGCGACCGCGGTCTCGTCCTCGCCCGACGCCTACGTCTACCTCGCCGAGTCCATCCGCGCCTGGCCCGACCAGGCCGGCCTCGCCGACCTCATCGCGAAGGCCGGCTGGACGCGCCCGGAGTGGCGCAACCTCTCGGGCGGCATCGTCGCCCTGCACCGCGCCACCGCCTGACCGGCGCCTGACCCGCGCCGACAGGGAGCCGCCGTCGCTCGCCGCCGCGCCGGCTGATGGTCCCGCGCCCCGAGGAGACCTAGGACCCGTGTGGTCCGGGTCACCCCCCTCTGTGCACGCCCCCGACGGAGTGCCATAGTGTGGCCCACGCCACTAGTGATTCTCTTCACAAGGTCACGAGGGGGAACCCCTGATGGAGCTGTACACGCCGGTCCTGGTGCTGGCGGGCCTCGCCGCGGCCTTCGCGGTCGGCTCGGTCGCGATCAGCACGCTCACCGGTCCGAAGCGCTACAACCGGGCCAAGCTCGACTCCTACGAGTGCGGCATCGAGCCCACGCCGCAGGCGCTCAGCGGCCGGTTCCCGGTGAAGTACTACATCATCGCGATGCTCTTCATCGTCTTCGACATCGAGATCATCTTCCTCTACCCCTTCGCCGTGCACCTCGACGCGATGGGCTGGTTCGGCCTCGTGGAGATGGTCCTGTTCATCGTCACCGTGCTCGTCGCCTACCTCTACGTGTGGCGCCGCGGCGGACTGGACTGGGACTGAGCGGTCCGCGATGAATCTGCGCGAGACGCGCCCCACCCGACGTCCGGCCCTGCGGGGCCCCCTCACCGAAGGGAACTGAGATGGGTATCGAGGAGAAGCTCCCCAGCGGGGTGCTGCTCAGCACGGTCGAGGGACTGGCCGGCTACATGCGCAAGGCGAGCTTCTGGCCGGCCACCTTCGGCCTGGCCTGCTGCGCCATCGAGATGATGACCACCGGCGGCCCGAAGTACGACCTCGCCCGCTACGGCATGGAGGTCTTCCGGGCCAGTCCCCGCCAGGCCGACCTGATGATCGTCGCCGGCCGGGTGAGCCAGAAGATGGCCCCGGTGCTGCGCCAGATCTACGACCAGATGGCCGAGCCCAAGTGGGTGCTCGCCATGGGCGTGTGCGCCAGCAGCGGCGGCATGTTCAACAACTACGCGATCGGCCAGGGCGTCGACCACGTGGTGCCCGTCGACATGTACCTGCCCGGCTGCCCGCCGCGGCCCGAGATGCTGATCGACGCCATCCTCAAGCTCCACGACAAGGTGCAGGCCACGCCGTTCGGCGCGAACCGCCGGGCGCAGATCGCCGAGCTCGAGGCCGAGGGCCTCGTCGCGCTGCCCACCGGCGACCAGCGGGGGCTCCTGCGATGACCGACGCCCCCCAGGGCCCCGCGCCCGCCGTCGAGCAGCCCGCCGTCGACGCCTCGCCCGAGAACCTGCCGGGTCGTCTGGACGCCGCCGGCGGTGCGCGCCAGGTCGGTGAGCGGCGCGGCATGTTCGGTGTCAGCGGCACCGGTGACACCAGCGGCTACGGCGGCCTGGTCGCGCCCGTCGTCCTGCCGGGAGCCACTCCGCGTCCCTACGGCGGGTGGTTCGACACCGTGGCCGACCTGCTCGAGCCGCTCGTGCAGTACGTCGTGGTGCACCGCGGCGAGATCACCTTCCACGTGGCGCGCGAGCACCTCGTCGAGGTCGCCCGACTGGTGCGTGACGACGCCGCCCTGCGTTTCGAGCTGCTCGCCTCGGTGAGCGGCGTGCACTACCCGGGCGACGACGGCCGCGAGCTGCACGTCGTCTACCACCTGGCCTCGTTCACCTACAACCGCCGCATCCGCGTCGAGGTCTCGATCCCCGATGCCGAGCCCACCCTGCCCTCGCTGGTGGCCGTCTACCCGGCCGCCGACTGGCACGAGCGCGAGACGTGGGACATGTTCGGCATCGAGTTCGAGGGCCACCCCGCCCTGACCCGGATCCTCATGCCCGACGACTGGCCGGGCCACCCGCAGCGCAAGGACTACCCCCTCGGGGGCATCCCCGTGGAGTACAAGGGCGCCACCGTGCCGCCGCCCGACCAGCGGAGGTCGTACAACTGATGTCCAGCACCGAGCAGACCACGCACAACAGCACCGGCGAGAACGCCGACTACTACGCGGCCCCGGGCGCCGAGACCAGCGAGGGCCGGGTCTTCACCGTCACGGGCCAGGACTGGGACACCATCGCCGCCGGGTTGGGCGACGTGCCCGACCTCGCCGAGCGCGTGGTGGTCAACATGGGCCCGCAGCACCCCTCCACCCACGGCGTGCTCCGCCTGATCCTCGAGATCGAGGGCGAGACGGTCACCGAGGCCCGCTGCGGCATCGGCTACCTGCACACCGGCATCGAGAAGAACATGGAGTACCGCTCCTGGACGCAGGGCGTCACGTTCTGCACCCGGATGGACTACCTCTCGCCGTTCTTCAACGAGATGACCTACGTGCTCGGCGTCGAGCGCCTGCTCGACATCGAGGACGAGATCCCCGAGAAGGCCCAGGCCATGCGGGTGCTCCTCATGGAGCTCAACCGGATCTCCTCGCACCTGGTGTGCATCGCCACCGGCGGCATGGAGATCGGCGCCCTGACAGTGATGACCATCGGCTTCCGCGAGCGTGAGCTGGTGCTCGACCTCTTCGAGCTCATCACCGGCCTGCGTATGAACCACGCCTTCATCCGCCCCGGCGGCGTGGCCCAGGACCTCCCGCCGGGAGCCCTCGACGAGGTCCGCTCGTTCGTGGCCCTCATGCGCAAGCGGCTGCCGGAGTACGCCGCGCTGTGCAACGCCAACCCGATCTTCAAGGCGCGCTTGGAGGGGGTCGGCGTCCTCGACCTCGAGGGATGCATGGCGCTGGGCCTGACCGGCCCGGTGCTGCGCAGCACCGGCTACGGCTACGACCTGCGCAAGGCCCAGCCCTACTGCGGGTACGAGACCTACGACTTCGACGTGCACACCTGGGACACCGCCGACTCCTACGGCCGCTTCCGCATCCGCCTCAACGAGATGCACGAGTCGTTGAGGATCATCGAGCAGGCCGCCGACCGCCTCGCGCGTCTCGAGGGCGCCCCGGTGATGGTGGCCGACAAGAAGATCGCGTGGCCCAGCCAGCTCGCCATCGGCAGCGACGGCATGGGCAACAGCCTCGATCACATCCGCCACATCATGGGCACCTCGATGGAAGCGCTGATCCACCACTTCAAGCTCGTCACCGAGGGCTTCCGCGTGCCCGCCGGCCAGGCCTACGTGCCGGTCGAGAGCCCCCGCGGCGAGCTGGGCGCGCACGTCGTCTCCGACGGCGGCACCCGGCCCTTCCGGGTGCACTTCCGCGACCCGTCGTTCAACAACCTGCAGGCGATGGGCCTGATGAGCGAGGGCGGCCAGATCGCCGACGTCATCGTGGCCATCGCCAGCATCGACCCCGTGATGGGAGGCGTCGACCGATGAGCGCCGCGATGAGCCCGATCGACGACAAGGTCCTCGCCGAGCTGCGCGAGATCGCCGGCCGCTACCCCGAGGCCCGCTCGGGCCTGCTGCCGATGCTCCACCTCGTGCAGTCGGTGCAGGGCCGCATCACGCCCGAGGGCATCGAGGCGTGCGCGGCGGTGCTCGACATCAGCGCCGCCGAGGTCAGCGGCGTGGCGACCTTCTACACGATGTACAAGCGCCACGCGGTGGGCGACTACCACGTCGGGGTGTGCACCAACACGCTCTGCGCGGTGATGGGCGGCGACGAGATCCTCGCCCGCCTCCAGGAGCACCTCGGGATCGGCAACGACGAGGTCGCGGCCCTGCGCCAGGGCGACAGCCGCACGGTCAGCATCGAGCACATCGAGTGCAACGCCGCGTGCGACTACGCCCCGGTGGTGATGGTCAACTGGGAGTTCATGGACGAGCAGACGCCCGAGTCCGCCGTCCAGATGGTCGAGGCGCTGCGTGCCGGTCACGACGTCGCCTCCACGCGCGGGCCGAAGCTGTGCACGTGGCGCGAGGCCGAGCGCGTGCTCGCCGGCTTCCCCGACGGGCGTGCGGACGACGGCCCCTCGGTCGGCGCGCGCAGCCTCGCCGGCCTGCAGATCGCCCGCGAGCGCGGTTGGACCGCGCCGCCGGCACCGTCGCCGGCCGCCCTCGAGGCCGGCTCGAACGAGGGAGGACAGTCGTGAGCGAGGCACCCGTGCTCACCCCCGTGCTCACCGACATCTGGGACGCCGAGCGCTCCTGGAAGCTGGCCACCTACGAGGCCCGCGGGGGCTATGCCGCCCTCGACATCGCCTTCGCGATGGCGCCCGATGACGTCGTCGCCGCCGTCAAGGACTCCGGCCTGCGCGGCCGCGGCGGTGCGGGCTTCCCCACCGGCATGAAGTGGTCCTTCATCCCGCAGGACCCCGCCACCGAGGCCGGCGCCAAGCCGAAGTACCTCGTGGTCAACGCCGACGAGTCCGAGCCGGGCACCTGCAAGGACACCCCGCTCATGATGGGCAACCCCCACGTCCTCGTGGAGGGCGTGATCCTCAGCTCCTACGCGATCCGCGCGCACAAGGCGTTCATCTACGTGCGCGGCGAGATCCTCCACGTCATCCGCCGCGTCCAGGCGGCGGTGGCGGAGGCCTACGCCGCGGGGCACCTCGGCACGAACATCCACGGCTCGGGCTACGACCTCGACATCGTCGTCCACGCCGGCTCGGGGGCCTACATCTGCGGCGAGGAGACGGCCCTGCTCGAGGGCCTCGAGGGACGCCGCGGCCAGCCGCGCCTGCGCCCGCCCTTCCCCGCGGTGGCCGGTCTCTACGCCAGCCCCACCGTGATCAACAACGTGGAGTCCATCGCCTCCGTGCCCGCCATCGTGCGCCACGGCGCGGCCTGGTTCGCCTCCATGGGCACCGAGAAGTCCAAGGGCCACGGCATCTTCTCGCTCTCCGGCCACGTCGAGCGCCCCGGCCAGTACGAGGCCCCGCTCGGCGTCACGCTGCGCCAGCTGCTCGACCTCGCCGGCGGTGTGCGCCGCGGCCACGAGCTGAAGTTCTGGACGCCGGGCGGCTCGAGCACGCCGCTGCTCACCGCCGAGCACCTCGATGTGCCGCTCGACTTCGAGGGTGTCGGCGCGGTGGGCTCCATGCTCGGCACCCGCGCGCTGCAGATCTTCGACGAGACCGTGTGCGTGGTGCGCGCGGTGCTGCGCTGGACGGAGTTCTACAAGCACGAGTCGTGCGGCAAGTGCACCCCGTGCCGCGAGGGCACGTGGTGGCTGGTGCAGGCCCTGACCCGCCTCGAGCGCGGCCAGGGCACCGAGGCCGACCTCGACCAGCTGCTCGACCAGTGCGACAACATCCTGGGCCGTTCCTTCTGCGCGCTCGGCGACGGCGCCACCAGCCCGGTGTCGAGCTCGATCCAGCACTTCCGCGAGGAGTACCTCGCCCACCTCGCGCACGGCGGATGCCCGTTCGACCCGCGCCGTTCCACCGCCTGGGCCGGGCAGGAGGTCAGCGCATGAGCGCCCCCGAGATCGAGAAGGTCACCACGGTGCGGGTCACCATCGACGGCATCGAGGTGCAGGTGCCGCCCGAGACGCTCGTGATCAGGGCGGCCGAGCAGGCCGGCGTGCAGGTGCCGCGCTTCTGCGACCACCCGCTCCTGGCGCCCGTCGGCGCCTGCCGGCAGTGCCTCGTCGACGTCCCGGACGCCGGCAACGGCCGCGGCTTCCCCAAGCCGCAGGCCTCCTGCACGCTGCCGGTGGCCGACGGCATGGTCGTCAACACGCAGGTGAGCAGTCCGGTGGCCGACAAGGCCCAGCAGGGCGTGATGGAGCTGCTGCTCGTCAACCACCCGCTCGACTGCCCGGTGTGCGACAAGGGCGGCGAGTGCCCGCTGCAGAACCAGGCGATGTCGAACGGTCGCGGCGAGTCGCGCTTCTCCGACGAGCGCAACCGCGGCGTCAAGCGCACCTTCCCCAAGCCCATCAACCTCTCGCCCACCGTGCTGCTCGACCGCGAGCGCTGCATCGTGTGCCAGCGCTGCACCCGCTTCGCCGACGAGATCGCGGGCGACCCGTTCATCGCGCTCGTCGAGCGCGGGGCACAGCAGCAGATCGGCATCGCCGAGGACGCTCCGTTCCTGTCGTACTTCTCCGGCAACGTCATCCAGATCTGCCCGGTCGGCGCGCTTACCTCCGAGCGCTACCGCTTCCGGTCGCGCCCCTTCGACCTCGTCTCCTCGCCTGGCGTCGCCGAGCACGACGCCTGCGGGTCGGCGATCCGCATCGACCACCGCCGCGGCACCGTGCTGCGCCGCCAGGCCGGCAACGACCCCGAGGTCAACGAGGAGTGGATCACCGACAAGGACCGCTTCGCCTTCGCCTACGCCGACGCCGACGACCGGCTGACCTACCCCCAGGTCCGTGACGACGACGGCTCCCTGCGCCCGGCCTCGTGGCCCGAGGCGTTCGCGGTCGCCGCACGCGGCCTGGCCGCCGCCCGGGCGAACGGCGGCGTCGGTGTGCTCACCGGCGGTCGGCTCACGGCCGAGGACGCCTACGCCTACAGCAAGTTCGCGCGCGTCGCGCTCGGCACCAACGACATCGACTTCCGCGCCCGCCCCCACTCGGTGGAGGAGGCGGAGTTCCTGGCCGCGCACGTGGTGCTCACCGGGCCCGAGTCGGGAGCGGTCACCTACGCCGACCTCGAGACGGCGGCGACCGTCGTCCTCGCGGGCCTGGAGCCGGAGGACGAGGCCGGCGCGATCTTCCTGCGCCTGCGCAAGAGCGTGCGCGCCGGCGGCACCCGGGTCGTGGCGCTGGCGCCGGCCACCACCCGCGGTCTCACCAAGCTGAGGGCCACCGTGGTGCCCACCCTCCCGGGCGGCGAGGGCGCAGCACTGCAGGGCCTGGACGCCGACCTCCTCGGGCCGGCGAGCGTCGTCCTGCTGGGGGAGCGGCTCGCCACCTCGCCGGGCGCCTTCTCGGCCGCTGCCGCCCTGGCCGAGCGCACCGGTGCCCGCCTGGCATGGGTGCCGCGCCGGGCCGGTGACCGCGGCGCGCTCGAGGCGGGCTGCCTGCCCAACCTGCTGCCCGGTGGCCGACCGGTCGCCGACGGCGGCGCGCGCGTCGACGTCGCCACCGCCTGGGGGTCCGGTGCGCTGCCCGAGCAGCCGGGACGCGACGCCTCGCAGATCGTCGCGGCGCTGACGAGCGGCGAGCTCGGCGGCCTCCTCGTCGCCGGTGTCGATCCCCGCGACACCGCCGACCCCGCCGCCACGCGTGCGGCGATCGCCGCCGCCGGCTTCGTGGTGGCGCTCGACCTGCGCGCCACCGAGGTCACGGCCGCGGCCGATGTCGTGCTGCCGGTCGCCCCGGTGGCCGAGAAGTCGGGCACGTTCCTCACCTGGGAGGGCCGCGTGCGCCCGTGGGAGGCCGCGATGCACAAGCCCGCCGCCCTGCCCGACCTGCGATCGCTGGCGGGCATCGCCGAGGCGATGGGCACCCCGCTCGGCTTCCGCACGCCCCACGAGGTGCGCGCCGAGATGGCCCAGCTCGGCCCCTGGGACGGCGAGCGCCCGACGCTCACGGCCGTGCCGCCCGCCACGGTGGCCGCCCCCGGCGGCGACGAGGCGCTCCTCGCCACCTGGAAGCAGCACCTCGACAACGGCTCGATGCAGGACGGCGACAAGTACCTCAAGGCCACGGCCCGCACCCCGGTGGCGCTGGTGTCTGCGGCCGTCTTCGAGCAGCACGGGCCCACCGTCACCCTCACCGGCGAGCGCGGCTCGATGACGCTGCCCGCGGCCATCGCCGACGACCTCGTCGACGGCGCGGTGTGGGTGCCGGCCTCGTCGGTGGGCGAGGGCGTGCTCGCCGACCTCGCCCCGCCCGGGGCCCGGGTGCGGATCAGCGGTGCGGAGGGAGTGCACGGATGAACGAGTCGCTCGCGGCCTTCGGCAACGACCCCTGGTGGATCGTCGGCGTCAAGACGCTGATGATCTTCGTCTTCCTGGTGCTTCTCACGCTGTTCAACATCTGGTGGGAGCGCAAGGTGGTGGCCCGCATGCAGCACCGCATCGGGCCCAACGTGCACGGCCCCTTCGGCCTGCTGCAGTCGCTCGCCGACGGCGTGAAGCTGGCCTTCAAGGAGGACATCATCCCGAAGGCGGCCGACAAGGTCGTCTTCGTGCTGGCGCCGATCATCGTGGTGGTGCCGGCCTTCGTGACCTTCTCGGTGATCCCGTTCGGCCCCGAGGTCACGCTGTTCGGCGAGCGCACCCCGCTGCAGCTCACCGACATGCCGGTCGCGGTGCTCTTCGTGATGGCGATCGCCTCGATCGGCATCTACGGCATCGTGCTCGGCGGCTGGTCGAGCGGCTCCACCTACTCGCTGCTCGGCGGCCTGCGCTCGAGCGCGCAGATGATCTCCTACGAGGTCGCGATGGGCCTCTCGCTCGTGGCGGTCTTCATCTTCGCCGGCTCCATGTCGACCAGCGAGATCGTCGCCGCCCAGCGCGACCTGTGGTTCGGCCTGATCCTGGCGCCGTCGTTCGTGATCTACACGATCGCGATGGTCGGCGAGACCAACCGCGCGCCCTTCGACCTCCCCGAGGCCGAGGGCGAGCTGGTCGGCGGCTTCCACACCGAGTACTCCAGCCTGAAGTTCGCGCTGTTCTTCCTCGCCGAGTACATCAACATGGCCACGGTCTCGGCGCTGGCCACCACGCTGTTCCTCGGCGGCTGGCACGCCCCGTTCTGGCTCGACCGGGTCTGGGACGGCGCGGAGTCGGGCTTCCTGCCGGTCGTCTGGTTCCTCGGCAAGGTGCTCCTGTTCATCTTCGGCTTCATCTGGCTGCGCGGGTCGCTGCCGCGACTGCGCTACGACCAGTTCATGTCCTTCGGCTGGAAGCTGCTCATCCCGGTCTCGATCGGCTGGATCCTGCTGGTCTCCACCGTCCGGGTCGCGCGCAACGAGGGCGTCTTCGACTCCGGTCCGCTGAGCAGCCCCGGCGTGCTGCTCGCCGTCTCGGGCGTCCTGCTCGTGGCGGTGGTCGGCAGCTTCTTCCTGCCCGCCGGCCAGGAGGAGGAGCCCGGAGCCTCGACCACCTACCTCGAGCCGCGCGCCGGCGGCTTCCCGGTGCCCCCGCTCCCGGCCGGAGGGGCCGTGCGCGGTGCGGCCGCCCCGCTGGTCTTCGCCGGCGACGACGACACCCCCCGGTCCCCCCGTCCCGCTGCGGGCGCGAGTGCAGGAGTCAACGATGGCTGATCGGCCCCCCACCCCCCCGGGCCCCACCGGCGCTCCCGGCGGCGAGGAGCGGCCCGGGCTGCTCGACTCCGTCGCCGGCTTCGGCGTCACCTTCCGCACGATGTTCCGCAAGGTCGTCACCGAGCAGTACCCCAAGGAGAAGCTGCCCACGGCGCCGCGCTTCCACGGGCGCCACCAGCTCAACCGCTGGCCCGACGGCCTCGAGAAGTGCGTCGGCTGCGAGCTGTGCGCGTGGGCGTGCCCCGCCGATGCGATCTACGTCGAGGGCGCCGAGAACGACGACCGGCTCGACGAGAACGGCGAGTCCGGTCGCTACTCCGCGGGCGAGCGCTACGGCCGCGTCTACCAGATCAACTACCTGCGCTGCATCCTGTGCGGGCTGTGCATCGAGGCCTGCCCCACCCGGGCGCTCACGATGACCAACGAGTACGAGCTCGCCGACGACAGCCGCGCCAGCCTGATCTACGAGAAGTCCGACCTCCTCGCCCCGCTGCTGCCCGGTATGCAGGCCCCGCCGCACGCCCAGCTCCTCGGCTCGGACGACGACTACTACCGCGGCGAGTTCGCCGCTCCGCCGCCGGGCGCCGGACTGGCGTCGTCCACGGCGGGTGGGGCGGAGGCCGGCGCATGACCGCCTTCTGGGTGCTGGCACCGATCATGGTGCTGGCCGCGCTGGGCATCCTGTTCGTGCGCAAGGCGGTGCACGCCGCCCTGCTGCTGGCCGTGGTGATGATCAGCCTGGCCGTGCTCTACGCCGTGCTGGAGGCGCCGTTCCTCTTCGTGGTGCAGATCATCGTCTACACCGGCGCGATCCTCATGCTGTTCCTGTTCGTGCTGATGCTCGTGGGCGTCGACGCCTCCGACTCGGTCGTCGAGACCATCCGGGGTCAGCGCGTGCTCGCGTGGTTCGTGGGCATCCTGGCCGGCGTGGTGGCGGTGGCCGGGCTCGGCCAGGTCACCTTCGCCAGCACGGTCGGCCTCGACGAGGCCAACCGCGGCGGCAACGCTCAGGCGCTGGCGAACCTGCTCTTCTCGCGCTACGTCTTCGTCTTCGAGACCACGAGCGCCCTGCTCATCACCGCCGCGGTCGGCGCGATGGTGCTCACCCATCGCGAGCGGCTCACGTCCCGCAAGACCCAGCGCGACCTGGCGGCCGATCGCCTGCAGGCCTACGCCGCCACCGGCGCGCACCTCGGTCCGCTGCCGGCCCCGGGCGTCTACGCCCGCCACAACGCCGTCGACACCCCGGCCCTGCTGCCCGACGGCACCCCCGCCGCGGCCTCGGTGTCGCGCGTGCTCGCCGCCCGCGGCAGCATGCAGCAGCAGACCCCGCGCGACATCGACGCGATCACCGCGCAGCTGGGCGTCGACGTGGCCGACGCGCCGTCCACCGCCGGCCGCGACAGCGCGGCCGAGCCCGGCGAGGCCGTCGAGCCCCGCGGCCAGGGCGAGGGCGAGGCGCCCGCGAGCGCCGACCACGCGCCGTCCACGACCACCCACGGCCCCGAGGGGGGTGAGGTGCGATGAACGAGTACATCGTCTTGTCGTCGATCCTGTTCACGATCGGCGCCGTCGGCGTGCTGACGCGACGCAACGCGATCGTGGTCTTCATGTGCGTCGAGCTGATGCTCAACGCCTGCAACCTCGCGTTCGTGGCCTTCGCCCGCCAGCACGGCAACCTCGACGGCCAGATCGCTGCCTTCTTCGTGATGGTGGTGGCCGCCGCCGAGGTGGTGGTCGGACTCGCGATCATCATGACCATCTTCCGCACCCGACGTTCGGCCTCGGTCGACGACGCGAGCCTGCTGAAGTTCTGAGAGGTTGTCCGATGTCTGAAGTGTCGGGGCTCCCCACCCTGCTCCCCGCTCTCCTGCCGCGTGCGGGAGGCGAGATCCCGGTCGTCACCCCGGTCGGCGCCGACGGCGCCTTCGGCCTGCTGTGGCTGGTGATCGCGCTCCCGCTGTTCGGTGCCGCGGTCCTCCTCCTCGGTGGACGACGCACCGACCGGTGGGGCCACCTGCTGGGCACGGCCACGGCGGTGGGGTCGTTCGTGCTGAGCCTCACGCTCTTCGTGCAGCTGCTCGGGCGCGACGAGGGGGAGCGGCAGGTGCGCCAGCACCTGTGGGACTGGATCTCCACCGGCGGCTCGCAGGCCTCCGGCGGTCTCGACATCGGGCTGGACCTGCTGATCGACCCGCTCTCGGCACTGTTCCTGCTGCTCATCACCGGCGTGGGCTCGCTCATCCACGTCTACTCGATCGGCTACATGGAGCACGACCCCCGGCGCCGGCGCTTCTTCGCCTACCTCAACCTCTTCGTGGCCGCGATGCTCATGCTGGTGCTCTCGGAGAACTACGTGGGCCTGTTCCTCGGCTGGGAGGGCGTGGGCCTGGCCTCCTACCTGCTCATCGGCTTCTGGCAGCACAAGCCCTCGGCCGCGGCGGCGGCGAAGAAGGCCTTCGTCATCAACCGCGTCGGCGACATGGGCCTGAGCCTGGCCATCTTCCTCATGTTCGTCACCTTCGGCACCACCAGCTTCAGCGGCATCAGCGAGGTCGCGAGCGGCGCCTCGGAGGCCACGCTCAACACCATCGGCGTCCTGCTGCTGATCGGCGCCTGCGGCAAGTCCGCCCAGGTGCCGCTGCAGGCCTGGCTGCTCGACGCCATGGAGGGCCCCACGCCGGTCTCGGCGCTCATCCACGCCGCCACCATGGTCACCGCGGGCGTCTACCTCGTCACCCGGTCGAACTTCATCTTCGAGCAGGCCCCGGCCGCGCAGACCGTGGTGGTCGTCGTCGCCACCGTCACGCTCCTGTGGGGTGCGGTCATCGGCTGCGCGAAGGACGACATCAAGAAGGCGCTCGCCGGCTCCACGATGAGCCAGATCGGCTACATGATGCTCGGCGCCGGCCTCGGCGTCGCTGGCTACGCCTTCGCGATCTTCCACCTCATCACCCACGGCTTCTTCAAGGCCAACATGTTCCTCGGCGCCGGCTCGGTCATGCACGCCATGGACGACGACGTGAACATGCGCCACTACGGCGGGCTCACCAAGGCGCTCCCGATCACGTACGCCACCTTCGGCATCGGCTACCTCGCGATCATCGGCGTCCCGCCCTTCTCGGGCTTCTGGTCGAAGGACAAGATCATCGAGACCGCGCTGGTCGAGAACCCGATCGTCGGCGTGTGCGCCCTGCTCGGCGCGGGCGTCACCGGCTTCTACATGACCCGGCTGATGCTGATGACCTTCCTCGGCCGCCAGCGCTGGGAGAAGGGCGTGCACCCGCACGAGAGCCCGAAGGTCATGACCGTGCCCCTCATCCTGCTCGCCGGCGCGTCGGCGGCTGCCGGCCTGCTGCTGGCGGGCGACTGGATCGTCGACTGGCTCAGCCCGGTGGTCGGCACGGCCGAGGAGCACGAGGCCCCCGTGCCCGTCATCGTCCTCACGCTCCTCACCGTCGCGGTCGTCGCCGCCGGAGTGGCGCTCGCGGTCGTGCTGGTGCGGCGCGAGGAGATCCCCCGCGAGGCACCCGCGAACGTCTCCCTCGCGGTGCGGGCCGCGCGTGCCGACCTCTACGGCGACGCGATCAACGAGACCCTCGTCGCCGCGCCCGGTCGCGGAGCGGTGCGCGCCTCGCTCGCGGTCGACGACGGCATCGTCGACCGGATCCTGTCGGGCAGCGCCACCTTCTTCGCTGGCACCGGCGAGCTGCTGCGCAAGCTGCAGACCGGCTACGTCCGCTCCTACGCGCTGTCGGTGCTCGCCGGCGCCGTCGTCCTCGTCCTGACCGTGATGGCGGTGAACTCGTGAGCAGTGACTTCCCGATCCTCTCCCTGCTGGTCTGGCTGCCGATCGTCGGCGCGATCGTGGTCGCGCTCTTGCCGGGGGCACAGGCCCACCTGCTGAAGGTCGTGGGCCTCGGCGTCTCCCTCGCCACCCTCGTGCTCGGCGTCGTGGCCGCGCTGCAGTTCGACACCGGCAGCGGCGCTCGCCAGCTCGAGGAGGTGCACACCTGGATCGACGCGTTCGGCGTCCACTACGCCCTGGGCGTCGACGGCCTCGGCCTGCTGATGGTGCTGCTCACGGTGCTGCTCGTGCCGCTCGTGCTCGCCGCCGAGTGGTTCAAGGCTGACGCTCCCGGCGGCGCGGGTGCGCGCTCGTTCGTGGCGTGGACGCTGGCGCTCGAGGGCCTCTCGCTCGCGGTCTTCTGCGCCACCGACGTGTTCTTGTTCTACGTGGTCTTCGAGGCGACGCTGATCCCGGCCTACTTCCTCATCGGCGGCTTCGGGCGCGAGGGCCGCGGCGCGGTCGCGCTGAAGTTCCTCATGTTCCAGCTCGCCGGCGGCCTGATCCTGCTGGCCTCGGTGATCGGCCTCTACGTGATCTCGGCGCAGCAGGGCGAGGCCTCCTACCTGCTCAGCGACCTCGAGCGGCTCACCATCGACACCGAGCCCGGTCGCTGGCTCTTCCTCGGGTTCTTCATCGCCTTCGCCATCAAGGCGCCCCTCTTCCCGGTGCACACGTGGCTCGCCGACACCACCGGCAACGCCACGCCCGGCACCGGCGTGCTGCTGGTGTGCATCCTCGACAAGATCGGCACCTTCGGCATGCTGCGCTTCTGCCTGGGACTGTTCCCCGAGGCCTCGCAGTGGGCCACACCGGTGGTGATCACGCTCGCGCTCGTCTCCATCGTCTACGGCGCCCTGCTCGCCATCGGCCAGGACGACGTGTTCCGCCTCGTCGGCCTCACCTCGCTGAGCCACTTCGGCCTCATCACGCTGGGCATCTTCACCTTCTCCAGCCAGGGCGGCACCGGCGCGATCCTCTACATGGTCAACCACGGCCTGGGCACCGCGGCGCTCTTCCTCACCGCGGGCTACCTCGCCGAGCGCCGCGGCACCACGCTCATCAGCCGCATGGGCGGCGTCGAGAAGGTCACCCCGGTGCTCGCCGGCCTGCTGCTGGTGGCAGGTCTGGCCACCCTCGGACTGCCCGGCCTGTCGACCTTCGTCAGCGAGTTCCTCGTGCTCCTCGCGGCCTTCGACCACGCCTGGTACGTCGGCGCGATCGCCGTCACCGCCGTGGTGCTCTCGGCCATCTACGTGCTCTGGATGTACCAGCGCGCGTTCACCGGGCCCACGGTCGATCCGGTCGGCCCCGACGGCCCCGACGGCACCGACGACTCCGAGGCCCGCGTGGACGACGCCGCCCCCGAGGACGCCGCCGCGGCTCCCTCCGACGGTGGCGGCGGGGTGGCGGTCGCCGAGCGCACCGCGGCCCCGGTGGCCCACCGGGTCGAGTCCGACCGCGACCTCGGCCTGCGCGAGATCGTCGCGGTCGCGCCGCTCGTGGCCGCCCTCGTGTTCTTCGGCTTCTACCCCAAGCCCCTGCTCGATGCCGCCGACCCCACGGTCGCGCAGCTGCTGCAGCGCGTCGGCGTCGACGACGGTGCCCCCACCGTCAGCCCCGACAGCGTGCCCGCCGCCACCCAGGAGGGGGAGGACTGATGGAGCCGATCCAGTTCGTCAAGCCCGACATCGAGTACGCCGAGCTGCTGCCGCTGCTGCTCGTGCTCGGCGGTGCGGTCGTGGGCGTCGTCCTCGAGGCCGTGCTGCCGCGCGGGCGCCGCCGCCTGCCGCAACTGGTGCTCACCGCCGCGGTGCTCGTGGCCGCCCTCGTCTCCACGGTCGTGGTCGGCCTCGGGCTCGACGAGCGCGCCGGCGGGGCCGCGCGCGGCCTCGTGGGTGCCGAGGGCAGCGTGATCGTCGACGGCCCCACCGTCTACCTGTGGGGCCTCCTGCTGGTCTTCGCCCTCGGCGGCGTGGCCCTCTTCGCCGAGCGCAGCCTCGAGGGCGGCGTGTCGGCCTTCACCGGCCAGGCCGCTGCGCTGCCGGGCAGCGACAGCGAGCGCGACGCCTCCACCCGAGGGCTCGAGCACACCGAGGTCTACCCGCTGCTGCTGTTCGCCGTGGGCGGCATGCTGCTCTTCCCGGCCTCGGGCGACCTCCTCACGATGTTCGTCGCCCTCGAGGTGCTCTCGCTCCCGCTCTACCTGCTGTGCGGTCTGGCGCGTCGTCGCCGCCTGCTCAGCCAGGAGGCGGCGATGAAGTACTTCCTGCTCGGCGCCTTCTCCTCGGGGTTCTTCCTCTACGGCGCCGCGCTGGTCTACGGCTACGCCGGCTCGATGACCTTCGCCGGCATCAACGACGCGGTGCGCGCCGGCGCGGGCGACCACGGACTGCTGCTCGCCGGCATCGCCCTGCTCTCGGTCGGTCTGCTGTTCAAGGTCGGTGCCGTGCCCTTCCAGGCGTGGACGCCCGACGTCTACCAGGGCGCGCCCACCGCCGTGACGGCCTTCATGGCCGCCGGCACCAAGGTCGCCGCCTTCGGCGCGCTGCTGCGCCTGTTCTACGTGGGGCTCGGCGCCGAGCGCTGGAGCTGGGTGCCGCTGCTGTGGGTGGTGGCGATCGCCTCGATGGTCGTGGGGGCGGTGCTCGCCGTCGTCCAGAGCGACGTCAAGCGGATGCTGGCCTACTCGTCGGTGGCCCACACGGGATTCCTGCTCGTGGGCGTGCTCGGCGTGCAGAGCACCGGCCAGCTGGGGGAGGGGCAGTACACCTCGCTGCAGGGCGTGCTCTTCTACCTGACCACCTACGGCTTCGCGATGATCGGCGCGTTCGCGATCGTCACCCTGGTGCGCGACGGCAGCGGCGAGGCCACCTCCTACGAGCGCTGGGCCGGGCTGGGGCGGACCTCCCCGCTGGTGGCGGGGGCGTTCGCCTTCTTCCTGCTCTCGATGGCGGGCATCCCGCTCACAGCCGGCTTCATCGGCAAGTGGGCGGTGTTCACCTCGGCCATGTCGGCCGGCGCCTGGCCGGTGGTGCTGGTGGCGATCGGGTCCTCGATCGTGGCCATCACCTTCTACGTGCGCCATATCCGGCTAATGTTCTTCACCGACGCCGCAGCCGACGGTTCGGGCGTGGTCACCCGCTCCTCGCTGGTCACCTCGGCCACGGTCGCGGTGTGCCTCGCGGCCACTCTCGTGCTCGGCGTCCTCCCGGGCCCCGTGCTCGAGATTGTGACCAATACGGGAGACTTCATCAGGTGAGCTCACCTGCACGTCCGGCCGACCTGGCCCTGCCGATCGTCGACAGCGCGCTGGCCGACCGGTTGCGGGCTCGTCTCGCCCGCGTCGAGGAGGATCTCTTCGACCACGCCAGCAGTCGCGCGCCCTACGTCACCGAGGCCGCGCGCCACCTGCTGGCCGCCGGCGGCAAGCGCTTCCGCCCGCTCCTGGTGCTGCTGGCCGCCGAGGCCGGCCCGCGTCCGGACGACGACGCGGTGCTCACCGCCGCCTCCATCGTCGAGATCACCCACGTCGGCTCGCTCGACCACGACGACGTGATGGACGAGGCTGCGCTGCGCCGCGGTGCCGACTCGGCGAACTCCCGCTACGACAACCTCGTCGCGATCCTCACCGGCGACTGGCTCTTCGCGAAGTCCTCCGAGCTCACCTCGACGCTCGGGCCGGAGGCCGTGCGCATCCAGGCTGAGACCTTCACCCGGCTCGTCGAGGGCCAGATCCTGGAGACGGTGGCCCCGGGGCCCGACGAGGATCCGCTGGCGCACCACCTCGAGGTCGTGGCCGGCAAGACGGGCTCGCTCATCGCCACCTCGGCCCGCTACGGCGCGCTGTTCTCGGGCGCCGAGCCCGAGGTCGTGGCCGCGCTCACCGAGTACGGCGAGCTCGTGGGCACCGCCTTCCAGCTCTCCGACGACATCCTCGACATCGCCTCCGACTCCGAGGAGTCCGGTAAGACCCCCGGCACCGACCTCAAGGAGGGCGTACCGACCCTGCCGGTGCTCCTCGCGCGTGCCTCCACCGAGCCCGAGCACGCGCGCCTGCGCGAGCTCCTCGATCCCGCGCAGCACGACCTCGCGGCCGACGCCGCCGCCCACGCCGAGGCGCTCGCGCTGCTGCGGGCCCACCCCGCCATGGACGAGGCGCGCGCCTACGTCGTCCAGCGGGCGCAGGAGGCGAAGCGGCTGCTCCAGGCGCTGCCCAGCGGTCCGGTCCGCGAGGCACTGGAGGCCTTCGCCGACGTCGTGGCGGTCCGCTCGGCCTGAGTCGGTGCGGGCGCCCCGTCGTCCGTGATCGGTCGTGCCGTGCAGGGGCTCGGCGGAACCGCGACACCGATGGGTCGTTAAAGTCGACTGATTCGGTTAACTTTGAGGGCATGGCCATCCTCGCGACCAACCAGGACCTCGACCCCGCGGCGCTGCGTCGCGCCTTCGGGGCGTTCCCGACCGGGGTGGTGGCGCTCGCCGCGGAGGTCGAGGGCCACGCGGTGGGGCTGGCGGCCAGCTCCTTCACCTCGGTCAGCCTCGACCCGCCGCTCGTGTCGGTGTCGATCGCGCGGGGCTCCAAGACGTGGCCCGACCTGCGCCGCGCCACCGGCTTCGGCGTCACCGTGCTCGCCGACCACCACGGCGCCGTGTGCCGTCAGCTCTCGGGCCCGGTCGAGCACCGCTTCGACGGTGTCGCCACGTCGGTGGCCGCCGACGGGGCGCTCACCCTCGACGAGGGCCTGGTGCGCTTCCACTGCGATCTCTACCGCGAGGTCGAGGCCGGCGACCACGTGATCGTGCTGCTGCGCGTGCTCTCGGTCGATCACGGTGAGCACGAGGGTGACCAGCCGCTCGTCTTCCACCGCAGCGCCTTCGGTCGTCTCGAGGCCCGTTCCGCCTGAGTTGTCGGCTCCTCGCTCGCGGGGGAAGGTCACGCCGCGCTGGCGTGGGCGGCGAGCGCCAGCTCGCGGCGCCGGTGCCGGAGCGCCTCGGCGGTGAACACCGCCAGCGCGAGCCAGACGAGGGTGAAGCCGATCCAGCGGCCCAGCGGCATGTGCTCGCCGAGGAGGGTGACGCCGAGCACGAACTGGATCACCGGGGCCAGGTACTGCAGCAGGCCGAGCGTCGTCATCGGCACCCGGGTCGCAGCGCCGCCGAAGCACAGCAGCGGGATCGCCGTGACCGCGCCGCTCGCCGCCAGCAGGGCGACGTGGCCCGCGCCCTCGCTCGTGAAGTGCGCCTCGCCGGCCGAGCCGAGCCAGAGCAGGTAGCCGAGTGCGAACGGCGCCACGATCGCCGTCTCGACCGTGAGGCTCTCGATGGCGCCGGTGTTCGCCGCCTTCTTCGCCAGGCCGTAGGTGCCGAACGAGAAGGCGAGCACGAGTGCGATCACCGGCGGCCGCCCGTAGTCGACCGAGAGCACCAGCACCGCGAGGGTGCCGATGCCCAGCGCCGCCCACTGCAGCGGGCGGAGCCGCTCGCCGAGCACCACCACGCCGAGCGCCACGGTGACGAGCGGATTGATGAAGTAGCCGAGCGAGGTCTCGACGACCCGGTCGCTGTTGACGCCGTAGATGTAGGTGCCCCAGTTGCTGGTGATCGTGGCGGCGGCCAGCGTGAGCAGCAGCATCGTGCGCCGATCGCGCACCACCGCGCGCAGGGCCTCGCGGCGCCTGAGCACGAGCACCAGGGCGCCCATCACGAGCAGCGACCACACCATCCGGTGGGCCAGGATCTCGACCGCGCCGCTGGGGCGCAGCAGGGGCCAGTAGAGCGGGAAGAGGCCCCACATCGCGTAGGCGGCGACACCGAGGAGAAGGCCGCGACGCTGATCTGACACCCGAGGACAGTAGCCGCAGCGACCCGCTGTGACGTGATCGTCGTCGGAGGGGGTCGTGCGATCACCGACCATCGGGCATAATTAGAACAAGTTCTAGATTCTGCTCCGAGAGGTGTCCACGATGAGCCGTTCCGCAACCGAGGTGCTCGCCAAGCTCGACGAGCACGCCGAGGAGATCGCCGCGCTCGGTCCGGTGAGCGAGGAGCTCGGCCGCCTCGACGACCGCGCGGCGAAGATCCTGCGCGACGCCGGCGTCATCAAGATGCTGCAGCCGGCCGTCTACGGAGGCTACGAGGCGCACCCGCGCGAGTGGGCCGAGGCGACCATGAAGGCCGCCTCGCTCGACGGCGCGACCGGCTGGCTGTGCGGCATCGTCGGCGTCCACCCCTGGGAGATGGCCTTCGTCGACCCCCGCGTGCAGGAGGAGGTGTGGGGCAACGACCACGACGTCTGGGTGGGCTCGCCCTACGCCCCCATGGGCGTGCTCAAGCCGGTCGACGGCGGCTACGAGTTCTCCGGGCGCTGGCAGTTCTCCTCGGGCACCGACCACTGCGACTGGCTCTTCCTCGGTGCGCTGCTGGGCGACGAGGACGGCGTGCCGCTGCTCGACCCGCCGCAGCTCATCCACGTGCTCATCCCGCGCAGCGACTACACGATCGTGCCCGACTCCTGGGACGTCGTGGGCCTCAAGGGCACCGGCAGCAAGGACATCATCGTCGAGAAGGCGATCATCCCCGAGTACCGCACGATCACCTACAACAGCCTCGTCGACGGTTCGGCCTGGCGCTCGCGCGACCTCACCAACCCGACCTACCAGATGCCGTTCTCGGCGATCTTCCCGCTCGGCATCACCTCGGCGGTGATCGGCATGGCGGAGGGGGCCCTGGCCCACCATCTGGCCTACCAGCGCGGCCGCGTGCAGATCACCGGCCGCAAGGTGAAGGACGACCCGTACGTGATGTACGCGGTGGCCGACGCCGCCGCCGAGATCCACGCTTCGCGGGTGACGCTGCTCGACGGCGTCAGCCGCATGTACGACGCCGTCGCGGCCGGCAAGGAGTACGAGTTCGGCGAGCGCTCGCTCTCGCGACGCAACCAGGTCTCCGCCGCGTGGCGCGCGGCGCGTGCGGTCGACGAGATCGTGGCGCGCTCGGGCGGCAACGGCATGCGCATGGCCCACCCGCTGCAGCGGTTCTGGCGCGACATCCACATGGGTCTCACCCACGCCATCCACGTGCCGGGCCTGGTCTACCACGCCTCCTCGCTGTCGATGATCGACGTCGAGGCGCCCGGCTACATGCGCCCGATGATCTGATCCGCCGACTCCGGCTCCACCACTTCCCTCCACCGCCCCGACCTCCGCGTGAGGCTCGGGGCGGTGTCGTCGTGGGGCTCTGTCGTCGTGGGGCTCAGGCGCCGGCGCGGTTCTCGGTGAGGACGAGGGCGAGGTCGTCGCACAGCGCGCGGCGGCCGTGGGCCAGCAGTCGCCCCACCAGGCGCTCGAGGGCGTCGTCCAGGCTCGGGCCGGTGAGCACGCCCGCGTGGGCCTCGAGGTCGAAGAACTCGCCGCGGGCGTCGCGGTGCTCCACGAGGCCGTCGGTGAAGAACAGCAGTCGCGCCCCCTGCGGCCATGCGTGGTCGCTGACGACCGGGTCGCTGCCCAGGCCCAGGGGAACGGTGACGTCGTCGCTCTCGAGCCGCTCGGTGCGCGCCTCGCTGACCATCAACGGGGCGTGGTGGCCGCAGTTGACCAGCTTGACCGTGTCGTCGCCGAACTCGGCCACGATCGCCGTCACGAACTCCTCCTCGTCGGGCTCCTGGTCGACGATCACGTCGATCACCTGGGCGAGCTTGGCGAGGTCGGGCTCGAGGAAGGCCGTGGTGCGGAACGCGCCGAGCACGGCGCTGGCGGTCTGGACGGCGGGCAGGCCCTTGCCGCGGACGTCGCCCACGATGACGCGGACGCCGAACGGCGTGGCCGCCACCTCGTAGAGGTCGCCGCCCACGCGCGCCTCGGCACTGGCCGAGACGTAGCGGCTCGCCACGCCGACCGATCCGACGGCCGTGGGAGTGGCTCGCAGGACTGCGCGCTGGGCCGTCTCGGCGATGACGGTCATGCGCCGCAGGCGCTCCTCGCGCTGGTCGCGGACCACCGACGAGGCGACAGCCAGGACGGCGATGCCCGCGCAGACCCCGACCCTCAGCCACCACTCGGTGGTGAAGGTGTAGCCGTGCCACAGCCCGCTCAGCATCGCCACGACGACACTGGTGGCGGCGATCGCCGCCGTCTGGCGCCACCGGCCGATCACCGAGGTCAGCAGTGCCGCGGCGCTGAAGGCACCGGCCAGGCGGAAGAACTCGATGTCGATGAAGACCAGGAGGCCCAGCGTCGCCAGCCCTGCGCCCACGGCGATGCCGGGGCGCACGGCGGCGACGTTGACGGTGGACATTCCCTCAGTCTGCCAGCCCGGGTCGGCGCGCACGAGGAGTTCGCAGGGCGGACCCTCGTGTGACGCGGGTCCGATCAGGCCACGGTCCAGGTGTCGCCGGCGTTGATGAGCGCCTCGAGCCGCTCCTCGGGGGTGCCGGGGGCCACCGCGACGGCGCGGTTGACCTGGGCGCGCGCCTCGTCGTCGTAGGTCGCCCGCTCGACCTGGCGGAAGATGCCGATGGGCGAGCGGTTGAGGTGGTCGTTGTCGGTGAGGCGGCTCAGCGCGAACGCCGTGGTGGCGTCGTCCGCGTGGGCGTCGTGCACCAGGATCTGCTCGACGGGCACCGAGGCGGTCTCGACGACCTCCACGCTGCCCGAGGCGGTGCGGACGACGGCCTTGTCGCCGAGGCCGGTGGCCTCGTCGCGAACACCGAAGGTGACCGGCTTGCCGTGCTCGAGCGGCACGAGGGCGTGCTGGGCGGAGTCGCGGTCCTTGAGGACGTCGAACGCGCCGTCGTTGAAGATCGGGCAGTTCTGGTAGATCTCGACCAGCGACGTGCCGCGGTGGGCCGCCGCCGCGGCGAGCACCGCGGTGAGGTGCTTGCGGTCGGAGTCGATCGTGCGGGCCACGAAGGTCGCCTCGGCGCCCAGGGCCAGCGACACCGGGTTGAACGGGTGGTCGATCGAGCCCACGGGGGTGGACTTGGTGACCTTGCCCGGCTCCGAGGTGGGGGAGTACTGGCCCTTGGTGAGCCCGTAGATCCGGTTGTTGAACAGCAGGATCGTCATGTTCAGGTTGCGGCGCAGGGCGTGGATGAGGTGGTTGCCGCCGATCGACAGCGCGTCGCCGTCACCGGTGACGACCCACACCGAGAGGTCCTCGCGGGCCGTGGCCAGCCCCGTCGCGATCGCCGGCGCGCGGCCGTGGATCGAGTGCATGCCGAAGGTGTCGAGGTAGTACGGGAAGCGGCTGGAGCAGCCGATGCCCGAGACGAACACGATGTTCTCGCGGCGCAGGCCGAGGTCGGGCAGGAAGGACTGCACGGCCTTGAGGACGGCGTAGTCGCCGCAGCCCGGGCACCAGCGCACCTCCTGGTCGCTGGAGAAGTCCTTGCCGCTCTGGGTCTCGCCCTCGGCGAGGGCGGGCACCAGCTCGGTGCCGGAGCGCAGGGCGGGGGTGCCGAGGTCGATGCTCATCGGGTGGCCTCCTCAGAAGCGGTCTCGTGGTCGGCGGGGGCGGTGCCGTGTTCGCCGAGGTCGACGGCGATGCCCTCGGCCTCACCGACCAGCGCGCCGATGGCGTCGGCCAGCTCGGCCGCCTTGAGGGGCAGGCCGTAGACGTGGTTGTAGCCGATGGCGTCGACGAGGTACTCGGCGCGGAGCAGGCGCGAGAGCTGGCCGAGGTTCATCTCGGGCACGAGCACCTTGTCGTAGCGCTTGAGGATCTCGCCGAGGTCCTTCGGGAACGGGTTGATGTGGCGCAGGTGGACCTGGGCGACGTCGTAGCCGGCGCGGCGCACGCGACGGCAGGCCGCGCCGATCGGGCCGTAGGTGGAGCCCCAGCCGACGACGAGCACCTTGGCGGATCCGCTCGGGTCGTCGACCTCCAGCGGGGGCAGCGAGTCGGCGATCGCGGCGACCTTCGCGGCGCGCAGGCGCACCATCGCGTCGTGGTTGGCGGGGTCGGAGGAGATGTTGCCGTGGCCGACCTCGGTGGTACCGGCCTTCTCGAGGCCGCCGATGCGGTGCTCGAGCCCCGCGGTGCCGGGGATCGCCCACGGGCGGGCGAGGGTCTCGGCATCGCGCTGGTAGGGCCAGTACTCGTCGGGCTCGCCGTCCGCGCTCTTCGCCGAGACGTGGTTCTTCTCGGTCGCGAAGTCCGGGTCGATGGCGGGGAGCTCGTCGATCGAGGGGATCGACCACGGCTCCGAGCCGTTGGCCAGGTAGCCGTCGGAGAGCAGGAAGACCGGCGTGCGGTAGGTGACGGCGATGCGGGCCGCCTCGACGGCGGCGGCGAAGCAGTCGCCCGGCGACTGCGGCGCGACGATCGGCACCGGCGCCTCGCCGTTGCGGCCGTACATCGCCTGGAGCAGGTCGGACTGCTCGGTCTTGGTGGGCAGGCCCGTCGAGGGGCCGCCGCGCTGGACGTTGACGATCACCAGCGGCAGCTCGGTCATCACGGCCAGGCCGATGGTCTCGCTCTTGAGCGCGATGCCGGGGCCGGAGGTGGTGGTGACGGCGAGCTGGCCCGCGAAGGCCGCGCCGAGCGCGGAGCCGATGCCCGCGATCTCGTCCTCGGCCTGGAAGGTCGTGACGCCGAAGCCCTTGTGGCGGCTGAGCTCGTGGAGGATGTCGGAGGCTGGGGTGATCGGGTACGAGCCGAGGAACACCGGCAGACCCGAGCGGACGCCGGCGGCCACGAGGCCGTAGGAGAGCGCGAGGTTGCCGGTGATGTTGCGGTAGGTGCCCGCAGGCATCTTGGCCGGCTTGATCTCGTACTGGACGACGAAGGTCTCGGTGGTCTCGCCGTAGTTCCACCCGGCCTTGAAGGCGGCGATGTTGGCGCCGAGGATGTCGGGCTTCTTGCCGAACTTCTTGGTGAGGAACTCGATGGTCGATTCGGTGGGGCGTCCGTACATCCACGACAGCAGACCGAGGGCGAACATGTTCTTGGCGCGCGCTGCGTCCTTGCGCGAGAGCCCGAAGTCCTTCACCGCCTCGACCGTGATGCCGGTGAGGTCGACCGGCTGCACCTGGAAGCCGGCCAGCAGGTCGTCGACCTCGCCCAGCTTGTCGAGCGGGTTGGAGGAGTAGCCGGCCTTGTCGAGGTTGCGCTTGGTGAAGTCGTGGGTGTCGACGATGATCGTCGCGCCCTTCGGCAGGTCGCCCAGGTTGGCCTTGAGAGCCGCCGGGTTCATCGCCACGAGGACGTCGGGTCGGTCGCCGGCGGTGAGGATGTCGTGGTCGGCGAAGTGCACCTGGAAAGACGAGACGCCCGGGATCGTGCCCTGGGGCGCCCGGATCTCGGCCGGGAAGTTGGGCAGCGTCACGAGGTCGTTGCCGAAGACGGCCGACTCCTGGGTGAAGCGGTCGCCGGTGAGCTGCATGCCGTCACCGGAGTCACCGGCGAAGCGGATGATCACCCGGTCCAGCTGCTTGACCTGCTTGGTCTGGCTCACGTTCGATCCAACTCTCTCGCATCAGCGTCTCGCGCGCGGCAGGGGTGCGGCGCGCGCGCCTGGTCCGGGGGTCAGACTAGAACACGTTCCACTTCTGGGCACGTGATCACGAAGGTGTCGACTCGCCGATCGGCAGGCGCCTTTCCACGATACGCGGCCCCCTGTCGCTACTTCCCGGTACGCCGAGGGATGGGCGCAGGGGCGGCTGTGACGTCCGCCACCCCGGCCACATAGTGAGCGGATTGAGGCGATGGATCCGATGAACTCTATGATTTCCATACAGTTACGCCGGGTTCACTCCGGCGTGGGGACCTGTATCGGTCGGCGGGTGCACGCCGGCCGCGAAGGAGTGGGACACGATGAAGACCATGCTCAAGGCCGCCGTCCTGACGGTGGCCGGCGCGCTCACGCTCACCGCGTGCGCCAGCGCCGACGGCGGCAGCGGTGCCGCCAGCGACACCACGATCGGCATCTACGGCTTCGCCGTGCCGCAGGCGGCCAACGAGGCGATCGAGGCGGAGTTCAAGAAGACCTCGGACGGCAAGGACGTCACGTTCATCCAGTCCTACGGCCCCTCGGGCGACCAGAGCCGCAAGGTGGCCGACACCAAGGGCAAGGACGTCGACTACGTCCACTTCTCGCTTGAGCCCGACGTCACCCGACTCGTGGACGCCGGTCTCGTCGCCGACGACTGGAACACCGGCCCCACCAAGGGCATCGTGTCGAGCTCGGTGGCCGTGATCGCGGTCAAGAAGGGCAACCCCCTCGGCATCAAGGACTGGACGGACCTCACCAAGCCCGGCGTCAAGGTCGTCACGGCCGACCCCGCCAGCTCCGGTGCCGCCCGCTGGAACGTGCTCGCGCTCTACAGCGCCGCCAGGGACCGCGGCGCGACCGAGGAGCAGGCCGACACCTTCCTCAAGGACGTCTTCTCGAACGTCACCACGTGGGCGGCCAGCGGTCGCGAGGCCACCGAGGCGTTCAAGAAGGGCGTCGGCAACGTGCTCATCACCTACGAGAACGAGGCGATCCTGGCCAAGCAGAACGGCGAGGACCTCGACTACATCGTGCCCGACTCGACCTTCCTCATCGAGAACCCCGGCGCCGTCCTCGAGGACGCCGACCCCGTGGCCACGAAGTGGCTCGACTTCGTGCTCAGCGACAAGGGTCAGACCGAGTTCGTGAAGAAGGGCTTCCGCCCGGTCGGCGACTTCGACGCCTCGGGCATCGAGGTCGAGGGTGCCAACGACCCCGCCGCCCCGTTCCCGACCCCCGGCAAGCTCACCACCATCGCCGACCTCGGCGGCTGGTCGGCTGTCAACAAGGAGTGGTTCGGCAAGGACGGCGTCAAGCTGCGCTTCGACCGGCTCTACGCCGAGGCCACCAAGAAGTGACGCGGGCGGTGTCGCTCACGCGACGAGGTCGCCATGGCTGAGGCGACCCTCACCGCCCCCACTGGGGCCGCCCCCCACGCCGGGCGGCCC
>NZ_CAXRAZ010000042.1:0-32455 GCF_964229035.1 Nocardioides sp. | reverse complement strand
CTGCAGGAGCGCCTCGCCAAGCTGGCCGGCGGCGTGGCCGTCATCAAGGTCGGCGCGGCCACCGAGGTCGAGCTCAAGGAGCGCAAGCACCGCATCGAGGACGCCGTGCGCAACGCCAAGGCGGCCGTCGAGGAGGGCATCCTGCCCGGTGGCGGTGTTGCGCTGGTCCAGGCCGGCGCCACCGCGTTCGACAAGCTCGAGCTCGAGGGCGACGAGGCCACCGGTGCCAACATCGTCAAGGTCGCGCTGTCGGCCCCGCTGAAGCAGATCGCCATCAACGCCGGCCTCGAGGGCGGCGTCGTGGCGGAGAAGGTCGCCAACCTCCCCGCCGGCCAGGGCCTCAACGCGGCCACCGGCGAGTACGTCGACCTGCTCGCCAGCGGCATCATCGACCCGGCCAAGGTCACCCGCTCGGCGCTGCAGAACGCCGCGTCGATCGCCGCGCTGTTCCTCACCACCGAGGCCGTCGTGGCCGATAAGCCGGAGAAGGCCGCCCCCGCGGGCGACCCCACCGGCGGCATGGGCGGTATGGACTTCTGAGTTCCACCCCACCCGCACCACCCGCATCACCCGCACGGCCCCGCCTCCACGGCGGGGCCGTGCGGCCGTTTTCGCGCGCTGTGGCAGGGTCGGGACCATGACCGCACCTCACGGGCTCCTGCTCGCCGCCGGTGCCGGTCGTCGTCTCGGGACCCCGAAGGCCCTGGTGCGCGACCCCGACGGTCGCCCCTGGGTCAGTCGTGCCACGGAGGTCCTGCTCGACGGCGGCTGCGGCTCGGTGACCGTCGTCCTCGGGGCCTCGGCGGACGAGGCCGAATGGGTCCTCGCCGACGGCCTGCCCGACCTCACCCGCGTCGAGGTGGTGCGCGCCCACGACTGGGAGGAGGGCATGGCCGCCTCCCTGCGCGCCGGCCTGCGCGCCCTGGTCGACCACCCCTCGCCGGGGGAGGAGACGCTGCCGAGCGCCGTCGTCCACCTCGTCGACCTGCCCGACGTCGGCGCGGACGTCGTGGCGCGGGTCGTGGCGCTGGCCGCGCTGCCCGGCCACTCGCCGTCCGCGCTGCTGGCCCGCGCGGCCTTCGACGGCCGCCCCGGGCACCCGGTCGTGCTGGGGCGCGACCACTGGCGCCCGGTGCTCGAGATCGCCGGCGGCGACCGCGGTGCGCGCGACTACCTCGCCGAGCACACGGTCGAGCTCATCGAGTGCGGCGACCTGGCCACGGGGCGCGACGTCGACGTGCTGGGGTGACCCGGCCAACCGGTGACCAACGCCACACCTCCTAGGGTCGGGGCCATGGACCCCGTCGTCCCCGCGCTCGCCGACCCCGCCGATCCGGCGGCGCTCGCCGCCCGCCTCGGCGACACCGGCTACCTGTGCGACGACGAGCTGGCCACCGTGCTGTTCCTCGCCCTGCGGATGGGGCGCCCGCTGCTGCTCGAGGGCGAGCCGGGCACCGGCAAGACGGCGCTCGCCGAGGCGATCGCCGCCTCGCTCGACCGGCCGCTCGTGCGCCTGCAGTGCTACGAGGGCATCGACGCCACCCAGGCGCTCTACGACTGGGACTTCCCGCGCCAGATCCTGCACCTGCGCGCGCTCGAGGCAGTGGCTGGCGGCGCAGGGGGAGCCGGCGGTGTCGGTGGTGTCGAGGAGGCCGAGAAGAGCCTGTACGACGAGCGCTTCCTGCTCGCCCGCCCGGTGCTCGCCGCGCTCCAGCAGAGCCCCGCGGTGTTGCTGATCGACGAGGTCGACCGCGCGGACGACGAGTTCGAGGCCTTCCTGCTGGAGGTGCTCTCGACCTTCCAGGTCACCATCCCCGAGCTCGGCACCGTGGCGGCCGCGGTGCCGCCGACCGTCGTCCTCACCTCGAACCGCACGCGCGAGCTGCACGACGCGCTCAAGCGCCGCTGCCTCTACCACTGGATCGACCACCCCGGGCTCGAGCGGGAGGTCGCGATCGTGCGCTCGCGCGCACCCGAGGTGAGCGAGCACCTGGCCGAGCAGGTGGTGGCGGCGGTGCAGGGGCTGCGCGGCGGTGCGGACCTCGTGAAGCCGCCGGGCGTGGCCGAGACCCTCGACTGGGTGCGCGCGCTGCACCATCTCGGCACCGCGCAGCTCGACCTCGAGGTCGCCGCGCGCACCCTCGGTGCGCTGGTCAAACACCGCGACGACACCGACCGCGCCAAGGCCGCCCTCGACAAGATGCTCGCCCGATGAGCGTCGCCGCTGCGGCGGCCGGCGCCGACGAGATCCTGCTGGGGTTCACCCGTGCCCTGCGCTCGGCCGGGGTGTCGGTCACCCAGGACCGCGCCCTCACCTACCTCGAGGCCACCGCGCTGCTCGGCCTCGGCGACCGGGCGGCCGTGCTCGCCGCCGGCCACGCCACCCTCTGCGCCTCGCCCGACGACCTCGAGCGCCACGACCGCGTCTTCGAGGAGTGGTTCACCCGCGACCTCGCCGAGCCCGGACGCCGCCCGCGCACCGCGCTGCGCCCCCAGGTCGCCGCTGCGCTCCTGCCCGACAGCCAGGACGACGCGGGCGGGGCCGACGCCGACGACGACCCGCTGCGGGCCGCGGCCAGCGCGGCCGAGGTGCTGCGCCACCGCGACGTCGCCACGCTCGACCCCGCCGAGCGCGCCCTGCTCGCCGCGATGTTCGCCGCCCTCCCGGTGGCGCTGCCCACCCGCCCGGCCTTCCGCCGTACCCCGCACCACCGCGGCGACATCGACCCCGCCCGCACGTTGCGCGCCAGCCTGCGCCGGATGGGGGAGCCCGATCGCATCCGACGCCGCGAGCGAGCCCGCCGCACCCGCCGCGTGGTGCTGCTCATCGACATCTCGGGTTCGATGGGCGGCTACGCGGACGCCCTGCTGCGCCTCGCCCACCGGGTGGTCACCGCTTGCCCCGCCGGCGACGTCGAGGTCTTCAGCCTCGGCACCCGCCTGACCCGCCTCACCCGCGCCCTACGCCGCCGTGACCCCGACCGCGCGATCGCCGCGGCGGGGGAGGCGGTGCCCGACTGGTCGGGCGGCACGCGCCTGGGCGACACGGTGCGCGCCTTCAATGACCGCTGGGGGCAGCGCGGCCTCGCGCGGGGGGCGGTGGTCGTCGTCCTCAGCGACGGGTGGGAGCGGGGCGACCCGACCGTGCTCGGTGAGCAGGTGGCGCGGCTGCGGCGCCTCGCCCACCGCGTGGTGTGGGTCAACCCGCACCGCGGCAAGGCCGGCTACGAGCCGGTGCAGGGCGGCGTGCGCGCCGTGCTGCCCCACGTCGACTCCTTCCTCGCGGGCCACTCGCTCGCGACCTTCGCCGAACTTCTCGAGGTGATCCGCGATGCGTGAGGTGCTGCCCCAGCTGCTGGCGTGGTGGGAGGCCGGCGAGACGGTCGGCATGGCCACTGTCGTCGCGACCTTCCGCTCGGCCCCGCGGCCGGCCGGCGCGTCGATGCTCGTCGGCCCCGACGCCTCGGCAGTGGGGTCGGTGTCGGGCGGGTGCGTCGAGGGCGCGGTCTACGAGTTGGCGCAGGAGGTCGTGGCCTCCGGCGATGCGGTCCTGCAGCGCTACGGGGTCTCGGACGACGACGCCTTCGCCGTCGGCCTGACCTGCGGCGGCATCCTCGACGTCTTCGTCGAGCGGGTCGACCGCGAGAGCTTCCCCGAGCTGGGCGCGATCGCCGCCGACATCGAGGCGGGGCGGCCGGTCGCGGTGGCGACCGTCGTGGAGCACCCGGATCCCGGGTTCGTCGGGCGGCGCGTCGTCCTCAGGCCGGGGGAGGAGGTCGCCGGCAGCCTCGGCTCCGCCCGCGCGGACGACGCCGTGCGCGACGACGCCCTCGGCCTGCTCGCCGCCGGGCACAGCGGCACCCTCAGCTACGGACCCGACGGGGAGCGTCGCGGCGAGGGCATGCGGGTGTTCGTCTGGGGTTTCGCGCCCCGCCCGCGGATGCTGGTGTTCGGCGCCATCGACTTCGCGGCCGCGGTCGCTCGCATGGGTGCCTTCCTCGGCTACCGCGTGACCGTGTGCGACGCCCGACCCGTGTTCGCCACGACCAGCCGCTTCCCGGGTGCCGACGAGGTGATCGTCGAGTGGCCCCACCGCTACCTCGCCGCCGAGCAGGAAGCCGGTCGTATTGACGCCCGCACCGTGCTCGCCGTGCTCACCCACGATCCCAAGTTCGACGTGCCCCTGCTCGAGGTCGCGCTCCGCCTCCCCGAGGTCGGCTACATCGGCGCGATGGGCTCGCGCCGCACCCACAACGACCGGATGACCCGCCTGCGCGAGGCAGGGCTCACCGACGCCGAGCTCGCGCGCCTCTCGAGTCCCATCGGTCTCGACCTCGGCGCCCGCACCCCCGAGGAGACGGCGGTCAGCATCGCCGCCGAGATCGTCGCCGGCCGCTGGGGCGGCAGCGGCCAGCCCCTCGCGGCGCTCGACGGACGCATCCACGCGTGAGGGCCGCGGGCGATCACCGGCTGATCGTCGTCTCCGGCCTGCCGGCGAGCGGCAAGTCGACGGTGGGGGCTGCGTTGGCCGACCGGCTCGGTGTCGCGCTGATCGACAAGGACGACATCCTCGAGTCGCTCTTCGACGCACTCGGCTGCGAGGACGACGTTCAGCGACGTCGGCTGAGCCGCGCCGCCGACGAGGTGCTCGTGCGTGTCGCCGCTCGCGCGGGATCCGCGATCCTCGTCAACTGGTGGGACGTCGACGTGATCGATCGAATTCGGGCGATCGGGTCGCCGATGGTCGAGGTGCGCTGTTCGTGTCCGCCGGAGGTCGCCGCCGCGCGGTTCGCCCGACGTTGGCGGCACTCGGGGCACCTCGACACCCGCGAAGGTACACAGGCGCGGGCAGATCGAGCAGCGCTCTTCGACATGCCTCCGCTCGACTTCGGGCTCGACGGCGGCAAGCTCGTGGTGGACACTACCTCCGCCGTGGACGTCGACCGGCTGATCGGCCAGCTCGGCGAAGTGTCTGGCTGAGGGCGCGCGGGATCTTCGCTCTCGTGACCGAGGAGGCGCGCCAGCGCCGTCTCGAGACTCGGGTGGGGGCAGGCTGCAGTGAGCCGTGGCCGTTTTCGATACGGCCGTGGCCGGTCGCCTCAACGCCGGATGGTCACCGCCCGTAGTCGAGGAGGCGCGCCGGCGCCGTCACGAGACCAGGTGAGGTGAGAGGCGATCGCGGGGCGGGGGCTATTCGCGCTGGGGGTAGGTGCCGGTGGGGGTGACGAGGAACCGCCTGCCGAGGGGGCTGGTCCACCGGTAGATGCCGGGTGCGAGTGCCGTGTAGCGCCATCTGCTGTGGGTCTTCGCGCGATGGTGGCGTCGACACAGCGGGGTCAGGTTGCACGGGCAGGTCGCGCCGCCCTGGTCGTAGGGCGTGCGGTGGTCGAGATCGCAGCTGGTGGCGGGGATGGTGCAGCCGGGGAAGCGGCAGGTGTGGTCGCGCCAGGTGGTGTGCCTGCGGAGTCGGTCGGGGATCTCGTAGGCATCGACGTGGTCGCAGTCGGCGAGATCGACCACAGGGCGCACCGTGATGTGAGAAGCCTGCTGCAACCACTCCCTGATCTGTGCCGTGGCGACCGGCCTGCCGTTGCAGCGCCCGACCGGGTTGTCACCCGTCAGCGACTCCGGCGTCAGATGGACGACCACCTCGGCCTTCCTTCCCACGGACGCGGTGACGAGTTCGCCGGTGCCCTCATCGACCATGGTCAGGTCGAGCTCCAGATCAGCACGCGCCATGTCGCCGAGTGAACGTGCCATCCGAACGTCGTGGGAGGACTCGTCCCCGAACTGCGCCCGCGTCGCCGCCCGCCGCTTCGTGGCGGCCTCGAGGTCGGCAGCGTCGCCGGCGTCGAGGGTGGCGTCGAGGTAGGAGATGCCGTCGGCGGTGGGGTCGGAGAACCGCACCCCCAGCTGCTCGCACTCACGCTGACGCTGGGCCTCGGCCAGCTCGGCGTCGAAACGCTTGATCGCCTCATCGCTCAGCCGGTCCAGCTGGGCCCACGACACCTTGTGGGCCGCGAACAACTGCCGGTCCACGAACCCGGCCGCATCAGCGTTCAGATCGATCGTCGCGTCGGCGATCTTCGCCGCCCGCCACGGAGCAAGCCGGCTAGAGGTCACGGCGGCGTAGACGTGCGGGAGCCGCCAGGCGCATTCCAGGATCCGCGCCACGTAACGGCGTCCACCCTCCGGCGTACGGCCCAGCACCGCCACCAGCTCCATCAACGCGAACTCCGCCACCAACGGCGCGCCGTCACCGGCAAGCCGAACGCCGGTGTCGAGCGCGGCCACGACGTCCTCGACCGGCTTCTCCACGTTGTCGTCACCGTCGTGGAGGTTGCGCTCGGCCCAGGCCACGATGCCCTGCCACGTACGGATCTCGGAGGCCTGACGAGCCTGCTCCTCGTCCGCCAACACGTCCAGCAGCGCGGACGATGCGACGCCGTCGAACGGCGCGAACGGACCGTCGTCCACGCCACCGTTCACATCGTCGAAGCCATCCCCGAGAGTCATACGGAGATGGTGGCACGAACGTCCGACACAACTCGGACGTGCCGTCGACCCCTGTGGAAAGGCCACTTCCAGGCAGGTCAGCGGATCTCGTAACGAGTCCCGACGACCTTCCCTGGCCGCCGGCGACGGCCCGCCTCGACCACGCCCGCCCCACCGGTCGGGCCACCGAGAAGGGGACCATGGGCCGTGACGGCGGTCACAGCCCGGCGGGTACGGTGGGAGGCATGGGAGACCTCGACCAGCGTCGGCAGGCCTCACTGCGAGCCTGGAGCACCTTCGTCGAGCAGGGCGATCGGGCCGCCGACCTGGTGCGGCCCGAGATCCTCGAGTCGTGGCGCCGGTCCTCGGGCGCCAAGGTGGCGCCGGACGTCAGCTCGGCGCCGCTGGCCGACGAGGGCGAGACCCGCAGCTACTTCCAGGGCTCGCCCCTGCAGGTGGCGGTGGAGCGGGTGGAGGACGAGCTGCGCCGCACCGCCGAGGACGGCGACCTGGTGCTCGCCGTCACCGATCCCGACACCCGCATCCTGTGGACCTACGGCGGTCGCGTGATGCGCCGCAAGGCCGAGACCGTGAACTTCGTGCCGGCGGCCCGGTGGAGCGACACCGTGATGGGCACCAACGCGCTCGACCTCGCCAACCGCCACGACCGCGCCGCGATGGTCTTCAGCGCCGAGCACTTCGCGCCCGTCGTCCACAACTGGGTGTGCTGGGCCGCGCCGCTGCACGATCCGGTGTCGGGTGCGCAGCTGGGGGTCATCGACATCTCCACGACCTGGGAGCGCACCCACCCGATCGGCATGGCCACCGCGCGCGTGCTCGCCCGGATGCTGGAGCAGGCCATGCCCCGCAGCAGCCAGTACGTGCAGGCCGGCGACGACGAGCCCGCGGCCTCGGGCCTGGTGCTCAGCCTGCTCGGCACGGCGGAGGCGCACGTCGACGGTCGCCGTCTGCTGCTGAACCGCCGCCAGACCGAGATCCTCGCCCTCCTCGCCCTCAACCCCGACGGGCTCTCCCTCGAGCAGCTGCACGCGATGCTCTACGGCGACCACGCGGTCACCTTCTCCACCCTGAAGGCGGAGGTGTCGCACCTGCGCCAGGCGCTCGCCGGGCAGCTCGCCTCGCGGCCCTACCGGCTGCTCATGCCGATCGCCACCGACGTGGAGCACGTGCTCGGGCTGCTGCGCCGCGGCGCGGTGGGCGCGGCCGTCGAGGCCTACGGCGGCGACCTGCTGCCCGGCACCGAGAGCCCGGCGCTGGTGGAGATGGGGGAGTACGTGGCCGTCGCCGTCCGCGAGGCGCTGCTCGCCGACCCGCAGCCCGACGCCGTGCTGCGCTACCTCGAGCTGGTGCCCCACGACACCGCGGTGGTGGAGGCGTGTCTGCGCACCCTCGACACCAGCGACCGCCACCCGGCCGTGCCGCTGCTCAAGGCCCGCCTCAGCGTCGCTGAGGGCTGATCCCTCGGAGCTGCGGTAGAGCGCTCAGCCCTCGCCGCCCGACACGTCGGGATCCTGGTCGAGCTGGACGACGAGCGCCTTGCTCGCGCGGGTGGCGTCGTCCTCGCTCACGGCGATGCCGGTGAGGCGCTGCACGAAGGTCAGGCCGGCCGCGCCCGGTGCCTCCGAGAAGTCGAGTCCCTTCTCCTGCGGCAGTGCGGGCCCGTCGGCGTAGGCGGTGCCGGACACGGGGTCGACGTAGCGCACGACCTCGCCGTCCTTCACGGCGAGCAGTGCTGTGGTGCCGTCGGAACCGAGGGAGAACGCCGCAGCCGTGCCGCCGCTGGCCCTGCTGAGCGCCGCCACGCTGTCGTCGGGCACCACGCTGCGCGAGGTGAGGACGACGCCGTCGCCCACCGCCGCCAGGCCGATCCCGACGTACGCGTCGTCGCTCGAGGCCGGGTCGCCCGCACGGACCTTGCCCAGCGCCGCGCGCGCGTCGTCCACGGAGAGGCCGGGCACGGCCACGACCTGCAGGCCGTCGGTGCGGTACTTCGCCGCGTCGAGCCAGCCGAGGTCGCCGGCGCTCGAGGAGGAGCCTGAGGGCGCGCTGGAGGCAGCCGGGTCCGAGGCCGTGGACGACGACCCGCACCCGCCGAGCACCAGGCTGGCCGCGACGCCGGCGACCGCCAGCGCGGCGAGGCGGGCGGGGCGGCGGCGCTGCAGCAGGCTCATCCCGCTGACGCTAGTGGCTCCGGGCGTCGCTGGCGACCCTCGCCGCGCGCAGGCGCTCCTCGGCTCAGGGCTCACTCGTCATACACGGGGAACAGGTCGCGGTCGAGCGGCACCACGGCCGACCCGAGAGCGCGGTCGACGACGGCGCGGGTCAGGTCGACGCCGGTGAGGCGCTCGAGCAGTGTGATGGAGGCGGCCTCGGTGTCGTTCTCGAGGTCGAGGCCCTTCTCCTCAGGTAGCGGCGAGGTGCCGTCGTACGACTGGGCCAGGAGCGGGTCGAAGTGTCGCAGGATGCGCCCGTTCTGCAGCACCAGCACCCTGTCGTCACGGTTGATGGAGGAGCCGCAGGTCGCCAGCCTCGACGACGGCGAGAGCCGGCTCAGCCTCTCGGTGATCTCGTCGGGGATGTAGGCGTCGGTGAACAGCACGGCGGCGCCGCCGTGCTCGGTGATGCCGACGCGCCCGGAGATGTCGTCCTCGCCCGGTGCGCGCACCGGGCCCAGTGCGCGGCGGGCCTGCGCGGCGCTCACGCCGGGCGCGACGACGATCTGGAAACCGTTCGACAGTGCGCCCTCGGTGAACGTCTCGTCGTCGAGCCACGCGTTGGGGCGCTGTGGGTCGCGTGACGGCGCGGGAGGGACCGTCGGCTGGGCCGTCGGCGACGGGCCCTCTCCCTCGTCCACACCGCCCTCGGCTGTCGGGTCGGCCGTCGGTTCGGCCGTCGGCATGGCCCTGCCGCAGGCCGCCATCAAGGACTCGATCTCCTGCGGATCCAGGGTCACCGCTGTGTCAGGGGGCGCGGTGGTGCTCAGCGGGTCGTAGGAGCCGTTGAACGTGACGTCACCGTCGGCGTCGATCCGGGCGGAATCCTCGTAGTAGTCGGCCTCCCACTTGCACTCGCCGTCACCCGCGCCGGCCGCCGCTGCGCCGGAGCCGGCCGCGGCTCCGCCCTCGTCGGCTGTGCCGGAGTCGCTCTCGCCGCACCCGCCGAGCGGCAGGACGACGGCGACCGCGAGGGCGGCGAGGGTGAGCGAGCGGACGGTCCGAGAGGGCATGGGCAGCACCGTAGACCCGCCCGCCGCGCGCCGTCCGACGAACGCGTGGGCCGCACAACCTCCGGCCAACCTTCGACTCCTACCGTGAGCCACGTCACACGCCCGTCACCTGTTGGGAGAGTCATGACCCGCATCACGCTCACCGTCGACGGCCAGAAGGTGGCCGACGACGTCGAACCGCGAACCCTCCTCGTGCAGTACCTGCGCGAGCACCTCGGCAAGACCGGCACGGTCATCGGCTGCGACACCAGCAACTGCGGGGCGTGCACCGTGCACCTCGACGGCACGAGCGTGAAGTCGTGCAACGTGCTGGCCGTGCAGGCCGACGGTGCCGAGATCACGACCATCGAGGGCCTCGCCGCCGAGGACGGCACACTCCACCCCGTGCAGGAGGCCTTCCGCGAGTGCCACGGCCTGCAGTGCGGGTTCTGCACGCCCGGCATGATCATGCAGACCGTCGACCTCCTCAAGGAGAATCCCGACCCCTCGGAGGAGGCCATCCGCCTCGGCCTCGAGGGCAACCTGTGCCGCTGCACGGGCTACCACAACATCGTCAAGGCCGTGCAGCACGCGGCCGGGTCGTCCCAGGCCGGTGCCGCGAGCAGCGAGGGGGTGACGGCATGACCGCCACCCAGGAGCCCACCCGCACCGCCGAGATCGGTCGCGACCGCCGCCGCAAGGAGGACCAGCGCCTCATCACCGGCCGCACGCGGTGGACCGACAACATCACGCTGCCGGGCATGCTGCACCTGGCGATGGTGCGCAGTCCCTACGCCCACGCCCGCATCGTCGGCATCGACACCGAGGCTGCCAAGCAGAGCACGAACGTGGTCGGCGTCTACACCGCCGCCGACCTCGCCGACACCCAGGGCGCGTGCATCAACGCGTGGCCCGTCGTCCCCGACCAGGTGACGCCCGCGCACCTGCCGCTGCCGGCCGACCGCGTGTCCTTCGCCGGCGAGACCGTGGCCGTCGTGGTGGCGCGCAGCGCCGCCGAGGCCCGCGACGCCGCCGAGCTCGTCGAGGTCGACTACGAGGAGCTGCCCGCGGCCCTCGATCTCAAGCAGGCCGCCACCGCCCACGAGGACGGCGGTCCGCTCGCCCACCCCGACCTCGGCACCAACGTCAGCGCCGTGTGGCGCTTCGACTCCGCCGAGGCGGGCACGGGCGGCGACGTCGAGGCGGCGATCGCCGAGGCCCGGGCGAACGGCATCGTGATCGAGCGCGAGTACCGCCAGCAGCGCCTCATCCCGGCCTTCATGGAGCCGCGCTCGGTCGTGGTCGACCCCACCGGCGAGCAGATCACGATCTGGTCGGCCACGCAGATCCCGCACATCCTGCGCTTCGCGCTGGCCGCCACCACGGGCGTGCCCGAGTCGAAGATCCGCGTGATCGCCCCCGACGTGGGCGGCGGCTTCGGCGGCAAGCTGCAGCAGACGCCGGAGGAGATGATCGCCTTCGCGGTGGCACGACGCCTCGGCAAGCCGGTGAAGTTCACCGAGACCCGCAGCGAGTCGCTGCTCACCGCCCACCACGGTCGCGATCAGTGGCAGCGGCTCACGCTGGCCGCCACCAAGGACGGCACCGTCACCGGCCTCAAGGTCGACCTGCTGGCCGACCTCGGCGCCTACGTGGCGATCGTCGGCGGCGGTGTGCCGGTGCTGGGCGCGTTCATGTTCAACGCCATCTACAAGTTCCCGGCCTACCAGTTCCAGACCACCAACGTGCTCACCAACAAGACGTGGACCGACGCCTACCGTGGCGCCGGCCGCCCGGAGGCCACCTACGCCATCGAGCGACTGATGGACGAGCTGGCCGCCGAGCTCGGCGTCGACCCGCTCGAGGTGCGCGAGAAGAACTGGATCCGCCACGAGGAGTTCCCGTTCACCACGGTGGCGGGCCTGGAGTACGACAGCGGCAACTACGAGGCCGCCACCGCCCGCGCGAAGGAGATGTTCGGCTACGACGAGCTGCGTCGCGAGCAGGCCGAGCGCCGTGCGCGCGGCGACCGGGTGCAGCTGGGCATCGGCGTCTCGACCTTCACCGAGATGTGCGGTCTGGCGCCCTCGCGCGTGCTCGGCTCCCTCAACTACGGCGCGGGCGGCTGGGAGCACGCCGAGGTGCGCATGCTGCCCACCGGCAAGGTCGAGGTCGTCACCGGCGCGTCCGCCCACGGGCAGGGCCACGAGACGGCGTTCAGCCAGATCGTGGCCGACCGGCTCGGCGTCCCGTTCGAGGACGTCGAGGTGCTGCACGGCGACACGCAGAGCTCGCACAAGGGCCTCGACACCTACGGCTCGCGCAGCCTGGTGGTGGGCGGCGAGGCGCTGGTGCGCGCGGTCGACAAGGTGATCGAGAAGGCGCGCCCGATCGCGGCGCACCTGCTCGAGGCCTCCGTCGACGACCTCGAGTTCCGCGACGGACGCTTCGGCGTGCGCGGCACCGATTCCGGCATGGCGATCACCGAGATCGCCACGGCCGTGTTCGCCGCGCACAACCTGCCCGACGGCGTCGAGCCCTCGCTCGACTCCGAGGCCACCTACGACCCGGTCAACTTCAACTACCCGCACGGCACCCACCTGTGCGCGGCGGAGGTCGACACCGAGACCGGCCAGGTGAAGCTGCGCAAGTACGCCTGCTGCGACGACATCGGCGTGGTCATCAACCCGCTCATCGTCTCGGGCCAGGTGCACGGCGGTCTCGTGCAGGGCATCGCGCAGGCGCTGTGGGAGGAGGCGGTCTACGACGAGAACGGCACGCTCGTGTCGGGCTCGTTCACCGACTATCTGCTGCCCACCGCGGCCGACACGATCAGCTTCGACGTCGACCACACCACGTCGCCGGCCACCACCAACTCGCTCGGCACCAAGGGCGTCGGCGAGGCCGGCACCATCGCCTCCACCCCGGCGGTCGTCAACGCCGTCGTGGACGCCGTGCGCCACCTCGGCATCAACGACATCACCATGCCCTGCACCCCGGAACGGGTGTGGCGCGCCATCAACGACGGCACGGCCGCGAAGGGGGGTGCGGCATGATCCCCGCCGCGTTCGAGTACCTCGCCCCGACCTCGGTGGAGGAGGCCCTCGCCGCCCTCTCCGAGCACGGGGACGACGCCAAGATCATCGCCGGCGGGCAGAGCCTGCTGCCGGTCCTGCGGATGCGGCTCAACGCCCCCGAGTTCGTCATCGACCTCGGACGCATCCCGAGCCTGCGGGGCATCCGCGACGCCGGCGACCACCTGGTGATCGGCGCGATGACCACCCACCACGACGTCGGGCGCGACCCCCTCGTGCACGAGCACGCGCTGCTCGTGAGCAAGGCGGTCACCCACCTGGCCGACGTCCAGGTGCGCCACCGCGGCACCTTCGGCGGGGCGCTCGCGCACGCCGACCCCGCCGGTGACCTCGGCGCGCCGGCGATGGCGCTGGACGCGACCTTCGTCGTCCAGGGGCCCGGCGGAGTGCGCGAGGTGCCCGCCTCGGAGTTCTTCGTCGACCTCTTCGAGACCGCGATCTCGGACGACGAGCTGCTCACCGAGGTGCACCTGCCCAAGCACGACGGCTGGGGGGCGTCGTACGAGAAGTTCGTGCGCATCGCCCACCAGTGGCCGATCGTGGCGGTGGCCGCCACCGTGCGGCTCGAGGGCGACACCATCGCGGAGGCGAAGGTGGGGCTCACGAACATGGGCTCCACGCCGCTGCGCGCCCACGCCGTGGAGCAGGCGCTCGTGGGTCGACCGGCCACCGAGGAGGGCGTCGCCGAGGCGGCCGCGCTGGCGGCCGAGGGCACCAACCCGCCCACCGACCTCAACGGCAGCGCCGAGTACCGGCGCCACCTGGCCGGCGTCCTGACCCGGCGGGCCGTGCTCGCCGCCGCCGGACGCAACGGCACGGTCGCCCCGGCCTGATCGGCCTGACCGGCCGCCCCCGCCAGCCCACCCCTCGCAACGACCCGCAGGAGACACCCGTGGACCTCACCCACTCCTTCACCGTGCCCACCGACCTCGAAGCCACGTGGACCCACTTCGGCGACATCGCCGGGCTGGCCGCCTGCTTCCCGGGGGCGCAGGTGACCTCGGTGAGCGAGGACGCCGACGGCGCCGCCACGTTCGAGGGCACCTGCAAGGTGAAGCTGGGGCCGATCGCCCTGGTCTACGCGGGGTCGGGTCGCTTCGTGGAGCGTGACGCTGCGGCGCACCGCTTCGTCGTGGAGGCGAAGGGGCGTGACAAGCGGGGCAACGGCACGGCGGGGGCGACCGTGACGGTGCAGATGGAGTCGGGTGCCGACACCAGTGGGGCTGCGGGCGGCACCCGCCTCGAGGTGGTGACCGACCTGGCCATCACCGGTAAGCCGGCGCAGTTCGGTCGGGGCGTCATGCAGGACGTTTCCGACAAGCTGCTCGCGCAGTTCGTGAGCTGCCTCGAGCAGCGGCTGCGCGCCGGCGACGACGAGGCGGGAGCGACTGCTCCGGTGCCTGGCGCTGGGGATCCTGCGCCTGCGGCCGCTCCCGCCTCGTCGACCACCCCGGCGTCGCAGAGCGCCGCGGCCGCAGCCGGGGCGAGTGCCACCGCGACCGCCGCCCCGCCGGTACAGCCGGTCGGTGCGGTGCGCCCAGCGCCGGCGTCCAACGACGACGCCCTCGACCTCGGCTCGGCGGTGCTGCCGGTGCTGATGCGCACCTACGCGCCCAAGATCGCCGTCGGCCTCGTCGCCGTGCTGGTGCTCAGCAGGCTGCTACGTCGCCGCCGCTGAGGCTCACCAGCTGTTGGGCCGGGTGAAGTCCCGGTCGCCGAAGAGGTCCTGGTCCTGGCGGCGCTGCTCGAGGCCGCGCTGGTTGTTGCGCTCCAGCTGACCCTCGCGCGGGTCCTGCCCCGGTGACGGCTGCTGGGGCGGCGGGGGCGGCTGCGGCTGGTCGCCGTCCTGGGGCTGCTGTCGCTGGTCCTGCTGCTGCAGCTTCTGGCGCAGACGCTGCTCGGTGCTGCCGGCGTCGTCGCGCTGCTGCTCACCGCGCCCGGCCTCGGTGGGGCACCTCCCGGCCGCCAGCACGTCGAGGCCGCGCTGGTACTCCGTGCGTGCGCCCGCGGTGTCGCCTCCCTCGGCGGCGGCGTCGCCCAGGGCCTCGTGGGCCAGCGCGGCGTTGATGCGCACCGTGCACTCCTCGCGGCGCGGCACCACCTCGAGGGCGGCGCCGTAGCTGCGCAGTGCCGCGTCGTAGTCGCCGTCGGCGTGGTGCGCGGTGCCCTCGTCGAAGGGGGCGATCCACGGCTCGAAGAGGTTGAAGGAGCGCGTGTCGCCGAAGGCGTCGATGGCGGCGGTGTCGTTGCCGCGGTCGAAGGCGTCGCGTCCGGCCGCGTTGTCGTGCAGCATCAGGCCGATCTTCACCGCCACCGCGAGCGCGATGAGGGCCGGGAGCGCACCGACCACCATCCACACCGCCCGGCGCCGGGCGTGCGGGTTGCCCGGTCGCTCCGCCGGTGCCGACGGCGCGGGCCGGTCCAGCTGCGCGGTCATCGCCCCACCTCCTGGGTCGCGGGTCGCTCGTCGCTGCTCGCAGCCGGGGCCAGCTCGTCGCGGCTGCGCCACACCGCCCGCCAGGCCGGCCTCAGCTCGGCGAGCAGCAGGGCGAGCAGGAGCAGCCCGGCCAGCCAGGTGAGGTCGTGCGCGGCGCGCTGGCCGCCGCCGAGTCCGCCGTCGGCGAAGGAGGCGCCGATGCGGGAGGCCACGTCGTCCATGCCGCCGGGGGAGGTGCGGTGCTCGAAGGGCACGCCGAGCTGGTCGGCGACCTCGCGCAGGTTGTCGAGGTCGGCGCGCGACACCGCGCTCTGGCCGGTGCTGCTGTCGACGACGTAGCTGCCGGAGTCGGCCCCCGGTGCGAGCGGGTCGTCGGTGGGCATGACGGCACCGTCCGTCGTCCCGTAGCCGAGGACGACGCCCCCCGCCACCTCGTCGCGCAGCGAGGCGAAGCCGTCGGCCGGTGTCGGCTGGTCGCCCGTGCCCACCGGCGAGGTGTCCTCGCCGTCGCCCACGTAGACGACGATGCGCCGCCGGTCGGGGTCGGCGTCCTTCGCGCGGGCGAGGGTCTCGCCGAGCACGGCGGCGGGTCGCTCGGCCTGGGAGCCGTCGCCCTCCTGCGGGCCCTCGAGGTCGATGGTCTGCACGGCCGCGTCGAAGGCGGAGGCGTCGGTGGTGAGGGGGAGCACCTGGCGGGCCTCGGTGCCGAAGGCGATCATGGCGAAGCGCGCACCGGGCAGTCCGGCGGCGAGCTCCTGAAGGTCCTGCTCGGCGCCCAGGAGGCGCGGCTGCCGCCCGTCGTAGTCGAGCGCCGCCATCGAACGGGTGCGGTCGACGACCACGACGAGGTCGACGTCGGAGAGCTGGCTCGGCACCTCGAGGCGCCCGTAGCCGGGGCGGGCCAGCACCACGCCGAGCATCAGCACGATCGCCGCCCGCCGCACCCACGTGCGCAGGGCGAGATCGCGCGTCGACGCAGGGTGGCGCAGCCGCTGCCACATCGTCGCCGCCGGCCCGCTCACGCCGACCCCCGGCGTCGCGAGGCCCGTGCCAGGCCGGCCTCCGCGCCCCAGACGAGCAGCAGCCCGCCGACGCCGAGCGCCGCGAGCAGCGTGCCGAGCCCCGGCTGGTCGAGCACGCGGACGACGGGGGGCCGCTCGGTACGGGTGGCGTCGAGCTCGCCGATCGCCTCCACCACGGCGGCCGCGCTGCCGTCCTGGCCGAGCAGCGAGAAGGTGCCGCCGGTGGTGGCGGCCGCGGAGCGGAACTCGCCCACGGCATCCGGCCGCTCGGCGGTGGCCGGGGCGGCGATGCCGTGCACCACGATGCCCTTCGAGGCCGCGAGCGCGGCGGCGTCCGCGAGGGGGAAGACGCCCTGGCCGATGGGCTCGTTGTCGCTCGCGAGCACGATCGCCCGGCTGCGGTCCTCCTCGCGCCGGTCGAAGCGCTGCACGCAGGAGGCGAGGCCGTCGCCGATCTGCGACTGCACGTCGTAGTCGGTGATGGTGCCGGCGGTGAACTGCCCGTAGGCGTCGCTGTAGACGCTGCCGCTGCCGAAGGCCTGCTCGGCTGCGCGCAGCTGCTCGAGCACGAAGCGGTAGTCGTCGGTGAGCGGGAAGACGGTGATGGCCGAGCCGCTCCAGATCGTCAGCCCGACGCGCTCGCCGCGCAGGCCCCGCACGATCGAGGCGAACTCGCGCAGCACGGAGGCGTCGACCTGGGCCATCGACCCGGAGGAGTCGAGGCAGAGCACGATGTCGCGGGTGCGATCGCTCTGCTCGGTCACCTGGCGCTCCTGCACGCGCCCGGCCAGCACGAGCGCTCCGCTGATGGCGAGCAGCGCGGCGACGCTCGTGGCCGTGCCGAGCAGCAGGCGCCGGCGCACGAGGCGGCGGTAGCGCGGCAGCAGGCGCAGGCGGGCGGCATGGGCGACGAGCGCGGCGTCGGGCACCTCGGAGGTGCGCTCGCGCGTGGTGGCCCAGCGCACGAGCAGCGCGACGACGACCACCGCGAGGGCCAGGAGCAGCCAGCCCCAGGCGAACCCGGTGGCGCCGCGGTTCCAGGTGAGGCCGAGGCCCAGATCCATGCCGAGGTCCATGCGTCAGCCCCACCGCTCCACGATGGTGCGCGCCTGCACTGCCGCGTCGGCGAAGGTGCGCTCGGCGAAGGTCTCGTCGGGCCCGAACTCCGGCGGATACATCAGCTCGATGGCCCCGGTGAGCGCCGCCGGCGCGATCGCGCGGAAGTCCGCCAGCGCCATCGATCGCGCGGGCAGCGCGCTGACCTGCTCGACGTAGGCGCGCACCACCTCGCTGAGGCGCTGGTGGCCGGCGCGGGCGCTGAGCCCGCCCTCGCGCACGGCGCGCTCCACGTCGTCCACGCGGGCGAGGGCGAGCGCACGCGCGGAGCCGACGTCCACGGTGGGCGCCGCGACGACCTCCGGTCGGGGGGCGCGGGTCAGCCACCAGGTGAGGGCGTAGTAGGCCACCACCAGGGCCGCGAGCGCGACGGCGATCCACAGCCAGCGATCGTCGTAGGCGACGGGGCCCGTGAACTCCTCGGGCAGCTCACCGGCGCCGAGCATGGCGGTGCCTCTCGAGGAGTCGGTGCACGGCCACGACGGCCGAGGCGTGGTCGTGCACCCGCTCGTGGACGACGCCCAGCCGGTCGAGCTGGCGGCGCAGCTGCTCCACCTCCGCCTGCACGAGGGCGGCGTACTCGCGGCGCAGCTGCGCGTCGTCGCGGGCCCAGGCGGGCACCTCGGCGGCGGTGTCGATGTCGACCAGACGTCGGCCGGCGACCCCGGGGTCGGTGGGGTCGACGTCGCCGACGGTGAGCAGCAGCACCTCGTGCTGCACGGCCAGGCGTCGCAGCAGCGTTTCGGCGCCCGGGGTGAGGGTCACGTCGTCGGCCACCACGAGCAGGATCGTGCGCTGCCGCACCGTGCGCACGACGTGGCGCAGCAGCGACTCGAGGTCGGCCGGTGGCCCGGTGGGGGCGATCGCGTCGTGCACCCGCCCGAGCAGTCGCTCGAGGTGCACCAGGCCGCCGGCCGCCCGCTCCGAGACGAGGTCGTCCTCGTCGCCGATGCTGAGGCCCACCAGGTCGCCGTGCTGGACGGCCAGCTGGCCCACGACGCCGGCGACGAAGACGGCGAGCTCGCGCTTGGTGATCTGTGCGTCGTTGAGCGCCGCCATGCTCCGGCCGGTCGAGACGCACAGGTGCACGGTGTGCTTGCGCTCGGCCACGTAGCGGCGCACCAGCAGCTGGCGGCTGCGCGCGGAGGCCTTCCAGTCGATGTCCTTGACCTCGTCGCCGGGCACGTACTCGCGCAGGTCGTGGAAGTCCATGCCGCGCCCCACCGCCACCGCGGCGTAGTCGCCCTCCAGCTGCCCCCGCACCCGGCGGTGGGCGTGGATGACCAGCTGCGAGCGCACCCGGGTGAGGTGGGCGGTCACGGGCGGCTCACGCTCACGGGGTCGGAACGGCGCGGAAGACGGCGTCGATGATGGTCTCGGGGCGCACCCGGTCGGCCAGCGCCTCGAAGCTGAGGTTGAGCCGGTGGCGCAGCACGCTGTGGCGCAGCTCCCTGACGTCCTCGGGGATCACGTAGTGGCGGCCCTGCACCAGGGCCATCGCCCGGGCGGCCTGGAAGAAGGCGATCGAGCCGCGCGGGCTCGCCCCGATCTCCACGTAGCCGCCGAGCTCGGGGCCGAGCAGCGCCGCGACGTCGCGGGTGGCCCGCACGACGTCGACCACGTAGCGGCGGATGGCGGGGTCGACGTACACGCGCCGGGCGAGCTCCTGCAGCTCCACGACGTCGGGGAGCGAGGCCACGGGTGCGAGATCGCTCATGTGCTGGCCGAGCGTGCCGTCGCCGATGCGGTCGAGCACCATCAGCTCCTCGAGCTCGCCGGGGTAGTCGACGATCTCCTTGAGCAGGAAGCGGTCCATCTGGGCGTGGGGGAGCACGTAGGTGCCCTCCTCCTCGATGGGGTTCTGCGTGGCCATCACCAGGAACGGGTCGGGCAGCGGGTGCACGGTGCCGGCGATCGAGGTCTGGCGCTCCTGCATGGCCTCCAGCAGCGCCGACTGTGTCTTCGCGCTCGCCCGGTTGATCTCGTCGAGCAGCACGATGTTGGCGTGCACCGGGCCCAGCTGGGTCTCGAAGACGTGACGGCCGGGGTCGTAGACCTGCGTGCCGATGATGTCGCTCGGCAGCAGGTCGGGCGTGCACTGGATGCGCGTGAACCGGGCATCCACCGTGCGCGCCAGCGTGGACGCCGCGAGCGTCTTCGCCAGGCCCGGCACGCTCTCGAGCAGCACGTGCCCCTCCGCCAGGAGGGTGACGAGGAGCGAGGTCCGCAGCCGCTCCTGACCGACCACCCGCGTGGAGAACGCCGCACCGATGCGGCCGATGCGCTCGGCGGCACGCTCGAGGTCGGCCTCGGTGAGCGGCTCGACCGCACCCGCGGCGACCCGCCGCGACGGGCCCGGGGGCACGGGATCGGTGGAGAGCGGATCGCTCACCTCGGTCATCGGATCCTCCTCGAAGCCGGCTGTCCCGTCCAACGTACCGACCTCATCGCGGCGGCCCCGCCCAGGGCGTGGCGGAGGGCGGAGGCGGCGGGGGCGGCGGGGCGCTCGGTGCCGCGGGCGCCCCGAGCATCCGGCGGCGCAGGGCGTCGTCGCGCTCGAGGCGCAGCAGGTCGCGCCGGCGGCGCTCGGCGACGACGGCCGCGAGCACGTAGGCCGGCGGTGCGTCGGCGGGAGGCGCGGGCGCGACGTGGGGCAGGACGTCGTCCAGCAGCGCCCGGCCCACCTGCTCGCGCGAGGCGGGGTCGAGGGCGGCGGCGCGGTTGAGGTACTGGCGCACCGCGAGCGCCGTGCCCGTGGGCAGCGCCGCGAGGTCGGCCTGCTGCGCCCAGCCGGCCAGCTGCGGCGGCATCGGGGTCGGCTGGGGCAGCTGCAGGCGCACCCGCTCGCGCACCACGTAGGTGCCGGCGGCGTAGTCGCCCAGCCGCTTGCCGCGGCTGCTCAGGAGGACCGAGAAGAAGGCGGGCACCCCGCTGGTCGCCCAGATCTCGACGAAGCCGATCAGGGAGCGGACCAGGGCGTGCTGGAAGCTGATCGGGCCGCCGTCGTCGCGCACCGTGCGCAGGCCGGTGACGAGGTGGCCGGGCGAGCGGCCGCGGGTCAGCGTCTCGACCGCCGTGGGGTAGGCGATGAAGCCGACCAGCAGCGCGAGCACCTGGGCCGCGCCGAACAGCGCGTCGTCGTCGCCGGGGATGGCCGCGACGTTGAAGAGGATGAAGGCCGCCAGCAGCACCAGCGCGGTGGCGGCGATGTCGATGAGGCCGCTCGCCATCCGCAGACCCACCGATGCAGCCGGCAGGTCGAGCGCGACGCCCTCGCCGGTGACGAGGTCGTCGGCGGTGACGCGCGCGAAGTCGTCGCGCCGGCCGTCGCCGGCGGAGGTGGGCCCGATCACGCTGGCGAGCCTACGCGGCGGGCGTCGTAGGCTGACCGCGTGCCGCGCATCGACCTCGACGCTTACGTCATCGCGCACCAGCGCGACTGGGCCCGCCTCGAGCAGCTCGTCGCGACCAAGCGGCGCACCGGCGCGGAGTCTGACGAGCTCGTCGACCGCTACCAGCAGGTGGCCACGCACCTCTCCGTCATCCGCACCAGCGCCCCCGACGGCGAGCTGGTCGCGCACCTGTCGTCGCTGCTCGGGCGCGCGCGGATCGCGATGCTCGCGGCGAGGGTGCCCAGCTGGCGCGGCGTCGCGGGCTTCTTCACCCAGCGCTTCCCGGCGGCGCTCTACCGCCTGCGCCGCTGGTGGCTGGGCTGCCTGCTGGCCAACGTCGTGGTCACCGGCGTGATGATGGCCTGGCTGGTCCAGAACCCCCAGGTGGAGCAGAACCTGCTCTCCCCGGCCGAGGTCGACCAGCTGGTCAACACCGACTTCGCGAGCTACTACAGCGAGAACGCCGCGAGCGCCTTCGCCACCCAGGTGTGGCTCAACAACACCTGGGTCAGCGCGCTGTGCATCGCGCTCGGCGTGCTGGGCCTGCCCGTGGTCTACGTGCTCTTCACCAACGTGCTGAACCTGGCGATCGTCGGCTCGATCATGATCAACAACGATCGCGCGAGCCTGTTCTGGGGCTTGATCCTGCCCCACGGCCTGCTCGAGCTCACCTGCGTCTTCGTGGCGGGCGGCGTGGGCCTGCGGCTGTTCTGGTCGTGGGTCGAGCCTGGCGGACGCACCCGTGCCGCCGCGCTCGCCGAGGCCGGGCGCACGGCCGCCACGGTCGCGATGGGGCTCGGCGTCCTGCTCCTCATCAGCGGGGCGATCGAGGGCTTCGTGACGCCCTCGGGGTTGCCCACCTGGGCCCGGATCGCGATCGGCGTCCTGGCCGAGCTGCTATTCCTCGCCTACGTGTTCGTCATCGGTCGAGCGGCGGCGTCGCGCGGCGCCACGGGAGACCTGGACGCCGAGCTGCTCGGCGACACCGTCGCCGCCCGCGCCTGATCGCACGCCTCAGAGCAGGCCGCGCGCCTTCAGGTCGAGGTAGTGGTCGGCCAGCGCCGGCGGCAGCCGCTCGGCGTCGGCGTCCACCACGTCGACGCCGCTGCGACCCAGGACCTCGCGCAGCCGCTCGCGCCGGGTGAGCTCGCGCATCGCCGCGGCGGAGGTGTAGACCTCCTCCAGCGAGGCCGCCTCGCCGGTGGCGAGCGTCTGCAGCGCGGGGTCGCGCACGCTGGCCACCACGACCCGGTGGTAGCTGGTGAGCACCGGGAGCACCGGCAGCAGCCCTTCGGCCACCGCGGAGGTCTCGAGCGGGGTCAGCAGCACCACGAGGGCCCGCTGGCGACCGAAGGCCTGCACCGCACCGGCGAGGGCGTCCCAGTCGGTCTCGGCGAGCACCGGGTCGAGACCCGCCATCTGCTCCTGCATCCGCGCCGCGACGTCGCGCACCCCGTGCAGCCGCTGGCGCAGCCGCACGGTGCGGTCGCCCGCCACGAGGTCGACCCGGTCGCCGGCGCGCGAGGCGAGCGCTCCCAGCAGGAGCGCGGCGTCCATCGCCGCGTCGAGGCGCGGCGTGCCGTCGTCGTCCTCGGTGCCGCCGCCGACGCGGCCGGCCGAGGTGCGCGAGGTGTCGAGCACGAGGACGACGCGCCGGTCGCGCTCGGGCTGCCAGGTGCGCACCACCACGTGGGTGCTGCGCGCCGAGGCGCGCCAGTCGATGGAGCGCACGTCGTCGCCGCGCACGTACTCGCGCAGCGAGTCGAACTCCGTGCCCTGCCCGCGGGTGCGCACGGCGGTGCGTCCGTCGAGCTCGCGCAGCCGCGCGAGCCGCGAGGGCAGGTGGCGTCGGGAGCCGAAGGGCGGCAGCGCCCGCACCGAGCCCGGCACGTCGAAGGTGCGCTGGCGGCAGGCGAGCCCGAGCGGTCCGCGCACCCGCACGGTGACGCCTGCCGCGCGCAGGTCGCCGCGCCGGGTCGGCAGCAGGCGGGTGGTGAGCGTCGTCCGCTCGCCGGCGCGCAGGCGCAGTCGGTGCCGGTCGGTGCCGCCCGCGCCGGCCCCGGCGGAGGGCTGCCACGCGTCGCGCACGAGCAGCGGCAGCGTGCGCCGCCCCACGTTGTCGAGCGTGAGCTCGCTGGACGACGCGTCGCCGAGGCGCACGCTGCCGCCCGGACGACGCGCCAGCCGCACCGTGCGCGGGCTCGGGCACAGCGCGGCGTCCAGCGCCACGAGCACGAGCACGCCGAGCAGCCAGAGCCAGACGGTGCCCGGCTCGGGGCGCAGCACGACCGCTCCCACCCCCAGGAGGAGCAGCAGCGGCACCCGGCCGGTGATGAGCATCGGCGGCTCAGGCTCGTCCGGCCGCGCTCATCGCGGCACGGGGACGGACGCGATGGCCGAGGACAGCACGGCGGTGACGTCGACCCCCTCGAGCTCGGCCTCGGGACGGAGGGCCAGCCGGTGCACGAGCGTGGCCTGCGCGAGGCTCTTGACGTCGTCCGGGGTCACGAAGTCGCGGCCCGAGAGCCACGCCCACGCCCGGGCGGCCCGCAGGAGCGCGGTGGCGCCGCGAGGGCTGACACCGAGGGAGAGCGACGGCGACTGCCGCGTGGCCCGCGCGATGTCGACGATGTAGGCGGCCACCTCGGGCGCCACCTGCACGCGGCCCACGGCCGCCTGGCCGGCCTCGATGTCGCTCGGCCCGGCCACCGCCCGCAGTCCCGCCCCCGCGACGTCGCGCGGGTCGAAGCCGGAGGCGTGCCGGGTGAGCACCGTGATCTCGTCCTCGCGCGGCGGCACGGGCAGCACGACCTTGAGCAGGAAGCGGTCGAGCTGCGCCTCGGGCAGCGGGTAGGTGCCCTCGAACTCGACCGGGTTCTGGGTGGCCGCCACCAGGAAGGGGCGAGGCAGGGAGCGGGTGACGCCGTCGGCCGACACCTGCCCCTCCTCCATCGCCTCGAGCAGTGCCGACTGCGTCTTCGGAGGCGTGCGGTTGATCTCGTCGGCCAGCAGCAGGTTGGTGAACACCGGGCCCTCGCGGAAGGTGAGCTCGCCGGCCCGGCCGTCGACCACCAGGGAGCCGGTGATGTCGCCCGGCATGAGGTCCGGGGTGAACTGCACGCGCCGGGTGGCGACGTCCAGGCTCGCGGCCAGGGAGCGCACGAGCAGGGTCTTCGCCGTGCCGGGCACCCCCTCCATGAGCACGTGCCCGCCGCACAGCAGCGCCACGAGGAGGCCCGACACGGCGGCGTCCTGACCGACCACGGCCTTGGCCACCTCGGTCCGCAGCGCGAGCAGGCGCTCGCGCACGGCCGCGTCGTCGGGGCGCGCGCCGCCGGGGGCCGGCTGTGCCGGGTGGTCGAGGGGGTCGTGGGTCATGCGCGTCGTACCTCTTCTCTGAGTCGGGCGAGCTGTCGCGCCAGGGCCACCAGGTCGGCGTCGGTGGCGGGGGCCGGGGCGGCGGGGTCGAGCAGGGAGCGCACGTCGTCCTCGCGGACGCCGAGGTGGGCTGCAACGGCGGTGCTCAGGTCGTGCGCGCCGCCGCGGGGGTCGAGGCGCAGGCGCGCCGCGACCTCGCGGCGCGCGTCCTCGCGCAGCAGGGCGGCCGCGTGGGCCCGGTCGTTGCCGCGCCGGTAGAGGCGCCCCCGGCTGCGCGTGGTCTCCACCGCGCGGACGACGACCGGCAGCGGTTCGGTGACCAGCGGCCCGAGCCGGCGCACCCGCCACAGCAGCAGCGCCACCGCGGCGAGGCCCACCAGCCACAGCGATGGGATCACCGCGCGGGGGAGCAGCGAGCGCAGCGTCACCGCCTCGTTCGCGGTGGCGTCGGCGATGTCGGGCACGTACCAGACGAGCCGGTCGCGCCCGCCGAGCAGTCGCAGCGCGATGGCGGCGTTGTCGGCGCGCAGCACCTGGTCGTTGCTGAGCGCCTGCCCGCCGCCGAAGAGGGTGACGTCGCCGCGGGTGAGGCGCGCCAGCACGGCGCCGCCCTCGCCGTCGAAACAGGTGGTGAGCTCGGGGCCGCCCGAGAGGGCGGTGACCTGGTCGGCGGCCAGGCGCAGGTCGCGCAGGTCGACCGGCGCGGTGCAGTCGGCCTCGCCGCGGCGCTCCACCGAGGTGAGCGTCCGGGTCGAGACGGAGTCGTCGATGTCGAGCACCACGGCGAACGCGGGGTCGACGAGCACGAGCGGCGCCTCGCCGTCGACGTGGCGCTGCAGGCGGCGCAGCGTGCTGGGGGCGAGCTGGTCGCCCGAGGTCACCACGACCGTCGCGCCGGCGACGTCGGTGCGCTCCAGCGCGGCGGCCGAGCGGACGACGTCCACTTCCACGCCCTGGTCGGCGAGCACCCGGGCGAGCGCCCGCGCCCCGTCGCGGCCGGGGTTCTCCGGATCGAGAGCGGCGTCGTACTGCTGCCCGCCGCGGGCGAGCACGGCCGCGGTGATGCCCAGCGCGAGTGCGGCGAGCAGCAGCAGGGTGGTACGACGCGAGCGACGCGCTGCGCCGTGCGCGGTCGGGCCCGTGTCGCCGGCCTTCGCGGCCTCGGTGGTGCTCATCGCTCCACCTCGACGCGTGGGCGCGCAGGACGGGCGAGCGCGAGGTCGAGGTCGCCGTCGAGGTCGAGGACGTCGCGCGCCTGCTCCACCCGCGCGGGGCGGTCGCCGTAGAGCACGGCGTCGAACAGGTCGGCCGCCTGCGCCAGACGGAGCTCGAGGCCGGCGCCGTCCGGGCCGTCGGCGCCGCGCTCGCGCAGCGCGTCGGCGAGCGAGCGGGCGACCTCGCGCGCGGTGGCCTGGGGCAGCTCCTGCAGTCGCCCGCGTTCGACCTGTCGGACCGCCGTCGCGCGGTAGGCATCGAGGAGGGCGGCGGCCGCCTCGCCCGCCGCCAGGGCCTTCTCCGCCCGGGCGCGCAGCTCGGCGGCGGTGAGCCGGGTGCCGAGCACGTCGCTGCCGGCCTGCGCGCGCTCGCTCGCGGTGCGCCGGGCGCGGGAGGCGAGGGCGATAGCCGCCGTGATCAGCAGCAGGACGACGAGCACCGCTGCCGCCCAGGCGAGCGCAGGTGCACCGCGGGCGGCGTCCTGGGCGCCGTCGAAGAGGCGACCGATCGCGTCGAGCAGGCGCTGCAGCGGGTCGTCGGTGTTGTACTCGGGGCGCAGCAGCTCACGGCGCAGCTGCCGGCGCGCCTCGTCGCCGCTCGGGTCGAGCGGAGGCGAGGCGGCGGGCAGGAGCGTCCCGAGTGCTGCTCGGATCATGAGGTGAGGATCCCCGCCTCACGCAAGAGCTCGATGTCGAAGCCCTCCTTGCGCATGCGCAGGTCGATGTACTGCACGGACGAGACCGAGGCGAGGAACGGGGCGTAGAAGGCGTACTGGACGACGAGCCCCACCGCCTGGGCCAGGACGAACGCGAGGGTGGCGTACTGAGGTGCTGACACGCCGACGATGCCGGCGACGATCCCGAGCGGTATCGCGATGATCTGCCCGGCGATCGAGCCGATGATGACCGTGAGGATGCCGATCCCGAACGTGCGCCAGAACTGGCCGCGGGTGAGGTGCCACGAGCGGCCCATGGAGCCCAGCACCCCGACCTCCTTCTCCAGCATGAGCGCCGGCACCGGCAGGTAGAGCAGCCGGGTGTAGACGAAGACCAGCAGCGCCACGAACGCCGGAACGGTGATCACCCCCCACAGAACCAGCGCCACCGTGCCAGGCGAGAGCACGATGAGGGCGAACCACAGCAGCACGTAGATCGCGATCATGAGCACCGGGATCAGCTGCACCAGCAGGGCCAGCCCGATCAGGCGCCAGCGCCGGCCGCGCGTGGCGGCCCAGGCCTCGCCGAGATCGAGGCGTCGGCCGATTGCCGCGGCTCGGGCGACGTGGCAGATCATGCCCGTGACCAACGTGACCCCGACCTGCGCGATCAGGACGGAGACGATCAGGGAGCCGTAGGCGGTCGCCAGCCGCAGCACCTCCCCGGTGGAGGCCTCCCCGCCGTCGAGGACGTCCTCGCTGAGCCCGGCGGTGAACGTCAGCGCCACCGTCACCAGCACCGGCAGCAGCATCGCCACCACGGTGACCAGCACCGCCGCCCCCACCGTCGCCTTCGGGTTGAACCGGATGATCCGGAAGGCGCCGTCGTAGATGGCGCCGAGGTTGAGCGGGCGCAGCGGGAAGGCGCCCGGCTTGTGGGCGGCCCCGAGGAACATCCCGGGCGGGGGCGTGGGTCCCGCCGGCGGGAGCCAGGCGCCCGAGGGTTGCGGGCCGCCCTGGCCCCAGCCGGGCGCCTCGGGACCGGGGGCGGGGTAGCTCGGGTAGCTCGGGTAGCTCGGGTAGCCGGGGTTGCCGCCGGGGGAGGGCGGCGGCCCGGCGGGCCCGGGCCCCGCGGGCGCGCCCGGCTCGGGGGGCAGCGGCGCCCCGGGTGGGGGGAAGGACGGCGGACCCTCGGACATGGCTCTCCTCCAGGGTGCGGGGTTGCCTCATCCTTGCAAACCCGGTGGGCCGGCCCAGGGGAGTGCTCTGCGATTTTGCTCGACCCCCGCTGCTCTGCCAGGATGTTCCGGTTGCTCCGGCTCGCCGGGGTGCGCGCCGTCTTGACTACTGAATCGTGTCTCCCGTGCGGAGTGCTGAGGGCCTGGCCCGCAGTGAGCCGCTGTGAGCGTGGTGGTCGTCGACGTCGGTCGCACCGCACGCCACCGCAGTCGCCTTCCGAGGCCCTGCGGGGGTGAGGCCCGAGGAGTCAGACCAACAGCTCCACTTCCCCCGCTGCTCACGCACGTCGTCATTACGGCGACACGCCCGACCTCGGGGGTCGGAGCTGACCAGACCACAGCGACACATGCCGAGTCGTACGACGAGAAGGACGAGAGAGACCTATGGCGGGACAGAAGATCCGCATCAGGCTCAAGGCCTATGACCACGAGGTGATCGACACCTCGGCGCGCAAGATCGTGGACACCGTCACGCGTACCGGTGCCAAGGTCGCCGGCCCCGTGCCGCTGCCGACCGAGAAGAACGTCTTCTGTGTCATCCGCTCGCCGCACAAGTACAAGGACTCGCGCGAGCACTTCGAGATGCGCACCCACAAGCGACTCATCGACATCATCGACCCCACGCCGAAGACCGTCGACAGCCTCATGCGCCTCGACCTCCCGGCCGGTGTCGACATCGAGATCAAGCTCTGAGGTTGAACCTGTCATGACGATCGAACGCAACGTGAAGGGCCTGCTGGGCACCAAGCTCGGCATGACCCAGCTGTGGGACGAGAACAACCGGGTCGTCCCGGTGACCGTGGTCGCCGCCGGCACCAACGTCGTCACCCAGGTCCGCCGCCCCGAGGCCGATGGCTACAACGCCATCCAGCTCGGCTACGGCGAGATCGAGGGCCGCAAGGTCAACAAGCCGCAGGCCGGGCACTTCGCCAAGGCCGGCACCACCCCCCGCCGCCACCTGGTCGAGATCCGCACCGCGGACGCCTCCTCCTACGAGGTCGGCCAGGAGATCGCCGTCGACACCTTCGAGGCCGGTCAGGTCATCGACGTCACCGGCACCAGCAAGGGCAAGGGCTTCGCCGGTGTCATGAAGCGCCACGGCTTCGCCGGCGTGAGCGCCTCGCACGGTGCGCACCGCAACCACCGCAAGCCGGGTTCCATCGGCGCCTGCGCGACCCCCGGTCGCGTGTTCAAGGGCCTGCGGATGGCCGGTCGCATGGGCGCCGACACCGTCACCACCCAGAACGTCACCGTCCACGCCGTGGACGTCGAGAAGGGCCTGGTCCTCCTCAAGGGCGCCGTCCCCGGCCCCCGGGGCGGTCTCGTCGTTCTCCGCACGGCTGCGAAGAAGGGCTGATCGAGATGAGCGAGTCCGCGAAGACCGTTTCCGTCGACCTCCCGGCCGAGATCTTCGACGCCGAGGTCAACGTCCCCCTGATCCACCAGGTCGTCGTCGCCCAGCAGGCCGCGGCACGCCAGGGCACCCACGCCACCAAGCGTCGCGGCGAGGTCCGCGGCGGTGGCAAGAAGCCCTACAAGCAGAAGGGCACCGGCCGCGCCCGCCAGGGTTCGACCCGCGCCCCGCAGTTCGCCGGCGGTGGCGTCGTCCACGGCCCGCAGCCGCGCGACTACAGCCAGCGCACCCCCAAGAAGATGAAGGCCGCCGCCCTGCGCGGTGCCCTCTCCGACCGGGCGCGCAACGGCCGCATCCACGTCGTCGAGGCGCTGGTGTCGGGTGAGAAGCCCTCCACCAAGACCGCCCTCGCCGCGCTCAACGGCCTCAGCGAGCGTCGCCGCTTCCTCGTGGTGCTCGAGCGCACCGACACCCTCACCTGGCTGTCGCTGCGCAACGCCCCCGAGGTGCACCTCGTGGCCGTCGACCAGCTCAACACCTACGACGTCCTCGCGAGCGACGACGTGGTGTTCAGCAAGGCCGCCTACGACCTGTTCGTCGCCGGTCGCGCCGGCGCCCAGGAGGAGACCAACTGATGAGCACCCTGCACAAGGACCCCCGCGACGTCCTGATCGCCCCGGTCGTGTCGGAGAAGAGCTACGGCCTCCTCGACGCCAACAAGTACACCTTCATCGTGCGCCCCGACGCGAACAAGACCGAGATCAAGATCGCGGTCGAGAAGATCTTCGGCGTCAAGGTCACCTCGGTGAACACGCTGAACCGGCCGGGCAAGGTGCGCCGCACCCGCAACGGCCTGGGCAAGCGCAAGGACACCAAGCGCGCGATCGTCAGCCTCGCTGACGGCCACCGCATCGACATCTTCGGAGGTCAGGCCTGATGGCTATCCGCAAGTACAAGCCGACCACCCCGGGCCGTCGCGGCTCGTCGGTGGCCGACTTCGCCGAGATCACCCGCACCACGCCTGAGAAGTCGCTGACGCGCCCGCTGCCCAAGAAGGGCGGTCGCAACAACCAGGGTCGCATCACCACGCGGCACCAGGGTGGCGGCCACAAGCGCGCCTACCGCGTCATCGACTTCCGTCGCTACGACAAGGACGGCGTGCCGGCCAAGGTCGCGCACATCGAGTACGACCCCAACCGCACCGCGCGCATCGCGCTGCTGCACTACGCCGACGGCGAGAAGCGCTACATCGTGGCGCCGAAGGACCTCGTCCAGGGCTCGCGCGTCGAGTCCGGTGTCGGGGCCGACATCAAGCCCGGCAACAACCTGCCGCTGCGCAACATCCCGGTCGGTACCACCATCCACTGCGTCGAGCTCCGCCCCGGCGGCGGCGCGAAGATGGCCCGCTCGGCCGGCAACAGCGCCCAGCTGGTCGCCCGCGAGGGTTCGCGCGCCACGCTGCGTCTGCCCTCGGGCGAGATGCGCTACGTCGACGTGCGCTGCCGCGCCACCGTCGGCGAGGTGGGCAACGCCGAGCAGTCGAACATCAACTGGGGCAAGGCCGGCCGCATGCGCTGGAAGGGCAAGCGCCCGACCGTCCGCGGTGTCGTCATGAACCCGGTCGACCACCCGCACGGTGGTGGTGAGGGCAAGACCTCCGGTGGTCGTCACCCGGTCTCGCCGTGGGGCAAGCCCGAGGGCCGCACGCGCAAGCGCAAGGCCAGCGACTCCCAGATCATCCGTCGCCGCAAGTCCGGCAAGAACAAGCGCTGAAGGAACTAGACGATGCCTCGCAGCCTGAAGAAGGGTCCCTTCGTCGACGACCACCTGCAGAAGAAGGTGGACGCCGAGAACGAGAAGGGCACGCACAACGTCATCAAGACCTGGTCGCGCCGCTCGATGATCGTGCCGGACATGATCGGTCACACCATCGCCGTCCACGACGGCCGCAAGCACGTGCCGGTCTTCATCTCGGACTCGATGGTCGGCCACAAGCTGGGCGAGTTCGCCCCCACCCGCACCTACCGCGGACACGTCAAGGAAGACCGGAAGGGACGCCGCCGATGAGCACCACCGAGCGCCAGCGCACGAGCGCGCGCCGCGAGTCGCTGCTCGGCGACGAGCCCGGCGCCTTCGCGACCGCCCGCTTCGTGCGGATCACCCCGATGAAGGCGCGCCGCGTCGTCGACCTGGTCCGCGGCCTGCCCGTGGACGAGGCCCTGACGCTGCTGGAGTTCGCTCCGCAGGCCGCCGCCGCCACCGTCTACAAGGTCGTCGCCAGCGCCGCTGCCAACGCCACCACCAACGAGGGCCTCTCGGCCTCCGACCTGGTCGTGTCCGTGGCTCGCGTCGACGAGGGCCCGACGATGAAGCGCTGGCGTCCGCGTGCGCAGGGCCGGGCCACCCGGATCAACAAGCGCACCAGCCACATCACCATCGCGGTCCAGCCCGCCGAGACCGTCGCCGCGAAGTCCAAGAAGGGGGCCGCGAAGTAATGGGCCAGAAGATCAACCCGAACGGCTTCCGCCTCGGCATCTCCACCGACCACAAGTCGCGCTGGTACGCCGACAAGCTCTACAAGTCGTACGTCGGCGAGGACGTCGCGATCCGCAAGCTGCTCAGCAAGGGCATGGAGCGCGCCGGCATCGCCAAGGTCGAGATCGAGCGCACCCGTGACCGCGTGCGCGTCGACATCCACACCGCGCGTCCCGGCATCGTCATCGGTCGCCGTGGCGCCGAGGCCGACCGCATCCGCGGCGAGCTCGAGAAGCTCACCGGCAAGCAGGTGCAGCTGAACATCCTCGAGGTCAAGAACCCCGAGATCGACGCGCAGCTGGTCGCCCAGGGCGTCGCCGAGCAGCTCTCGGGCCGCGTGCAGTTCCGTCGCGCCATGCGCAAGGCGATGCAGACCTCCATGCGCTCCGGCGCCAAGGGCATCCGCATCCAGTGCTCGGGCCGCCTCAACGGCGCCGAGATGTCGCGCACCGAGTTCTACCGCGAGGGTCGCGTGCCGCTGCACACGCTGCGCGCCGACATCGACTATGGCTTCTACGAGGCCCGCACGACCTTCGGCCGCATCGGCGTGAAGGTCTGGATCTACAAGGGCGAGGTCGCCGGCACCCGTGCCGAGCGTCAGGCCCAGGCCGCCGCCCGCGCCGGTGTTCCCGGCCGCGGTGGTCGTCCCACCCGCGGTGGTGACCGTCCGACCCGCGGGTCGCGCGGCGACCGCCCGACCCGCGCCGACCGTGGTGGCGACGCGCCCGCCGCGTCCGAGGCTCCGGCCGGCGACGCGCAGGCCACCGCTCCGGCCGAGACCCAGGAGAGCTGACCCATGTTGATGCCGCGTCGCGTCAAGCACCGCAAGCAGCACCACCCCAAGCGCGGTGGTGCGGCCAAGGGTGGCACCTCGCTCGCGTTCGGTGACTTCGGGATCCAGGCCGTCGAGGGCCACTACGTCACCAACCGCCAGATCGAGTCCGCTCGTATCGCCATGACCCGTCACATCAAGCGTGGCGGCAAGGTGTGGATCAACATCTACCCCGACCGCCCGCTCACCAAGAAGCCCGCCGAGACCCGCATGGGTTCCGGTAAGGGTTCGCCCGAGTGGTGGGTCGCCAACGTCAAGCCCGGCCGCGTCATGTTCGAGCTGTCCGGTGTGCCCGAGGACGTCGCCCGCGAGGCGATGCGTCGTGCCATCCACAAGCTGCCCATGAAGTGCCGCTTCATCACCCGAGAGGCCGGTGAGTTCTGATGGCGAACCTCGCCCACGAGCTCGACGAGCTCAACGACGTCGACCTCGAGGCCAAGCTGCGCGAGGCCAAGGAGGAGCTGT
>NZ_CAXRAZ010000041.1:0-13466 GCF_964229035.1 Nocardioides sp. | reverse complement strand
CAGCGCCGCGCCCCACCCCCAGCCGGTGGGGCGCGGCGCGTGGTCTGTCAGAGCTGCGCCAGCTCCTCGACGCCGAGACCCTCGAGGCTCTCGCGGAAGGACCGCGTGGGCGCCGCAGGCACCGGCACGTGGTTCGGCACGACGAGCAGGCGGCACCCGGCCGCCTCTGCAGAGCGCGCCCCCGTGGGCGAGTCCTCGATTGCCACGCAGTCGGTCGGATCCAGGCCGAGGGCCGCTGCAGCGGTCAGGTAGGCCTCCGGGTGGGGTTTGCCCTCGGTGACCATGTCGCCGGTGACCACCACGCGGAAGGTGTCGGCGGGCAGCTGCTCGAGGATGGGCTCCACGAACCGCTGGTACGACATGGTCACCAGCGCGCACGGCACGTCGGCCTCGCGCAGGGCCACCAGCAGCTCGCGCGCGCCAGGTCGCCACGGGATCTCGCGTCGCACGGCCTCCACGACGCCGTCCAGCAGCATCTCGACGATCTCGGCGGGCGACTCCTCCATGCCCACCTTCGCCTTGATGGCCGCTCCGGAGACGAGGAGGTCGTTGCCGACGAGCTCCATCGCATCCTCAGGGGTCCACGCGTAGCCGCGTGCCGCCGCGATCTCGGTCTCCACCGCGATCCAGTACGGCTCGGTGTCGACCAGCGTGCCGTCCATGTCCCACAGGACGGCGGCGGGCGCGCCGAGACGCCCCATCAGTCGTCCGGGTCGTAGCCGAGGCTGGGCGAGAGCCACTTCTCGGCGATGTCGAGGCCCCAACCCTTGCGCTCGGCGTAGTCGGCCACCTGGTCGCGACCGAGTCGACCGACCACGAAGTACTGGGCCTCGGGGTGGCTGAAGTACAGGCCCGACACCGAGGCACCGGGCCACATCGCCATCGACTCGGTGAGCTCGATGCCGACGTTGGCGGGCACGTCGAGGAGGTCCCAGATGGTGAGCTTCTCGGTGTGGTCCGGGCACGCCGGGTAGCCGGGCGCGGGACGGATGCCGGTGTACTTCTCGGCGATGAGGTCCTCGTTGGTGAGCTGCTCCTCCGGCACGTGGGCCCAGAACTCGGTGCGCACGCGCTGGTGCAGCCGCTCGGCGAAGGCCTCGGCCAGACGGTCGGCGAGCGCCTCGAGCAGGATCCCGGAGTAGTCGTCGAGCTCCTTGCGGTAGGCCTCGAGGCGCTCGGTGACGCCGTGACCCGCCGTCACCGCGAACGCACCCACCCAGTCGCGCTCGCCGGCTTCGGTGCCGAGCGGGGCGACGTAGTCGGCGAGCGAACGGTTGGGCACGCCTTCGCGGTGCTGCCCCTGCTGGCGCAGCTGGTGCAGCTTCGTGCGCACCTCGGTGCGGGTCTCGTCGGTGTAGACCACGAGGTCCTCGCCGGTGCTCGCGGCCGGGAACAGGCCGTAGACGCCGCGGGCGCGCAGCCAACCCTCCTCGACCAGTCGGTCGAGCATCACCTGGGCGTCCTCGTAGAGCTTGCGAGCGGCCTCGCCCTGGGTGGGGCTGTTGAGGATGTCGGGGAAGCGCCCCTTCATCTCCCAGGTGTTGAAGAACGGCTGCCAGTCGATGTACTCGCGCAGCTCGCTGAGGTCGTAGTCGTCGAGCACGTGGACGCCGGGGGTGCGCGGCTGGGGCGGGGTGTAGCCGCTCCAGTCGATCGGCGAACGGTTCGCGGTGGCCTGCTCGAGGCTCAGCGACGGCCGCTCCGACTTCTGCGAGTGGCGAGCGCGCAGGCTGTCGTAGTCGGCCTGGGTGGCGGCCATCAGCGTGTCGCGCTGCTTGTCGTCGAGCAGCGCGGCGGCCGTGGGCACCGACCGCGAGGCGTCCTTGACCCAGACGACGGGGCCGTCGTACTTGGGGTCGACCTTCACCGCGGTGTGGGCACGCGAGGTGGTGGCTCCGCCGATGAGCAGCGGGATCTTCAGGCCGAGACGCTGCATCTCGGTGGCGAAACCGACCATCTCGTCGAGGCTCGGCGTGATGAGACCCGAGAGGCCGATGATGTCGGCGTTGACCTCGCGCGCCTTGTCGAGGATCTTCTGCGCGGGCACCATCACGCCCATGTCGATGACCTCGTAGTTGTTGCACGAGAGCACGACGCCGACGATGTTTTTGCCGATGTCGTGGACGTCGCCCTTCACCGTGGCCAGCACGATCGTGCCGTTCGTGTCGCTGGTCTTCGCCAGCTCGGGGTTCGCCGCCTTCTCCTCCTCGATGTAGGGGATCAGGTAGGCGACGGCCTTCTTCATCACACGGGCCGACTTCACGACCTGCGGGAGGAACATCTTGCCGGCGCCGAAGAGGTCGCCGACGACGTTCATTCCGTCCATCAGCGGGCCCTCGATGACCTCGATCGGACGGCCGCCGCGCGCCGCGATCTCGGCGCGCAGCTCCTCGGTGTCGGCCTCGACGTGGGCGTCGAGACCCTTCACGAGGGCGTGGGTGATGCGCTCGCCGACCGGCAGCGAGCGCCACTCCTCGGCGGCGGCCTCGGCCTTCTCACCGGAGCCGCGGTGCTGCTCGGCGAGCTCGAGCAGTCGCTCGGTGGCGGCGATCGAGTCGTCGGTGCGGTTGAGGACGACGTCCTCGATGGCCTCGCGCAGCTCGGGGTCGATGGTGTCGTAGGGCACCAGGGCGCCGGCGTTGACGATGCCCATGTCGAGACCCGCCTTGATGGCGTGGAACAGGAAGACGGCGTGGATCGCCTCGCGCACGGGGTTGTTGCCGCGGAAGCTGAACGAGACGTTGGAGATGCCGCCCGACACCTTCGCGCCGGGGAGGTTCTGCTTGATCCAGCGGGTGCCCTCGATGAAGTCGACGCCGTAGTTGGCGTGCTCCTCGATGCCCGTGCCGACCGCGAAGACGTTGGGGTCGAAGATGATGTCCTCGGCCGGGAAGCCCACCTGGTCGACCAGCACGCGGTAGGCGCGCTCGCAGATGGCCTTGCGGCGCTCGAGCGTGTCGGCCTGGCCGTCCTCGTCGAAGGCCATCACCACGGCCGCGGCGCCGTACTTCTTGCACAGCGTCGCCTGCTCGATGAACTTCTCCTCGCCCTCCTTGAGCGAGATCGAGTTGACGATCGGCTTGCCCTGCACGTTCTTCAGGCCGGCCTCGATGACCTCCCACTTGGAGGAGTCGATCATCACCGGGACGCGGCTGATGTCGGGCTCGCTGGCGACCAGCTTCAAGAAGCGGTCCATCGCGGCGACGCCGTCGATCATGCCCTCGTCCATGTTGACGTCGATGACCTGCGCGCCGGCCTCGACCTGCTGGGCTGCGACCGACAGGGCGGTGTCGTAGTCGCCGTCCTTGATCAGGTTGCGGAACTTCGCCGAGCCGGTGATGTTCGTGCGCTCGCCGACGTTGACGAAGAGGGTGTCGTCGGTGATCGCGAACGGCTCGAGGCCCGACAGCCGCATGGCGGGCTGCGGCTCGACCGGACGGCGGACCGCACGACCCTCCATCACGCGGGCGATCTCGGCGATGTGCGCGGGCGTGGTGCCGCAGCAGCCGCCGACGATGTTGAGGAAGCCGGCGTCAGCGAACTCGGTGAGCACCTTGGCGGTGTCAGCGGGCGCCTCGTCGTACTCGCCGAAGGCGTTCGGGAGACCGGCGTTCGGGTAGGCCGAGACGAAGCAGTCGGCCAGACGCGACAGTTCGGCCACGTAGGGGCGCATGTCGGCGGCGCCGAGGGCGCAGTTGAGACCGATGGCCAGGGGCTGGGCGTGGCGCACGGAGTCCCAGAAGGCCTCGGTGACCTGGCCCGACAGGGTGCGCCCGGACGCATCGGTGATAGTGCCGGAGATGACCACCGGCCAGCGACGGCCGGCCTCCTCGAACAGCGACTGCACGGCGAAGATCGCCGCCTTGGCGTTGAGGGTGTCGAAGATCGTCTCGATGAAGATGAGGTCGGAGCCGCCGTCCACAAGACCGCGGGCGGCCTCGAGGTAGGCCGCCACCAGGTCGTCGAAGCTCACGTTGCGCGCGGCCGGGTCGTTCACGTCGGGGCTGATGGACGCCGTGCGCGTGGTGGGCCCGAGCGCGCCGGCGACGTAGCGCGGGCGACCGGTGGCTGCGGCGACCTCGTCGGCCACGCGGCGCGCGAGCTGGGCCGAGACGACGTTGAGCTCGTAGGCCAGCTCCTCCATGCCGTAGTCGGCGAGGGAGATCGTGTTGGAGCTGAAGGTGTTGGTCTCGACGATGTCGGCGCCGGCCTCGAGGTACTCGCGGTGGATGCCGGCGATGATCTCGGGCTGGGTGATCGAGAGCAGGTCGTTGTTGCCGATCAGGTCGCCCGGCCATTCCTCGCGGCTGGCGAAGCGCTCGCCGCGGTAGCCGGCCTCGTCGGGACGGTCGCGCTGGATCGCGGTGCCCATGGCGCCGTCGAGGATCACGATGCGCTCGGCGAGAAGCGCCGAGAGCTCCTCGGTGACGTCGGGCCGCCAGGCGGCGGTGTCGCGGCCCTGGTGCTGCTGGGACATGCAGATCCTTCCCACGAGTGGAAGGCGCCCTTGTATCACTGCCGAGCGTGGCGGACCGCCGGTGGGGGATCCGTTGCAACGCCTCTCGGCTGACTCCGATCCTACTCGGATCGGGCACTAGGCTCGGGAAGGTGATGGAGATCGAGACGGTCCCGGACCTGAACCGCCCCGTGGTCATCGCGGCCTTCGAGGGGTGGAACGACGCCGCGGAGTCCGCCACCGCCGTGATCGACCACCTCATGGACCAGTGGGACGCCCGCATCGTGGCGGCGATCGACCCCGAGGAGTACTACGACTTCCAGGTCAACCGGCCCACCGTGGGCATCGACGGCAACGGTTTCCGGACGCTCACCTGGCCCAGCACCCACATCGCGGTGGCCTCGCCCCCCGAGCTCGGCCGTGACGTCGTCTTCATCCGCGGGATCGAGCCGAACATGCGGTGGCGCCAGTTCACCGCCGAGCTGCTCGCGGCCATCGACGACCTGGGCGGCGAGCTCCTGGTGACCCTCGGCGCGCTGCTCTCCGACAGCCCGCACACCCGACCGATCCCGGTGTCCGGCACGGCCACCGAACCCGAGCTGCTCGACCGCCTCGATCTCGAGCAGTCGACCTATGAAGGCCCCACCGGCATCGTCGGGGTCCTCCAGGACGCCGCCGTGCGCGTCGACCTCGCCGCAGTGTCGTACTGGGCGGCGGTGCCGCACTACGTGGCTCAGCCGCCCTGCCCGAAGGCCACCCTCGCGCTCCTCGGCCGCCTCGAGGACCTCCTCGAGGCACCGCTCCCCCTCGGCGACCTCCCCGACGAGGCGCGCGCCTGGGAGCGCGGGGTCGACGAACTGGCGGAGGAGGACGAGGACGTCGCCGAGTACGTGCGCTCGCTGGAGGAGTCGCGCGACACCGCCGACCTGCCCGAGGCGTCCGGCGAGGCGATCGCCCGGGAGTTCGAGCGCTACCTCAAGCGGCGCGACGACGGCGACTGAGCGGACGGCTCAGCGGTCGGTCGCGGCGCTCAGACCTTGATGCCGAGCGCCGCGTCGAGCACGGGCAGCAGCGTGGCGGCCGCGTGGGGGTCGGAGGTGTCGGCGAGACCCTGCGTGCCCAGGGTCGCGGCCACCCAGGCGTCGATGGCTGCCGTGGCACGAGGCGCGTCGAGGTCGTCGGCCAGCGCCGCGAGCACCTCGGTGACCACGGGCGCTGCCGGCGCGCCGGCGCCGAGGGCCAGCGCTCGGCGCCAGTCGGCGAGGGTGTCGAGCGCGGCCCAGAGCTGGTCGTCGGTCCACTCCCAGTCGCTGCGGTAGTGATGGCGCAGCAGCGAGAGTCGGATCGCCATGGGGTCGATGTCGCTGTTGCGCAGCGCCGAGACGAAGACCAGGTTGCCCAGCGACTTCGACATCTTCTGGCCGTCGTAGCCGACCATGCCCGCGTGGGCGTAGGCGCGGGCGAAGGGCTCACCGGTGTCGACCTGCACGTGGCCCGCGCACATCTCGTGGTGGGGGAAGATCAGGTCGCTGCCGCCGGCCTGCACGTCGAAGGTCGTGCCGAGGTGCGTGAGGGCGATGGCCGCGCACTCGATGTGCCAGCCCGGCCGGCCGGGGCCGAACGGGCTGGGCCACGACGGCTCGCCCTCCCGCTCGCCGCGCCACACGACGCAGTCGAGCGGGTCCTTCTTGCCGGGGCGGTCGGGATCGCCGCCGCGCTCGCCGAAGAGGCGCAGCATGGTGTTGCGGTCGTAGTTCGACTCGCGTCCGAAGGCCGGGTCGGCGCTGACGGAGAAGTAGACGTCGGACTCGACCGTGTAGAGCGCGCCCGCGGCGTCCAGGCGCTGGAGGAGCTCGATGACCAGCGGGATCGACTCGACCGCACCGACGTACTCGTCGGGCGGGAGGACCCGCAGCGCCTCCATGTCGGTGCGGAACAGCTGCGTCTCGCGCTCGGCCAGCTCGACCCAGTCGACACCCACCCGCTCGGCGCGCTCGAGGAGCGGGTCGTCGACATCGGTGACGTTCTGCACGTAGCGCACGGGGTGGCCCGCCGAGCGCCAGGCCCGGTTGAGCAGGTCGAAGGCGATGTAGGTGTTGGCGTGGCCGAGGTGGGTGGCGTCGTAGGGCGTGATCCCGCAGACGTAGAGGCCGGCCGACTCGCCGGCGGCGGGGGCGAGAGTCGTCCGATCGCCGCGCGCAGTGTCGTGCAGGACGACGGACGGGCCGGTGACCGTGAGGGCCGGGAGGTCGGGGGCCTGCCATGAGCGCATGGCGCCGATGCTAGTGGTCGCGGTCTAGAAGGGCGGCCACGGGATGGGGGGCCACTCACCGCGCGGCATCGGCAGCACCCCTGCGGCGAGTAGTCGCTCGGCGCGCCGCTCGAGTGCCGCGACCTCCTGGCCGGTGAGGTGCTCGCAGAGGGTCGCGCCGAGCTCGCCGCGGACCGCCTTGCGGATGCGCTCGACGACCGTGACCTCCTCGGTGCGCAGCGGCGAGCCGGCCCATCCCCACAGCACCGTGCGGAGCTTGGGTTCGTCGTGCAGCGCGATGCCGTGGTCGACGCCGTAGCGGTGGCCGTCGGGCATGGCGAGCACGTGGCCGCCCTTGCGGTCGGCGTTGTTGACCACGATGTCGAAGACCGCCATGCGGCGCAGCGCGTCGGTGTCCTCGTGGATGAGGACGACGGGTCGGTCGCGGTCGTCGAGGCCGTCGACCACCTCGAGCCAGCCCTTCGGGGTGGACCCGCGGCGGACGAGGTCGACAGCGCCGGCGTCGGGGTCGACGTCCTGCCACTCCTGCATCATGCCGACGCCGTGCGGCCCGTCGCCGAGCCAGGTGCGGGGCACGATGTTCCAGCCTGAGACCTCGGAGACCAGGTAGGTGGCGACCTCACGGCCCGCCAGGGTGCCGTTCGGGAAGTCCCACAGCGGCCGCTCGCCCGAGACGGGCTTGTAGACCACCTCGCGGCCGTCGAGGTCGCACAGGAACGTGGCGTTGGAGGCCGGCATGACCCGGCCCTTGATGATCAGCTCCCCCATCGCTGCGATCCGCTCCTGCTCAGGGGTCGCGTCGCTTGAACCCGTTGGCGCGCACGCACAGGTGGCCCGCGGGGTCGATCGGCTGGCCGCAGAACGGGCAGCTCGGGCGCCCCGCGCCCACGACCGCCTCCGAGCGCTGCACGAACGCGCGAGCCTGGCCGGGGGTGAGCCGCACGAGGAGCAGCTCGGCGGGATCCTCACCAGAGGCGAGCTCGGCCGGCTCCTCCCCCACCGGGAAGACCTCGATGACGACGCGCTCGTCCTCGGGGTCCCACGAGAGCGTCATGGTGCCGGCGCGGAACTCCTCCTCCACCGGCTGGCTGAGGGGGTCGTTGTCGGCCAGCTCGAACGGCGCGATCGCCGGGACGACACCGGATGCGCTGCCGTCGGCGATCACCTCGTCCAGCAGCTCGTCGACGCGCTGGGCGAGAGCGACGACCTGCTGCTTCTCCAGCGCCACGGACACCACGCGGACGCCCTCGGTGGCCTGGAGGAAGAAGGTGCGGCTGCCGGGCTCACCGACGGTTCCGGCGACGAAGCGCTCGGGCGGGTCGAATCCGTGGACGATCGGCATGGTGGCGAGCCTAGCGACGCCCGGATGGGCCGGCGTCAGGAGCCGTCCGCGCCCGGTCCGGCGCCGCCGCCGATCACGGCACCGGCGTCGGCCGCGGGCTTGCGGGAACCCCGCCCCTTGGCCTTGGCGGGCGGCGTGAGCCAGGAGAGGTCGCCGTCGTGGGTGTTGCTGCTGAGCACGTAGGGCCGGTCGGCGGCGTAGCGCACCACCGACACCGAGGCCGGGTCGACGTTGATGCGCTGGAACAGGTCGAGGTGCAGGCCGAGGGCGTCGGCGAGGAGCGCCTTGATGATGTCGCCGTGGCTCACCGCCACCCACACCGCGTTCGGCCCGTGCTCGGCGGTGATCGCGGCGTCGATGCGGCGCACGGCCGAGACGGCCCGGTGCTGCATGGTGACCATCGACTCCCCGCCGGGGAAGGTGACGGCGGAAGGCTGGGCCTGCACCGTGCGCCAGAGCGGATCCTTTGCGAGCTCCTTGATGGGACGACCCTGCCACTCGCCGTAGTCGCACTCGGCGATCGCCTTCTCCGTCTGCGGCTTCAGCAGCGGGCGACCGGCGGCCACCTGGGCGTCGAGCACGGCCTTGGAGGTCTGCTTGCAGCGCTCCTGCGGACTCGTGACGAGTGCGACGATCGGCACGCCGGCGATGCGGGCGCCCGCGCGAGCGGCCTGCTCCGTGCCGCGCTCATCGAGTCGGACGCCGGGGGTGCGCCCGGCGAGGATGCCCGAGGCGTTGGCGGTGGTGCGCCCGTGGCGGACCAGCAGCAGGGTGGCCATGGCGGCGAGCCTAGGCGACGGTGCGTGAGGCGTCGTCCTACCGTGTGGCCGTGATCGTCGACAGTGCTGTGTACCGCGACGGGGTGCGCCTCGACCTCGACTGCCACCTGCACGACTACGCGGCGCTGCGCGCGGCCACCGCCGGCGACGAGCGCGACTTCGTGTGGGTGGGTCTCTACGAGCCCAGCATGGTCGAGCTGCAGGAGATCGCAGAGGCGTTCGGGCTGCACCCCCTCGCGGTCGAGGACGCCGTGGTGGCCCACCAGCGTCCCAAGCTGGAGCAGTACGACGACAGCCTGTTCCTCGTGCTCAAGACGCTCTGGTACGTCGACGCCGACGACGCCGTGGAGACCGGCGAGATCAACCTGTTCATCGGCGAGGACTTCGTGATCACCGTGCGCCACGGCCGCGGGTCGTCGCTCAGCGACGCCCGCCACGCGCTCGAGCAACGCAAGACCGTGCTCGACCACGGCCCCTCAGCTGTGGTGTACGCCGTGTGCGACGCGGTCGTCGACAGCTACACCGCAGTGGTGGGTGAGCTCCAGACCGACGTGGACGAGGTCGAGGCCTCGGTGTTCTCCGACCGCCGCAGCAACGACGGCGATCGCATCTACGTGCTCAAGCGCGAGATGTCGGAGGTGCGGCGCGCCGTGCAGCCGCTGCGCGAGCCGATGCGGCGCATCGCCACCGGCGCGGTGACCCTCATCGACGAGGCGGCGCAGCCGTTCTTCCGCGACGTCAGCGACCACCTCGCCCAGGCCGCCGAGGAGCTCGACGCTCTCGAGGCGCTGCTCTCGACCGCCTTCGACGCCCACCTGTCACGCATCGCGGTGCAGCAGAACGACGACATGCGCAAGATCTCGGCGGGCGCCGCGCTGGTCGTCGTCCCGACGTTGATCGCCGGGATCTACGGCATGAACTTCACCCACATGCCCGAGCTCAACTGGACCTTCGGCTACCCGTTCGCGCTGCTGCTGATGGCCGGCTCGGCGGGCGGCCTGTTCTGGTTCTTCAAGCGGGTGGGCTGGTTCTAGGACGGTGGGAGCTCACGCGGTGAGGACGCCGGTGCCGAGCAGGATGAGGACCGCACCGCCGAGCACCACGCGGTAGACGACGAACGGCGTGTACGAGCGAGTGCTCACGTACTTCAGCAGCCAGGCGATGGAGGCGTAGCCGACGACGAACGACACGATCGTGGCGGTGATGGTGGGGCCCCAGCCGTAGTTGGCCTCGCCTTGGGTGGCGGTGCCGACGTTGGAGATCTCGCTCAGCTGGAAGACGCCCGCGCCGACGACGGCGGGGATGGCGAGCAGGAAGGCGAAGCGGGTGGCCGCCTCGCGCTCGTAGCCGAGGAAGCGACCCATCGAGAGGGTGGCGCCGGAGCGGGAGACGCCGGGGATCAGCGCCATCGCCTGGGCGGCACCCATCAGCACGGCGTCACGGAGCCCGAGCTGCTTGATCTGGCGCTCGTTGCGCCCGATCCTGTCGGCCACACCGAGCACGAGGCCCATGACGATCAGCATCGTCGCGATCAGCCACAGGTTGCGGAAGTCGCGCTCGATGACGTCCTTGAACAGCACGCCGAGCACGACGATCGGCAGCGAGCCGACGATGATGTACCAGCCCATGCGGGCGTCGAGCGAGCCGCGGTACTCCGGCTTCACCAGCGACAGCAGCCAGGCGCGGGCGATGCGCCAGATGTCCTTCCAGAAGAACAGCAGCACCGCGAGCTCGGTGCCGATCTGGATCACCGCGGTGAACGCCGCGCCCGGGTCGCCCCAGCCGAAGAGGTCCGGGAAGATCCGCAGGTGCGCGCTGCTCGAGATCGGCAGGAACTCGGTCAGCCCCTGGAGCACGCCCAGGAACACCGCCTGCAGGTAGTCCACCACGGGCGTGGAGTCTAGGCCCGCGAGCACCTGCGCCGCGCCGTTGCGTGCATCACGGCGCGCCCGGTCGTGGACGACGGCGCGCCCGCGCCTGCGTGCAGCAGGCCGGCCGCTACGGTGACCCCCATGCAGCAGCGGTATGTCGGTGCCAGCGGCCTGAAGGTCTCGCGGCTGGGCCTGGGAACCATGACCTGGGGCACCGACACCGACGAGCACGAGGCGCGCGACCAGCTGACCGCCTTCGTCGAGGCAGGCGGCACGCTCGTCGACACCGCCGCCGGCTACACCGACGGTCGCTCCGAGTCGCTCATCGGCAGCCTGCTCGGCACGGTCGTGCCCCGCGACGACCTGGTGCTGGCCACCAAGGCCGGCATCTCCCGTCGCGCGGGCGCTCGGGTCACCGACACCTCCCGCGGCGCGCTGCTGCGGGGTCTCGAGGGCTCGCTGAAGCGGCTCGGCGTCGACCACGTCGACCTGTGGCAGGTGCACGTGTGGTCCGACGACGCACCGCTCGACGAGACGCTGGCGGCCCTGCAGCACGCCGTCGACTCCGGCAAGGCCGCCTACGTCGGCATCTCGAACTACAACTCCTGGCAGACCGCCCGCGCGGCCACCATCCAGCAGGTGGTGCCGGGGCGCGTGCCGCTCGTCTCCACCCAGGTGGAGTACTCGCTGGTCAACCGTCGCATCGAGCGGGAGGTGCTGCCGGCCGCCGACGCCCACGGGCTCGGCGTCCTGCCGTGGTCGCCGCTGGGACGCGGCGTGCTCACCGGCAAGTACCGCACGGGCATCCCCTCGGACTCGCGCGGGGCCTCGCCGGTGTTCTCCGGATTCGTCGAGACCTACCTCGACGACCGCAGCCGTGGCATCGTGGAAGCGGTGGTGCGCGCGGCCGACGGCCTCGGGTGGACGCCGCTCGAGGTCGCCCTCACCTGGGTGAGGGACGCGCCGGGCATCACCGCCCCGATCGTGGGTGCGCGCACCGCGGCCCACCTCGCCACCGCCCTCAGGGCCGAGGAGCGGACGCTGCCGCCGGAGATCCGCGCGGCCTTGGACGACGTCTCGAGGAGTGCCACATGACCCGCTCGCCCCAAGTCCGTTCCCTGCTGCGCCCCGAGGTGCTGCGCGGCCTCGGGCGCGGTGTGGAGTGGGAGTTCGAGCGAGTCACCTTCGAGCGCGACTTCAGCCGCGGCACGGTCGCGAAGCTGCTCACCGAGCGCGCCGAGCACGGTGGCTGGGAACTCGACCGCGTGCAGATCGGCCCCGACGGCAAGCGGCGCGTCGTCCTGCGGCGCAAGATCATCCGCGCCGTGCGCACCGCCTGAGCCGGCGAGGGCTCAGCCGGCGGCCTCGTCGAGGAAGCGGTCGAGCACGCGGGTGCCGAACTGCAGGGCGTCCACCGGCACGCGCTCGTCCACGCCGTGGAAGAGAGCAGTGAAGTCGAGGTCGTCGGGCAGGCGCAGCGGCGCGAAGCCGTAGGTGCGCATGCCGAGCTTGGTGAAGTGCTTGGCGTCGGTGCCGCCGCTCATGAGGTACGGCGCCACGATCGCGTCGGGGTCCTCGGCCAGCAGGCTGCGGGTCATGGCGTCGACGAGCGCGCCCTCGTAGGGCATCTCCCAGGGCGACTGCTTGGAGTCGTAGTCGATGCTGACACCCTCGCCGCAGAGCTCGGCGAGCGTGGAGAAGAACTCGTCCTCGTAGCCGGGCAGGAAGCGCCCGTCGATGTGCGCGGTGGCCTCGGTCGGGATGACGTTGACCTTGTAGCCCGCGCCGAGCATCGTCGGGTTGGTGGTGTTGCGCAGCACCGCGCCGAGCATGCGGGCCGCTCCGCCGAACTCCTCCACCAGCGCCGGGGCGTTCTCGGGGGTGGCCTCCACGCCGGCGAGGTCGCCGACCGTGGCGAGCAGGGTGCGCATCGCCGGGGTGAGCCGCACCGGCCACTCGTGCGCGCCGATGCGGGCCACCGCGGCCGCGAGGCGCGTCACCGCGTTGTCGTCGTTGGTCATCGAGCCGTGGCCGGCGCGCCCGCGGGCGGTCAGCCGCATCCACGCCATGCCCTTCTCGGCGGCCTCGATCAGGTAGAGGCGTCGTCCGCGGACGGTGGCGGAGAAGCCCCCGACCTCCCCGACGGCCTCCGTGCAGCCGTCGAACCACTCGCGGTGGTGCAGCATCAGCTGCTCGGCGCCACGGTGCCCGCCCGCCTCCTCGTCTGCGGTGAAGCAGAGGACGACGGGCCGCTCCGGCGCCCTGCCCGCGCGCTGCCGGTCGCGGACGACGGCCAGGAGCATCGCGTCGAAGTCCTTCATGTCGACCGCGCCGCGTCCCCACACGTAGCCGTCCTGAACCTCGCCGGAGAACGGGTGCACCTGCCAGTCCTCCGCCGCCGCGGGCACGACGTCCAGGTGGCCGTGCAGCAGCAGCGCGTCGTCACGATCGGCGGTGCCGCCCCAGCGTGCCAGCACGTTGGCGCGCCCCGGTGCCGTCTCGATCACCTCGGGCTTGAGCCCGACTTCGTCGAGGAGGGCGGCGACGTGCTCGGCGGCGAGGCGCTCCCCCGGCCCCTCCTCGGCGCCGTAGTTCGAGGTGTCGATGCGGATGAGGTCGCGACAGATGTCGACGACCTCGTCGGCCGCGGTGCGGGCGGTGCCTGCGATCTCCGAGCGCTCAGCCATGGCGCCCTCGTCGCACCCCGCCGGGGGGGCGGGGTGGGCCGGGGCCCGGGGGGGCCGGG
>NZ_CAXRAZ010000040.1:0-26922 GCF_964229035.1 Nocardioides sp. | reverse complement strand
ACCCCCGGAGCGCCCCCCACACGAGCGGCCCGCCCCGTTGGCGCGGGCCTCTCGTGTTGTCGGTGTCGGTGTCGGGTCGGTCAGCCCCCGCTGGGCCCGCTCACCTCGAGCGCCCGGTCGGCGTCCAAGATGAGGAGGATGCTCTCGGGCAGCGGCCGCACACCGCGCACGACGTACTGCAGCTTGGCGGGCATGGTGGAGGGCACCGGCTGCGGCGCGATGCCCGCGGTGTCGATGACGTCGCCGATGTCGTCGACGAGCAGGCTGACGACCTCGCCCCTGCTGCGCACGATGACGTTCATCGGCAGCTGGTCGTCCGCGCGCGGCGGCAGGCCGAGGCGCACCCGCAGGTCGACGGCCGTGACGATCTGGCCGCGCAGGTTGATCAGGCCGCGCACGGCCTCGTCGGCCCGCGGCACCGGCGTCATCGGCTGGTGGCGCAGCACCTCCTGCACCTCGGCCACGCCGATGCCGAAGAACAGCTCGCCCACCCAGAAGGTGGAGTACTGCTCGGCGAGCACCACGCCGGCGTCCGCGCCCGGGGCCGCGATGGCCGCGGCGAGCGTCCCGGCGCTCATGCGCCGACCCCCGACATGGCCACGACCTGCTGCAGGTCGACGAGGTCGGTGACGCGGTCCTGCACGACGGCGCTGCCGGTGACACCGAGGCGCCCCCCGACCTCGCTGGCCGCGATCGCGACGTCGACGACGTCGAGGACCCGGTCGATGACGATGCCCACAGCACCCCCGCTCTCTCCGACGCCGTGCTGGACGTCGGTCTCATGGACGACGACGCTGACCTGGTCGCCGCGATCGCTCGTGTCGGGCAGCCCGATGGCCGCCGCGAGGCGCACCAGCGGGAGGATGCCGTCGCGGTACTGCACGACCTCCACCGAGCCGCTGCGCTCGATCCGCTCGCGCGGGAACTCCTCGAGCCGGGCGACCGCCGAGAGCGGCAGGGCCGCGCGGCGACCGTCGGCCACCTCGAGCACCAGCAGGGCGGTGTGGTCACCGGCCGCGGTGGCACGGGGGTCGATCTGCTCGGCCTGGGCCGGGCCGACGCCTGCGGTGCCGGCGATACCGGGCACGTCGAGGATGAGGGCGACGCGACCGTCGCCCATGATCGTGGCGCCCGCATAGGTCGTCAGGCCCTTGAGCTGACGCCCGATCGGCTTCACCACGATCTCCTGGGTGTCGTGGACCGTCGAGACGCACAGGCCGAAGCGCACGTCGTCCGACTGCAGGACGACGACGGTGAGGGCCTCGTCGCGCGGGCGGTCGCCACCGAGGGTCTCGGCCAGCGACACCAGCGGCAGCAGCTTGCCGCGCAGGCGCAGCACGGGCGCTCCGGCGAGGTCCTCGACCTGACGCTGGAGGTCCTCGCCCTCGATGCGCACGAGCTCGACCAGGTTGGCCTGCGGGATCGCGTAGCGCTCCTCGCCCTCGCCGACCACGAGGGCCGGGATGATGGCGAGGGTCAGCGGGATCCGCACGCGGGTCGTGGTGCCGCGGCCCGGCTCGCTGGTGACGTCGACGCTGCCGCCGATGCGCTCGATGTTGGTGCGCACCACGTCCATGCCGACGCCGCGCCCCGAGATGTTCGAGACGGCGGCCGCGGTGGAGAAGCCGGGGCGGAAGATCAGGCCGAGGACGTCGCGCTGGTCCATGCGCGCGAGCTGGTCGCGGGTCACCACGCCCCGCTCGAGCGCCACGGCGGCGATGCGCTGGGGGTCGATGCCCTTGCCGTCGTCCGCGATCTCGACGACGACCTGGCCGGACTCGTGGTAGGCGCGCAGGCTCAGCACGCCCTTGGCGGGCTTGCCCGCGGCCAGGCGCACGTCGGGGGGCTCGATGCCGTGGTCGAGGGAGTTGCGCACCAGGTGCGTGAGGGGGTCCTTGACGGCCTCGAGCAGGCTGCGGTCGAGCTCGGTCTCGTGACCGTCCATCACCAGCTCGACCTCGCGGCCCAGCTGGTGGGAGAGGTCGCGCACGACGCGCGGCATCTTGGCCCACACCTGCCCGATGGGCTGCATGCGGGTCTTCATGATCGACTCCTGCAGCTCGCTGGCCACCAGGTCGAGACGCTGGCTGGCCCGGGTGAGCTCCACGTCGTCCGCGCCGGCGGTGCGCTGCAGGATCTGGTTGCGGGTGAGCACGAGCTCGCCGACGAGGTCGACGAGGCCGTCGAGGAGGTCGACGTCCACGCGCACGGAGGAGTCGACGACGGTGCGTCGCTCCGCGCCCTCGCCCTCTCCGGGCTCGGTGGTCTCGGCGTGCTCGTCCTCGAGGACGACGCCGCCGCCGAACATCGGCAGGTCGCGAAGGTCCGGCAGGTCCGGCAGGTCCGGCGCCGTCTCGACGACGGGGGCGACGGCCGGCCCGGCGGTCTGCTCGACGGTGGGCCCGGCGGCCGGCTCGGCAGGTGACTGCTCGGGCGCGGCGGGGACCTCCGCGACGACGGCCAGGGGCGCGGCGGGCGCGCTCGCCGGCGGCTCCTCGCCGTTCAGCAGCGCCTCGATCACCGCCACCACGGGGGCGACGTCGACGGCGGGGTCGTCGTCGCGACCGGTGCGCTCGATGCCCTCGAGGAGCGAGCGCACGGTGTCGACCATGGTGAGCAGCGCCTCGGCGATCGCGGGGGTCATCACCTGCTCGCCATCGCGCAGTCGCGACAGCAGGGTCTCCCCCACGTGGGTCAGCTGCTCGAGGCGGTTGAACGCCAGGAACCCGCTGGTGCCCTTGATCGTGTGGATCGTGCGGAAGATGCTCGAGAGCCGCTCCCGCGAATCGGGCTGCTGCTCGAGCTCCACCAGGTCACGGTCGAGCTGGTCCAGGTTCTCGTGGGACTCCACGAGGAACTCGGCGATGATCTCGGCGTCGTCGTCCATGAGTCCTCCTTCGCCTGTGTATCGGCGGAAGGACGGGGCGGCTGAGACGGCCCGGGGATTCGGGGACCTAATCCCTGCGGCGGCGCGCGGAGCCGTTCAGCGGCGCTCGCGCAGGGCCTGCGAGAGCGAGGCCACGGTGTTCTCGGACGGCGAGGCGGCGTCGGCGTTGGCGTCGGCGAGCTCGGCGAGCAGCTCCGCGCGGTGCACGGCCACCGACCGGGGCGCGTCGATGCCGACGCGGACGACGTCGCCGCGGACCTCGAGCACGGTGACCGTGACGGCGTCGGGCGTGCCGGCGCCGATCACGACGCTTTCGCCGACGCGGCGGGAGAGAACGAGCACGAGTACGAGGCTAGGGCATGTGCGGGCACCGCACGCGGTGAAGGCCGCTTCCCGTGGGGAAGCGGCCTGTCACAGCGGCGTCGCTCAGGCGACGAGCGGCGCGGAGATGGGCAGGTCGACGTCGTCGAGGATGACCTGGGTGGCCCGCAGCGTGGTGGTGTTGAGCACCAGCGGCGCGCGCAGGTTGATGGTCGTCTCGGCCAGCGTGGCGCCCGCGCGCACGACCGCGAGGACGACGACGTCCTCGGCCCGCTCGATACCGAGGTCGGCGACGGTGTCGTCATCGATCTCGGGGGCGTAGTCGGGGTAGAAGGCGCCCGGCGGCACCACGATGAACTGCAGACCCTCGCTGTCGAGCGAGCGCAGGCCGTGCAGCAGCCCGTCGTCGTCGAGGCGCACGAGGGCGAAGCGGGCGTCGTCCGGGAAACCGGGCATGGGGTGCACCAGCACGATCACCGGCACCTCGACGTCGGCGCTGTCGACGTCACTGCTCACCAGGCCCGCCGCGGGGATGTCCATGGCCGCGATCATCGCAGGAAGTCCAAGAGGCTCGGCTGGATGACGCGCGACGTCGCGGCGAGGGCCGCCTGGTAGGCGACCTCCTGCATCTTGAGGTCGACGGTCGTCTTGGTGAGATCGGCATTCTCGATGGTGCCCAATTGATTCCCCAGGGCTAGGAACGCATCCGAGGCGCTCTGGTCGGCCAGCTCCAGTCGCTGGTAGCGGACTCCGGCAGCGGTCCGCGCGGTCGTGATGGTGTCGATGCGGTTGTTGAGCGCCGCGATCCCGGCGGTGATGCCCGCCTTGTCGCCGGCGCGCAGCGCGGTGGAGAGCGCATCGAGCTCGGCGAAGGCGGACGTGGCGCCCGTTCCGAAGGCGGCCGGCCCGTCGACGTCCACCTTGACGGTGATGCCGTCGGCGATGCGCCGGTTGACGTCGCCGACGGTGCCGACGTAGGCGCCCGTGGCGTCGTAGGCCTTGTCGCCGGAGGTGACGCCGCCGAAGACCGGGCGCTCGAGGTAGGTGGTGTTGGCCTGCGAGATCAGCTGCGCACGCAGCTGGTCGACCTCCACCGCCAGCGCCTCCCGAGCACCGGGTCCGGTGGCGGGGGCGCTCGCACCCTGCAGCGCGAGGTCGCGGGCCCGCTTGACGGTGGACGTCGCGGAGTCGAGCGCCGCGTCGGCCTGGGTGAGCCAGCCGATGCCGTCCTGCGCGTTGCGGGAGTACTGCGCCTGGGAGGCGGCGGAGCTGCGCAGTCGCATCGCCGACGTGGTTCCCGTCGGGTCGTCCGAGGGGCGGTTGATCTGGCGGCCCGTGCTGAGCCGCTCCTGGGTGCGCGAGAGGGTGCCGAGGTTGCGCTGGAGGTGGTCCAGCGAACCGGCGGTCATCATCCGCTGGGTGACCCGTCCGATGGTCATGGTCGTCGTCGCTACCTTCCGTGATGGGCGAGTGATCAGCGGCCGACGAGGCCGGTGCGGTTGATGAGGGTGTCGAGCACCTGGTCGATGGTCGTCATGAGACGGGCCGCGGCCTCGTAGGCCCGCTGCGCCTGGACCATGTTCACGGTCTCCTCGTCGAGGTTCACGCCCGCCTGCTGCTCCCAGGAGGAGTCGAGGGAGCCGGCGAGGGCCCGCTGGTTCGCGGTCTGGCGACCGAGGGCGGCGACCGTGCTGCCGAAGCCGTTGACCAGCCGCTGGTAGGAGTCGAGGTGACCCCCGATGTCGCTGAGGGCGTCGGCGTTGTTGCCGTCGCGGGCGCCGCCGTTGACCGAGGACGCCGCCACGAGGGCCGGGTCGGTGATCGCGACTGTGAGGCTCGCGGCGCCGACCGCCGGGTTGTAGCTGAAGAACGCACCGCCCGCCGCCCCGCTGCGGTCGAAGCCCGCGGCGTGCTGGGAGTTGAAGGACGACGCGAGGTCGGCCGCCACGGCATCGAGGCCGGCGCGGTAGCCGGGCAGCGTCGTGGTGAGCAGTTCCGTGACGCCGCCGAGCTCGCCGCCGGGGTTGCCGACGATCGCCGTGGAGCCCCAGGGGGCGTCGATGCGGAAGGTGACGGGCAGTCCGTCGGCGGCACCGGTGGCGGTGATGCCCGTCGAGACCGCGAGCGCACCCGCCCGGTTGCCGTCGACCAGCGCGTAGCCGCTGATGCTCACGTCGTACTGCCCGTCGGACTGCACGACGGTGGTGGCACCGCTGAGCTCGGCGAGCTTGAGCACCATCTGGTCCCGCTCGTCCTTCAGCACGCCGGAGTCGAGGCCGTTCTGGTCGTTGACGAGGATCGTCTGGTTGAGCCGGGCCACCGCGGCCGCGGCGTCGTTGACCTGGCGCACCACCGTCTGGGCGTGCACGCGCTGGTCGCCCTCCTCGTTGGCCACGTTGGACGTCTGCAGCCGGAGCGCCTGCGCGAGGGTCGCGGCGCTGCCGAGCACCTGCTGGCGCGCGGCGTCGCCGTTGGGGTTGAGCGACAGGTCCTGCCAGGAGCTGCGGAAGTTCAGCATCGCGGCGTAGACGCCGGCGTCGCCGGGCTCGCCGATGCCCTCCTCGACGCGTGCCAGCACGGTCTGGGTGGTCTGCAGATAGCTGAGGCTGGCGTGCTCGCGGCGCACCCGCGTGTCGAGCAGCGGGTCCACCATCCGGCGCACCTCGCCGACGCCGACGCCGGAGCCGTGCCCGTCGGTGCGCGACCACATCGCGGGGGTGACGGGGCCGAGGGACTCGCCCACGACCCGGCGGCGGGCGTAGCCCTCCGTGGTGGCGTTGGCGATGTTGTTGCCGGCCACGTCGAGGGCGACCTGCTGGTAGCGCAGCGCCGACAGCGCGGTGCCGATCGAGCCGAACGACCCCGCCATCACAGGCTCCGGTCGAGCAGGTGGCGCGGCACGGTGTCGACGACGACGCTGCCGTCGGGCGCGTAGCTCGCGGTCGAGGCGCCGCCGATGGTCAGCAGGGTCTCGCGTGCGGAGCGGTAGCCGGCGGTGATGAGGCCCTTGGCGTCCTCCGAGGTGTCCGCGATCTCCCGCGCGCTCGCGATCATCGCGTCGCGGTGGTCGCGCAGGATGCCCGCCCACGGCTCGGGGGCGGCCTCGGCCAGCGCTCCCAGCGACGGGTTCGGGGTCAACCCCAGCTCCTCGGCGGCCTCGTCGGCCGCGGTCGCGCGGAGCACCTCGGTGCCCCGCAGGTCCTCCAGGACCGACTCCACCTCGCGGGTGGCGTGCACCAGCCACCGCGTGCGGCCGGTCGCGAGGACCATCCGCTCGACCTCCAGCTTGAACGCCAGGGTCTCGAGCAGTTCACGCTCGCGCCACAGGATCTGCGACAGCCTGTCCACGTCTTCACCCTTCCTTCCACCGCCCCGAGATGCGGGGATGCTCGAGTGGTCTGATCGCCTCCTCGCTCGCCCACCTGAGGCGTTTGGGCGGTCGGTCCTCCGGGCCCGGCGAGGGGTGACCAGACGTGATCGGGACCACAGTCCTGTATCGATTCCCCGAGCGGCCACACGGCTCGAAAATCGATGCGACACGCCGAGACGAGGCGCGAATGTCGTCTACGTGAACGAGAACGCGACCACCGCCGAGGCGGACGAGCTGATCACCTCCCACATGCCGCTGGTCGGCCACATCGTGCGCGAGACCATGGGGCGGGTGCCGTCCCACGTCAGCCGCGACGACCTGACCTCGGCCGGCCTGACGGCCCTCGTGCTCGCCGCGCGGGCCTTCGACGCCGAGCGGGGTGTGCCGTTCGACCGCTACGCCGCCACCCGCATCCGCGGCGCCCTCCTCGACGAGCTGCGCTCGGTCGACTGGGCCTCGCGCTCGGTGCGCCGCCGCGCCCGCGACCTCGCCGAGACCCGCGGCCAGCTGGCCTCGGTGCTGGGCCGCACCCCCACCACCGCCGAGGTCGCCCAGGCGGCCGGCATGACCCCCGAGGAGGTCGTGGCCAACGACGACGACGTCTCGCGGGCCCAGGTGCTCTCGCTGCAGGGCTCGACCACGACCCCCATCGAGGAGCTCGTGCCGACCCGCGCCCCCTCCCCCGAGGAGCTGGTGGAGCACGCCGAGCGCCTCACCTACCTGCGCGAGGCCATCGAGGAGCTGCCCGAGCGCCTGCGCATCGTCGTCCAGGACTACTTCTTCGCCGAGCGCCCGATGGCCGACATCGCCGAGGAGCTCGGTGTGACCGACTCGCGCATCTCGCAGATGCGCGCCGAGGCGCTCGCCCTGCTGCGCGACGCCCTCAACCACGCGCTCGAGCCCTCGCTCGTCAAGAGCACCGGCAAGGCCGGCGGTGTCGCCCAGCGTCGGCGCGAGTCGTACTTCGCCGCCGTGGCCGCACGCCACGCCGACGGCGCGCGCCGCGTCGTCACGCCGCTCGACGCGGTCAGCTGAGCAGGCCTGCTGTGCGCCGGCCCACGAGAGGTCATCGCGGACACCGGATTTCCCGGATTCCTCGCTGATTTCCCTTGGACCGACGCCCCGTCGGCCGAAGAGAACCACGAAGGGCGACCAAGGACGGACGCCCGGCAGTAACGACCTACATCCAGGAGGGAACCATCATGGGTCTTCGCATCAACCAGAACATCGAGGCCACCAACTCGTACCGCAACCTGTCGGTCACGCAGACGCAGCTCTCGAAGTCCATGGAGAAGCTCTCGTCGGGCTTCCGCATCAACCGCGCCGCGGACGACGCCGCCGGTCTCGCCATCTCCGAGGGCCTGCGCTCGCAGGTCGGTGGCCTCAAGGTCGCCGTCCGCAACGCCCAGGACGGCGTGTCGGTCGCCCAGACCGCTGAAGGTGCGCTCACCGAGGTCCACTCCATGCTCCAGCGCATGAACGACCTCTCCGTGCAGTACAACAACGGCACCCAGAACACCGAGTCGCAGGCGGCCCTGCAGTCGGAGTTCGACGCGCTGAACACCGAGATCACCCGCATCAAGGACAACACCAAGTTCAACGGTGTGGACCTCTTCGCCGGTGCGGCGCTGACCTTCCAGGTCGGTTATGACTCGGCCGACACGATCGACATCAGCGCCACCGCGCTCGCCGACTTCACCGCCGGCACCGCGATGGCGGCGATCGACATCACCGACTCGAACACGCTGCAGGCGGCCATCACCGAGGTCTCCACCCAGCGCGCCGAGCTCGGTGCGGTGCAGAACCGGTTCGAGCACACGATCAACAACGTGAACGTTGCGATCGAGAACCTCTCCGCCTCGGAGTCCCGGATCCGCGACACCGACATGGCTCAGGAGATGATGAACCTGACCAAGTCGCAGATCCTCTCGCAGGCCGGCACCGCCATGCTCGCCCAGGCCAACTCGGCCCCGAACGGCGTGCTGCAGCTGCTCCGCGGCTGATCCCGCTACCGCGCTGCGACGAACGAGTGCCGGTGGAGCCGGTGGCTCCACCGGCACTCGTCGTTCGTCACGCGCGCCCTCGCGCCGGGCCGGCGCTCACGCATCCGGAGGACGACCATGGCAGGCACCAGCAGCGTCGGAGGTCTCGCCAGCGGACTCGACACCGCCAGCCTCGTCAACCAGCTCATCGCGCTCGAAGCGCGATCGCAGACGAAGCTCAAGACGCAGGTGTCGTCCGAGCAGAGCAAGGTCGGCGCACTGCAGAAGGTGAACACCGCACTGCAGGCGCTCTCGACCGCGGCCGGTGGCTTCACCGGCGCTGCGAGCTCGTCGTCCACGACGAACCCGTGGACGACGCTCAAGGCCACCTCCAGCAATGCGGCGGTCGCGATCTCCGCCACCTCCGCAGCAGCGCCCGGCCAGTTCACCGTGACCGTCAACCAGACGGCGCTCAGCCACCAGCTCGCCTTCACCGAGCCCCACGCCCGCACGGACGTCGTCACCGGCGCCGGGACGAGCGTGACGCTCACCCGTTCGGGGCAGCCGGATCTGACGATCAGCACCGCCAACGGCACCCTCGACGAGCTCGCCGCCGCGATCAACGGCGCGGACGCCGGGGTGCGGGCCACGCTCGTGCGCACCGGCTCCGCCAGCGGGGTCGACCAGTACCGCCTGCTCGTCGAGTCGTCGACGACCGGCGCCGGCCAGGCCTTCGGGCTCACCGACGCCGGCGGAGCCGACCTGATGGGCGGGACCACGGTGCGGGCCGGCCGCGACGCCAGCATCGACATCGGCGGCATCACCGCCACGTCGTCGACGAACACCTTCGCCGACCTCGTGCCGGGCGTCACCGTCACGCTGGCCTCGAACGCCACCGGCACGGCCGACATCGACGTCAGCCGTGACGCGGCCAAGCAGAGCGATGCCGTGAAGGGCTTCGTCGACCAGATCAACGCGCTGATCACCCAGATCGGGTCGTTCACCTCGAACGACAAGAACGCCAAGGGTGTGCTGGCCGGGGATTCGACGCTGAGCAGCCTGGCCTCGCGCCTGCAGGACGCCGTGTTCCCGCCCGACGGGACGTCGATGGCGAAGTACGGCATCCAGGTGGACCGCTTCGGCAAGGTGACCTTCGACCCCGACAAGTTCGCCTCCTCCTTCGCCGCCGACCCGGTGGCGGCGGCGACGGCGTTCACCGGGCCCGGGGGCTTCGCCGATCGGGTCAAGGGCGTCGCCGACACCTCCAGCGACCGCTTCAACGGCAGCATCACGGCAGCCATCAACAGCCGGACCTCAACGATCTCGCGGCTCAACGCGAGCATCGCCGACTGGGACGACCGCCTCGCCCTGCGGCGCTCCAACCTCGAGCGGCAGTACACCCAGCTCGAGACCACGCTCTCCCAGCTCCAGGGACAGCAGAGCTGGCTGACCAGTCAGCTCAAGTCCCTGCAGAGCTCCACCCAGTGAGGATGACCGATGTACGCAACCACAAGCGCCGCCCGCAGCGCTGCGTCGGCCTACCGTGACAACGCCGTCGCCACCGCATCCCCCGCCCGCCTGCTCGTGATGCTCGTAGAACGCCTCGTGCTCGACGTCGAGCGCGGCCTGACCGCCCAACAGGCCGCCGACTGGCCGGCAGCGCACCGCCACCTGCTGCACGCCCAGGACATCGTCAACGAGCTCGAGACCAGCCTCGACGTCGACGCCATGCCCGCCGGACGCCAGCTCGCCGCGATCTACTCGTTCCTGCGCGGCCAGCTCGTCGACGCCAACATCCGGCGCGACAGCGCCACCACGGGCCAGGCCCTGAGCCTGGCCCGCCAGATCGCCGACACCTGGCGACAGGCAGCGATGGCGGCAGCACAGTGAGCGCCCCCGACGCACCTCGCCGCCCCGTCAGCTGGCGCGAGGCCCTCGACCGTCTCGAGGCCCACGCCGACCGCGCCGAGAAGATGATCCGCGGCCTCGCCGCCCCCGACGAGCCGCCGTGGACGCCGCCGACCGACCTCGGCCCGATCCCCGACGAGTTCGTCCCCCGCGCCCGCCAGCTCCTCGAGCGCCAGCGACGGCTCATGTCCGCCATCCCCGCGGTGCTGGAGAGCAACCGAGCCCATCAGCGCGTCACCGACACCGTCAGCGGCGCCACCACCTCCCCTCAGCGCCCGGTCTACCTCGACGTGAGTGCCTGAGCCCAGGGAGGGAGTGGGCCCGGGACGAGGCATCGACCGGAGCGACAGCGGCCAGGACCCCGTGTGGGGGGTTCTGGCCGCTGATCCTTTTCGGGGAGGTGCGCCAGCGCCGTCTCGAGACCCCCGTGGTGACGGGTGACAGTGAGCCCGGGTCGTTTCGAGACGGCCGTGGCCGGCCTCCTCAACGACCGGTGGTCAGCTCCCCGCTGGTCGAGAACGCGAACCAGCGCCGCCCTGCCGGTGGTCGAGGAGGCGCGCCAGCGCCGTCTCGAGACCCGGTGAGGTGAGAGAGACGCGGACAGACGCTATTCGCGCTGGGGGTAGGTGCCGGTGGGGGTGACGAGGAACCGGTGCCCGAGGGGGCTGGTCCACCGGTAGATCCCGGGTGCGAGTGCGGTGTAGCGCCAGCGGCTGTGGGTCTTGGCCCGGTGGTGGCGCCGACACAGCGGCGTGAGGTTGCAGGGGCAGGTGGCGCCGCCCTGGTCGTAGGGCGTGCGGTGGTCGAGGTCGCAGCTGGTGGCCGGGTGGGTGCAGCCGGGGAAGCGGCAGGTGTGGTCGCGCCAGGTGGTGTGGCGGCGGAGTCGGTCGGGGATCTCGTAGGCATCGACATGGTCACACCCGGCGAGGTCCACCACTGGTCGAATCGTGATGTGGCTCGACTGCTGCAACCACTCCCGGGTCTGAGTCGTCGCGACTGGGCGGTTGTTGCAGCGCCCGACCGGGTTCTCGCCCGTCAGCGACTCCGGCGTCAGATGGACGACGACCTCGGCCTTCCTTCCCACGGACGCGGTGATGAGTTCGCCGGTGCTCTCGTCGACCGTGGTCAGGTCGAGCTCGAGGTCGTTGCGGGCCATGTCGCCCAACGAGCGTGCCATGCGGACGTCGTGGGAGGACTCATCGCCGAACTGCGCCCGCGTCGCAGCGCGGCGCCGGGTGGCGGCTTCGAGGTCGGCGGCATCGCCGGCGTCGAGGGTGGCGTCGAGGTAGGCGATGCCGTCGGTGGTGGGGTCGGAGAACCGCACGCCCAGCTGCTCGCACTCACGCTGCCGCTGCGCCTCGGCGAGGTCGGCGTCGAAGCGTTTGATGGCCTCGTCGATCAGCCGGTCCAGCTGGGCCCAGGACACGCGGTGGGCGGCGAACAGCTGGTGGTCGACGAACGCCGCCGCCTGCGCGTTCAGCTCTACGGTGGCTTCAGCGATCTTCGCGGCTCGCCACGGCGCCAACCGCCCAGAGATCACGGCGGCGTAGACGTGCGGGAGCCGCCAGGCGCATTCCAGGATCCGTGCGACGTAGCGGCGTCCGCCATCGGGGGTGCGGCCCAGCACAGCGACCAGTTCCATGAGGGCGAACTCCGCCACCAGCGGAGTGCCTTCACCCGCTAGGCGCACGCCGGTGTCCAGCGCAGCGACCACGTCCTCGACCTCCCGCTCGCTCTCACCGTCGTGGAGGTTGCGCTCAGCCCAGGCCACGACGCCCTGCCAGGTGCGGATCTCGGAGGCCTGACGCGCCTGCTCCTCACCCACCAGCACGTCCAGCAGCACAGACGAGGAGACGCCGTCGAACGGCGCGACAGGACCGTCGTCCACGCCACCGTTCACATCGTCGAAGCCATCCCCGAGAGTCATACGGAGATGGTGGCACGAACCCCCGACACAACCCGAACGTGCCGCAGAACCCTGTGGACAAGCAGGATCCTGCGTCGCTCACCGGGGCTCGAGACGGCGCTGGCGCGCCTCCTCGACCGCCCGTTCCGCCGGGGCGTCAGCGAGCGCGGGCGGGGGTGGCGCTGGAGCGGATGACCGAGCCCAGGCGGTCGGCGAGGACCTCGAGGGGGAGGACGTCGTCCGCGAGACCGGCACCGGCGACCGCCCCGGGCATGCCCCACACCACGGAGGTGGCCTGGTCCTGGACAAGCACGCGGGCGCCGGCGGCGGCGAGTTCGCGGGTGCCGGCGAGACCGTCCTGGCCCATGCCGGTGAGCACGGTGACGAGCGCGCCGGCGCCGTAGACCGACAGGGCGGAGCGGAACAGGACGTCGACGGCCGGGCGGCAGAAGTTCTCCTGCGGGCCCTGGTCGAGTGCGACGCGCGCGCCGAGCGCGCTGCGCCGAAGGCGGAGGTGGAAGTCGCCGGGAGCGATGAGGACCTCGCCCGGCAGCACCTCCTCGCCGTCCTTGGCCTCGCGAACGGGCAGCGGGCAGACCTTGTCGAGGCGCTGGGCGAGCATGGCGGTGAAGACCGGAGGCATGTGCTGCACCACGAGCACCGGCACCCGCAGATCCGCGGGCAGGCGCGGGAGCAGGCGCGCGAGCGCATCCGGACCGCCGGTGGAGCAACCGATCAGCAGCGCGGTGACCGGCTGCGTCGGCGTCGGGCGCTGACGCCGGACGACGGGCGCGGCCGCTGCCGCTCCCTGAAGCCCGAGCTGTCGCAGGCCGGCGAGGGCACGGATCCGCGGCACGAGCTGGTCGCGGACGGCTGCGATGCCGTCGGCGATGCGACCCGTGTTCGAGGGCTTGGTGACGTAGTCGCTGGCACCGCGTGAGAGCGCCTCGAGCGTCGCGCTCGCCCCGCGCTCGGTGAGCGTCGAGAACATGATGATCGGCAGGCGGGGGTGGGTGGCGCGGATGCGGGTGAGGGCGCCGAGGCCGTCGAGGTTGGGCATCTCGATGTCGAGGGTGACCACGTCCGGCTCGACCTCGCCGACCATCGACACGGCCTCGAGGCCGTCCCGAGCGACGGCCACGACCTCGATGTCGGGGGCGCTCTCGAGCGCCGTGGTCACCAGCCGACGCACCAGCGCCGAGTCGTCAACGACGAGCACCTTGATCCGGGTCACAGCCGATCCATCGGCCCCGCAGGGTGCCGCCTGACCCATTCGGGAGGGACCCGGGCCCATGGTCCGCGGGCAGACCCGAATCCGCCAGAACCCTGCTGGCACAGGGGTTTCGCCGCCTTTTCGGGTCAGGAGACCACCGTGGCGGCCGATGGAGCGGGCATGACCACCCCGACCGCCTTCGCCTCTGTCTCGGCCCTCGTGCGCCGAGAGACGTCGATGATCTACGACGAAGGCAAGGAGTACCTCGTCGAGGCGCGCCTGGCGCCGCTCGCGGCCGCCAAGGGTCTGCGCCTGGAGGAGTACGTGGCCCGCCTCGCCTTCGACGCGGTGGAGCGCCAGAAGGTGATCGACGCCCTCACGATCAACGAGACCAGCTTCTTCCGCGACCACACGCCCTACCAGGCGTTCACCGACGCGATGCTCCCGCCGCTGCTCGACGCCCGCGCCCACACCCGGCGCCTGCGCATCTGGAGCGCGGCCTGCTCGAGCGGGCAGGAGGCCTACTCCATCGCGATGCTGCTCGACCAGCACCTGCCGGCAGGGTGGGACTACGAGATCGTGGCCACCGACATCTCCACCCAGATGCTGGAGCGCGTGCGCAACGGGCGCTTCAGCCAGGTGGAGGTGAACCGCGGGCTGCCCGCCACCAGCCTGGTGCGCTACTTCACCCGCGAGGGTCGCGAGTGGGAGATCAGCGAGCGTCTGCGCAGCCACATCACCGTGCGCCACCTCAACCTCGCCGCGCCCTACGTGGGCCTGGGCACCTTCGACGTCATCTGGCTGCGCAACGTGCTCATCTACTTCGACGCCGAGACCAAGGCCGACATCATGCGCCGCATGCTGCCGATGCTGGCGCTCGACGGCTTCCTGCTGCTCGGTTCGTCCGAGACGACCTTGGACATGCCCGCCGACCTGGCCACGGCCTGGCGGCGCGAGACCATCGGGCGCGTCCAGGCCCACCGCCGTGCGGGTGCCCCCACCGGAGGCACCCTTCCGACCTCGACCCCCCTTGCCAGGACAGGAGCCTGAACCGTGCGAGCCCTCATCATCGATGACTCCCGAGCCATGCGGAGCATCCTCCGGAAGATCGTGACCCAGCTCGGGTTCGAGACCGACGAGGCCGGCGACGGCCAGGAGGCGCTCGACAAGATGCGCGCCGGTCTGGTGCCCGACCTGTGCCTCGTCGACTGGAACATGCCCGTGATGGACGGCTACACCTTCATCACCTCGGTGCGCGACAACCCCGAGTGGCGCGACGTGACCTTGATGATGGTGACGACCGAGAGCGAGCAGCGCCAGATCGTGCGCGCCCTCGCCGCCGGCGCCCACGAGTACGTCATCAAGCCCTTCACGCCCGAGGCCATCGTCCAGAAGCTGGAGCTGCTCGGCCTCAAGGCGAAGTTCGTGACCCCGGACGGAGCGATCGCATGAACCTGCTGGCCTTCTCCGACGCCTCGTCCTTCGAGACCGAGACGCCCGACATCGACGACGTCCGCGGCGTCACCGAGGACGTGTGGGCCTCGCTGCTCGGCGAGGAGGAGATCCTCCTCCCCCGCGCCGTGCCGCCCGGCACCCCCTTCGACAAGGACGACGTGTGGTCGTCGGCGGTCACCATCAGCGGCGCCTGGCAGGGCGCGGTCACCCTCGAGGTGGACGCCGACGCGGCGCGCCAGCTGACCAGCCAGATGCTCGGCATCCCGAACCCCGAGGACGCCGAGGAGAGCGACGTCGCCGACGCCGTGGGCGAGCTCGTCAACATGATCGGCGGCAACGTCAAGGGCATGATGCCCGGCCCGAGCACCCTGTCGCTGCCGGCCGTGGCCGCCGGTCGGGCCGCGTTCAGCAACGACATGCACGAGGCCTGCCGGCTCGACGTCAGCTGGCGCGGCGCACCCGTGCGCGTGTGCGTGCACGTGCCCGTCGCCTCCGACGACTGAGCCTCGGCTCGGACGAGCGTCACCAGCAACCGCTCCACCCACACCACCGGAAGGTCTCTCGATGAAGATCCTGATCGCCGACGACAGCCGCGTCATGCGGCAGATCGTGATCCGCACCCTGCGCCAGGCCGGCCACGGCGGCCACGACATCGTCGAGGCGGAGAACGGCCGCCAGGCGCTGGAGCTCGTGCAGACCGAGGCGCCCGACCTCGTGCTCTCGGACTGGAACATGCCGGAGATGAACGGGATCGACTGCCTCTCGGCGCTGCGGGCCTCGGGCTCGCAGGTGCCCTTCGGGTTCGTCACCTCCGAGGGCTCCGACGACATGCGCCAGCGTGCGCAGTCGGCCGGCGCGGCCTTCCTCATCGCCAAGCCGTTCACGCCCGAGGCCTTCGACGAGGCGCTGCGCAGCATCGCCTGAGCACCACAGCACCGCACCAGACCCCCACGTTCGACTCCCCCCGCCCTCCCCTACCCGCCACCAGCCCCACCTGGAGCCCGACGTGCCCGTCCACCTGCCGCAGCCCAAGCAGCTGCGCGACCTGCTGACCGACCTGCTCGGCCGCGAGGTCACGCTGCAGCCGACCACCCCGTTCGCACCGGGGCCCGACACGGCCGCGTCCGTCGCGGTCTACGTCGACGACCACCTGCGCATCTGCGCGTTGATCGTGTGCGACCTCAGCCTCTCCGCCCACGCCGGCGCTGCACTGGGGTTGGTGCCGGTGACGGGCGCGGAGGCGGCGATCGAGGACGGCAAGCTCACCGACAACCTGGGCGAGAACCTGTACGAGGTGCTGAACATCGCCGCCTCCGTCTTCAACGTGCTCGGGGCCGACCACCTCAAGCTGCACGCGCTGCACCCGGCCGGGCCGCCGCTCGACCCGCAGCTGCGCATCAGCACCCTCACCCTCGGACGACGCGAGGACCTCGCCGTCTCCATCGCCGGCTACGGCGGCGGAGCACTGTCGATCGTCCTGGTCTAGACCTCCCTCCCCTCCCGACGGATCACGCATCCGTGACGAGGCCCCGGCGCGACGCGCCGGGGCCTCGCGTCGTCCACGGGCAGTCGTCAACGCGGACCCGGCGAGGCACGACAAGTGGTCGACCGGACGCCGGATTGGGGACCAAGTCCCAGCGTGGCGCGCTCAGGTGATCGGTCCGGGGACCGATCTGGCCCCATGAGCGACGGAATGCTCTCCCCCGCCGATGGACCGGCACCCGAACGTCCTGCATCACCACCCCTCGAGAACCTCGGGGGGCGATGCCGACACCAGGAGTCGTCGTGTCCTTCGCTGTCACCGATGCCGTGGGCAACGTGCTGCATTCGGCCCTCAACGGGCTGTCGATGCGCCAGTCCGTGATCGCCGACAACATCGCCAACGTCGACACCCCGGGGTTCCGCGCCCGGAGCGTCGACTTCGAGACCGCGCTCAGCGGCGCGATCGAGCAGGGCCGGATCGGGTCGGTCACCACGGGTGTGAGCATCACCCCCACCGACACCCCGGTGGGTGTCAACGACAACAACGTCGACCTCCGCAAGGAGTCGATCGCGGCCATCCAGACGCAGTTCCAGTACCAGATCATGGGCCGCGCGGTCACCGACCGCGCCAGCCGCATGTCGACCGCTGTCGGCGGTGGGATGTGAGCGCGTTCGAGGCCCTGCGCATCGCCAACACCGCGCTCGGGGCGCACCAGGTGTGGATCGACGCGCTCGCCGGCAACATCGCGAACGCCAACACCGCGAAGCCCACGAGCGGCGCGGCGTTCCAGGCCACGCACGTGGTCATGGCCGGTCGCCCCGACGGTGGCGTCGACGTGGCGGGCTTCGCCACCACCGACCCCCAGGGCGTGATGGTGCACGACCCGAACAGCCCGCTGGCCGACGCCGAGGGCTACGTGCGCATGCCGGCCATGGACATGGCCTCGGAGATGAGCCAGCTCGTGATGGCGCAGCGCGGCTACCAGGCCTCGGTGCAGGTCACGAAGACCGCCCAGGACACCTACTCCGCAGCGCTGCAGATCGGGAACAGGTGAGCACGATGAGCATCTCCCCCCTCGAGTTCCCCTCGTTCTCCTCACTCGGCGGCGCGGCCGGCGTCCAGGCCCCGAACGTCATCAACCCCGCCGGCCCCGCGGGCCCCGAGGCCGTCGGCGCCACCAAGGGCGTGGACGGCGCCGAGTTCGGCGACCTCGTCCTCGACGGCATCGACCGCCTCGAGGGCCTCAACGACCGGGCCGACAACCTCGCGGTGCAGGCCGCCACCGGCAAGCTCGAGAACATCCACGACTACACGGTCGCGGCCAGTGAGGCCTCGATCGCCGGCCAGCTGACGGTCGCCGTGCGCAACCGCGCCGTCGAGGCCTTCAACGAGATCATGCGGATGCAGGTCTGAGGACGACGATGCAGCAACGACTCAACGGCGTGCTCGTGCGAGCACGCGACAGCTTCGCCGCGTTCACCGCGGGCCAGAAGGCCGTCGCCCTGGTGGGTGGCGCCGCCCTCCTCATCGCCGCCTTCCTGGTGTTCCGCTGGGTGTCGGCGCCGAGCTACGCGCCGCTCTACAGCAACCTCTCCGGTGAGGACGCCAGCGCGGTCGTCGACCAGCTCGACTCCCAGGGCGTGCCCTACAAGCTCGCCGGTGGCGGCAACACCATCATGGTGCCCCGCAACGACGTCTACTCGGCGCGCATCGCGCTGTCGGGCAAGGGCCTGCCGGCCAGCTCCGACGGCGGCTACAGCATCCTCGACAAGCAGAGCCTGTCGACCTCGGAGTCGCAGGAGCGCACCAACTTCAAGCGCGCGATGGAGGGCGAGCTCGCCAAGACCATCGAGTCGATCGACGGCGTGAACACCGCCGTCGTGCACCTGGCGATCCCCGAGAAGCAGGTCTTCAGCGACACCCAGGACCCCACCACGGCCTCCGTGCTGGTGGCGACCGCTCCGGGCACCGACCTCGGCGACGAGCAGGTGCAGGCCGTCGTCCACCTGGTGGCCTCGAGCATCGACGGCCTCGACCCGAAGAACGTGACCGTCGCCGACTCGACCGGCCGCGTGCTCAACAGCTCGGGCGTGGACGGCGGCGCCGCCGCGGTGACCGCGCAGACCAAGCAGATCCAGGGCTACCAGGACGCGATGAAGAGCCAGATCCAGGCGGTGCTCGACCGCGTGGTCGGCCCCGGCAACGCCACCGCCACCGTGACCGCCGACCTCAGCTTCGACAAGGCCGTCACGAAGACCCGCACCTACAGCCAGCCCAAGGCGGTGCCGCCGCTGTCGGAGACGACCACCACCGAGCGGTACAACGGCCCGGCCAGCGGCGCGAACAGCGCCGTGGGCGGCGTCGTGGGCCCCGACGGCCAGATGGACCCGGCCGCCGCGGGCGCCGGGGGCAACGGCCCGTCGACCTACACCAACGGCACCACCACCCGTGACAACGCGGTGGACGAGACGGTGGAGAGCCGCGAGAAGGCGCCGGGCTCGGTCAACAGCCTGCACGTGGGCGTCGTCCTCGACGCCACGGCCGCGGCCGCGATCCAGCCGCAGGTGATCAAGAACCTCATCAGCAGCGCAGTGGGCATCCAGCCCGATCGCGGCGACACCATCGACGTCTCGGCGCTGCCGTTCGACCGCTCGGCCGAGAAGGCCGACGCCGCCGCGATCAAGGCCGCGCAGGACGCCGAGGCCGCTGCCGCGAAGACGACGCTCTACCGCAACGCCGGCATCGGCGGCGCGATCGCGCTGATGGTCCTGCTCGCCTGGCTGCAGGCCCGCCGCCGCGCCAAGGCCCGCGCCGAGGCCGCGAACTACCTGGTCGAGCAGCTGCGGCTGGAGCAGGCGAACCGTGCGACGCCGGAGATCGAGAGCCCAGCACTGCAGGCGCTGGAGTCGGCCGAGGCCAACGAGGAGGAGGCCGTGCGCGCCGAGCTCATGGCCCTGGTCGATCGCCAGCCCGATGACGTCGCCTCGCTGCTGCGCGGCTGGCTCGTGGAGCCGCGGCCATGACGATGCTCGCCACCACCGGGCCGGCCCTGGCCCAGATCGGCGTCCGCAAGGCCGCCGTGCTCCTTATCCAGCTCGGCAAGGAGCGCGCCGCGCAGGTGATGGCGCACCTCTCCGACGCCGAGATCGAGGGGATCTCCGCCGAGATCGCCCGCCTCGACGCGGTGTCGGCCGAGGAGTCCAGCAAGGTGCTGGGCGAGTTCCACGAGCTCGCCACCGCCCACGCCCACGTCACCCAGGGCGGCTTCAGCTTCGCCCAGCAGATGCTCGAGCAGAGCCTCGGCCCCGAGCGGGCCAAGGAGGTCATGGAGCGGCTGCACGCCGCGGCCGTGCAGATGCCCTTCCAGTTCCTGCACCGGGCCGACCCCGCGCAGCTGCGCTCCTTCATCGCCGACGAGCACCCGCAGATCATCGCGCTCGTGCTGGCCCACATGGCCGCCGACAAGGCCTCGCTGCTGCTCAGCGGCCTGCCCGCGCACCAGCAGGCCGTGGTGGCGCACCGCATCGCGGTGATGGACCGCACCTCGCCCGACATCGTGCGCACCGTCGAGAGCGTGCTCGAGCGCAAGCTGAGCTCGATGCTGCAGCCGACCGAGGTCTCGCGCGTCGGCGGCCTCGACCCGCTCGTCAACATCATCAACCGCTCCGACCGCCCCACCGAGCGTCAGATCGTGGAGGGCCTCGAGGGCCTCGACCCCGCGCTGGCCGACGAGGTCAAGAGCCGGATGTTCATGTTCGAGGACATCATCGGCCTCGACGACCGTTCGGTGCAGCAGGTGCTGCGCCAGGTCGACACCGCCGAGCTCGCGCTGGCCCTCAAGGGTGTCAGCGACGCCGTGCGCACCAAGATCACCGGCAACCTGTCGGAGCGTGCGGCCGAGAACCTCATGGACGAGGTCGAGATGCTCGGTGCCGTGCGCCTCGCCCAGGTCGAGGAGGCCCAGCAGAGCGTCATCCGCACCATCCGCCAGCTCGAGGAGCAGGGCCAGATCATGGTGCGCCGAGGGAGCGACGATGAGTTCGTCGTCTGAGTCGCGCCGCGCCGGCGTGATCGCCGCGGCCGACCTCCCCGCGCTGCCCGAGCTGCGGGTCGGCACCTGGACCCGTCTCGGCGCCTCCAACGTGCTGGGCGACCAGGTCACCGAGAGCCTGCTCGACGGCATCGCCGCCGAGGCGCGCGACGCCGCCCGCGCCCAGGGCTACGCCGTGGGCTGGGCGGAGGGACGGCGTGCCGCCGAGCTCCGGGCCGCCGCCGAGGACGCCGAGCGCGCGCACCGGGTCGCCCAGGACGACCTGCGCCGCGAGGCCGAGCACCGCGCCGCGCTCGCGGCACTCGCCGAGGCCGCCGCCGAGGTGCGCACGCTGGCCGACGCCTACGCCGACGCCCTCGCCGAGCAGGCCGCCGACCTGGTGCTCGCCATGACCACCGAGATCGTGGGCGCCCGGCTGGCGGCCGTCACCCCGGCCGACACCATCGCCCGCGTGGTGGCGGTGCTGCCCGAGGCGGCCGTGGGTCGCGTGCACCTCCACCCCTCCCTCGTGGACGACGACGCCGTCGCCGTCCTGCGCGAGCGCGGGCTCGAGATCCTCACCGATGCCGGCCTCGAGCGCCACGACGCGATCGTCGAGACCGCCGACGGTGCCGTGGTCGACCTCCGGGTCGGCGCGGCGATGAAGCGCCTGCGGGAGGTGCTCGGATGAGCCCGCTGCTGCACTCCCTCTCCACCCCGGTCCTCCCCCCGGTCGTGGCCCGCCGGGCGATGGCCGCCGCGCGCGCCGAGCGCCTCGGCACCGTCGCCGAGCTCGTCGGCCTGCACCTGGAGGTGCGCGGCCTGCCCGAGGCGGCCGTGGGCGACCTGCTCGAGGTGGCCACCGCCACCGGCCCGCTGCTCGTCGAGGTCGCCGCCCTGCACCCCGGCGCGGCCGTGTGCCTGCCGCTGGGCGTCACCACCGGGATGCGTGCCGGCGACAGGGTCCGCCCCACCGGCGGCCCGCTGCGCATCCGGGTGGGCGAGGGTCTGCGCGGGCGCGTGCTCGACGGCCTCGGGCGCCCGATCGACGGCGGCACGCCGCTGGAGCAGGTGCCCGGCCTCGAGGTGGTCTCGAGCGAGATGGCCGCCCCGGACGCCCTCGACCGTCCGCGCATCACCGAGCCGCTGTGCCTCGGCGTGCGCGCCCTCGACTCCCTCGTGCCCGCCGGCCGCGGCCAGCGCGTCGGCATCATGGCCGGCTCCGGCGTGGGCAAGTCGTCGCTGCTGTCGATGATCGCCCGCGGCACCGACGCCCAGGTCAACGTGATCGCCCTCGTCGGCGAGCGCGGGCGCGAGGTGCGCGAGTTCATCGAGGGCGACCTCGGCCCCGAGGGCCTGGCGCGCTCGGTCATCGTGGTCGCCACCTCGGACGCCCCGGCGGTCGAGCGACGCCACGCGGCCTTCACCGCCACCCGCATCGCCGAGTGGTTCCGCGACGCCGGCCAGGACGTCCTGCTGATGATGGACTCCCTCACCCGCGTCGCGATGGCGCAGCGCGAGATCGGCCTCTCGGCCGGCGAGCCCCCCGCCACCCGCGGCTACCCGCCCAGCGTGTTCGGCCTCATGCCGCAGCTGCTGGAGCGGGCGGGCACGTCGTCCACGGGGTCGATCACGGGGCTCTACACCGTGCTCGTCGAGGGCGACGACCTGCAGGACCCCATCGGCGACACCGCTCGCTCGATCCTCGACGGCCACGTGGTGCTCAGCCGCTCGCTGGCCACCGCCGGGCACTTCCCGGCCATCGACGTGCTGGAGTCGATCTCGCGCGTCAACGGCGCCGTCACCACTCAGCCGCAGCGCGAGGCCGCCGGCCTGCTGCGCCGCATGCTCGCCGCGCACCGCTCGGTGAAGGAGCTCGTGGAGATCGGCGCGTACGTCGACGGCGCGGACCCCTACGCCGACGCCGCGCTCGCCCGGATGCCGCGCATCGAGGAGTTCCTACGCCAGTCGATGGACGACGTCACGCCCACCGACCGCACGTGGCAGCTGCTCGGCGAGCTGGTGAGCGCATGAGCGCGCGCCGGCACCGCGAGGACCTCGGCCTCGGCGCCGTCGAGCGGGTGCGCTCGGTGCGCGAGACCGACAGCCGCATCGGCCTGCAGCGCGTGCTCGGCGAGGAGTCCGCCGCCGTCGCGCGCCTGGCGGGCATCGAGGACGGCCTGGCCGAGCGCCGGGTACCCGCCCTCACCACGCCGTCCGCCCTGCGCGGCCACCTGGCCGAGCTCGAGAACATCACCCTGCACCTGGCCGAGGCCCGCAGCGAGGTGCGCACCGCCGCGATCGTCAGCGCCGAGGCGCGCAGCCGCTGGAGCGCCGACCGCGCCCGGCTGGCCGCGGTCGAGCACCTGCTCGCCCGGCGCGCCGAGACACGTCGCGCCGAGGCCGCCCGCCGCGAGGCCCGCGAGGCCGACGACCTGGCCGCCCAGGCATGGGCGAGGAGGACCCGATGAGCATCAACGACGTGACCGCGCGGATCAGCCAGATCCAGAACCAGCTCGCGCAGCTGGCCCCCGCAGGTGTCGCCTCCGCCGACGGCGCCGCGGTCGCCGACACCCTCGCCGCCAGCGGCGTGGACGGCGCCTCCGGCGTCGCCGCCACCGGGATGGGTGCCGTGGCGGGCGGCTCGGGCGTGACCGGGGCCGACGTGGTCGCCCAGGCGAAGAAGATGCTGGGGCTGCCCTACATCTGGGGCGGCAACGACCCCACGAAGGGCGTCGACTGCTCCGGTCTCGTGCAGCAGGCCTACAAGGCGCTCGGCATCGACCTGCCGCGCGTGTCGAACCAGCAGGCCCGCGAGGGCACCCCGGTCGCGAGCCTCGCGCAGGCCCAGCCCGGCGACCTGATCGCCTGGGACAACTCCTCGCGCAACAACGGCGTCGACCACATCGCGATCTACATCGGCGGCGGCAAGATGATCGAGGCGCCCCGCACCGGCCTCAACATCCGCATCGTCGACGTGCCCTCCGAGCCCGACGTGATCCGCCGCATCATCGGCAGCCCGGACGGCGTCTCGGCGCGCGTCGCCGCGGGTTCGGGTGCGGGCGGCAGCGCGTCGTCGGTGTCGGTGCCCGGCGGCATCGCCGACCGCGTCGGGTCCGGCGTCCCGTTCTCGGGCCTCATCAACGCCGCGGCCGCGCGCACCGGCGTGCCGGGCGAGCTGCTCGCCGCCGTGGCCAAGCAGGAGTCGGGCTTCAACCCCACCGCGGTGAGCCCGGCCGGCGCCCGCGGCCTCATGCAGCTGATGCCCGGCACCGCCCGCGGCCTCGGTGTCACCGACCCCATGGACCCCGCCCAGGCGATCGACGGGGGCGCGCGCCTCCTGCGCTCGCTGCTCGACAAGTTCGGCACGGTCGAGAAGGCGCTCGCCGCCTACAACGCCGGCGCGGGCGCCGTGGCCCGCTACGACGGCATCCCGCCCTACCGCGAGACCCAGAACTACGTCCGCAACATCATGGCGATGGTGAGGAGCTGACCCCATGAGCACGATGAGTCTGATCGGCGCGGGCCCCGCGCCCGGCGCCTCCCCGGCAGCCGCGGCAATCGCCGTGACCGCCAGCGGCGAGGGCGTCGGCGGCCTCGGCGCCTCCGCCTCGGGCGGCGAGGACGCTGCGCCCGCCGAGGCCTTCGACACCGCGCTCGCCGCCGCGATGGCCGCTGCCGACGGTGCGGTGCCGACGCTGGTGCCGGCACCCGCCCCGATGCCGACGGCGGTGCCGGCGGTGCTGGCGGTGCCCGCAGCCGGTGTCGCTGCCCCTGTCGCCGCCGCCCCCGTCGCGGCCGTCGCGGGCGTCGACACGGCCGTCCCCGCGGCCGTGAGCGTGCCCGCGGGCGCGCCGCCTGCCGACACGCTCGACAGCGCCCTGCCGGACGCCGCTCTGCCGGACGCCGCTGTGTCCGGCACCGCTCTGCCCGGCGCCGCTCTGCCCGGCGCCGCTCTGCCCGACGCCGCTCTGCCCGAGGCTGCTCTGCCCGGATTCGCTCCGGCGGTGGCCGACGCGCTGGGGGCTCCCACGGGCGCCGGGGCCGACCCGCAGCCCGGCCCCGTGGCCCCCGGCGCCGCTCCTGCCGCTGGCGAGGCCACCGCCGGGCATGCCGGCGACGCCGGGTCGCCCACCGGCATCGCAGCGACGGCGACGACGCCCCCCGGCAGCCGTTCCGCCGACGCGGGCGCGGACACCGACCCCCAGCACGACGCCCAGCCGTTCCAGTCCGCTGCGGCGGCGGCGGCGAGCACCGCGTCGTCCGCCGACCCCGCGTCGTCCACGGTGACGGCGACGGGCGGGCCCAACCCCGCCGCGGCCGTGGCCGGCACCTTCGTCGCGGCTCCGACGACCGCGAACCCCCTGCCCACGGGCGCGGTCGACCGGGCCGTGGTCACCCAGACCTTCCCCGAGATCACCCGCCTGGCCGGCACCGCCGCCCAGGGCCCCAACGGCACGCACCGCATCACCTTGACCCTGCAGCCCGAGCAGCTGGGCGAGGTTCGGGTGACGCTCGTCGTGCGCGACGGCTCGGTGCAGGTGCGCCTCGCCGGCGGTGCCGGCGAGACGGCGGTCCAGCAGGCGCTCGCCGCCGGCGCCCCCGACCTCCAGCGCCTGCTCGAGCGCGGCGGCACCGACGCCCGCGTGGTCGTGCGCGACGCCTTCACCGCGACCTCCGGCCAGAGCGAGAGCCAGGGCCAGGGCCAGGGTCAGAGTCAGGGCTCGCGTGAGTTCTCCGGGCAGCCGGGCTTCGCAGGCCAGCCGGGACAGCACGGCCGTTCCGGCTGGACGGGCGAGTCGTACGGCCTGCGCACCCCCGACCCCGTCCGTGGCGCGGCGACGCGCACGGACGTCGTCCCCACCACCGATCGCTCCGGTCGCCTCGACCGGAGCCTGTGAGGAGCCAGCATGTCGATCTCCGGAACCGAGGCCGTCGGCGGCAGCTACGGCGTCACCGGCGCCGCCACCACCGGCGTCACCGGTACCCAGAGGGCCAACGGCGCTGACAAGGACATGTTCCTGCAGCTGATGGTGGCCCAGATGAAGTACCAGGACCCGATGAACCCGACCGACTCCAGCCAGTTCCTGGCGCAGACGGCGCAGTTCACCGCCCTGGAGAAGATGCAGGACGTCGCCGACCAGACCGCCCAGCTGCTCAGCACGCAGATGGCGTTCGGCGCGACGTCGATGATCGGCAAGACCGTGCGATGGAACGACGAGAACGGTGTCGAGCAGAGCGGGGTGGTGCAGGGCACCACCTACCTGGCCGGCGGCCCGGTGCTCAGCGTCGGCGGCAAGGCCGTTCCCGTGATCGACGTGCTCAGCGTCGGCGACGCACCCACCCTTCCGCCGCCCAGCGTCAGCGGCTCGACCACCACCCCGACCGGCACCCCGACCGGCAACTCGTCCACCAGCCCGACCACCACCCCGACCACCAGCCCGACCCGCACGGCCTGAGCGCCGGCACACCTCGACCAGGAGACCACCATGCTTCGCTCGCTCTTCGCCGGCATCTCCGGCCTGCGCACCAACCAGACCATGCTCGACGTCACCGGCAACAACATCGCCAACGCCAACACCACCGGCTTCAAGTCCTCCACCACGGTCTTCTCCGACACGCTCAGCCAGATGCTGACCGCGGCGTCGGGCGGCAACGCCGACCGCGGCGGCACGAACCCGATCCAGGTCGGTCTCGGCGTGCAGCTGGCCGCCACCTCGATCAACTTCGGTCAGGGCTCGGCCCAGCTCACCGGCCGCGCGACGGACGTGATGCTGCAGGGCGACGGCATGTTCGTGCTGCGCGACGGCCAGCAGAACGTCTACACCCGCGCCGGCGCCTTCACCTTCGACCAGACCGGCGTGCTCGTCGCCCCCAACGGCATGCGGGTGCAGGGCTACGCACTCGACGCCGCGGGTGCGCCCACCGGCGGCCTCGTCGACCTCGACCTCGCCATGATCAACGGCACCCTGCCCGCGGGCGTGGAGCTCACGTCGTACTCCATCTCGGCCGACGGCAAGATCCGCGGCGTCTTCTCCGACGGTGTGCAGCGCGACGTCGGCCAGCTCGCCATCGCCGACTTCAACAACCCCATGGGCCTGGAGAAGGTCGGTGACACCGGCTACCGCGAGTCCGCCAACTCCGGCCCCGTCGAGCTCGGCGTCGCCGGCCAGGGCCAGCGCGGCCAGGTGATGGCCGGCGCCCTCGAGATGTCGAACGTCGACCTGTCGGCCGAGTTCACCAACCTGATCCTCGCCCAGCGCGGCTTCCAGGCCAGCTCGCGCGTCATCACCACGAGCGACCAGGTGCTCGAGGAGCTCGTCAACATCAAGCGCTGATCGCGCTCACCCCACCGCGGCCGGCGGCC
>NZ_CAXRAZ010000039.1:0-75231 GCF_964229035.1 Nocardioides sp. | reverse complement strand
GCGCCGCGGCCCCCCCCGGATCGGGGGCGGGCCTCGTCGCATCTCACCCGGAGGGGCCGGCCGGCGGGGCGATCAGTCGATGCGCGGCAGGTCGGCGGCCGAGCCGGTGAAGCGCGGCGCGCGTTTGTCGAGGAAGGCCGCCACACCCTCCTTGCCGTCGGCGATCGAGGTCCAGTACATCGCCAGCGAGTCGGTGAGGTGGGCCTCCAGCGGCTCGGCCGAGGCGCTGTTGCGGTAGAGCAGCTGCTTGGCCAGGCCGAGCGCCACGGGGGAGCGGTCGACCACGAACGAGCGGGCGAGCTCCTGCGCGGCGGGCAGCACGTCGTCCGGTGCGTGCACGCTGCGCACGAGGCGCCCGGCCAACGCCTGCTCGGCGGTGAGGATGTCGGCGGAGTAGACCCACTCCAGCGCCTGCTGGATGCCGACGATGCGCGGGAGGAACCAGCTCGAGCAGGCCTCGGGCACGATGCCGAGGCGGCCGAACACGAAGCCGATGCGCGCTTTCTCCGAAGCCAGGCGGATGTCCATCGCGAGCGTCATCGTGGCGCCGATGCCGACGGCGGGGCCGTTGATGGCGGCGATCACCGGCTTGGGCAGGGCGTGGATCGCGAGCGTCACCTTGCCGCCGGTGTCGCGCAGGCCGTCCTGGTAGGGCGCCTGGTCGTAGGCGGCACGAAAGTCCTCGGGCGTGGGCTGCAGGCTCTCGTCGAGGCCGAAGACGTTGCCCTCGGCCGAGAGGTCCATGCCCGCGCAGAAGGCCCGCCCCTCGCCGGTGACCACGACCGCGCGGACGTCGTCGGAGCGGGCGTCGGTGAGGAAGTACTGCTCGAGCTCGCGGGCCATCGTCAGGTCGAAGGCGTTGAGGGCCTCGGGGCGGTGCAGGCGCAGCGTGGCCACGCCGTGCTCGTCGACGTCGTGGCGGAGGGTCTCGTACATGGGTCGTGCGTCTCCTAGGGGGCGGTCGGGCGGGGGATCAGGGTGCGAGACCGGTGGCGGTGCACTCGGCCTTCGTGATCTCGTCGGTGCGGTCCTTCGCCACGGCAGCGAACAGCCGGCCGGCGCGGGCGTCGTCCCACGTGGCGTCGGCGCTGGCGAGCGGAACGGTGCACGAGGTGGGGGTGCTGGCCATCGCGAGGGCCCAGCGGCCGGCGCTGATCGGGCTCATCCCCTCGCCGAAGCGGAAGAAGTCGGGCACGGCGTTGTTGAGCTTCCACCAGCGCACGGGGTCGAGCACCGAGCGGGGCCCGAGCACCTTGTCACCCACGGCCGCCACGACCTCGCGCTGCTGCTGCACGCGGGCGAGGTCGGAGATGCGGCTGTACTTGCGCGCGCGGGAGTAGGCCAGTGCGGTGCGCCCGTCGACCTGCTGGCAGCCTGCGCGCACGTTCAACCCCGAGGGCTCGTCCTTGATGGCGCGCTTCGGGCAGATCCGGATGCCGCCCACGGCGTCCACGACCCCCACGAGGCCGCCGAACCCGATCTCGACGTAGCCGTCGACGCGCACGCCGGTGGCCTGCTCGAGCGTGCGCACCAGCAGCGGCGTGCCGCCCTTGGCGTAGGCGGAGTTGACCTTGCCGCGACCGTGGCCCGGGATGTCGAGCGGGGAGTCGCGCGGGATCGAGATGAGCGTCGTCGGCCCGGCGCCGGTGTGCAGCAGCATGATCGTGTCGGTGAGCGAGCTCTTCGCATCGCCGGTGCTCAGCCGCTTGCGCTCGGCTGCGGACAATCCGGCGCGCGAGTCGCTGCCCACGAGCAGGTAGGTGGTGCCGGGCTGCTCGGGCGGGCGCCCGTTCCTCGGCTCGTAGGCCACCTTGTCGACCCGGCTCCACGCCAGCAGCGGTGTGCCGACGAGGAAGACCAGCCACAGCACGAGGACGCCGATCACCAGCCGCAGGTAGGTGCGCGGACGACTCCACCGGCTCGGCGCGTAGCCGCCCGAGGAGCCGCCACGGCCGCCTCCGCCGTACCCGCCCCCCGGGGCGGGCGGTGGCACGAACGGCCGCTCGTGCGGCGGGATCTCCTCGCGCTCACGGCCGGACCCGACGACCGGACGGGGTGCCGTGGGCGGCTCGGCGCCGGGGCGGCGCTGCACGGGGATGCGCCGGGTGGGCTCGGGGTCGCCCGGGCGTGCGCCGCGATCGCCGCCGCCGTAGATCCAGTCGAATTCGGCGCCGTCGCCCTCGCCGCGCTGCCCTGCCATGCTGCGGACGCTACCGTCAGCGCGTGAGCGATGAGCTGATGGCACGCACTCCGGCCTACTCGCGCATCGAGCTGGCGGCGGTGACGTCGCGCGCGCAGGCCAACCTGCTGGGCAACATTCACGGCGGCGAGATCGTCAAGCTGGCCGACTCCGCCGCCGGCGTGGTCGCCCAGCGGCACAGCGGCGGCCCGGCGGTCACGGCGGCGCTCGACGAGATGGCCTTCCTCGCCCCGGTGCGCGTGGGCGACATCGTGCGCACCTACGCCCAGATCAACTGGGCGGGGCGCTCCTCGATGGAGGTCGGCGTGCGGATCGAGACCCAGCCCTGGGACGCCGCCACCGAGCTGCGCCACGTCGGGTCGGCCTACTTCGTGTTCGTGGCCATCGACGGCGCTGGCGCGGCCCGTCCGGTGCCGGGGCTGCGCCCCGAGACCGACGAGGACCGGCGTCGCCAGCGCGAGGCCGAGATCCGTCGTGCGAGCCGGCTCGCCCGGCGCCGCGATATCGAGGCCGACCGCCACCAGGGCTGATCCTCACACCCGACCCCGTTCGCCCGACCCCGTTCGCCCGACTCCGTTCGCCCGACTCCGTTCGCCCGACTGCGTTCGCCCGACCCCGGCGGCCCAGATCAGTCGGGGTTGGCCGCCACCGTGCGCGCCGCCTCGGCGAGCACCGCGGCCACGGCGTCGACGGCCGCCGGGCGCGGGGGCGAGCCGTAGGTCGACAGCTGCACTCGGCGCGCGGCGTCGAGGGGCGTCGTCCGCACGCCGGGGTGGCGGTGGGCACGCAGGGCCAGGCCGGGCAGCACGGTGACGCCGAGGCCGGCGGCCACGAGCGACTGCACGGCCACGTAGTCGTCGCTGGCGAACGCGATGCGCGGGCTGAAGCCGGCCCGCTCGCACAGGGCGAGCAGCTCGCTGCGGCACCGCTCGCAGCCGGTGATCCAGCTGCGCTCGGCGTAGTCCTCCAGCCCGAGGGCGGCACCGGCCGCGTCCGGGTCGTCGTAGGGCACCACGAGGTGGAGCGCGTCGTCGAGCAGGGGAGTGGAGGCGACGTGCTCGGGGTCGTGCTGGCCCGGGTAGGCGAAGGTGACCGCGAGGTCCGCCCCGCCCGCCCGCAGCAAGGCGTGCGCTTCGGGGGGCTCGGCCTCCACCAGCTCCAGCGCCAACCCCGGGTGGACGACGGCGAGTCGCTGCAGCGCTGCGGGCACGAGCGTGGCGGCGCCCGAGGGGAAGGCCGCCACCCGCACGCGTCCGGAGCTGAGGCTCGTGGAGGCGTGCAGCTCGGCCTCGGCGCGGGCCAGGAGCCCCAGCACCTCCTCGGCACGGGCCGCCAGGCGCAACCCGTCGGGGGTGAGCCGCACTCCGCGACCGACCCGCTGGAGCAGCACCGCACCGGTCTCGGCCTCGAGGCGGCGCAGGTGGTGGGAAATCGTGGGCTGGCCGTAGTGCAGGCTCGCCGCGGCGGCCGACACCGACCCGGTGCGCTGCACCGCCACGAGGGCCTCGAGGCGGCGCAGGTCGAGCATGGGGCCACCCTAGAGCCAATGATCGACCAGGTCGATCGTTCAGCGTGATAAGAACTATTGGACCGATAGGTGGGTCCGTCGAGACCATGGGGCATGGCCGCCCCCTCGCTCCGCACCCGTCCGACCGATCTCGGGTCCCCGGCCGCGCCGGTGCCTGTCGAGGCGCGGTCGCTGAGCTTCGACCGCATCCGCGAGGCCGGCCGGATCGTGGCCGAGCAGCTGGGCCCGACGCCGCTGCAGCAGCACCCGCTGCTCGACGCCGACGCCTCGATCGGGCGCCCGCTGCTGGTCAAGCACGAGAACGTGCTGCCCACGGGTTCCTTCAAGGTCCGCGGGGGCGTGCACCTGGCGGCCACCCTCACCGGCGAGGAGCGGCGGGCCGGGCTCATCACCTGCTCCACCGGCAACCATGCGCAGTCGGTGGCCTACGCGGCGCGCCTGGCGGGCACCCGGGCCACGATCGTGATGCCGAGCTCCGCCCCGGTGGTCAAGCGGGACGCCGTGGCCGCCCTCGGCGCCGAGGTCGTCATCGCCGGCGAGACCCTGGGCGAGGCCGCAGCCGCCGCCCGGGCACGCGCCGGGGAGGGGCGCGGCGCGTTCGTGTGCCCCACCGACGCCCGCATCGTGCTGGGCCACGCCACCGCCTACCTCGAGATCTTCACCGAGCTCGCCGCGCTCGGCATCGACCCCTCGGCGGTGCACGTGCCGATCGGCAGCGGCACCGGTGCGGCCGGTGCCTGCCTGGTGCGTGACGCCCTCGCGCCGCGGTGCCGGGTGATCGGCGTCCAGTCGAGCGCCGCTCCCGCGGCCTGGCGCTCGTGGCGCTCCGGGCGGCTCGAGAGCGCTGCGTCGTCCACGCGGGCCTCGGGGCTCGCCACGACCGTGGGCTACGCGCTGCCGCAGGCGGTGCTGCGCGCCCGCCTCGACGATTTCGTCCTCGTGGACGACGACCTCATCGACGCCGCCGCCCGCCTGCTCGCCCTGCGCGCGCACACGCTGGCCGAGGGGGCCGGTGCGGCCTCGCTCGCCTCGGTGCTGGCGCTGGGGGTGTCCGGCGCCGAGGGCCCGGCCGGGATCGAGGTCGTCGTGTGCACGGGCGCCAACGCCTCCGCCGACGAGATCGCACGGCTGGTCGCCGCCTGAGTCCTCTCCGTCGCGTGCCCTCGGGCAGTGGGTCGGGCGGGCGGCGCAGGTCCGGCGCGTCGCGACCGATGGTGCTGCTGTGACTGGTGATACTGAGCGGGTGCCGCCGACAGCCGTGTCCGAACGGGCCGCCCGCATCCGCTTCCGCCGAGCCCTGACCCTCATGGGGTTCACGCTCGTCGTCCCCGGATCCGCGCAGCTTCTCGCCGGCAACCGGCGCGTCGGCCGTATCGCCGTCCGCATCTGGCTGGTCACGCTGCTCGTCGCCCTCTACCTCGGCGTGCGCCTGCTCGTCGCGCCGTCCTACGCCCTGCAGCTCGCCACGAGCCCCACCTTCATGCTCGCGCTGCGGCTCTACCTGCTCCTCGGCGCCATCGCCTGGGCGGGCCTGTTCATCGACGCCTGGCGCATCGGGCAGCCGCTCAGCCTGCGCCTGCAGCACCGCCGTGCCGTGGTGGGCATCAACGGCGTCCTGTGCTTCTCGGTGGTGGGCACCATGCTCTTCGGCGCCCACCTGGCTGGCGCCCAGCGCGACCTGCTGAGCACCTTCGCGAGCGGCGATCTCGGCGGCGCCCACGCGGGCCGCTACAACATCCTGCTGCTCGGCGGCGACTCCGGCTCCGACCGCTGGGGCCTGCGCACCGACTCGATGACCATCGCCTCGGTCGACGCCCGCACCGGCCGCACCGTGATGATCGGTCTGCCGCGCAACATGTCGAACTTCCCGTTCCGCAAGGGATCGGTGATGGCGAAGCAGTTCCCGAAGGGCTTCGACTGCGACGGCTGCTACCTCAACGGCATCAGCACCTGGGCCGGCGACCACCGCGACCTCTTCGCCGACTCCGAGCACCCCGGCGTGGACGCCACGATCATGGGCATCGAGGGCATCACGGGCCTCGACATCAACTACTGGGCCATGGTCAACATGAAGGGATTCCGCCGCCTCGTCGACGCCTTCGGCGGCGTCGAGCTCACCGTCCGCCAGCGCATCCCCGTGGGCGGCCTGGGCAAGGACGTCACCGGCTACATCGAGCCCGGCCGCCGCAAGCTCGACGGTCACGACGCGCTGTGGTTCGCCCGCGCCCGCGAGGGCAGCGACGACTACTCGCGCATGGCGCGGCAGAAGTGCGTGATGACGGCGATGCTCACCCAGATCAGCCCCAGCCGTGCGCTCACGAACTTCCAGGAGATCGCGAAGGCGTCCACCGCCATGATCACCACCGACATCCCCTCGGGCGCCCTCGGCGACTTCGCCGACCTCGCCCTCAAGGCACGCAGCCAGAAGGTCTCGACCGTCTCGCTGGTGCCGCCGCAGATCGACACCGCACGCCCCGACATCGACAAGGTGCAGCGCATGATCGCCAACGCGATCGCCCGCGCCGAGGGGCACGCGCCCAAGAAGGTCGTGACGGCGAAGCCCGCCGCCGGTGCCTCGGCCGGCACCTCGGGCGCCGCGGACGGCGGCCGCGACGTCGTCACCGGCGGCTCGCTCGGCTCGCGCAACGACGGCTACGTGGCCAACGAGACCGACGACGTCGCCGCCGCCTGCTGACGGGTCTTGCCGGGGCGGTAGGTACCGGGGCCGTGCCGGCTCAGGCCGACAGCGCGCGGACGACGTCCGCGAAGGTGTCGGCGTCGGGGGCCGCCACGATGCCGCCCCCGAGTTCGGGGCTGCCGAGCGGCGCGCCCGCATGGTCGCCGATGGTGCCGCCGGCCTCGGCGAGGATGAGCGCGCCAGGCAGGTGGTCCCACGGCATGCTGCGGCTGTAGACCAGCGCGGACGCCTCGCCGGCGATCAGCCGCGGGTAGTCGACGCCGCAGCAGGCCCAGGTGAGCTCGAGCGTCCCGAGTCCGTCGAGCTCGCGGCCGACCCAGCTGCGACGCGCCGTGCGGTAGGGCGCGTCCGCGTCGCGCGTCACGCGGAGCGGGGCGCCGTTGAGCGTGGCTCCCGCGCCCTTCTCGGCCACGTAGGCCGCCTCGTGCTGGGGCTGCCAGATCCACCCGCGGGTGGTGACGCCGCCGCGCACCTCGGCCACCATCACCGCGTGGTCGGGTGAGCCGTTGACGAAGTTCTTGGTGCCGTCGACCGGGTCGACGGTGAACGCGTGCTCGGCCGCGGCGAAGCGACCGACCAGGCCGGAGTCGGCAGCGACCGCCTCCTCGCCGAGCACCAGGGCGTCGGGGTAGACCTGCTGGAGGGCCGCGGTGATGAGGGCCTCCGACTCGTGGTCGGCCACCGTCACGAGGTCGCCGGGGTTCTTCTCCGAGACCTGGTCGTCGCTGAGCGTGCGGAACCGGGGGGTGATCACCTCGGCGGCGACGTCCTGCAGGAGCTTCAGCACGGCCTCGGTGTCCACCCCTCCACCGTAGTCAGTGCGGGCGAGACGGCGGCGCACGGGTCGACTCGGGCATGCTGTGCGCCATGCGATTCACCGAGCACGAGCTGACCTCGGCCCTGCACGGAGCGGCGAAGCGGGTGCTCGCCGCCGAGCGCTCGGTGCGACGACGCAAGGGCGACCGCGACGCCGCCGTCGAGGCGGCCTGGGCCGAGCTCGACCGGTTCCGGCGCTTCCAGCTCCTCGACGCCCTCGGTTCGCAGATCCTCCCCGTGCTGGTGGCCCTGCCCGACATCGAGGTCGCGCCGGGCACCCGCGCCAGCTACACCCCCGCGGAGGTCGAGGCGGTGGTCACCGAGCTCGTCGCCGACGAGGGCGGCCGCCTGCGCCGCGCCGCGCTCATCAAGGCCCGCACGTCGCTGGTCATCACCGCCCTCGAGCACCTGCCGGTGCGCCGTGACCCCGATGCGCTGCTCTCCCCGGAGGACGACGACCTCCCCGCCGTGCCCGACGATCCCAGCGGTCTGCTCTGAGCCCTCTCGATCCGGCTCGACGCCGACCCGGGCACTAGGGTGCAGCCCGTGCGAGTGCTGGCGGTGGTGGTCACCTTCAACCGGAGGGCGATGCTCGACCGGCTGCTCGAGCGACTCGAGCAGGTCACCGCGCTCGACGGCGTCCTCGTGGTCGACAACGCCTCCACCGACGGCACGGGGGAGTGGCTGCGCGAGCGCGCCGGCGACAAGGTCCGTTCGCAGACCCTGGCCACCAACACCGGCGGGGCCGGCGGTTTCCACCGCGGACTCGACTGGGCGGTGAGCGAGGGCGCCGACCTCGTCTGGCTCATGGACGACGACGGCCTGCCCGCCCCCGACTGCCTCGACCTGCTGCTGGAGCGGCGTGAGCGCGACGGCCTCGACTTCTGCGGCCCGGCGGTGCTCGCCGAGCAGGACCCCTCGCGCCTGTGCTTCCCCATCCGCCTGCCCGGCGGCACCCGCGTCGTCCACGAGATGGCGGCGGTGGAGGCGGCTGCGGCCGATGGCCCCGTCGACGGCCTCATCGACGACATCGTCATCCCGTTCAACGGCGTGCTCGTGACCCGCGAGCTCGTGCAGCGCATCGGCCTGCCGCGCGAGGAGTTCTTCATCTGGGGCGACGACGTGGAGTACCTGTGGCGCGCCCAGCGCGAGGGCGCCCGCATCGCCACGGTGGTCGACGCCCACTTCCTCCACCCGGCCACCGACGACCTCGGCACGCCGATGATGGGCGGGCGCACCACCTACAACCACACACCGAGCGACCTCAAGCACTACTGCATGGCGCGCAACAACACCGTCAACCTGCGCACCTACCGGGGCTGGCCGTTCGTGCTGCTCTTCTGGCTCAAGACCGTGTGGTTCTACCTCGTCACCCGTCGCGAGCCCGCCCGCATCCCGATGAGCGCGGGAGCCGCGATCGCAGGCCTGCGCGGCGACTTCACCGGCCACCGGAGGTACCTGCGGTGACCGGCCGAGAGTCGGTCGCGGTCGTCGTCGTCACCTACAACCGGGCCGACCTGCTGGAGCGCATGCTCGCGGGCCTCGGCGACCTCGAGCGGGCCCCGAACGCCGTCTACGTGGTCGACAACCACAGCAGCGACCACACCCCCGACGTCCTCGCGGCCAGCACGCTGCCCGGGCTCGTGCGCCTGCGCACCGACGACAACCTCGGTGGTGCCGGCGGTTTCCGCCTCGGGCTGCAGCGCGCCCACGCCGACGGCCACGACGTCTTCTGGCTCATGGACGACGACGTGGTCCCGGCCCCCGACTGCCTCACCCGCCTGCTCGAGGTCGACGGCTCCTGTCTCACGGCGGTGCGCGAGGACCTCGCCGGGCGCCTCGTGGAGAAGGCGGCCGTGCGCTTCGACCTGCGCAACCCGCTGGCGATCCGGCCGAAGACCGCGAGCATCGACTCCACCTACCCCGACCGCGCCTCGATGCCGGCCACGGTGGAGGTCGAGAACGTCGCGTTCGAGGGCTTCCTGGTGCGTCGCCCGGTGATCGACGCCATCGGCCTGCCCGACGCCTCGTACTTCATCTTCTACGACGACGTGGATTTCGCGATCCGCGCCCGACGCGCCGGTTACGTGATCCGCGCGGTGCGCGACGCGGTGCTGGTGCGCCAGCTCGACTTCGACCAGCAGCACGACCTCGCGGGCTGGAAGGGCTACTTCATGTACCGCAACCTGTTCGTGGTGCACCTGCGCTACGGCGAGAACGCCCTCGTGCGGGCCAAGCCGTGGCTGGTGACCCTCGCGGTGGTGCTGCTCAGCCCCCTGCGGGGAGGTCGTCGTGAGGCAGCGAACGTGGTGCGAGCACTTCGCGACGCCCGGACGATGCGGGTGCCGGCTCGCTGACGCTGGGAGCCAGGCGGGCGCGCAGGCCCACCCGGTTGCCGGTGGCGAGCCCCGCCAGCCACACGGCGAAGGCGCCGAGCGCAGCGCCGGCGACGACGTCGATCGCGAAGTGCCACCCGAGGTAGACCGTCGACAGGCAGGTCAGCGCCAGGAACACCCAGGAGCTCACCCGCACCCAGCGCGGCATCTTGATGAGCTCCACGATCAGGCAGATCGTGACCATGATGCCGACGTGCAGCGAGGCGAAGGCCGCGATCGTCTGCAGCGTGCCGGCCCCCACGGGATCGGCCAGCACGGCCACGCGGTCGGCGCCCATGCTCTCCTGCAGTCGGCTCACGTAGGTCTCGGGCAGCGCGGCGAAGGTGCGGGGGTCGGAGTAGATGGGCCCCACCGTCGGCAGGACGACGTAGAGCACCGCGCCGAGCGCCCAGTCGATGGCCACCGCCGTGACGTACCACTCGCCGGCCCGCGTGGCCCGGGTCCAGACGAGGGCGATCGCGATGGTGACCGGCACCAGGGCGATCCAGGCGATGTAGACGGCCGAGAAGAAGTGCGCGGCGATCCCGGTGCCGAACCACGCGTGCAGCGTGGCGGCCGGGTCGTGACCGGCGAAGAGGAACTTGTCGATGTCGGCCAGGTTGGCGTCGTAGATGCGCTCGTGGACGAACGGCGCCATGCTCTTGACGTTGCGGAAGGCGGCGTAGCAGAGGTACCAGGCGGCCACACCGTTGAGCGCGAACATCCAGTGCGAGCGGGGCCACCGCTCGGTCAGCACCGACCTGAGGTCGGAGCCCAGCCGGCCGAGCCACCCGGCGCCGGGGCGTCCGGCCGCCCGCAGCGCGCGGGGGACGACGTCCAGCGCGATCGCGCCGACGACGATCGCCGGGAAGCGGATGTAGCCGGGGATCAGGTTGTCGGGGTCGCGGATCGGCAGGTCCTCGACCAGCGAGAAGACGACGGTGAGCACCGCCAGGAGCAGGCCGGCCGCCCAGGCGAGGGCGAACGACGGGACGCCGCGGCGGTAGGCGGCCGAGATGAGCATCCGCTCAGGATATTCACAGGGACCCAGATCACGTGCGCCGCCGGGCCGCGCGCGCCCGCTCGGGGATGTGGCCCGAGTCCTCGTAGACTCCTCGACCGTGTCGATCACCTCCACCAATCCCGACCTCGTGGTCGTCGGCTCCGGATTCTTCGGGCTCACGATCGCCGAGCGCTGCGCCAGCGAGCTGGGGCTGCGGGTGCTCGTCCTCGAGCGCCGCTCGCACCTGGGCGGCAACGCCTACAGCGAGCGCGACCCTGAGACGGGCATCGAGGTGCACAAGTACGGGGCCCACCTCTTCCACACGAGCAACGAGCGCGTGTGGGAGTACGTCAACCGGTTCACGTCCTTCACCGACTACAAGCACCGCGTCTTCGGCAAGTACCAGGGCCAGGTCTACTCGCTGCCGATGAACCTCGGCCTGATCAACCAGTTCTTCGGGCGCAGCCACACCCCCGACGAGGCCCGCGCGCTGATCGCCGAGCAGGCCAGCGAGATCGCCACCGCCGATGCCACGAACCTCGAGGAGAAGGCGATCAGTCTCATCGGGCGTCCGCTCTACGAGGCCTTCATCAAGGGCTACACCGCCAAGCAGTGGCAGACCGACCCCACCAAGCTGAGCGCCGACATCATCACGCGCCTGCCGGTGCGCTACACCTTCGACAACCGGTGGTTCAACGACACCCACGAGGGCCTGCCCGTCGACGGCTACACCGCCTGGCTCGAGCGGATGGCCGACCACCCGAACATCGAGGTCGTGCTCGACACCGACTACCGCGACCTCGCCGAGAGCTTCCGCGGCCGCGTGCCCGTGGTCTACACCGGTCCGGTCGACGAGTACTTCGACCACGCCGAGGGCCGACTCTCCTGGCGCACGGTCGACCTCGAGGCCTCCGTGCAGGACGTCGACGACTTCCAGGGCACCGGCGTGGTCAACTACAACGACCAGGACGTCCCCTACACCCGCATCATCGAGTTCAAGCACTTCCACCCCGAGCGGGAGAAGACCCACCTGCCCGGCAAGACCGTGATCGTGCACGAGTACAGCCGCTTCGCCGAGGAGGGCGACGAGCCGTACTACCCGGTCAACACCGCGGAGGACCGCGAGAAGCTGCGCCGCTACCGGGCGCGCGCCGAGGCCGAGCCGATGGTGCTCTTCGGCGGCCGCCTCGGCACCTACCAGTACCTCGACATGCACATGGCCATCGCCTCCGCGCTGTCGATGTTCGACAACCGCCTGCGCCCCCACTTCGTCGAGGGTGCGGCGCTGACGAGCGGCGGGGTCGAGGCGTGAGCGAGCAGTCCAGCACCACCGCGCGTCGCCTGCTGCAGCGCCAGATCCTCCCGCTCGACGGCGACGTCGACGTCCTCCCGCTCTACCTGGACGCCGAGGAGGCCAACCTCGACGAGGACAAGTACGTCGTCGGCGGCAGTCGCGCGGCCAAGGAGCTCAACAACGCCTCCATCCGGCAGAAGACCTCCACCGGCCGCGGCGTGCGCCCCGACCAGGTGCGCTCGCGCACGGCGGTGCTGATCCCCTCGGGCGAGAAGCTCTCGTTCGGCACCTACTTCAACGCCTTCCCCGCCAGCTACTGGCGCCGCTGGTCCATCGTGGACGCCGTGCGCCTCACCGTCACGCTGCGCGGCGAGGGTGCGACCGTCATCGTCACCAAGTCGATGGCCAACGGGCGCCAGCAGAAGGTCGAGGCGGCCTCCACCGACGACGTCGCCGCGGGCCCCGACGGCCTGCACGTGCTCACCTTCGACCTCTCCCTCGCGCCGTTCGTCGACGGCGGCTGGTACTGGTACGACGTCGTCGCCGGTCACGGCGACGTGGTCGTGGAGTCGGCCGAGTGGAGCGCCGAGGTGCCGGCCGAGCGCGCCCGACCCGGCACGCTCGACATCGCGATCACCACGATGAACCGCCCCGACTTCTGCGCCGACCTCCTCGCCCAGCTCGGCGGCGGCGAGCTCGACGACGTCCTCGACACGGTCTTCGTCATGGAGCAGGGCACGAACAAGGTGGCCGACGGCCCCGGTTTCGCGGCGGCCGAGAAGGCGCTGGGGGAGCGGCTGCGCCTGATCGAGCAGGGCAACCTCGGCGGCTCCGGCGGCTACGCCCGCGGGCAGCTGGAGTCCCTGCGCAAGGGCACCGCCACCTACACGATGATGATGGACGACGACGTGGTGGCCGAGCCCGACGGCATCGTCCGCGCGGTCACCTTCGCCGACCTCGCCCGCCGCCCCACGATCGTCGGCGGCCACATGTTCAGCCTGTTCTCCCGCAGCCGCCTGCACAGCTTCGGCGAGATCATCCAGCCGTACCGCTTCTGGTGGATGTCGCCGAAGGACGCCTACAACGACTGGGACTTCGGCGCGCGCAACCTCCGTTCGGCCCGCTGGCTCCACAAGCGCCAGGACGTCGACTTCAACGGCTGGTTCATGTGCCTGGTGCCGCGCCGGGTCATCGACGAGATCGGTCTGTCGCTGCCGCTGTTCATCAAGTGGGACGACTCCGAGTACGGCCTGCGCGCCCGCGCCGCGGGCTACCCGACGGTGACCTTCCCCGGCGCAGCGGTCTGGCACGTACCGTGGACCGACAAGAACGACTCCCTCGACTGGCAGGCCTACTTCCACCAGCGCAACCGCTACATCGCGGCGCTGCTGCACTCCGGCTACCCCCGCGGCGGCGGTCTGCTCAAGGAGAGCCTGGCGCACGACCTGGCGCACCTCGTCTCCATGCAGTACTCCACCGTCGAGCTGCGCCTGCAGGCCCTCGAGGACGTCCTCGCCGGCCCGCAGGGACTGCACGCGATGCTGCCGACGAGGCTGGCCGAGGTGAACGCGTTCCGACGTGGGTTCACCGACGCGCAGCTGCACCGCGACCCCGACGCCCTGCCGCCGGTGCGCCGCGAGAAGCCGCCCCGCAAGGGCCGCGACTCCAGCGAGGTGCCCGGCCGACTGGCGAAGATGGTCACCGCGGGCCTGGCCCCGGTGCGCCACCTCAAGAACCCGCGGGCGCTGTCGCGGGAGTTCCCCGAGGCCGAGGTGCGCGCGATGGACGCCAAGTGGTACCGCCTGGCCACCTACGACTCCGCCGTCGTGTCGATGAACGACGGCACCTCCGCGGCGCTCTACCGCCGCGACCCCGAGAAGTACCGCGAGCTCGTCCGACGCACGATCGCCCTCCACGCCAGGTACCGTCGGGAGTGGTCCGAGCTGGCCGGTGCCTACCGCGCCGCGCTCGGTGACATCACCTCGCCGGAGGTCTGGGAGCAGACCTTCGCGCCCTGGACCGACGAGGACGCCCGATGACCGACACCACCACCAGCCCCACGCCGTCGGCTGAGGCGCCGCGGCCCTACCGTCGCGACCCGGACGCGCCGCTGCCGCCGCTCGTGGAGCCGTGGTCGGGCAACGGGCTCGTGGGCGTCGTCCAGCGCCGCTACCTGCTCAAGCTGCTGGTCCAGCGCGAGCTCAGCGCCCGCTACCAGGGCGCACTGCTCGGCATGCTGTGGAGCTACATCAATCCGATGACCCAGTTCTTCATCTACTGGTTCGTCTTCGGCGTCATCTTCAACGCCCACGCCAAGGTGCCGAACTACGCGATCCACCTCTTCGCGGGCCTGATCATCGTGCACTTCTTCACCGAGACCTTCGCGGCGGGCACGCGCTCGATCGTGGGCAACCGAGCGCTGGTGGTGAAGCAGGCCATGCCCCGCGAGATGTTCCCGGTGGCGGCCATGCTCGTCTCGCTCTACCATGTGCTGCCGCAGGTCGTGATCCTGCTGATCGCCTGTGTCGCCGCCGGCTGGACCCCCGACCCGGTCGGGATGCTGGCCTTCGTGCTGTCGCTGTCGATCATCGCCGCGCTCGGCACCGCGGCCGCGCTCGTGTTCAGCGCCGCCAACGTCTTCTTCCGCGACTTCGGCAACATCGTCAACGTCTTCAACCACTTCGTGCGCTACGGCGTGACGATGATGTACCCCTGGTCCTACATCGTCGACCGCCTCGGACCGGACGGCTCGAAGTTCTTCCTGCTCAACCCGCTCGCCGACGCCGTGCTGCTCTTCCAGCGCGCCTTCTACACCGGCACGGTCGACAGCACCGAGCCCGCCGCCGTCCGCGAGGCCCTCATGCCCGAGAACCTCATGGTCTACGGGGTGGTGGTGCTCGTGGCCTCCCTCGCCCTCCTCGGCATCGCCCAGCTGATCTTCAGCAGGCTCGAGAACAGAATCCCGGAGCGTCTGTGATGGTCTCCTCCATCGTCCTCGAGAACGTCACCAAGACGTTCACCCTGCGCTACCACCGCACCTTCAAGGAGGTCACGGTCGCCAAGGTGCGCGGGCAGCAGACCAGCGAGAAGTTCAACGCCGTCGACGACGTCAGCTTCACCATCGAGGAGGGCGAGGCCGTCGGCCTCATGGGCCTCAACGGCTCCGGCAAGTCGACCCTCATGAAGCTCATCAACGGCGTCATGAAGCCCGACAAGGGCACCCTGCTCACCCGCGGGCGCATCGCCGGCCTCATCGCCACCGGCGCCGGCTTCCACCAGCAGCTCTCCGGGCGCGACAACCTCGTCCTCAACGCCGCCATCCTCGGCATGAGCGAGCGCGAGATCCAGCGCAAGATGGACTCCATCATCGACTTCGCCGACCTCGGCAAGACCCTCGAGGCCCCCGTAGGCTTCTACTCCTCCGGCCAGCGCGCCCGCCTCGGCTTCGCCGTCGCCATCCACGTCGACTCCGACATCTTCCTCGCCGACGAGGTGCTCGCCGTCGGTGACAAGCCCTTCAAGGCCAAGTGCGTCAAGAAGATGAAGGAGGTCCGCGAGAGCGGCCGCACCCTCGTCTTCGTCAGCCACTCCGCCGGCGCCGTGAAGTCCATGTGCGATCGCGGCATCGTCCTCGAGAAGGGGCGCGTCGGCTACGACGGCGACGTCGACGCCGCCATCCACTACCTGCAGTACGGCGACGACGACGAGTTCGCCATCGAGGACGAGATCGGCGCCGACATCTGAGTCGTCTGGTGCGGTGACGCGGGCCTGTCGGGCCCTCGCGGACCCTTCGGGCCCGCTCTGGCCCGACGCGCCTTCAGCGCTGCCCTCATCACCGCACGGTTTCCGGTGAGTTGTTCGCTTCGGTTCCGCGGACGGGTTCGTGGTTCGCGCGGTACGGAGCGCGGAGACCCTCGACACCGCACGGTTTCCGGCGCGTTGTTCGCTTCGGTTCGGCGGACGGGTTCGTGGTCTGGGCGGTACGGGGCGCGGAGCCCCTCGCCAGCGGCGTGTTCCGGTGTGCTGCGGCGTGCTCAGGCGGGGTGAGGGAGGGCCGATGAGGGGGTCGCGAGAAAGTCGGCTTCGCTCGGCGTGTCGAGTGGAAATTACAGCGTTGTAGTTACTCACGGACTCTTCCCCGGGCCGTGTGACGCGTGTGAAAGTTGCTACTCGTGTGACAACTTCCCCGCGCACACCCGTCTGGAGTCAGCCATGCCGTCGTCGTTCCCCGAGCACTCGGGCGCCCTCATGAGCGAGGAGCGCCACGGGCATCGGATCCGTTTCGTCACCCTGTGCCAGCAGCTGCTGGCCCTCGCCGTGGTGGTGGCGGTGCTCACCCCCGCCGCGCGCACGGTGACCATGGAGGTGCGCCCCGCGCAGCCGGGCGGGGGAGCGACGCCGCAGGTGGCGCTGCGCTCAGCCGAGTTCGCCTCGAAGGTGCCGGCCGCGCCCGTCGACCCCGAGGTCGACCAGTACGCGCTGACCCGGCCCGAGGCTCCTGCGAAGGTGGCGGCCGGTGTCCGGGCCCGGGTGGCCGAGGACGCCACCGCCCGCGTCGCGGCCGACGGCGAGCGCGAGATCGTCAGCGACGTCGTCCCGGTGGAGGGCTACGGCACCGTGGGCGTCACCTGGGGCCACGGGCAGAGCATCGATCCCGGCGCCATCGAGGTCGAGGTGCGCTCCCAGACCGACGGCCGCTGGACCGACTGGGGCCCGGCCGACTACCACGACGACCACGGCCCGGACCCGAAGAGCGCCGAGGCCCGGCACGCCCGCCCGGGCACCGACCCCGTTCTCGTCGGCGACGTGGACGCCGTGCAGGTGCGCGTCGACACCACGGTGGCGGCCCCGGCCGACATGAAGCTCGCGGTCATCAGCCCCGGCACCCCGACGTCCACGACCACCCAGAAGCCGGCCATCGACACCGCGAAGCTGGCCTCCGCCGGTGCCCAGGCGCCCGCAGCGCCCCAGAGCAACGCCGGCATCGGCGGCACTCCCACCGGGTCCGCCCCGACCGGCACGACCAGCGACCCGGGCGTGGTCCAGGGCAGCGACCCCGGCACCACCGAGGAGCCCCCGGGCGACGGCACCGACGGCGGCATCGAACTGCAGGCCGGCGTCACGACCCCGCGACCCAAGATCTACTCCCGCGCTCAGTGGGGAGCCGACGAGCGCATCCGTGAGCAGAAGGCGCCCGGCTACTACGAGGTGCACGGCGGCTTCGTGCACCACACGGTGAACGCCAACAACTACACCGCGGCCCAGGTGCCCGGCATCATCCGCAGCATCTACAGCTACCACGTGCGCACCCGCGGCTGGAGCGACATCGGCTACAACTTCCTCGTCGACCGCTTCGGCCGCATCTGGGAGGGTCGTGCCGGCGGCGTCGACCGCCCGGTGGTCGGCGCGCACACCGAGGGCTACAACAACTACTCCTTCGGCGCCGCGGCCATCGGCAACTTCGAGACCGTGCGCCCGAGCTCGGCCGTGCTGAAGGCCTACGGCGCCCTCTTCGCCTGGAAGCTCGCGCTGCACGGCGTGGACGCAGGCTCGAGGGCGCAGCGCATCGGCTCGCGCACCTTCCCGGCGATCAGCGGCCACCGCGACACCAAGTCGACCGCGTGCCCCGGCAAGTACCTCTACGCCCAGATCCCCGCGATCCGTCGCCTGGCGGACGCCGCCCAGCGCGGCTGGGCCGGTCGCGAGCTGCGCGGCGACTACGTGGGCGGATCGACGCCCGACATCATCGCTCGTCGCGCCAGCGACAAGCACCTCGTGGTGCTCGGCGTCGGTCTCACCTCCGGCCGGTGGGCCGTGCGGGCCCAGGTCGACAGCGGCTGGAGCGTCAGTTGGGCCTCGCAGCTGATCAAGGCCGGCGACTGGGACGGCGACGGGTTCAACGACGTCATCGGCCGCCGCAGCAGTGACGGGGCGCTCCTGCTGATGCGCGGTCGCGGCGGCGGCAAGTTCTCCGCCCCCGTGATGCTCACCAACCGGCTGCGCGCAGCCACGCTGCTCGCCGTGCCCGGCGACGTCACCGGCGACGGCTACCCCGACCTGATGGGACAGCTCAGCGGCAAGGTGCGGATCTGGCCCGGCCGCGGTCGCATCGGCCTGGGCACCACGACCAACACGCTCACGACCAGCTACTCGGCCTACCCGGCGCTGCGCGGCACCTCGATCGTGCCGGCCGGTCTCGTCAACGCCGACGGCGCTCCCGACGTGCTGCTGCGCGGTGGCACGGTGATCCGGCGCTACCTCGGCAACGGCCCCGGCGGCCTGACCACGGCCCAGCCGCTGGACGTGCGCACCACCGGCTACGACTGGCTCCTGCCGATGGGGCGCGTGGGGTCCAACGCGATGTCGGACTTCGTGGCCCGCAAGCCCGTGACGTCCGAGCTGGTGCTGCTGCCCGGCACCGCTGCGGGCTGGGGCACGCCGATCTCGCTGGGGCGCTTCCCCGGCTACGACCTCGGGGCCTGACCCGAGCGGGGGAGGGACACGCCGTCCTGGTCGCTCAGGCGGGGAAGCGGGCCGTGACGTGCTCGGTGGCGGCGATCGCCGCCAGCGCGTCGGGCTCGGCCCGGGCGACCAGGACGAGCGAGCCGCCGCACGCGAGCGGCTCGCCCAGGATCGCCGGCTCCTGTGCCGGGTCGGCGGTCGACAGGAGGCGGCCGCTGCCGACCAGACGGCCGGCGGCCGCCTCCTGCCACAGCTGCGCCTGGGTCAGTGGGCCGCCGGCGAGCACGAGGGCGTCGTCCGCGGGGGAGGGGGCGTCCCACGGAATGAAGGCGTCGGGCTGCGACCACACCTCCACCCCGAGGTCGTGGACGCCGACGGGCACGGGCTCGCGGAAGCGCACGCCGAGCGGCAGCAGCGCGGAGGCGAGGACGACGAGGTCGTCGGCCCGCGGCGTCCAGGCGTCCAGCGTGTCGGGTCCGCACACCACGGCCTCGGCCTCGGCGCTCGCAGCGTCACCGGCCACCGCCGCAGGCACGACGACGAGTCCGCTCTCCCAGGCCGCGCCCAGCACCACGGTGCCGAGCCAGTGCGGCGGCAGGTCGAGGACGACGCGGTCCCCGCGCTCCAGGCCGAGCTCGTCGACGAGCAGCGAGGCGGTCTTGGCCACCCAGTTCGCGTACGTCGTCGCCGAGAGCTCCACGCGCTCACCGGTGGCGTGGTCGTAGAAGGTGACCAGCGGTCGGCCGGGGTCCTGCTTCAGGCGTCGGGCGAGCACCGTGGCGAACGTGACATCCGGCTGTGCATCCACGCTGGCGAGGATAGGGTGCCGCGCATGTCAGTCGACGACCTCCCCGGCTTCTGGGCAGTGGTTCCGGCGGGCGGGGCGGGCACGCGCCTGTGGCCGCTCTCGCGCTCCGGCTCCCCCAAGTTCCTGCACGACCTGACCGGCTCGGGTCGCACGCTGCTCGAGCAGACCCACGACCGGCTCGCCCCGATCGCGGGCGACCGCTTCCTCGTCGTCACCGGCGAGGCGCACCGCGACGCCGTCCGGTCCCAGCTCGTCGACCTGCCCGAGGACGCCGTGCTCGCCGAGCCCTCGGCACGCGACTCGATGGCGGCGATCGGCCTGGCCGCCGCCGTGCTCGAGGCCCGCGGCGCCGAGGTGATGGGGTCCTTCGCCGCCGACCACGTGATCCGCGAGCCGGAGGCCTTCCATCGCGCGGTGGCGGCGGCCGTCGACGCCGCGCGCGACGGGTGGCTGGTGACGATCGGCATCGACCCGACGTTCCCCTCCTCGGCCTTCGGCTACATCCACCAGGGCGAGCAGCTGCCGGGCCACCCGCTGGTGCGCCGCGTGGTGGAGTTCGTCGAGAAGCCGTCGGTGCCCGTGGCCGAGGAGTACCTCGCGACCGGCCGCTACCGGTGGAACGCCGGCATGTTCGTCGTCCGGCCCACGGTGCTGCTCGACCTCCTCGCCGAGCAGGACGCCGACTTCGCCGCCGCGCTGCGCCGCATCGCCGCCGATCCCGGGCTGCTGCCCGAGCTGTGGCCCGACCTGCCGCGCATCGCGATCGACCACGCCATCGCCGAGCCGGCGGCGGCCGCGGGCCGCGTGGCCACCGTGCCGGGCTCGTTCGGCTGGGACGACGTCGGCGACTTCGACTCCCTCGCCACGCTGCTCGGCCAGGAGGAGTCGCTGGTGGTGCTCGGCGGGGCCGAGCACGTGCACCACGACGGTGCCTCGGGTCTCGTCGTGCCGGGATCGGGGCGCACGGTGGCGGTCATCGGCCTCGACGACGTCGTGGTGGTCGACACCCCCGACGCTCTGCTGGTCACCACCCGCGCGCGGGCCCAGGACGTCAAGCGCATCGTCGCCGCCCTCAAGGACGCCGGGCGCGCCGACCTCACCTGAGCCGCCGGGCGCGAGCCGCCCCGCACCCGCACAGCACAGGAGCCGGCCACCCGCAGCGGGTGACCGGCTCCCTTGCTGTCCGGGACGCTCGCGCTCGCGTCCGGATCAGGGCACGTACGGCTCGGGGGCGTCGGTGAAGGGGTACTTGTCCATGAAGGACTTCAGCGCCGCGCCGCTGACCTCGGAGCAGTACTGGAAGACGCCGTACTGCTCCTGGTCCTTGGGGTCGACGCGCCAGTGGGTGAACGCGATGTGCTGGCCGCCGGGGAAGGCCTTGCCGTCCTTCTTCGTCCACGGCACCGCCTTGAACTTCAGGCGCTGGTTGGTGTCGTTGCTGTCGAGCGTGGCGGCGATCGCCTTGATCGCGGCGATCTCCGAGGAGTTGTCGGCCACGGTCTGGTCGTACCAGAGGATCGTGTAGCCGTGCTCGGAGTTGTGCACCAGCGACTCCAGCTCCGGGCGGCTGCTGGCGGTGTAGTAGCGGTCGGTGATCGGCGCGGGGGCCACGCCGGCCTCGTTCCAGTGCGCGCCGAAGGCGGGCGGGGAGTCGGTGTACTTCACGTCCTGCCCGGTCGGCACGTGCTCGCCGCTGCCCGTGGCCTTCTTCTCGGTGACCTTCTGGCACGTCGACGCCGCGGCGCCGATGTCGGCGAGGTCCTTGCCGGAGTAGCGGGCCTTCTGCACGGCCGTGGTGATCGGGTTCCAGGCCGCGGCGCCGATGATCACGACGGCCACCAGCACGCAGACGCCGACGATCACGGTGCCCTGGCGGCGCTCGGCGCTCTTCTGCTGGCGCCGGATGTCCTCGATGACTTTGCGGCGGTCCGACTTCTCGGACTTGCTGGACTTGGCCACGGTGGCGTCTACCTCGCGCTGGTGTCGGGTGGGTGGTGACTTAGGTGATACCGAGTCCTGAGTCTACGTAGTGGCGCGCCGGAGTCGGATTCCGGAGCCCCCCGCGGCGTCCTCGCAGGTCCAGCCGTGCGCGAAGGCGACCGCGCGCACGGCGTCGGCACGGGCGTCGTCGACGACCAGGACGTCGGCGTCGGCGTCGGCGTCGAGGCGCCGCGCCGCGCCCAGGCCGGCGCGGCCGAGGGCGTCGACGAGGTCCTCGGCCGGCACCGGCGCGCCGAACGGTGCGAGGTCCGAGGGCGAGGCGGCCACCGCGCGGACGACGGCCTCCCGGGCGCCCCAGCCGAACAGGTCGCCGCCCTCGGGTCGGATCAGCGCGCCGGCGCCGGGGCCGTCGTCCTCGAGGGGGAGGACGAGGTCGGCCCGGCCGCGCAGGATGCCGCACGGCCGGGCTCCGAGCTTGCCCTGGGCCAGCTCGACGGCCGAGGCGATCTCGTCGGCCACCGCCGGTGCGGTCACGGCCAGCTCGTTGCCGTGGGCGTCGAGGCGCCCGGCGAAGGAGGAGAGCACCTCGAGGCCGGCGGCGCCGATCGCGATGTCGGTCTGGCCCTCGCGCCACGCGCGGCCGGCGGTGTCGGTGACGACGACGCCGACGGTGACGCCGGCCAGCTCGTGCACCCGCGCGCGCAGGGCCCGCGCCGAGGCGTCGGGGTCGAGGGGCAGCAGCACCGCCGACCCGGCGGCCACGTTGGAGGCGTCGACCCCGGCGGCGGCCATGATCAGCCCCAGCCGGTTGCGCACGATGCGGGTGGGCCCGCGCCGCGCCACGGGGCGCACCGTCTCGGCGTCCACCCAGGCCTCGCGATCGCCCTCCACCACGCGTCCCTCGGCCTTGCTCACCACCTTGGAGGTGACGACGAGGACGTCGCCGTCGCGCAGGGCATCGTCGCCGTAGGCGCGCACCAGCGCCTCGACGAGCACCGCCGCGAGGTCGCAGCCCGCCTCGATCTCGCCGATGCCGTCGGGTGCGCGGACGACGATCTCGGGGTGCGGGCCCACCATCAGGGGCGCACCAGGCCGACCGCCGCGGCGGCCATCGCGGCGGTGGCGTCGTGGTCGGTCATCATCAGCGGCACGGCCGCGCAGGCGAGCCCGGCGTCGGTGATGCGGGGGAGCAGACCGGCGTCGCGCTCGTCGATCAGCCAGCCGTCGAGCACGCCCCCGCGCTCGCGGGCCCCGTAGTTGAGGCCGACGCCGGCGGCGCTGACCTCGACGCCGATCGAGGTCAACATCTGCTCGGCCATGCCCCGCACGTGGCGCTCGCCGACGATCGGGGAGAGGCCGACGACGCGCCCGGGAGCGGCGCGCACGGCGTCGCGCAGGCCGGGCACGGCGAGGATGGTGCCGACCGAGACGACGGGGTTGGACGGCGGCAGGACGACGACGTCGGCCCCCGCGATCGCGTCGAGCACGCCGGGCGCGGGGGTGGAGTTCTCGACCCCGACGACCACCACGACCTCCGCCGGCACCTGCGCCCGCAGGCGGATCCAGTACTCCTGGAAGTGGACGACGCGCCGCCCGCTCGGCTCGTCGGGATCGGCGATCGCCACGTGGGTCTCGACGCGATCGTCGGTCATCGGCAGCAGTCGCAGGCGCTCGCCGTAGCGAGGAGCGAGCCACCGCTGGCTCAGGGCGGTGGTGACGTCGGAGAGCGGGTAGCCGGCCTCGAGCAGCTGGGTGCGCACGAGATGGGTCGCGATGTCGCGATCGCCGAGGCCGAACCACGTCGGCTCCACGCCGTAGGCGGCGAGCTCCTCCTTGGCGCTCCACGTCTCCTCGCGACGTCCCCACCCGCGCTCGGGGTCGATGCCGTCGCCGAGGGTGTACATCACCGTGTCGAGGTCGGGGCACACCTTGAGGCCGTGCACCCAGATGTCGTCGGCGGTGTTGGCGATCACGGTGACCTCCGCGTCGGCCGCCACGCCGGGCAGGGTGCCGGCCGCGATGCCGTGCAGGAGGCCCTGCAGGAAGCGGGCGCCGCCCATGCCGCCCGAGAGCACTGTGAGTCGGCGGACCAGCCCGTCGCCGTCCGATGCCGGGTCGAGCGGCCGGGTGGCGGCGTCGGCGGCCGGGGGAGCCGGGGGAGCCGGGGGAGCAGTGGGCGAGGAGGCGACGGGATCCACGAGATCCAACTGTGCCCTGTCGGGGGGACGATCGTCCTACCGGGCCGCGTATAGCAGGATCAGCCTTGACTCACGGGGTACGACACGTATGTAATTCCAGGTGTGTCGTTCTGGCACGGGTCGAGGCGATAGGGGCAAGTCGTGAGGGAACTCTTCCTGGTCGAGGCGGAATCGGACGATCTCGGGTGGCAGGAGCGCGCGCTGTGCGCGCAGACCGACCCCGAGGCGTTCTTCCCCGAGAAGGGTGGATCCACCCGTGAGGCGAAGAAGGTCTGCCAGACGTGCGAGGTGCGGGTCGAGTGCCTCGAGGCCGCGCTGGGCAACGACGAGCGCTTCGGCATCTGGGGCGGCCTGTCCGAGCGGGAGCGCCGCAAGCTGACGAAGCGCGCGGTCTGACCCCTCGCCACCGCGCCCGCGGCCCTGTGCGGGCGATGCGTCCTGCGTGCCCCTCGCGCCTGACCGGATCGCTCCGCCGCCGCCCCCTCGGCCGCGTCCGCGCCGGCTGGGAGCGCCGCCGCCGCCGCGCGTAGGCTCACCGCCCATGTCCGCACCAGCAGGGCCAGCAGGGGTCGCCGTCGTCCTCGTGACCCACGACGGTGCCGCCTGGCTCCCCACCGTCGTCGCCGGCCTCGCCGCGCAGACCGTGCGCCCCGACCGCGTCGTCGTCGTCGACACCGGCAGCAAGGACGCCAGCCCCGAGATCGTCGTCGACGCCCTCGGCCCCCAGCTGCCGGTGACCGTGCGCCGCCTCGCCGCGAGCGCCGGCTTCCCGGACGCCGTGGCGGCCGGGCTCGACGAGCTCGACGTGCTCGACGCCGACCACGGCGCCGCCCGACCCGCCTCCTGGGTGTGGGTGCTGCACGACGACGCCCATCCCGCTCCCGACGCGCTCGAGCGCCTGCTCGCCACCGCTGCGGAGCGACCGGAGGCGGCCCTGCTGGGCCCCAAGCTGCGGGCGTGGCCCTCGTTACGGGCGCTGCTCGAACTGGGCGTGACGATCAGCGGCACCGGCCGGCGCGAGACCGGCCTGGAGCGCGGCGAGTACGACCAGGGGCAGCACGACCGGGTGCGCGAGGTGCTGGCGGTCAACTCAGCCGGCCTGCTCGCCCGGCGCGAGGTGCTGGTCGGCCTCGGCGGCTACGACGCGGACCTCCCGATCTTCGGCAACGATCTCGACCTCGGCTGGCGTGCCGCGGCGGCGGGCCACACGACGCTGATCGTGCCGAGCGCGGTCGTCTTCCACGCCGAGGCCGCGCACCGGGGCCTGCGGCGCACGCCGCTCACCGGGCGGCACCCCCACTTCCAGGAGCGTCGCGCGGCGCTGTTCACCCTGCTCGCGAACGCCCGCGGAGCCTGGCTGCCGCTGCTCGTGCTGCGCGCGCTGGGCGGGTCGCTGCTGCGGGCGCTGGGGCTGCTCGTCGTCCGCGCCGTCGGCGAGGCGCTCGACGAGGTCGCCGCCGTCGTCGACGTGCTGCGCCACCCGGGGCGCGTGCGGGCCGCTCGCCGTCGCCGCGCCGCTGCGCTCGCCCGGGCCGGGGCCGAGGTCGACCGCGCCCGGGTGCGCCGGCTGCTGGCGCCGTGGTGGCTGCCCTTGCGCCACGGACTCGACCTCCTCGGCGACGTCGCCGCGGCGGCCACCCAGCAGGCCGCCGACGTCGCCGAGCGGCGCCGCGAGGCCGCCGCGCTGCGCGACCCGGCCGCCGCCGCGCCAGCCCGCCACCGCGACGAGGACGACGACTTCGCCGACTCGGGCTGGGTGGTGCGCTTCTTCACCAGCCCCGTCGCGATCGTGTGCGCCCTGGTGGTGATCGCGCTGCTCGTCGGCGTGCGCGACGTCGTCGGCGGCATCCACGGCGGTGCGTTGTCGCCCGCCCCCGACGGCGTCGGCGCCTGGTGGCGACTCCACCTCGAGGGCCACCACGACCTCGGCTTCGGCTCGCAGGTGCCCGCACCGGCCTATGTGCTGCCGCTCGCGGTGATCGGGTCCGTGCTCTCGCCCGGGCTCACCGTCTCGGCGCTGCTGGCGCTCGCCGCGCCCTTCGCGCTGTGGGGCGCGTGGCGCTTCCTGCGCGTCGTCGGACGGTTGGCCACCCCGGAAGGTGCCCCGCGCTGGCTGCTGCTCTGGGGCTCGATCACGTGGGCGGTGCTGCCGCTCGCGTCCGGTGCCTGGGGCGGCGGGCGCTGGGGCGTCGTCCTCGGTGCCGCGCTGCTGCCGTGGCTGGCGCACGCGGCGCTCGGGTTCGTCGACCCCGACGCCGAGCGACGCTGGCGCGCGGCCTGGCGCACAGGGCTGCTGCTCGCGCTCACGGTGGCCGTGGTGCCCAGCGCCTGGCTGGTCGTGGCTGCCGTGGTGGCGACCCTGCTCGCCCTCGCACGGCGCCTCGCGCCCGCCGCCGTGGGGGAGCGGTCGGTGTGGGCGCCACCGCTCGTCGCCCTCGCGGTGCCGCTCGCGGCGCTGCTGCCCTGGTGGCTGCCGGCCCTGCTCGAGGGGGCGTGGCCGGCCACGGTGCTCGACGTCGGTCGATGGCCGACCCCGGCGCTCTCCGGGTGGGACCTCCTCGCCGCTCGGCTGCCCGACCTCGGCGCGCCGCTGGTCGCCGGGCTCGCCCTGCCCCTGCTCGCCGCGGCGGCGCTCGTGCCGGCCTCCACCCGCATCGCGGTGCTCGTGTGCTGGGTGGTCGCCGCGGTCACGGCCCTCGTCGCGGTGCCGCTCGCCCTGCCGACCATCGACCTCCCCGGGCGCCTTGAGCAGCAGCCCGGCCTCGGCGCCGTGCTGCTGGTGCTGCACGCGTCCTGGCTGGTCGCGGCCTTCCTGGGCGGGCTGTCGCTGCATCACCTCGGCGATCGCCCACGACCCGCCCAGGGCGCCATGGCGGTGGCGGCCCTCGCCGGCGTCGCAGCCACCGCGGTGGGCGTGGCCTGGTTCGCGGTGCGCGGCGGCGAGGAGCTCACCGACGACCCGGCCTCCGACGTGCCCGTCTACATGGCTCAGCGCGCCGAGCGGGCACCCGAGGACGGCGTCCTGGTGCTGCGCGGCGACATCGACAGCGGTCTGACCTACGACGTCCGTCGCGGTCAGGGCCGCACGCTCGGCGAGGACGAGGTGCTGGCCCTGACCCCGGAGGATCGCGAGGTCACGGCCCTCGTGCGCACGCTCGTCACCTCGCCCGATCCCGACAGCGCCGAGCGGCTCGCGCGCCTCGGCGTGCTCTACGTGGTGCAGCCGGCGCCCGCCGACGGCACCGTCGCGGCGCGCCTCGACGCCACCACGGGCCTCGAGCAGGCCAGCGCCGAGCGCGGCACCCGCGCCTGGCAGGTGACCCCGGCGCCCGGCCCGCTGCCCGAGCAGACCTCCTGGCTGCGATGGCTGCTGCTGCTCGCGCAGCTGGCGGCCGTGCCCACGCTGGTCGTGCTCGCTCTCCCGACGCTCCGGAGGAACCGCGATGAGTGACGTGCCGACGCCCGCCGAGCCCGACCGGCCGGGCGGCGCCGCCGGGCCGGTCGACCCGCGCGAGCGGCTGCGGGCCTCGCTCGCCTCCGACCCGCTCGTACCGCTCACCCCGTCCTCCGCGGCGTCCACGGACTCGCCGGACTCCCCGGGCTCCCCGATCCCGCCGGATGCGCCGGATGCGCCGTCCGTGCCGCCTGCGACGCCCTCGGGTCCGGCGGTCGGCGGTGGGCGCCGGCGAGCCGACGGCGGCGGTCGGCGGTCCCGCGGCGGCGACCCAGGGGCCGGGGGCGGGGCCGGCGGTGGGGCCGGCGGCGGTTCCGGCAGGGGTGGACGACGCTCCTCCGGCGGCGCGTCGCGGCGGGTGGACCTCCTCATCGCCCTGGCGCTCGTGCTGCCCTCCCTGGTGGCGGCCGCGGTCGTCGTCATCGGCGAGCAGGACCCCTCCCCGGAAGCGCTCGCGGGCCGCGGTCCGACCAGCGCCGCGCTCACGGCCTCCACCGTCGTGTGCCCGTCGGGGCTGGGCTCCTCGACGGCGCCGGTGCGCGTCGTCCGCGCCCCCGGCGTCGACGGCGGCGAGCTCGCCGTCCGCTCGGCCCCGGCCGGCGGGGCGGCCCGCGACTCCGAGCTCGGCGACGCCTCGCAGGTCGAGGTGACCGGCGGGGCCGGCGCCGTGGTCCCGTCGAGCACCGGTGCCACGGTCGTGGAGGGTCAGGGCGCCGCGGCGCCCGGCGTGGTCGCGGGTCGCCGCGACCGGCTCGCCGCGCCCGAGTGCGCCACCCCGGGCTACGACGAGTGGCTCGTCGGGCTGGGCGCGTCGGCGCGCTACCGCACCGTGATCGAGATCGTGAACCCCGACCCGGGCGGGGCGGTCGTCGACGTCGAGCTGCACGGCGCGGTGGGGGTGGTCGACGAACCCGAGCTGCGAGGTGTGCAGGTGCCCGGCGGCGGCGTGCGCCGCATCGACCTCGCGGCCGTGGCGCCCAGCACCGAGATCACCGCTGCGCGCGTCGCGGTGCTGCGCGGGCGGGCCAGCGTCACTGCCCGCACCACCCGCGACCTCCTGGGCCGCAGCCGTGCCGTCACCGACTACCAGCCCAGCGACGTGCCGGAGCGCGACCGCCTCATTCTCGGCGTGCCCGCGCGCCCCTCCGAGGCCACCCTCTACCTCGCCAACCCCGGGGACGACGAGCTGCGCGTCAGGCCGCGCCTGGTCACCGCCGACGCGGTCTTCACCGCCGCGGGCACCGAGGCCGTCAGCGTGCCGCCCGGTGGCGTGACGGCCGTCGAGCTCACCCGGGTGCTGCGCGGCGACACCGCCGCAGGCGTGGTGGGTCTGCGCCTGCAGGCCACGGCACCCGTCGCCGCCTCGCTGCGCGTCGTCACCGCCCAGGGCGACCTCGCCCTGCTCGCCCCGGCGATCGCGGTGAGCGACCCGTCCACGACGGTGCTGCCGGCGGGCGCCGCCTCCCTCGTGCTGGGCGGCCTCGCGCGCACCGGCAACGTGGAGGTCACCGCGATCGGCGCCACGGGATCGGCAGCAGGCACGCAGACCGTCGAGCTCGGGGCCGACCGCACGGCCGTCGTCCGCCTGCCGGCCCAGGCCGTCGCCGTGTCGGTGGTGAGCCGGGCGGGAGCCGTCTCGGGCGTCGTCACGGGCGTGGTCGGCGGTCGCACCGGTGGGCTGGCCGTCGTGCGGCTGCGCGCGCCGGAGCTGCGCACCGAGATCCCGGCGGTCGAGCCCGACTGACCTCCTCGGGTGCCGCCGCGCGCGGTCAGTCCTCGTCGCGGTACCGCGGGTCGACCTGCTCGGGCTCGAGGCCCAGCAGCTCGGCGACCTGCTCCACCACCACCGTGAACACGATCGCCTCGAGGTCAGTGCGGTCCGCCGCGCGGTGCTCGAGCGGACGCCGGAAGACCACCAGGCGCGTCGGTGTGGCGCCGGAGCCGCGCACGAGCGACGACAGCGGCACCCGCCCCGAGTCCCAGTCGGGCGGCAGCTGCGGGGTGTCCTCGACGGCGTACTCCACGAGTCCGAGGCGATCGGACCAGCGCTCGTCGATCGCGGTGACCACGTCGAGCAGGATCCGGTCGAAGACGTCGCGCCGATCGCGCGGGCGCGGAGGGCGGTGGCCGGGCGCCAGCGGCAGGACGTCGGGCCCTCGTCGTCCACGGCCCCGACGATCGCGCCGATCCCGTCGCCGCGGGGCGGGCGCAGGTTCTGTCGGCATGATCCGCGAGCCTAGCCGTCGCCGTGGCCCGCGGGCGGTACGGTCGGCGCCGTGAGCGCGATCGGAGCACCAGGGGCGGCACCGCACTCGTTGCGGACCTGTTCGCGCACGGCGTGCTCGCGCCGTGCGGTGGCCACGTTGACCTACGTCTACGCCGACTCCACCGCGGTGCTCGGCCCGCTGGCCACCTTCGCCGAGCCGCACGCCTACGACCTGTGCGACGTGCACAGCGAGCGGCTCTCGGCCCCGCGGGGCTGGGAGGTGCTGCGCCTGGCGCTCGGCACCCCGCAGACGGGCCCGAGCAGCGACGACCTCCTGGCGCTGGCCGACGCCGTGCGCGAGGCCGCCCGGCCGCTCCCGGCGCCGGTCGCCGCCGAGGCGCCGCGCGAGGGCGGGCGTGAGGTTGCTCGCAAGGGCCACCTCCGGATGCTGACTTCCGACTGAGGCCCACCCGGCGTGCACTAGTGTCCGGCCCATGGCCAGCGGCACGACGTCCCCTGACAACCTCGGCAAGGTCTTCAAGGCCTACGACGTGCGAGGGCTCGTCGACGAGCAGCTCGACGAGGAGCTCGCCCGCGCCACCGGCGCCGCCTACGTCGAGGTGCTCGGCGTGAGCTCGCTGGTGATCGGCTACGACATGCGGCCCAGCTCGCCGGCGCTCGCCGGCGCGTTTGCCGACGGCGCCACCACCGCCGGCGCCGACGTGACGATGATCGGCCTGGCCTCCACCGACCAGCTCTACTTCGCCTCCGGCCACCTCGAGCTGCCCGGCGCGATGTTCACCGCGAGCCACAACCCCGCGCAGTACAACGGGATCAAGATGTGCCGTGCCTTCGCGCAGCCCGTGGGCATGGAGAGCGGACTCGCCGAGATCCGCGACCGCGTGGCCGCCGGCGGTCCCCTGCCCGTGGCTGCGCGCACCGGCTCCATCACCTCCCACGACGTCCTCCAGGCCTACGCCGCGCACCTGCTGGCCCTGGCGCCGGTGACGGGTCGCCGCCTCAAGGTCGTCGTGGACGCCGGCAACGGCATGGCCGGCCACACGGCTCCGGCCGTGTTCGAGCGCCTGGCCGACCAGGTCGAGCTGGTGCCGATGTACTTCGAGCTCGACGGCACCTTCCCGAACCACGAGGCCAACCCGATCGAGCCCGAGAACCTGCGCGACCTGCAGGCGCGCGTGCTCGCCGAGGGCGCCGACATCGGCCTGGCCTTGGACGGCGACGCCGACCGCTGCTTCCTCGTCGACGAGCGCGGCGAGCTCGTGTCGCCGTCCACGCTGACGGCGCTGATCGCCGCGCGCGAGCTGGCCAAGGAGCCGGGCTCGACGGTGATCCACAACCTCATCACCTCCCGCGCGGTGCCCGAGATCGTCACCGAGCTGGGCGGCACCCCGGTGCGCACCCGGGTGGGCCACTCGTTCATCAAGGCCACGATGGCCGAGACCGGCGCGATCTTCGGCGGCGAGCACAGCGGCCACTTCTACTTCCGCGACTTCTGGCGCGCCGACTCCGGCATGCTGGCCGCGCTGCACGCGCTCGCGGCGCTGGCCGAGACCGACGCCCCGCTGTCGTCGCTGCTCGCCGAGTACGAGCGCTATCCCCTCAGCGGCGAGATCAACTCGACCGTCGAGGACCAGGGCGCCGTGCTGGCCGCGATCGAGGACACCTACGGTGGAGCCGAGGGCGTGAGCATCGACCGGCTCGACGGGCTCAGCGTCAGCCACGCCGACTGGGCGTTCAACGTGCGGGCCTCGAACACCGAGCCGCTGCTGCGCCTCAACGCCGAAGGGAAGGATGAGCAGACCATGACCCGCGTGCGCGACGAGGTCCTCGCGATCATCCGCGGCGGTGCCCGATGAGCAGCCGCCAGATCGCTCCCGAGCTGCTCGCGATCATCGTGTGCCCCGCCGATCACGGCGAGCTCGCGCTCACCCCGCGCGGCGCGGAGTCCGAGCTGGTCTGCGGCACCTGCCGCCTGGCCTACCCCGTGCGCGACGGCATCCCCGTGCTGCTCGTCGACGAGGCCCGCAGCAGCGACTGAGCAGGAGTCCCTCCATGGTGTGGTTCGACGAGTCCCGTCTCGACGACCAGGTGGCCCTCGGGTCGGCCGACCTGCGGCTGCGCACCCTGGCCGAGGGGGGCTCCCGCGTCCGCCGCGAGGTCGATGCCGCCGCCGAGGCCGTCGACGAGGCGGTGGCCCGCGCGGCCGACGCCCGCGCCCGCGCGGTGATCGCCGCCGGACCCGACTCCCGACTGCTGCGCGCGGTGCTCGAGCCCGTGTGCCCGGTGCCGTTCGTGGCCTGGCCCTCGCCGGCCTTGCCCGGATGGGCCGGGTCGCTGGACCTCGTCGTCGTCCTCGCACCCGACGGCGGCGACCCCGGCACCGCCTCCGCCGTGGCCGAGGCCGCCCGGCGCGGCTGCCAGCTCGTGGTGGCAGCGCCCCCGAACTCGCTCGTCGCCGAGCACGCCGGCGGCCGGTGGACGACGATCCTGCCCACCGGCACCGGCGACCAGCTCGCCGTCGCGGTGGCGATGCTGTCGTTCCTGCACCGCGTCCAGCTCGGCCCGGCCGCCGACCCTGAGGCGGTGGCGCAGGCGCTCGACGACGTCGCGATCGCCTGCTCGCCCCTGCGCGACATCTCCATCAACCCGGCCAAGATGCTCGCGATCTCGCTGGCCGACGCCAACCCGCTCGTGTGGGGCGGCTCGGTGCTCTCGGCCCGCGCGGCGCGCCGCATCGCCGAGTCGATCCGGCGCACCTCCGGACGCGCCGCGCTCGCCGGCGACGCCGAGCACCTGCTGCCCGTGCTCGAGGCCGCCCGCCCCCGCAACGTCTTCGCCGACCCCTTCGAGGAGGAGTCGGGCGATCGTCGTCCGGTGCTGGTGCTGCTCGACGACGGCGTGGACGACGACCTCGCCCACGCCGATCGTCGCCGCCTCGAGGACGCCGCAGCCGCCCGCGACGTGCGCGTCGAGCACGTGGCCACCGAGGCCCGCGGCGACGTCGCCCGCTACGCCTCGCTGCTCCTGCGCGGCACCTACGCCGCCGAGTACCTCCGCCTCGGCCTCGTCCCCGACTGATCCTCGAGCTGTCCCCGCCGAGGTGGCAGGGATGGTGCGCGCAGGTAAACGACGGGCGCCGCGGCAGGGGCGCCTTCACCGTGTGCCGCGGGATCGGCGGGGTACTGCCCGGCGATGCCGTCGCGAGATCCCTGGCTCGACAACGCCAAGATGGGCCTGGTCACCCTCGTGGTGGTGGGGCACCTGCTCGCCTACCTCCCGGCCGACGGCCCCGGCGGCAAGCTCTACGACGTCGTCTACCTGTGGCACATGCCGGCCTTCGTCCTCATCACCGGCTACCTCTCGCGCAACTTCGCCTTCACCCGCCGACGCATGTGGCAGCTGTTCTCGACGCTGCTGGTGCCCTACCTGTTCTTCGAGGGTGCACTGGCCTGGTTCCGCACCGTGGTGGGCGGCGAGAAGCTGCGTGACCTCTGGATCGACCCGCACTTCCCCGTCTGGTACCTGCTGGCCGTGGTGGCCTGGCGCCTGCTCACGCCGCTCTTCCGCTCGCTCCCGCCGCTGGTCGGCATCGGCCTGGCCGTCGCCATCGCGATGGCCGGCAGCTTCCTCACCGGCGACTGGACCCGCTACCTCGACCTGCCGCGCCTCTCCGGCTTCCTGCCCTTCTTCGTCATCGGACTGAACATCACGCCGCAGCGGCTGCAGCTGGTGCGCGGGCGCCTGCAGACCGGGCTGGCCCTCGGCGCGGTCGCCGTCATCGTGGTGCTCGGGCTCAACCTCGACCGCTGGGCCGCCCGCGGCTACCTCTACCAGCGCCCCATCGAGCTCCTGGACGACGCCACGGGCACGTTCCTGCTCACCCGGGTCGCCGTGCTGGTGGTCGGGTTGGTGGGCACCGCCGCCTGGCTCGCCCTCATCTCGCGTCGCGGCGGCTGGTTCTCGCGCATGGGTGCGGCCACGATGGTCGTCTACCTCGTGCACGGGTTCGCGGTGAAGGGCCTGGACTACGCCGGGTTCGGCGATTGGGTGGAGCCCCGGCCGCTGCTCGGCACGGCGGCGGCCGTCGTCCTCGGGGTGGCGATCGCGCTCGTGCTGGCGTGCACGCCCGTGCGGCGTCCGCTCGAGCCCGTGGTCGACCCCTTCGCCACCGCCGAGGAGGCCGTGGGCGACGCCGTCCAGGTGGCCGTCGTGGTGTCGGAGCACGAGGCGGGCGGCGGCGACGTCGCCGCTGGGATCGCCGCGGTGGAGGAGGCCACCACCGGCGGTGTCGGCGAGCCGGGCAAGGGGGAGGCCCCCGCGCCGAGCAGCGGAGCGGTATCGGGCTAGCTGCCGGTAGCCTTCGCGCCATGCGTGCGACCGCCGGCCGACCCGACCTCCACCGCGGAGCAGCCCGATGAGCGCGGGTCTCTTCGGCCTCCTGGACGACGTGGCCGCGATCGCGAAGCTGGCCGCCGCCTCGATCGACGACGTCGGCGCTGCCGCCGGTCGCGCGACCACCAAGGCCGCCGGTGTGGTCGTCGACGACACCGCGGTGACGCCGCAGTACGTGCACGGAGTCGCCGCCGAACGTGAGCTGCCGATCGTCAAGAAGATCGCCGTCGGCTCCCTGCGCAACAAGCTGCTGCTGATCCTGCCCGCGGCGTTGCTGCTCAGCCAGTTCCTCCCTGGCCTGCTGCCGATCATCCTGCTCGCCGGCGGTGGTTTCCTCGCCTACGAGGGCGCGCACAAGGTGTGGGGTCGCTGGCTCGACCACGGGGGCCACGACGGTCCCGCTGCCGACAACGGCCCCGAGGCCGAGAAGGCGCTCGTGGCCGGTGCGATCCGCACCGACCTCATCCTCTCGGCCGAGATCATGGTGATCGCCCTCGACGAGGTGGCCGAGGAGTCGTTCGTCGCGCGCCTGGCCATCCTGGTCGTGGTGGCCATCGCCATCACCATCGCGGTGTACGGCGTGGTCGCCCTCATCGTGAAGATGGACGACGCGGGGCTCGCCCTTGCCCAGCGCTCATCCGCGCTGGCCCAGCGGGTGGGCCGCGGGCTCGTGGCGGCGATGCCGCGCCTGCTGGCCGCCATCGCGCTCATCGGCACGGTCGCGATGCTCTGGGTCGGCGGCCACATCCTCGTGGTCAACCTCCACGAGGCCCACTGGTGGGACGGTCCCTACGACCTCGTCCACCACCTCGAGCACGAGGTCGAGCACGCGGTCGAGGCTGCCGGCGGCGCCGTCAGCGGCACCCTCGCCTGGCTCACCAACACCGCCCTCTCGGCGGTGGTCGGCCTTCTCGTCGGCACGGTGGTGCTCGCCGTCGTCCTCGGTGTGCAGCGGCTGCGCGGCGGCGCGTCGTCCACGCACTGAGGCGCATCGAGGCCCCGCGCGGACGACGACGACGCGTGCCGGGAATCGGTCCCGATGTGTTCGGGTGATGATTCCCCGGGCACGCAGGTCGCTAGTACCCTGGGGTGGTCATGCGCGGGAGATCCCGACGATGCGCAGATGCGCCGCAGGACGACGACACTCGAAACTCGAGGATCATTTTCATGGACTACAAGGTTGCTGACCTGAGCCTGGCCACGTTCGGCCGCAAGGAGATCGAGCTCGCCGAGCACGAGATGCCCGGCCTGATGGCGATGCGTGAGCGCTACGGCGCCGACAAGCCGCTCGCCGGCGCCCGCATCGCGGGCTCGCTGCACATGACGATCCAGACCGCCGTGCTGATCGAGACCCTGGTCGACCTCGGTGCCGACGTCCGCTGGGCCACCTGCAACATCTTCTCGACCCAGGACCACGCCGCCGCGGCGGTCGTCGTGGGCCGCGACGGCACCCCGGAGAACCCGCAGGGCACCCCCGTCTTCGCCTGGAAGGGCGAGACCCTCGCCGAGTACTGGGACGAGGCTGAGAAGGTCTTCACCTTCACCGACGAGAGCGGCCAGCCCATCGGCCCGAACATGCTGCTCGACGACGGCGGCGACATCACCTTGCTCGTGCACAAGGGTGTCGAGTTCGAGAAGGCCGGCGTCGTGCCGCCGCTCGACTCCACCGACAACGAGGAGTACAAGGAGGTGCTGCGCGTCCTGGCCCGTTCGCTCGCGAACGACCCCACCTACTGGACCCGCATCGCCGCCGACATCAAGGGCGTCACCGAGGAGACCACCACCGGCGTGCACCGCCTCGTGGAGCGCTTCAACGAGGGCACGCTGCTCTTCCCGGCGATCAACGTCAACGACTCGGTGACCAAGTCGAAGTTCGACAACAAGTACGGCTGCCGCCACTCGCTGATCGACGGCATCAACCGCGCCACCGACGTGATGATGAGCGGCAAGGTCGCCGTCGTCTGCGGCTACGGCGACGTGGGCAAGGGCTCCGCCGAGTCGCTGCGCGGCCAGGGTGCGCGCGTGATCGTCACCGAGATCGACCCCATCTGCGCCCTCCAGGCCGCGATGGACGGCTACGAGGTCAAGCGCCTCGAGTCGGTCGTCGACTTCGCCGACATCTTCATCACCACCACCGGCAACTTCGACATCATCAAGGTCGAGCACTTCGAGCGCATGAAGCACCAGGCGATCGTCGGCAACATCGGCCACTTCGACAACGAGATCGACATGGCCGGTCTCTCGCGCATCCCCGGCATCGTCAAGGACGAGATCAAGCCGCAGGTGCACCAGTGGATCTTCCCCGACGGCAAGAAGATCATCGTGCTGTCCGAGGGGCGCCTGCTCAACCTGGGCAACGCCACCGGTCACCCCTCGTTCGTCATGTCGAACTCGTTCACCAACCAGACCCTGGCCCAGATCGAGATCTTCACCAAGACCGACGAGTACCCGATCGGCGTCTACGTGCTGCCCAAGCACCTCGACGAGGAGGTCGCCCGCCTCCACCTCGACGCCCTCGGCGTCGAGCTGACCGAGCTCACCAAGGAGCAGGCCGAGTACATCGGCGTCGCCGTGGAGGGCCCGTTCAAGCCGGAGCACTACCGCTACTGAGTCGATGGGCGCGAGCGTGTCGCCCGACGCGGCTTCGCCGCAGGGCATCACGCTGCCGCGCTCGCAGTCGACCTAGGTGCGGTGCCGGGCCCGCTGGCTGCCAGACGTTGTCTGGTGGCTGGCGGGCCTGGCTCGTTCTCGGGGGTCCTCCGGGCGGGGAGAGGCAGCCGGGTCGGCGCCGATTGGTGGGAAACTGCAACCAACTGCCCGGAAATGTTGCGGGTTGGCGCCAAACCGCAACCCCCGACCCCCGCGCCGCAACCCGCCGTCCACCCCGCGACCTGCCGCAGCGAGCGGCGGGGCGGGGCGGGGCTCCTAGGATGGTGGACATGACATCCATCCCCGGCGCGCCGCCGGTCCCGACGCGGGGCCGGGTGCTGGTCGGGGACGACGACGCGCCGCTCGCCGAGATGCTCGGCATCGTGCTGGGGCAGGAGGGGTTCGAGAGCCGCGTATGCGGGCGCGGCGACGAGGCGCTCGCGGCGTTCCGCGACTACCGGCCCGACGTCGTCCTGCTCGACGTGATGCTCCCGGGCAAGGACGGCATGGACGTGTGCCGCGAGATCCGCAACGAGTCGGGCGTGCCGATCGTGATGCTCACCGCGAAGGGCGACACGGTCGACGTCGTCGTGGGGCTGGAGTCGGGGGCCGACGACTACGTCACCAAGCCCTTCAAGCCCAAGGAGCTCATCGCCCGCATCCGGGCGCGGGTGCGCCGAGCGGACGCCGCGCCGACCGAGTCGATCGTGGTGCGCGACGTCGAGATCGACGTCGCCGGCCACGCGGTCACCCGGGCGGGGGAGGAGATCGCCCTGACGCCGCTGGAGTTCGACCTGCTGCTGTGCCTGGCGCGTCGTCCGGGGCAGGTCTTCACCCGCCAGGCGCTGCTGGAGGAGGTCTGGGGCTACCACCACGCCGCCGACACCCGCCTGGTGAACGTGCACGTGCAGCGCCTGCGCTCGAAGATCGAGCACGATCCGGAGCACCCGGAGATCGTGCTCACCGTGCGCGGTGTCGGCTACAAGGCGGGCTCGGCCTAGGCCGTGGCTCGCACGCCCCGTCCGGACGGCCCGCGCGCCCTCCGTCCACGCTCGCAGGTGCTCCGCCGCAGGGCAGCCGCGGCGGTGGCCCTGCTGCGCCCGCGGCTGGGCTGGTGGCGGCGCTCGATCCTGCTGCGCGTCGTGGTCAGCACCGTGGCGCTGTCGGCGATCGTGGTCGGCGTCGTCGGTGCGTTCCTGCTCCACCAGACCCGGCAGGGGCTGCTCGACCACCGCGTCGAGGTGGTGCTGGGTGAGGTGCGGGCCGAGGTCGCCGATGCGCGCGAGCGCCTGGCGGCTGCCCCGGGCGCCCAGGCCAACGCGGGGCGTCAGCAGCGCGACCTGGTCGACCCGATCATCGAGCGCGGCGCGAGCCGCGGCTACAGCGTCGTCCTCGCCGGCCCCGAGGGGCAGGACCTCCCGGTGGCCGACGGCGGGGCGGAGTACTCCAGCGGCCTCGACCTGCGCAGCCTGCCGGCAGCCCTGGAGGCCTACTTCGACAGCCCCAACCGCGGCACGTCGTGGACCTACACCCGCATCGTCACCGACGACCCGCGCACCGGGCGCACCTCGGTGCCGGGACTGGTGGTCGGCTCGCAGGTGCGGCTACCGGCCGACGGGCGCACCTACACGCTTTACTTCCTCTTCCCCCTCACCGAGGAGCAGGAGACGCTCGGCCTGCTGACCCGAGCGCTGATCACCGCCGGAGGACTGCTGCTCGCGCTGGTGGCCGGTCTCACCTACCTGGTCACCCGGCAGGTGGTCACGCCGATCCGCCTGGCCCGGCGCGTGGCCGAACGCCTGGCGGCCGGTCGCCTGCAGGAGCGCCTGCAGGTCACCGGCGAGGACGACCTCGCGCGCTTGGCCTACTCCTTCAACCAGATGGCCACCAACCTCCAGCGCCAGATCCGCCAGCTCGAGGAGCTCAGCTGGGTGCAGCGCCGTTTCGTCTCCGACGTCTCCCACGAGCTCCGCACGCCGCTCACCACGGTGCGCATGGCCTCCGACCTCATCCACGACGCGCGCACCTCCTTCGACCCCACCACGGCCCGCTCGGCCGAGATCCTGCAGAACGAGCTCGACCGCTTCGAGAGCCTGCTCGTCGACCTGCTCGAGATCAGCCGCTTCGACGCCGGCGCTGCGGTGCTGAGCACCGACGAGGTCGATCTCGTCGTGCTCGTGCGCCGAGTCGTGGACGCCGCCCGCCCGCTCGCCGAGCGGCGGGGGGTCCGGGTCGCCATCGACCATCCGCCGGCCGTCGTCAGCGCCGAGGTCGACGCCCGCCGCGTCGAGCGCATCGTGCGCAACCTCGTCACCAACGCCATCGACCACGCCGCGGCCGACGACCCCGACGAGCAGGTGCTCGTGCGCCTGGCCGTGGACGACGAGGCGGTCGCGCTCATCGTGCGCGACCACGGTGTCGGCCTCGCCCCCGGTGAGGCGGCGATGGTCTTCAACCGCTTCTGGCGTTCTGATCCCGCCCGCGCCCGCACCAGCGGCGGCACCGGCCTCGGTCTCGCCATCGCGCAGGAGGACGCCCACCTCCACGGCGGCTGGCTGCAGGCCTGGGGCCGCACCGGCCAGGGCGCCCAGTTCCGTCTCACCCTGCCGCGCCGCGCCGGCCGCCCGCTGCGGCACAGCCCGCTCTCGCTCGTGCCCGAGGACGTCGTGGCCATCGATGCGGCCGCACGGCTCGGCGACGCGGCGGCCGCCGTCGACGTCCCCCTCGCGATCGCGCCGGAGGAGGTGCGCTGATGTCGGCGTCCACGCGGCGTGTCGTCGTCCTGCTCGTCGGGCTGGGGCTGCTGCTCACCGGCTGCGCGGCGCTGCCCACCGAGGGGCCGATCGTGCGCAGCGACGGCGCGGGCGCCTCCGACGTGCGCCGCGCCAGCGACATCGCGCCCCGACCCCCGGCCGACGGCGCGGAGCCGGGCGAGGTCGTCTCCGGGTTCCTGGATGCGATGACGGCCTGGCCCATCGCCACCGCCACCGCCCGGGAGTACCTCACCGCGAGCACCTCCGAGCGCTGGCGCCCCGAGGAGTCCACCATCGTCTACGACGACGTCGCCTCGATCCGCACGGCGGCCAGCGCCGTCCAGGTCGACCTCGACGGCGCGCAGCTGCTCGACGACGCCGGCGCCTGGCGAGGGGCCCTGTCGGCGGAGCGCAGCAGCCTGCGCATGCGGCTGACCATCGAGAACGGTCAGTACCGCATCATCGACCCGCCCGACGCCCTCGTGGTGCCGTCGTCGTGGTTCCGCCAGCGATTCCAGCAGGTGTCGCTCTTCTACCTCGATCCCACGCGCAGCCTGCTCGTGCCCGAGCCGGTCTTCCTGCCCGCCGGCGAGCAGCTGGCCACGAACCTCGTCGCGGGTCTGCTGGCCGGTCCGCCCCCGCGCGCTCGCGGAGTGGTGCGCACGGCCCTGCCTGCGGGCCTCAGCGTCGGCCTCAGCGTCACGGTGGACGACGGGGTCGCCGACGTCGCCCTCGGCGGCGCCCCCTCGCTGCTCAACGACGACGACGTCGCGCCGATGCTCGCGCAGCTGGCCTGGACGCTGCGGCAGGTCTCCGGCGTGCGGGCCCTGCGCGTCACCATCGCCGGTCGCCCCGTCAACGCACCCGGTGCCTCCCTGCAGTACCCGGTCTCGGGTGCCGACGCCTACGACCCCTCCGGCGAGGCGACCACGGACGCCCTCTTCGGCATCAGCCAGGGGCGCCTGGTCACCGACGCCCTCAGCGAGGACGCCACCATCGAGCCCGCGGGCGGGCCCTTCGGCGCTGCCGGCAGCGGCGTCGTCAGCGTCGCGGTGCGCCCCGACGGCCAGCAGGCCGCCGTCGTCGACGCCGGTGGACGACGGGTGCGCGTCGCCTCGGTCACCGCCCGCCCGGCCGGCAGCGGCCCGCGCACGGTGCTCAGCGGCGGTCGCTACCTGCGGCCCACCTACGACGTCGCCGGGCGACTGTGGCTGCTCGAGCAGACCGCGGGCGGCGCCGTCGTCCGCGTCGTGGGTCGCAGCGGCACCCGCGTCGTCGAGGTGCCGGGCGTCACCGGCCGCACGGTGCGGCGGCTGCTCGTCTCGCGCGACGGCACCCGTCTGGTGGCCGTCGTCGCCACCGCCGACGGCGACGCGGTGGTCGGCGCCCGGGTCGTGCTCGACGAGCGCGGCCGGGTCCGGCAGGTGCGCGACCCGGTCGTCGTGCGCTCCGGTGAGGGCGCCGGCAGCCTCGTCACCGACCTCGCGTGGAGCTCGCCCGTGCGCCTGGTGCTGCTGCGTCCGACCACGCCGGGCCGGCTCTACCGGGTCGAAGCGGTCTCCGCCGATGGTGCCGCGCTCGGCGAGCCGCTGCCCTCCACCGTGATCTCGGGCGCCGCGCTCGGGGTGGCCGCCGCCCCGGGGGCGGGCACCCCCGTGCTCGCCGTCTACGCCGAGCAGTACGCCGATGTCGCCCGCCAGGAGGCCGTGCCCACCGGCGTACGGCTCACCGACCTCGACTACGCGGGCTGACGGCGCGACCCGCCTCCGCACACGTCCTCGGAGCGAGGCTGTCCACAGCCGCCGCGGAGCTCCTTGTCCGCGTCCGCCGCTCCTGGTGGGCTGATCGCGTGCCCCGATCCCGCGCGCGCCCCTCGGCCGACGAGCCCCCGAGCAGCGTGATCGACGCCTTCCTCGACCTCGTCCTGGGCGCCTCCTGCGTCGCCTGCGCGCGGCCGGGCCGCCCCCTGTGCACCGGCTGCCGGGAGGGGCTGCTCGCGGACCTCGCCGCGGCGTCGGAGGTCGTGGACGCCACCCCGCCGCACTGGCCGCCCGAGGCCCCCGCGGTGCTGGCATCCGGACGGTACGACGGGGCGTTGCAGAGCCTCGTGATCGCCCACAAGGAACGCCGCGTGCTCGCCCTCACGGCCCCGCTCGGCCTGCTGCTCGCCCGAGCCGTCGCGGCCCACCTGCCCTCCCCGCCCGCGCGCGTGGACGACGCCCCGACCCTGCTGGTGCCGGTGCCCTCGCGCGCGGCCAGCGTGCGCGAGCGAGGCCACGACCCCACGGCCGCCCTCGCCCTGCGCGCGGCGCGCGAGCTCACCCGCGCTGGCCGCCCCACCCGCGCCGTCCCGCTGCTGCGCCTGCGCCCCGGCGTCCTCGACCAGGCCGACCTCGACGCCGCCGGACGTGCCCGCAACCTCGAGCACGCCATGGCCGTCGACGCCGCTCGCCTGCGCGCCCTCACCCGCCGCCACCGGCGCGCCCGGGTCATCGTGTGCGACGACGTCGTCACCACCGGCGCCACGCTCGCCGAGGCCCACCGGCGCCTGGTGGCCGGCGGCATCGTCGTCCACGGGCTCGCCGCGCTCGCCGCCACCCCGCGCCGGTCCCGCCCGGAGGCCGAACGTCCCGAACGGTCCTGACACGCCGCACGCCCCTTTCGTCGCGTCGGACGACGCACTAACGTCTGGTCATGGAGTCCGTCCGGGTCCGTGGTTGCGTCGCCCCGCGAGGGTGCGAGCCCGACCGGGCGCGGCAAGCCGATGCCAGTCGCAGGCGAAACGGTCCACGTAAGCCGGCTCCCGAGCCGGTGATCACGGTGCGGCTTAGTCGTCAGTCCTGCCTCGGTCCGTCGTCCAGATGTCGACGAGCCCGGGAGAAGGTCAGTAGTGGCAGCAAGCTGCGAGAGCCTCAGCAGGCGGGTGTGGGGACGAAGACCAGGTCGGCCGGGCGGGCTCCGCTGTCCTTAATCTGCGCGAGCGTGTCGCCAGTCGATCCTTCACCGGACGCTTCGCGCCCAGGCTCACGATCGACGCGCCTTCGGCGCGGGCGACACGCTGCCGCGCGCGCGGTTGGTGTTCGCTTCGGTACCTCGCCGCTGGCGGCCTGCGGACCTTCCGGTCGTAGAGCTGGCGTGCCGGCTGCTCCTGGACGTGGAGGAGGCGCGTCAGCGCCGTCTCGAGACACCCGGACCCACCCGATTCTCGCGCCGGTCCTGAAGCCGGCCGGCGCACCGACGTCCCGCCCCCCGTGGCGGGAGGAACCCATCACACCCGACTACCTCTGGAGGTAACTGATGGACGTTGTGGTCACCGGACGGCACTGCGAGATCTCGGACCGGTTCCGAGCGCACGCCGCCGAGAAGCTCGCCCGGCTCGAGAAGCACGACCACCGCATCATGCGGGTCCACGTCGAGGTCGATTGCGAGGCCAATCCGCGCCAGCACGACCAGGGCGTGCACGTCGAGCTCACCGCCTACTCCAAGGGGCCGGTGATCCGTGCCGAGGCCGCGGCTGACGACAAGATGGGAGCGCTCGACCTCGCCCTCGACAAGATGGCCGCGCAGATGCGCAAGGCCGCCGACCGTCGCCGCGTGCACCGCGGCCGGCGCGCCCCGGTCTCCGTGGGCCGTGCCCTCGCCGGCGTGCCCACCGACGGCGCCGCCACGCTGCCGGACGACGTCGTGGGCGCGCTGGTCGACGACGTCGCCGTCGAGCGGCAGGTCGGCCCGATCACCGTCACCGGCGACGGGCCCCTCGTCGTCCGCGAGAAGACCCACCCCGCCAGCCCCATGACCCTCGACCAGGCCCTCTACGAGATGGAGCTCGTCGGCCACGACTTCTACCTGTTCGTCGACAAGGAGAGCGAGCGGCCGGCCGTCGTCTACCGCCGACGCGGCTACGACTACGGCGTCATCTCCCTCGACGTCGACGGCGCGCAGGGCTGACGCGCGGCGCGGACCGCCCCGGGTCGGGGCGGTCCGCGCACCGGCGGCGTTCCGCGGGTCGCGCCTCACCCCGCTCGAGGCTGCGGATCTGTCATGATTCGCGCGGGGCGGGAGACGTGCCCGCAACACCCGGCACCGGGGAGGGATCAAACATGGGGGAGCCCGTGCGCGTGGTCGTCGTCGACGACCAGGAGCTGTTCCGACGTGGTCTCACCATGCTCCTGGGCATCGAGGACGGCATCGAGGTCATCGGCGAGGCCGGCGACGGCGCCGAGGGTGTCAGCCTGGTCGCCGCCACCGCGCCCGACGTCGTCCTGCTCGACGTGAGGATGCCCAAGAAGTCGGGCATCGAGGCCTGCGTGGCCATCAAGGAGCAGGTGCCGACCGCCAAGATCATCATGCTCACGATGAGCGACGACGAGGCCGACCTGTACGAGGCCGTCAAGAGCGGTGCCTCCGGCTACCTGCTGAAGGACTCCTCCATCGAGGAGGTCGCCCAGGGCATCCGCGTCGTCGCCGACGGTCAGTCGCTCATCAGCCCCTCGATGGCCGCCAAGCTCATCGACGAGTTCAAGACCATGTCGCGCCCCGAGCGCACCCCCGGCCCGGCCCTCAAGCTCACCGAGCGCGAGCTCGAGGTGCTGCGCCTGGTCGCCCGCGGCCTCTCCAACCGCGATGTCGCCGGCCACCTCGCCATCAGCGAGAACACCGTGAAGAACCACGTGCGCAACATCCTCGAGAAGCTCCAGCTGCACTCGCGCATGGAGGCCGTGATGTACGCGGTGCGCGCCAAGCTCGTCGAGCTCGACTGATTAATCCGCGCGAGCGTGTCGCCTGTCGAACCCTCGCCGACCCTTCGGGCCAGCTCTGGATCGACGCGCCTGCGGCGCGGGCGCCACGCTGCCGCGCTGTTCATTCGCGCGAGCGTGTCGCCGGTCGCTGTCGAGGGGGCGGATCTGGTGCGTCGAGGGGGCGGATCTGGTGCGTCGAGGGAGCGCTGGTGACCCGTCGAGATTGCGGTGTCGGCGCGTCGTCCTAGGTTGGGGGCGTGGTGACGACGCAGAGCCTCTCGCGGTCCCAGGCGCGCCGCGTGGCGCTCGCGGCGCAGGGCTTCGCCGACCGCCCGCACGCCACGGCGACGATGCGCACGCTCGGTCGCGTCGTCGAGCGGGTGCAGGTCCTGCAGGTCGACAGCGTCAACGTGCTGCAGCGCGCCCACTACCTGCCGCTCTACTCGCGCATGGGCGGGTACGACGTCGACCTCCTGCACCGGGCGGCCTCCGGACGTGATCAGCGTCGGCTGGTCGAGTACTGGGCGCACGTGCAGGCGTTCATGCCGGTCGACCTCTGGCCCGCGATGGCCCACCGGCGCGCCCACTACCGGGCGCGGCGCGGCAAGTGGTCCGTCGTCCCCGAGGACGCCGCCGCCGAGGCGCAGCTGCTGCGTGCGATCGCCCAGCGGGGCGCCAGCACCGCGCGCGAGCTCGACGACGGCTTCGCCCGCACGCGCGACCACTGGGGCTGGAACTGGTCGCGCACGCGCCGGCTGCTCGACTACCTCTTCACCACCGGCGACGTCGCGATCGCCGGGCGCACCTCCAGCTTCGAGGTGCGCTACGACCTGCCGGAGCGGGTGCTGCCACCCGCCGTCCTCGCCGCCCCCGACCTGAGCGAGCCCGACGCCCACGACGAGCTCGTGCGCCGCGCGGCGCGCTCGCACGGCGTGGCCACGGCCGCCTGCCTCGCCGACTACCACCGGCTGAAGGTGGGCGAGGCGAAGGCGGCGATCGGTCGGCTGGTCGAGCAGGGCGAGCTCGAGCCGGTGGCGGTCGAGGGGTGGACGACGACCGCCTACCTGCATCGCGACGCCCGCCTGCCGCGGCGGCTGGAGGCGCGGGCCGTGCTGAGCCCGTTCGACCCGGTGGTGTGGCAGCGCGCGCGTACGGAGGCGCTGTTCGGCATGCGCTACCGCATCGAGATCTACGTGCCCGCGCCGCAGCGGGTGCACGGCTACTACGTGCTGCCCTTCCTGCTCGGCGACGAGCTCGTCGCCCGCGTCGACCTCAAGGCCGATCGGGCCGCACGGCGACTGCTCGTGCAGGCTGTGTGGGGCGAACCCGGGGCGCCGGACCACACGGCGTCCGAGCTGGCGGTGGAGCTGTGGCGACTCGCGCGATGGCTCGGCCTGGACGACGTCGTGGCGACCGGCCGCGGTGATCTCGCCCCTGCTCTCGAGGCCGAGCTCCACGCCACCTGAGCCCTCGGGCCCGCCTGCACCGACCGCGACCGACGATCGGCTGGGTCGCCGCCGATCGGGTCTGACAGCGATACTGTGACAGTCATGACCACCGACGAGGCGCACGACGCTGACCTGCGCACCGTCGACGAGCTGGCCGCCGCGGCCGGTCTGAGCGTCCGCACGACCCGCTACTACGCCAGCCTGGGCCTGCTGCCCCCGCCGGCTCGGCGCGGTCGCATGGCCTGGTACGACGACACCCACCTGGCCCGTCTCCAGATGATCCGCGCCCTGCAGGGGCACGGCTTCACGCTGCAGGCCATCGAGAAGTACCTCGGCTCCCTGCCCGACGACGCCGGCCTCGACGAGCTCGCGGTGCAACGCGCCATGCTCACCTCGTGGACGGCGGGGGAGCTGCCGACCGCGATCAGCCGGCGCCAGCTCGAGCAGCACGTCGGGCGCGCCCTGAGCGACGACGACCTCGGGCTCGTGGAGGACCTCGGCCTGCTGCAGCGCACGGTCGACGACCAGGGGCGCACACGCTTCACGCCGGCGCCGGGCTTCGACATCGCCCTGGAGCTGATCGGTCTCGACATCCCCGTGGACGGCGTGCGCCAGGCCGTCGACGCGATCACCCGCCACATGGATGCGCTCGCCGGTGAGCTGACGGTCATCTTCCGCGAGCAGGTGCTCGGGCCCTGGCGCCGCGACGCCCGCCTTTCCCGCGACGACGCCGAGCAGTTCGAGTCGACGCTCTCCACGCTGCGACGCCTGACCCTCGAGGCCATCGTGCGCGGCTTCCAGCGCTCGGCCAACGATCTCATCGCCCGCTCGCTCGAGCGGCGCTGATCCGCCCGCCGGCCGGCCGCGGTGCGCCCCGTCGTCCACGGGGGAGAGGTGATGGCCTAGGGTCCGCCTCGTGACCCAACGCACCCTCGTCCTCCTCAAGCCCGACGCCGTCCGCCGCGGCCTCGTCGGCCAGGTGCTGGCCCGTTTCGAGGCCAAGGGACTGCGCATCGTGGCGCTCGAGCAGCGCCACATCGACGCAGCGCAGGCCGACGCCCACTACGCCGAGCACGTCGAGCGCGACTTCTACCCGCCGCTGCGCGACTTCGTCACCAGCGGCCCCCTGGTGGCGCTCGTGCTCGAGGGTGACGAGGCGATCGAGGTCGTGCGCGCCCTCAACGGCGCCACCGACGGCCGCAAGGCCGCCCCCGGCACCATCCGCGGCGACCTGTCGCTGTCGAACCGCGAGAACCTCGTGCACGGTTCCGACTCGCCCGAGTCGGCCGAGCGCGAGATCGCGCTCTGGTTCCCCGGCCTCGCCTGAGCCCTCCGCCGCCGTCCGGGCGGCCGTCGTCCACAGGGGTGTCGGTGGCAGATTCACCGGCCAACTGATGAAACTCGCGCTGGTCGGCTGAAGTTTCGGTCGGTCAGCACGAGATTCACCGGTGAACCGGTGAATCCCCGCCCGCCGCAGCGAGCCCCAGCAACCCCACGAATCACACCGGCCCCACCCGCCTCCGGCGTGGCGGCACGGGAGCGGGGCGGACTTTCCCTACGCTCGCCACTGTCGGACGACGGATCGCGCGCTCGTCGCCCGCACCCGACGTCCCCTCGCGGGGGCGCCGGCTTCCCCGAAGCGCGCGAGGGTCCCGGTGTGGACCTCAGACGTGCTGCGAGGGATCGTGAGGGCGAACTCCATCATCGGCCGCGACATGGCGGTCGACCTCGGCACCGCCAACACGCTGGTCTACGTGCGCCGTCGGGGCGTGCTGCTCGACGAGCCGAGCGTGGTCGCGATCGACGACGCCTCGGGCGAGGTGATCGCCGTCGGCCACCAGGCCAAGCAGATGCTGGGCCGCACCCCCGACACGATCACCGCGCTGCGGCCGCTGCGTGACGGCGTGATCGCCGACTTCGAGGCCACCGAGCAGATGCTGCGCGAGTTCATCGCGCGCGTGCACCGGCGCCGCTACTTCGCCAAGCCGCGCATGGTCATCTGCGTGCCGAGCTCGATCACGCCTGTCGAGCAGCGCGCGGTCAAGGAGGCCGGCTACCAGGCCGGCGCCCGCCGGGTCTACGTGGTGGAGGAGCCGATGGCTGCCGCGATCGGCGCGGGGCTGCCGGTGCACGAGCCCACCGGCAACATGGTCGTCGATGTCGGCGGCGGCACCACCGAGGTCGCCGTGATCTCCCTCGGCGGCATCGTCACCTCGCTCTCGATCCGCACCGCCGGCGACGACCTCGACGCCGCGATCGTGGCGTGGATGAAGAAGGAGCACGGCGTGATGCTCGGCGAGCGCACGGCCGAGGAGGTCAAGATCGCCCTCGGCTCGGCGTTCCCTCGTCCCGACGAGCCGGCGGGCGACGTCCGCGGTCGCGACATGGTCTCCGGCCTGCCGCGCACGGTGACGGTCAGCGCCGCCGAGATCCGCCAGGCGCTCGAGGAGCCGCTGCACGCCATCGTGGACGCCGTCCGGGTCACCCTCGACCAGACGCCCCCCGAGCTGGCCGGCGACATCATGGACCGCGGCATCGTGCTCACCGGCGGCGGCGCCCTGCTGCGCGGCCTCGACGAGCGCATCCGCCACGAGACCGGCATGCCCGTGCACGTGGCCGACGACCCGCTGGTGTCGGTGGCCATGGGCGCCGGACGGTGCGTGGAGGAGTTCGAGGCGCTCCAGCAGGTGCTCGTGACCAACCCGCGACGGTTCTAGAAGGCGCCCCATGGCTATCGACACCCGCCCCGTCCGCCCCCCGGCGCCCGCGCCGCGCACCCGCTCCGAGTCGGTGCTGCGCGCCCCCGGCGGCCCGCGCCGACGCCCCGCCCGCCGCCCCGTGGACGACGACCGCGGCCGTCCCTCCACCTCGCTCGTCGCCGCCCTCGTCCTCGCGTGCGGCGCGCTGATGGCCCTCGACCACGCCGGCGCGGCGTCGCCGATCGAGCCGGTGCGCACGGTCGTGGGCGACGTCCTCGGCCCGGTGGAGGCCGCCGCGTCCCGGGTCACCGGACCTGTGGCGGGCCTGCCCGGCGCGCTGCGCACCAACGGCGACCTGCGCGAGCGCGTGGACGCGCTCGAGCAGCAGAACACCGACCTGCGCACCCGTCTCGACAAGGCCGGCTACGACCGGCGTCGCCTGGCCGACCTCGCCGGGCTGCGCCGACTGGCCGGCGACCTCGGCTACGCGCTGCTGCCCACTCGCGTCATCGCGGTGGGCGGGTCGCGCGGGTTCTCGAGCACGATCACCATCGACGCCGGGTCCGACGCCGGCCTGCACCCCGACATGACCGTCGTCGCGCCCGCCGGTCTCGTCGGGCGCATCACCTCGGTGACGCGTCAGACCGCCACCGTGCTGCTGCTCGTGGACGCCGAGTCCGCCGTCGGCGGTCGGGTCGCCGACGACAGCGAGCTGGGCTTCGTGACCGGTCGCGGCGACCTCGGCGCGGGAGAGCGGCTGCAGATGCAGCTGGTCGACGCCTCGGTGGTGCCGAAGGTGGGTCAGGAGGTCGTCACCTGGGGCAGCGAGGGCGGTGCGCCCTACGTGTCCGGGGTGCCGATCGGTCGCGTCACGAAGGTCTACGAGTCGGTGCGCGAGACGTCCTACCGCGCCGTCATCGAGCCGGCGGTCGACCTGAGCCGCCTCGACCTCGTGAGCGTGGTCGTGCCCTCCGGCACCGCCGGCCGCGTGATCGAGGCCGACGGGAGCCTGCGATGAGGCCCGGCGCGTCGCGACGGCTCGCGGTCGTCGTCCTCGCGGCGGTGGTGGCGCTGCTGCTGCAGGTCACGGTGCTGCCGCCCTTCGCGCTGCGCGCCGGCGGTTTCGACGTCGTGCCCGACCTCGTGCTGCTGGTGGTCGTGGCCACCGCCCTCTTCGTCGACGCGCGCACCGGTCTGCTCGTGGGCTTCGGCGCGGGCCTGCTGCTCGACCTCGCCCCGCCGGCCGACCACCTGGCCGGCCGCTGGGCGCTGGCGCTGGTGGCGGTGGCCTACGTGGTGGGTCGCCTGGCCCACGACGACGCCGGCGTCTCGTCCCGGGCCGGCGCCACGGCGCCGGGCGAGGGCTCGCGCCGGGTGCCCCTGCCGGTGCTGCTCGCCGCCCTGGCCGGCGGCTCCTTCGTGGGCACGTCGGTCTTCGCGCTCACCGGGCTGCTGCTCGACGACACCGGCGCCTCGGTGGGCGGCCTCCTGGTCGCCGTCGGCGTCGCCGTCGTCCAGGACCTCGTGGCCGGCCTGGTCGTGGTGCCGCTCCTCGCGCGTCTGCTCGTGCCGGGCGCGCCCCGCCGTCGGCCGCGGTCGCGCGGCGACGAGGCGGCTCTGCGCCCCCGGTCGCAGGACGACGAGCGCAGCTGGATGCGGGTCGGATGAGCGCCGGCGCCTCGCACCGCAGCCGCCTGCGGCTGATCGTCATCCAGACCCTGGTGTTCTCGCTGCTGGGCACCCTCGGCGCCCGCCTCTACTACCTCCAGGTGGTCTCGGGCGAGCGCTACCAGGGCCAGGCCGCATCGCAGTCGGTGCGCGAGATCGTCGTCCAACCGCAGCGCGGGCTCGTGGTCGACGCCATGGGCCGCCCCCTGGTGACCAACCGCCTCACGTGGGTGGTGTCGATGGACCGCACCCTGCTGGGGCGGATGTCCCCGGCCGATCGTGCCGAGCTGCTGCGGCGCACGGGCGCCGCGATCGGAGTGCGCCCGAAGGCGCTGGAGCGCAAGCTGCTGCTGTGCGGCGACCCCGGCGCGGTGGCGGGGGAGTGCTGGAACGGCTCGCCCTTCCAGCCGGTGCCCGTGGCCACGGACGTGCCGCAGGCCGGAGCGCTGCGGGTGCTCGAACAGCCCGAGGACTTCCCGGGTGTGGTGGTCGACCGCCAGAGCCTGCGGCAGTACCCCTCGCCCTTCGGCATCAACGCCGCCCACCTGCTCGGCTACCTGAGCCCGGTGACCAAGGAGGAGCTCGACCGCGCCGAGGACTCCGGCGACACCTCCGTCAACGGCGCTTCCGTGGTGGGTCGCGCCGGCGTGGAGAAGGAGTACGACGCGTGGCTGCGCGGGCAGCCCGGCTACCAGCAGGTGGCCGTCGACTCCCAGGGGCGGGTGCGCCAGGACGTCTCGGACCTCAAGGCCCAGCCCGGCGACACGCTGGTGACCTCGATCGATGCCCGCGTGCAGGGCGTGGTCGAGCGCCAGCTCGCCGACATGATCCGCACCCAGCGCGCCACCTTCGACCCGGTGACCAAGCGCAACTACGAGGCCGACTCCGGCGCCGCCGTCGTGATGGAGGCGCGCACGGGCCGCATCGTCGCGATGGCCAGCGAACCCACGTACGACCCCTCGGTGTGGGTGGGCGGCATCACCGACAAGCAGCTGGAGCACCTCTACTCCGAGAAGGCCGGCACCCCGCTGCTCGCGCGCTCCTTCCAGGGTCAGTTCGCCCCGGGCTCGACGTGGAAGCCGTTCATGACCGTCGGCGCGCTCACCCACGGCTACTCGCGCGACACCGTGCTCAACTGCGCCTCGTCGGTGCAGATCGGCAACCGCGCCTTCCGCAACCACGAGTCGGCCGGCTACGGGCCGATCGGGTTCGCCCGAGCCCTCGAGGTCTCGTGCAACACCTTCTTCTACCAGGTGGGCATGCACTTCTGGCAGAAGGGCGGAGCCGACCCCGACGACGTCCGCGCCAAGGACCCGCTCGTGGCCCAGGCGAAGAAGTTCGGCTTCGGCCAGCGCACCGGTGTCGACCTCCCGGGCGAGGCCGCCGGTCGCGTGGCCGATCGTGCGTGGAAGCGCGAGTACTACGAGTCGATGAAGAAGTACTACTGCGACATCGCCGACAAGCCGCAGACCAAGAAGACCTCCGACTTCGTCTACAAGTTCGCCCGCGAGTTCTGCGTGGAGGGCTGGAAGTACCGCCTGCCCGACGCCGCCAACTTCGCCATCGGCCAGGGCGACACCATCGTGACGCCGCTGCAGCTCGCGCGCGCCTACGCGGCACTCTCCAACGGCGGGACGCTGTGGAAGCCCCGGATCGGCAAGGCGATCGTGTCGCCCTCCGGTCAGGTGATCCGCGAGATCGAGCCCGAGAAGGAGCGCACCGTGCGCATCCCGAAGGGGGTGCGCACCTACCTCGACGAGGCGCTGCAGGGCGTGTCGAGCCGCGGCACCATGTCGTGGAAGCTCGGCGGCTTCCCGCTCGCCGACGTGCCGATCCGCTCCAAGACCGGCTCGGCCGAGGTCTACGGCAAGCAGTCCACCGGATGGGTCGCCTCCTACACCAAGGACTACGTGGTCGTGATGATGGTGACCCAGGGCGGCACCGGCTCCGGCGCCACCGGCGCGGGCGTCCGCAAGATCTGGGAGGCCCTCTACGGCGTGCAGGGCGACAAGGTCGAGCCGCGCACCGCGGCGATCCCCGGCACCCGCCCACCCGCCACCCTGCCCCGCTTCGAGGACGACGGTTCGATCATGCCGCCCGCGCGCACCGCCTCGGCGCGTGCCGCCGCACGGAAGGACGGCTGACGTGCCCGCCACCCAGCGCCCGATCCAGCGCCCGGTCCAGCGCCCGATCCAGCGCACCGGCCAGCGCCCGCGTCGCACCACCGCCTCGCGTCGGATCCCGCTGCCGCACTGGCGCGACATGGATGTCGTGCTCCTCGCCGCCGTGCTCGCGCTCTCGGTGCTCGGCTGTGTGCTCGTGTGGTCGGCCACCGCCGAGCGCGACGCCCTCACCGGCGGCGATCCGCGCGCCTTCGTGATCAAGCAGGTCGTCAACGTGCTCATCGGGCTCGTGCTGTTCGCGCTCGTCGTGGTCACCGATCACCGCTGGGTGCGCATCCTCGCGCCGCTGGGCTATCTCGCCGCCGTGGGCGGACTCGTCCTCGTGCTCGTCATGGGCACCACAATCAACGGCTCGCGCTCCTGGTTGATGATCGGCGGCACCTCCTTCCAGCCCTCCGAGCTGGCCAAGTTCGCCGTCGTCGTCGGCATGGCGCTGGTGGTGGCCGAGCGCAGCGAGGGACGCTGGCGCGACCGCGTCGCCGGTGCGGACGTCGTCCTCATGCTCGCCGTGGCGGGAGTGCCGGCCGCGCTGATCCTCGCCCAACCCGACCTCGGCACCATGCTCGTGCTAACCGCCACCGTCTTCGGGGTGATCGCCGCCAGCGGCGCCCACCGCCGCTGGCTGGTCGGCCTCGCTGCGGCGGGTGTCTCGGCTGCGGTGCTCGCCGTGGCCGGCGGCGTGCTCAAGGCCTACCAGGTCGACCGGTTCCTCGCCTTCACCGACCCCTCGCTCGACCCCCGGGGAGCCGGCTACAACGTCGAGCAGGCCCGCATCGCGGTCGGCAACGGCGGCCTGTTCGGCCAGGGCCTCTTCCAGGGCTCGCAGACCCAGTCGGGCTTCGTGCCCGAGCAGCACACCGACTTCGTCTTCACCGTGGCCGGTGAGGAGCTCGGGCTCATCGGCGCCGCGGCCATCGTCGCCCTGCTCGGTGTCGTGCTCTGGCGGGCCCTGCGCATCGCGGCCGCCAGCGACGACGTGTTCGGCCGCATGGCCGCCGCCGGCATCGCCTGCTGGTTCGGCTTCCAGGCCTTCCAGAACATCGGCATGTGCCTCGGGATCATGCCCGTCACCGGGGTTCCGCTGCCGTTCGTGTCCTACGGCGGTTCGTCGATGTTCGCCGGCATGCTCGCCGTGGGTTTGCTGCAGAACATCCACCTGCGCACCCTCTCCGGGCCCTCCGCCCGCCTCGCCCCGCAGCAGCGGGTGCTCGTGCGCGGCTGAGCCGGGCGGGCCTGCCACGCCGCTCCCCGGCCGCCACCCCACCCGTCGCGCCGCCGGCACCGGATGGACGACGGATGAGCGCTGCCTGTGAGTTCGGTGAATCTGCAGCGCGTCGCGGCCGAATGGTCCAGCATCGAGCAGTTGTCACGACGAGGAGGACTTGATGGGACGCACCGGTCAGACCCTGCGCCGCCGCACCGCTCAGAGCATCGGCGAGCGGCAGGGCGGCAGCCCGCAGAAGGCGGGCACCGGCGTGGGGTGGGGCGCGAGGCTCCGCTACGGCTTCGACAACACGATGTCGCGCGGCACGCCCGCGCTGGTGGCGTGGCTGTTCGCGGTCACCGTCGTGGTCGTCCTCGTCTTCGCGGTCTTCGACATCGTCACGAGCCTGCGCGACCCCGAGGTCGGTTTCGGTGAGGCCACCTGGCAGTCGCTCATGCACGCGCTCGACCCGGGCGCGGTGGCCGCCGACACCGGGCTCGGCCTGCGCATCGTCATGCTGGTGCTCACCATCGTCGGTCTGTTCATCGTCAGCGCGCTCATCGGTGTGATCGCCGCGGGCATCGACGCCCGCATCGCCGAGCTGCGGCGCGGGCGTTCGGTCGTCCTCGAGAAGGACCACACGGTCATCCTCGGGTGGTCGGAGTCGATCTTCACCGTCATCAGCGAGCTCACCATCGCCAACGAGAGCCGCCGCAAGCCGATCGTCGCGGTGCTCGCGCCGGGCGACAAGGTCGACATGGAGGACGAGATCCGCGCCAAGGTGCCCGAGCTGCGCGGCACCCGCATCGTCGTCCGCTCGGGCCACCCGACCGACCTCGCGGACCTCGCGCTCGTGAGCCCCTCGACCGCGCGCTCGGTGATCGTGCTCTCGCCCGGCAACCCCGGCGACGCCACCGACGACTCCTTCGACCCCGACCGCGAGGTCGTCAAGACCCTCCTGGCGCTGCGCAGCTCCGAGGACGACGCCAGCGAGGGCCCGCGCGTCGTGGCCCAGCTGCGCGACGCGACCAATCTCGAGGTCGCCCGCCTGATCGGCAAGCGCCGCGCCGCGCACACCTCGCTCCTCGACATCCGCGAGACGGTGGCCAAGCTCGTGGTGCAGACCTCGCGCCAGTCGGGGGCCGCCGCGGTGTACCGCGAGCTCTTCGACTACGACGGCGACGAGATCTACTTCCTCAGCGACCACGGCATGGCGGGGAGCACCTACGCCGAGGCGCAGCAGGCCTTCGAGAGCGTCAGCGTGATCGGTCTGGTCGACGGCGAGAACGCCCGCCTCAACCCGGCCGCCGACACGGTCGTGGGTGATCGCGCCCTCGTGGTGGTGGCCGAGGACGACTCGATCCTGTCCTCGGCGCCGCGCACGAGCGTCGTCGTCGACGAGTCGGTGTTCGCCGAGCGTCCCGAGATCGAGGAGCGCCCGACCCACGGCGTCCTCATCGGGTGGAACGACCGCGCCCCCGTCATCGTCAGCGAGCTCGACCGCTACGCACCCCCGGGATCGACCCTCACCGTGCTCACCGCCTACGGAGAGCCCACCTGGCCCGAGCTGTCGAACCTCGAGGTCACCGTGGTGCGCGCCAAGACCACCCAGCGCGCGGTGCTCGACGCCCACGTGCCGCCGGACGCCGACCAGGTGCTCGTGGTCTGCTACGCCGACCACCTCGACGCCGAGGCCGCCGACGCCACCACGCTCATCACCCTGTTGCACGTGCGCGACATCCTCGCGCTCAACGCGAGCAGCACACCTGTGGTGAGCGAGATGATCGACGACCGCAACCGCGCCCTCGCCCAGGTCGCCGATGTCGACGACGTGGTCGTCAGCGGCGAGATCGTCAGCCTCATCGTCACCCAGCTCTCCGAGGACTCGCGGATCGAGCCCGTGCTGGCCGACCTGCTCGACTCCGACGGCAGCGAGATCTACCTGCGCCCCGCCGAGTGGTACGTGCGCCCCGGCGTCGAGACCACGTGGGCCACCGTCGTGGCCTCGGCGGCGCGCCGCGGTGAGACGGCGCTCGGTTTCGCCTCGCCCGGCCTCGCCGACGCCGGGTCGCGGGTCGGCGTGGTGGTCAATCCGGCCAAGAGCGAGCCGCTCGAGATCGGGCCGGGCGATCGCGTCGTCGTCCTCGCCGAGGTGTGAGCGGAGGCGGGCGGAGACGTCGCCGGAGCGCGCTATTCCCGCCTCTCGGGGTGAGCATCGCGACACCGTCGCTGCTTCGTTGTCAGACAATCGCCGGCCCTAGCATTCTTCGGTGACGATCGACCTGCACACCCACTCCCGGGTCAGCGACGGCACCGCGTCGCCGGGCGATCTCGTCCGTGCGGCCGCGGCAGCGGGCCTGCACGCCCTCGCCCTGACCGACCACGACACCACCAGCGGGTGGGCCGAGGCGACCGACGCCGCCGCCGAGGCCGGGATCGCGCTGGTGCGCGGCATCGAGATCAGCACGCGCCACCGCGGGCAGGGCGTGCACCTGCTGGCCTACCTCACCGACCCCGGGCACGCGGGCCTGCAGGCCGAGCTCGACCGCGTCGTGGCCGGCCGCGACGACCGCGTGCCCGCCATGCTCGAGCGCCTGCGTGAGCTCGGCGTGCCCGCCACCGAGGAGGCGCTCGCCGAGGTCGCCGGCGACAGCGTCGTCACGGGGCGCCCGCACGTGGCGGACCTGCTCGTGCACCTGGGTGTCGTGCCCGATCGCGACGCCGCGTTCGCCGACTACCTCGCCGACGGCGGCCCCGCCTTCGTCGACCGCTACGCCCCGCGCCTGCCCGACGCCATCGCGCTGGTGCGGGCCGCCGGGGGAGTGCCCGTGATCGCGCACCCGTGGGGGCGTGGCTCGGCCGCCGTCCTCGGCGCCGATGCCCTCGCCCGCCTCGTGGACGACGGCCTGGCCGGCCTCGAGGTCGACCACCTCGACCACGGTGCCCGTGAGCGCGAGGAGCTGCGGGCGATCGCGGAGCGCCTGGGGCTGCTCGTCACCGGTTCCAGCGACCACCACGGCACCGGCAAGGTCGGCCACGACCTCGGCTGCGAGACCACCGCTCCGGCGGTGCTGCGCGCGATCGTCGAGACCGCTGCCGCCCAGGGCTCGCCCACCACGCTCGTCGGCGACGTCGCGGGGGTGGTGTGACGATGGTCGAGGGCGTGCTTTTCGTCGAGGTCTTCGTGACCCTGTTCGTCATCATGGACCCCGTCGGCACGGTGCCGATCTTCCTCTCGCTCACCGCCGGACGCTCGGCGGCCACGGCGAAGCGGGCGGCCTGGCAGGCGGTGCTCGTCAGCTTCCTGGTGATCACGCTCTTCGCGCTGTTCGGGCGCCAGATCCTCAGCTACCTGCACATCTCGCTGCCCGCCCTGCAGTGCGCCGGCGGTCTCCTGCTGCTGCTCGTGGCGCTCGAGCTGCTCACCGGCAAGGAGCAGGAGCAGGTGGCCCCCAGCGACGCCAACATCGCACTGGTACCGCTCGGCACGCCGCTGCTCGCCGGCCCCGGCGCCATCGTGGCCACGATGCTGTTCGTGCAGGACATCGGCAGCTGGCAGAGCGGTCTGTCGGTGGCGCTCGGCGTGGTCGCGGTGCACGTGGCGATGTGGTTCGCGATGCGCTACTCGCTGCCGATCCTGCGCCTCATCCGCGAGGGCGGCGTCCTGCTCGTCACCCGCATCGCGGGCCTGCTGCTGTCGGCGATCGCCGTGCAGCTCGTGGCCGACGCCGTGCGCGCCTTCATCGCCGGCGAGGGCTGATAAGGCGCTACGTGCGGACTACTTGCGGCCGAGCCCCTGCAGGCGCTGTAGCGCCGAGCGGGGCACGAGACGGCTCGCGCCCACGATGACCTTGTAGCGGCGCGAGGGCACCGAGATGGCGCGGCCGCGCTCGAAGTCGGCCAGCGCGTCGCGCACCAGCCGGTCGGGCTCGAGCCACAGGACGCGCGGCGCGGTCGCGTCGCGGTCGGCCACGCCGAGGCGCTGGTGGAACTCGGTGCGCACGAAGCCGGGGCACAGCGCCATCACCCGCACGCCGCGCGCGGCGTACTCCTGGTGGGCCCACAGGCTGAAGGAGTTCACCCACGCCTTGGCGGCGCTGTAGGTGCCGCGGGGCAGGAAGGCCGCGACGCTCGAGACGTTGAGGACGCCGCCGCGGCCACGCTCGAGCATCCCGGGCACGGCGGCGTGGGTGAGGCGCAGCACGGCGCGCACGAGCACGTCGTGCTGCGCCTGCTCGAGCTCGATCGGGTTGACGTCGAAACGCTCCTTGAGCCCGAAGCCCGCGTTGTTGATCAGCACGTCCACCGGCCGGGCGCGATCGGCCAGTCGCTGCTCTACCGTCGCCAGCTGCTCGGGATCGACGAGGTCGGCCACGAGCACCTCGGCAGCCACCCCGTGGGTGCGTGCGAGGTCGGCGGCCACCGACTCCAGGCGGGCCGCGTCGCGCGCCACCAGCACGAGGTCGTGACCGCTCGCGGCGAGCTGTCGGGCGAACTCCAGACCGATGCCGGCGGTGGCGCCGGTGACGAGGGCGGTGGGCATGTCGATCAGTCAACCAGCCCCGGTCGAGCGCCGGCACGTCGTCCGCCTCGCGAGCCGCGGCGATCGGACGCCGACCGCACGCCGCGGGCGGGGGCCGCGTCGGGCATGATGGGGGCGATGAACAGCGACCGCGCCTCTGCTCCCGGCACCACGATCCTCGCCGTCGCCAACCAGAAGGGCGGCGTGGCGAAGACGACCAGTGTCGCCTCGCTGGGTGCTGCGCTCGCCGAGCTGGGCGAGCGCGTGCTGCTCGTCGACCTCGATCCCCAGGCCTGCCTGACGTTCTCGCTCGGCATCGACCCCGAGGACCTCGAGCTCTCGGTGCACCACGTGCTCACCAAGGGCACCGGCGTCGAGGAGGTCATCATCTCCACTGACGACGGCGTCGACATCCTGCCCGCGACGATCGAGCTCGCTCGCGCGGAGGCCGACCTGCTCACCCGCACGGGGCGCGAGCACGTGCTGCGCGGGGTGATGGAGGACCTCGCCGCGGGTGGTCGCCACTACGACTGGGTGCTGCTCGACTGCCCGCCCTCGCTCGGCGTGCTCACCGTCGCCGCGCTCACCGCGGCCCAGGGAGTGCTCATCCCGCTGCAGTGCGAGACCCTGTCGCACCGTGGCGTGGGGCAGCTCCTCGACACCGTGCACGACGTGCGCCGCTTCACCAACCGCGACCTCGAGGTGTGGGGCGTGCTCCCCACCCTCTACGACGGTCGCACCACACACGCGCGCACCGTGCTCGAGACGATCAGCGACACCTACGACCTCGAGGTCGTCGAGCCGCCGATCCCGAAGACGATCAAGTTCGCCGAGGCTCCTGCCGCCGGCCGCTCCATCCTGGCCACGAGCCGCTCCAGCAAGGGCGCGCAGGCCTACCGCGAGGTGGCGGCCACCCTGCAGCGCCGGGCCGCCCGCTGACGATGGGCACGTCTCCGGGCCGGCGGCGCGCCGGCTCCCACCGCGCAGCGCCTGGCGGTGCTCGGCGCGCGAGCCCGGTCCGAGGTGCGCGCCGCGCCGACCCCTCGCGGGCACGGCGCGGGCTCGGTGCCCTGGGCGGCCTCGCGGGCCTGGCCTCGGCCGCGGCGGTGACGGCGGTCGTCGTCCTCGGTGGGGCGGTGGCGGGCGGACTCGGGGCCGGCGAGCGCGCCGCGGACCCGGTGAGGGAGGCCGAGAGCCGTCGGGCGAGCGAGGGCACCGACACCGACGGCTCGACCGGTCGCCGGATCCCGGCGATGGCCGGACTGCGACTGGAGGCCGACGGCACGAGCGCGGCGGTCGCGGACTCCACCGCGCTGCCCGCCGACTCGGGGCGCGGCCGTCGCGTGGTGTTCAGCGAGAGCCGCCAGCGGGTGTGGCTCGTCGGCGGCGACGGCCGGGTGCAGCGCACCTACCTGGTCTCCGGCAGCCTCTACGACAATCTCGACCCCGGTCGCTACGAGGTCTTCTCGCGCAGCCGCAACGCCGTGGGCATCGACGACTCCGGCACGATGGAGTACTTCGTGCGCTTCACGCTGGGCGATGAGGGCGCTGCGATCGGCTTCCACACCATCCCCGTGGACGACGGTCGCCCCGTGCAGCGGGTGGCCGACCTCGGCACGCCGCGCTCGCACGGGTGCATCCGCCAGCGGCGGGTGGACGCCGTGGCGCTGTGGCGTTTCGCCGACCTCGGCACGCGCGTCGTCGTCACGCCCTGACCCGGTCCCGTGCCGCGCGCGGATGCGGCCGGTCAGCGCCGACGGGAGCCAATCAGCGCCATCCGCGCCGCTGAACGCGGCGACCCGCCGCCCGGAAGGGCGGCGGGTCGCCGTGTCGGTGCGTGTCGGTGCTGGTCGTTGTCGGTGCGGCTCAGGCGTCGCCGGCCGGAGCCGCGGCGGCACCCTGGCCGCCGCCACCGGAGCGGCGGCGACGACGGCGGCGGTTGGGGCTGGAGCCGGCGGGACGCTCGCCGCCCTCGGCCGAGCCGCCGGCCGGGCGCTCGGCCGCGCGGGACTCGCCGGCCTCCCCGGCGACCGGCTGGCCGCTGCGGGTACGGGTGCGCGTGCGGGTGCGCTCGCCGGAGCCGCCGCGCGAGCGACCGCCACGGTCACCGCGCTCGCCGCGCTCGCCACGCTCACCTCGGTCGGCGCGGGGCGCCGGGGGAGCGGGCGGGGCGCTGCGGCCCTTGGTGCCCTCGGGGATGCCCTGCTCGGTGAACAGGTGCGGCGAGGTGGAGTAGGTCTCGACCGGCTCGTCGAAGGGCAGGTCGAGCGCCTTGTTGATCATCTTCCAGCGGTGCACGTCGGTGGCGTCGACGAGCGTGATCGCGATGCCGGAGGCGCCGGCGCGACCGGTGCGACCGATGCGGTGCACGTAGGTCTTGTCGTCCTCGGGGCAGGTGTAGTTCACGACGTGGCTGACGCCGGAGACGTCGATGCCGCGGGCGGCGACGTCGGTGGCGACCAGGATCTTGATCTTGTCCTCGCGGAACTTCGTGAGTGCCTTCTCGCGCGCCACCTGCGCCATGTCGCCGTGCAGCGGGCTGGCCTTGAAGCCGCGCTCGACGAGGTCGTCGGCCACGCGCTGGGCCTGACGCTTGGTGCGGGTGAACACGATCATCTTGTCGGCGTCCTCGGCCTGCAGCAGGCGCCCGAGGATCTCGGGCTTGTCGAGGTCGTGGGCCAGGTAGATGAACTGCGCGGTGGCCGGCACGGTGGCGTTCTCGTAGGAGGACTCCGCGCGGATGTTCATCGGGTGGCGCATGTGCATGCGCGCCAGCGCCACGATCGCCGAGGGCATCGTGGCCGAGAACAGCATGGTCTGGCGGCTCTCGGGGGTGAGGCGCAGCAGCTTCTCGACGTCGGGCAGGAAGCCGAGGTCGAGCATCTCGTCGGCCTCGTCGAGCACGAGCGCGTGCACGTGCGAGAGGTCGAGGACGCGGCGGTTGGCCAGGTCGATCAGGCGACCGGGCGTGCCCACGACGATGTCGACGCCGGCCTCGAGGGCCTCGGTCTGGGGCTCGTAGCCCACGCCGCCGTAGATGGTGAGCACGCGCAGGCCGCGGTCGCGGCTGGCGAGCTCGAGGTCGCTGGAGACCTGGAGCGCGAGCTCGCGAGTCGGCGCCACGATGAGTGCCTGCGGCTTGCCCTGGGCGGCCGGCGCCAGCTCGGCGTAGCCGGGGTCGCCCGGCGCGACGCTGCGCTGCAGCACCGGGATGCCGAAGGCGAGCGTCTTGCCGGTGCCGGTGCGGGCCTGGCCGATGAGGTCGGTGCCGAGCAGGGCGACCGAGAGGGTCATCTCCTGGATGGCGAAGGGGTGGGTGATCCCGCCGCGCTCCAGCGCGTCGCAGATCTGGGGGTGCACGCCGAGGTCGCGGAAGGATGGCGACGCCGCCTTCTCCGCCGGGGCCTCGGTTGCGTCGGTGCCGGTCTCGGTCTCGAGGAGGTCGGCGTCGGGCGTAGGAGTATCGGTACTGATGATCGTGTCGCTTTCGAAAGAGTGTCGACCGGCTGGTTCGAGCTCGGTCGGCAGGCGCTGATTCGTCGAAGCGGCTGTCTCACACTCAGCCGCGCACATACGTCGGGCGGGTTCGCCCGGGGCGGGGTGTCGCGACGCTCGGGGCGGACGACGTCGTCCGCGCGGGAGAGCCGGGCACAGGCCCGTCGCCGTCATGCTACTTGTACCCTGCCGCCATGGCTGAATCCGTCGACGCGCCCCGCGCGTCGCACCCCGCCGGCATCGACGACGACCCCGCCTACCGCGAAGCGGTCGTCGACCTGCTCGCGGTGATCGCCTACGGCGAGATCTCCGCCTTCGAACGGCTCGCGGACGACGCCTCGCTGGCGCCCACGCTGGCCGACAAGCTCGACCTGGCCACGGTCGCCAGCATCGAGCTCGGCAAGGTCGCCCCGCTGCATGCGCGGCTGCGCGAGCTGGGGGTCGACCCGTTCGAGGCGATGGCGCCGTTCCGTCGTCCGATCGACGAGTTCCACCGCCACACCGCCCCCGCCGACTGGTACGAGGGCCTGGTCAAGGCCTACGTGGGCGACGGACTGGCCGACGATTTCTACCGCGAGATCGCCGCCCACCTCGACCCCGTCACCCGCGACCTCGTGCTCTCCAGCACCGAGGAGGGCTCGCACGCCGGCTTCGTGGTCGACCGGGTACGTGCCGGCATCGCGGCCGACCACGTGCTCGGTGGCCGCCTCGCGCTCTGGGGCCGCCGGCTCATGGGGGAGGCTCTCATCCAGGCCCAGCGCATCGCCGCCGACCGCGACGCGCTGAGCGCCATGCTCGCGGGCGGGTCGGAGCGGCCGGGCCTCGACCTCGCCGAGATCGGCCGGATGTTCACCCGTCTTACCGAGCGCCACCTGCAGCGCATGGGCGAGCTGGGCCTCGAGGCCTGAGGCTCCCGCGGCTCAGACCGGCTCGGAGGTCCGTTCCTGGGTGGTCGAGGACGGTGCCTGCGGCGTCCACCCCGGAGGGCCGAAGAGGTAGCCGGCCCTCTCGCGCCACGAGCGGGCCGCGCGCACGTCGCGGCTGATCTGGGCGTAGTCGCCGTACTGGAGCTTGAAGATGTTGTAGGTGTCCTTCGGCTTGGTCAGGCCGTAGGTGGGGCGGTGGATCTCGGGCTGGAAGGTGCCGAAGAGCCGGTCCCAGACGATGAGCATCCCGCCGTAGTTCTTGTCGAGGTACTCGGGGTCCGAGCCGTGGTGCACGCGGTGGTGCGAGGGCGTGTTGAAGACGAACTCGATGGGCCGCGGCAGCTTGCCCACGGTCTCGGTGTGCACGAAGAACTGGAAGATCAGGTTGAAGCCGAACGCCACGTAGATCGTCCACGGGGAGAAGCCGAGCAGGGGCAGGGGCAGCCAGAAGAAGAACTCGAACCAGGGGTTCCACTTCTGACGCAGCGCGGTGCCGAAGTTCATGTACTCGCTGGAGTGGTGGGCCTGGTGGGCGGCCCAGCCGATGTTGACCCGGTGCACGAAGCGGTGCGCGCCGTAGAAGCCGAGGTCGACCCCGAGCAGCACCAGCGCCCAGTACCACCAGGTGTCGGTGGGCAGCTGCCAGGGCGCGAGGTGGGTGAAGGCGAGCATGTAGAGCACGAAGGAGCCGACCTTGAAGGCCAGGGTGAACACCAGGGAGATGGCGCCCATCGACAGGCTCGCGCGGGTGTCGCGGGCCTCGTAGCCGGTGGCGGGGCGCCCGTCGGGTTCGTCGTTGTCGAGCCACTTCAGGGCGGCGAGCTCGAGCAGGATGGTGAGCACGAAGAACGGGATCGCGTAGGTGATCGGGTTCTTCATCGGGTCGAGCAGGTCCTGCACAGCGCCTCCTGGGATATGACTCTCGGGTAAGTTACCACGGAGTCAATTGCTCCGCTAGGGTCATCGCATGGCTTCCTCGACCACGGCTCGGAGTGGCGCCGCGGGCGCGCGGGGCGGCACCAAGGGCGTCGCCCGCGGCGAGCGCGAGGAGCAGATCCTGGCGGTGGCCGGCGCGGTGTTCGGCGAGCAGGGCTACGCGGCCACCTCGGTGGCCGACATCGCCGCCCGCGCGGGCATCTCCAAGCCGCTCATCTACAACTACTTCGGCTCCAAGGACGGCCTCTTCGAGCGCGTGGTGGGGGAGGCCGCGGCGCTGATCGTCACCGAGATCGAGCGCTCGGCACGTCTCGGCGCCGTCGGCGTGGAGCGCGGCCTGGTGACCCTGGACGGCGTCTTCGGGGTGCTGGAGGGCCGTATCTGGACCTGGCAGGTGGTCAACGACCCCACCGCCCCCACCACCGGCTCGATCGCGACCGTCCAGGACGCCTGCCGGCGCCGGCTCGAGGAGCTCGCGGCCGAGGGGGTGGGCGAGCTGCTGCGCCTCGCCGGCGTCACCGACCCCCTCGACGTCGAGGCGATGACGGCCGTGTGGGGTCAGGTGTTCGCCACCCTCGTCACCTGGTGGACCCAGCACCCCGACGTCACCCGCGAGCAGATGACCGCCCGCTGCGTGCGGCTCTTCGACGCCGTCCTCGCCCGCTGACGCCGAGGTGGCGCCCCCGGTGCGCCGAGATGGGGCGTTTCGGTCGACGACGCGGCGATCGCCGCTCAGCGGTGCCCGACGATCGAGATGACCAGCGCGGCCGAGAGCAGGCCGCCGATGGCCACCAGGAACAGCAGCCCGCCGGTGAACCCGGGCGGTTGGGAGGTGGTGCGCATCGCGATCTCGGTGCGCATCCAGCGGTGCCAGCCCACGCCGATGCCGGCCGCACCCACGGCCAGCAGGCCGATCGCAAGCACCAGCCGCGCCGTCATCGAGAACTCCAGCGCAGGGGAACTCACCGCCACCGCGCCGGCCACGAGCGCCAGCGAGGTGCGCACCCACGCGAGGAAGGTGCGCTCGTTGGCGAGCGAGTCGCGGATATCGGGGTCGCCGCCCACGCCGTACACGCGGTGAGGACGACGGCGTGCCGGCGGCGTGGGGCCCGGGGCCGGGTCGGGGCGGTTCACGGCGCCTAGCATGCCGGTTGCCGCGGCCGGCACCGCCGGATCGGTCGTGGAACGCGCGGACGGGTTGCCCGGGCTGACCGCCCGCCGCGGCTAGGCTGAGGCGGCGTCGGGCCTGCCGCCCGCCCTCCCAGCCCCCGCACAGCACCCCAGGAGCACCAGACGTGGCAGCGATCGAAGCAGTCGGAGCCCGCGAGATCCTCGACTCGCGCGGCAACCCCCCCGTCGAGGTGGAGGTCCTCCTCGACGACGGCGCGTTCGCGCGCGCCGCGGTGCCCAGCGGAGCCTCCACCGGCGCCTTCGAGGCCGTCGAGCTGCGCGACGGCGGCGAGCGCTACCTCGGCAAGGGTGTCGAGAAGGCCGTCACGGCCGTCATCGAGCAGCTCGGGCCGGCCATCGAGGGTCTCGACGCCTCCGACCAGCGCCTCATCGACCAGGTGATGCTCGACCTCGACGCCACGCCCAACAAGGCCTCGGTGGGTGCCAACGCGATCCTCGGCGTCTCGCTCGCGGTGGCCCGTGCCGCCGCCGAGTCGGCCGACCTCCCGCTCTACCGCTACGTCGGCGGCCCCAACGCGCACCTGCTGCCCGTGCCGATGATGAACATCCTCAACGGCGGCGCGCACGCCGACACCAACGTCGACATCCAGGAGTTCATGATCGCGCCGATCGGCGCGTCGAGCTTCCGCGAGGCGCTGCGCGTCGGTGCCGAGGTCTACCACGCGCTGAAGTCGGTGCTGAAGGCCCGCGGCCTGGCCACCGGCGTCGGCGACGAGGGCGGCTTCGCTCCCGACCTGGAGTCGAACCGCGCCGCGCTCGACCTCATCGCCGAGGCGATCGAGAAGGCCGGCTACACGCTCGGCACCGACGTCGTCCTCGCACTCGACGTGGCCGCCTCGGAGTTCCACGCCGACGGCGCCTACACCTTCGAGGGCGCCTCGAAGAGCGCCGACGAGATGATCGACTACTACGCCGACCTCGTGGCCAACTACCCGATCGTCAGCATCGAGGACCCCCTCAACGAGGACGACTGGGACGGCTGGAAGGCCATCACCGACCGCCTCGGCGACAAGACCCAGCTCGTCGGCGACGACCTCTTCGTCACCAACGTGGAGCGGCTGCAGCGCGGCATCACCGGCGGCCAGGCCAACGCCCTGCTGGTCAAGGTCAACCAGATCGGCTCGCTCACCGAGACCCTCGACTCGGTCGACCTCGCCCACCGCAACGGCTTCCGCTGCATGATGAGCCACCGCTCCGGCGAGACCGAGGACACCACCATCGCCGACCTCGCGGTGGCCACGAACTGCGGCCAGATCAAGACCGGTGCCCCGGCCCGCTCCGAGCGCGTGGCCAAGTACAACCAGCTCCTGCGCATCGAGGACGAGCTCGGCGAGGCCGCGCGCTACGCCGGTGCCGCGGCCTTCCCGCGCTACCAGGGCTGAGCGGCAGCAGGAGCCCTCGCGCCATGGCCGAGCAGCGTCGTCCCGCCCGCAAGCCGGGCCGCCCCGCAGCGGGGCGGTCCGGTCCGGGCTACGCCGAGCGGCTCAAGGCGCAGCGCAAGCAGGGTGCGCGCGAGCGTGAGGCGGCGCTGGCCAAGGCACGCGCTGAGCACCGGCGCTCGGCGCGCCTGACCAGCCGGGCCGCCGTCCTCGTGCTCGTGCTGGCGGTGCTCGCGGTCTCCTACGCCTCCTCGCTGCGGGCCTACCTGCAGCAGCGCCAGAGCATCGCAGCGCTGGAGCAGCAGATCGGCCAGCGCAACGACGCCATCGCCGACCTCCAGCGCGAGAAGGCGCGCTGGCAGGATCCCTCCTACGTGCGCCAGCAGGCGCGCGAGCGCTTCGGCTACGTGCAGCGCGGCGAGACCCCCTTCGTGGCTGTGGACGGCGACGGCAACCCCCTCGACGCCTCGGTCGAGCTCAGCGACCCCAGCCGGGTCGAGGACCCCGACCGGCGCGAGTGGTTCCAGGAGGTGTGGGACTCGGTCAAGCTGGCCGGCGACCCGCCCACCCGCGTGCAGGTCCCTCGCCCTGAAATCGACCCCCCGAAGGAGGACCTCGCTCCGTGAGCTCCCACGACGACGTACCCGCCGTCGGACTCCCCGCCGACAGCTCGGACGCCGCCGTGGTGGCCCGGCAGTTGGGGCGTCTGCCGCGCGCGATCCACGCGGTGGGGCACCGCTGCCCGTGCGGCAACCCCGACGTGGTCACCACCGAGCCGCGCCTGCCCAACGGCACGCCGTTCCCGACCACGTACTACCTCACCTGCCCGCGGGTGAACTCCGCCATCGGCACGCTCGAGGCCTCCGGCGTCATGCGCGAGATGCAGGACCGCCTCGGGAGCGATCCCGACCTCGCCGCCCGTTACCGCGCGGCCCACGAGGCCTACCTCGCCGATCGCGCGGCGGTGGGTGCGGCGCACGGGCACGAGGTTCCCGAGATCGACGGCATCAGCGCCGGCGGCATGCCCGACCGCGTGAAGTGCCTGCACGTGCTCGCGGCGCACGCCCTCGCCGCCGGTCCGGGCGTCAACCCGCTCGGCGACGAGGTGCTCGAGATGCTCGGCGACTACTGGGCCAAGGGACCCTGCGCCAGTCTCGACGACCCCGAGCCGGCGGGCCGCCCCGACCTCGACGACCGGATCGGGCGCTGACGATGGGCACGACCCCGGTCGCCGCGATCGACTGCGGCACCAACACGATCAAGCTGCTCGTCGGCGACCTCGCGGGCGCTCCCGACGAGGTGCTGCGCACCAGCCGGATGGTGCGTCTCGGGCAGGGCGTCGACGCCACCGGCCGGCTCGCTCCCGAGGCGTTGGCGCGCACCTTCGCCGCCGTCGAGGAGTTCGCCGGTCTCATCGCCGCGGCCGGCGTACCTGTCGAGCGCGTCCGCTTCTGCGCCACCTCCGCCTCGCGCGATGCCGAGAACGCCGCCGAGTTCGTCGACGGCGTCCGCGCGCGGCTGGGCGTCGCGCCCGAGGTCCTGTCGGGCCGGGAGGAGGCTGCGTTGGCCTTCGACGGCGCTGTGCGCGGCCTGGCGGGCGTGGCCGACCTCGACGGGCGGGTGCTCGTCGTCGACGTCGGCGGCGGCTCCACCGAGCTGATCCTGGGCGAGGCCTCCACCGGCCCGATCGCCGCGCACTCGATGGACATCGGCTCGGTGCGCCTCCACGAGCGCCACGTGCGCACCGACCCGCCCAGCGCCGCCGAGATCGCCGCGATCACCGCCGACATCGACGCCGCGCTCGACGCGGCCACCCGCGAGGTCGATGCGTCGTCCGCCGACCGGCTGGTCGCCGTGGCCGGCACCCACACCACGCTCGCGGCGGGCATCCTCGGTCTCGAGGCCTTCGACCGCGAGCGCATCCACGGCGCCCGGCTGGCCGCCGCCGACGTCGAGACCCTCGTGCAGGGACTGCTCGCCATGACGGTGGCCGAGCGCCGCGCCCTGCCGTGGATGCACCCCGGACGCGCCGACGTGATCGACGCCGGCGCGCTGATCGCCGGCCGCGTGATCGCCCGCTCCCGCTGCAGCGCGATCACCGTCTCGGGCTCCGACATCCTCGACGGCATCGCCTGGTCCCTCCTGGCCCGCTGACCCCTCGCCGCCGCCGACGTGGCAGAGAGGGTGCGCCGACGCGGCGCCTGCTCCCGCCGAGGGAGCGCGCCGGGCCATCATGGCCCCGTGGACGACGACCGGCTGGCCCGCCTCGACGCCCGGGTGAGCCGGTGCCGCCGCTGCCCGCGCCTGGTCGCCTGGCGCGAGCAGGTGGCCCGCGAGCGCCGTGCAGCCTTCGCTGAGGAGGAGTACTGGGGGCGCCCGGTGCCCGGCTTCGGCGCCGCCGATGCCCGCATCCTGCTCGTCGGGCTGGCGCCCGCGGCTCACGGCGCCAACCGCACCGGCCGCATGTTCACCGGCGACCGCTCCGGCGACTGGCTCTTCGCCTCGCTGCACCGGGTGGGCCTCGCCGCACTGCCCACGAGCACGGCCGCGGACGACGGCCAGCACCTGTTCGGCGTCCGCATCACCGCGCCCGTGCACTGTGCGCCGCCCGCCAACCAGCCCACCCCCGAGGAGCGCGCCGCGTGCGCGCCGTGGCTCGACGCCGAGCTGCAGATCCTCGCGCCGACGCTCCGGGTGGTGGTGGCGCTGGGCGCCATCGGCTGGGCCGAAGCACTGGGCGCGCTGGGCCGCGCGGGGTGGCAGGTGCCCCGCCCGAGGCCGCGCTTCGCCCATGCCGCCGAGGTGCTGCTGGCGGCGCCTCCGCGCTCGCGCACCCGGCACGGCGTCGTCCTGCTGGGCTGCTACCACCCCAGCCAGCACAACACCTTCACCGGCCGCCTCACCCCGGAGATGACCGACGCGGTGCTGGGCCGGGCGCGCGCGGTGTCGGCGGCCGGGCTGGAATGATGCGTCCGTGACCAACGACCTCTACGCCGTCACGGTGCTCGGCCACGACCGCCCCGGCATCATCGCCGAGACCACCGCCGGTCTGGCCGGACTGGGCCTCAACATCGAGGACTCCACCATGACCCTCCTGCGGGGGCACTTCGCGATGATGCTGCTGTGCCGCGGTGCGGTCGGTGCCGCGGCGATCGAGGCCGCGCTGGCCCCCCTGGCCGGCGACGAGCTCGACGTGGCGGTGCGCCCGGTGCGCGCCGACGCCGGCGCGGCGTCGTCCGGCAGCGGATGGGTGCTCACGGTGCACGGCGGCGACCGTCCGGGCATCGTCTCCGAGGTCATCCGCGAGGTGGCAGCGGTGGGCGGCAACATCACCGACCTCACCACGCGACTCTCCGGCGAGCTCTACCTGCTCGTCGCCGAGATCGCCCTCCCCGCCGGCGTGGACGACGCAGAGCTGGCGAGCGGCATCGCGGCCGCGGCCCAGCGGGTCGGCGTCACCGCCAGCCTGCGTCCGGCCGACACCGACGAGCTGTGAGCGCGCAGGCGGTGAGCCCGGAGGGGTCCGCCCGCCTGGCGGCGTGGACCGAGGCGGAGCTGGGCGTCGAGGGCACGGTGCGCGACGTCGTCCGCGCGCCCGCGGGTGTGCTGTCGTCGCGCGGAGCCGACGTCGACCCCACGGCGCCGGAGATCGTACGGCTGGCCGCCGACCTCGTGGCCACGATGCGGGTCAGTCCCGGCTGCGTGGGGCTCGCGGCCAACCAGGTGGGGGAGGGCGTGCGCGTCTTCTGCGTCGACGTCACCGAGCACCCGAAGGCCCGCACCACCCACGGCACCTTCGTGCTGTGCAACGCCGAGGTGGTGGAGTCGAGCCGCAACGAGAAGGCGCGCGAGGGCTGCATGAGCGTGCCGGACTTCACCGGCGATGTGAAGCGCGCCTCCCGGGTGACCGTGCGCGGCTGGATCCCGGGCACCGGCGAGGAGGTGCTCGTGGCCACCGACGCGTTCGAGGCCCGTGCCCTCCAGCACGAGATCGACCACACCGACGGGCTGCTGTTCCTCGACCGCGTGGCGGGAGCGCACGCGATCTATCCGCGCCAGACCTACCTGTAGCCCCGAGCCGGCCGGCGCACCCGGCAGGACTGCTCGCCCCCGTATCCCAACGGCAGAGGAAGCCCTCTTAAAAAGGGTTCAGTCCGGGTTCGAATCCCGGCGGGGGCACGTGAACCAGTCGACGCACCACCACGACCACTCCGGCGACGCCGAGCCGACCCTCGCCGAGATGCGCGAGGCCCTCACGGCCGGCTTCGGGGACGCCCGCTACGCCGGCAGCGACCGCGTCTGGAGCGGGCGAGCGAACCAGCGCCTGGTGGAGCAGGTCGCCGACCTCACGCCCGGCACCGCGCTCGAGGTCGCCTGCGGCGAGGGCGCGGACGCCGTGTGGCTGGCCACCCAGGGCTGGCAGGTCACCGCCGTCGACGTCTCGGAGGTCGCGCTGGCCAAGGTCGCCGAGCACGCCGAGGAGGCCGGTGTCGGCGAGCGGTTGCGGCTCGGCTTCTACGACGCCCTCACCGACGAGCGGCCCGTGCCCCGCAAGCGCTTCGACCTCGTCACCGTCAGCTTCCTGCACGTGCCCGAGCCCGACTTCGCCCGCATCTACGCCGGGATCGCGTCGGCCGTGGCCGTCGGTGGGCGCCTGCTCGTGACCGCCCACCACCCCCACGACGTCGAGTCCGGCGTACGTCGTCCGCACGGCCCGGGCCTGCTCTTCGATCCCGCCCGCGTGCTCACCGCCCTCGGTGCGGACGACGCGCAGCCGGGGCCCTGGGAGGTCGAGGTGGCGGCGGTGCAGGAGCGCGAGCAGGTCGTGGGCGGCGAGGCGGTCGTCGTCCACGACACGGTGGTGCGCCTGCGGCGACGCGCCTGAGCCGATTCACGACAGTGATCTCCCCGGGCGGGAACCATTCACCTCGCCCCAGCGTTCTACCTGCAGAGGCCGCCTAGACTGGCGGCGATCACGACCAGGTCCGTCACCGTGACGGACCGGCCGACACGCACATGCTGCGGAGGAGACCATGCAGAGCAACAACCCGGTGTTCCGTCGAAATGAGGAGTTCAGCCGCTCCGGTGCCGCCGGCTACCAGGGCTTCGGCCAGCCCCAGTACGGCGGCTACGAGCCCGCCGGCTACGGCGAGCCCACCAAGGCTCCCGTCGGCCAGGGTCGGATGACGATCGACTCGGTGGTGCAGACGACTGCGATCACCCTCGGCGTCACGGTCCTCGCGGCCGCCGCCACCTGGGTCCTCACCCCCGACATCAACGACGAGAGCGCGCTCGCCCCGCTCGGCGCCGCGCTCCTGGTGGGCACGGGTGTCGCGTTCATCCTGTCGCTGGTCAACTCGTTCAAGCGGGTCGTCAGCCCGGCTCTGGTGCTGGCCTTCGCGGTGTTCGAAGGTGTCGCGCTCGGCGCCCTGAGCAAGCTGTTCGACGCCGTCTACGGTGCCGACAGCAGCTTCGGTGGCATCGTCATGCAAGCGATCGTCGGTACCTTCGCCGCCTTCGCCGGCACCCTGGCCGCCTACAAGTTCTTCGACATCAAGGTCGGCCAGAAGTTCCGCACGTTCGTCATCGCCGCGATGTTCGGCATGGTGGCGCTCAGCCTCCTGCAGCTCGTCATGAGCCTGTTCGGCGGTGACCTCGGCATCTACAACACCGGCACCACCGGCCTGCTCTTCGCCGTCGCCGGCCTCGTGCTCGGTGTGTTCATGCTGATCCTCGACTTCGACTTCATCGAGCAGGGCGTCGCCAACGGCCTGCCCGAGCGCGAGTCGTGGCGCGCGTCCTTCGGTCTGCTCGTCACCCTGGTCTGGATCTACACCAACCTGCTCCGCATCCTCGCGATCCTGCAGCAGGACTGATCCATCCCGGGCGACCGAGCGTCGTCCACCCGGCCCCGGCCCCGCCCTCACCGGCGGTGCCGGGGCCGTCGGCGTTCTCGGGCTGCGGTGGTCGCTGTGGTCTGCGGTTCACCAACGATTTTTGTCGGGTTTCACCCCGAAAAGCGACAAAAATGGTTGGTGAACCGCCCCCGGCGGCGACCACCGCGAGCAGCGAGCCCGGCGCAGTCAGCCGGCCGATCGGTGCCGCAACCAGCGCCGCCGGGTGTCGTCGTCCAGGGCGCGCCGGGCCGCCACCGTGGAGGTGTCGACCCACCATGACGGCTGCTCGAGGGTCCACTCCGCACGCGTGGACGACGATCGCCGGCCCGCCCGCCGGTAGGCCGAGCGCAGTCGCTGCTCGAACGCCCCGCGATCGCGCAGGTCCTCGGAGACCATCCGGACGACTTCGAGCCCGATATCGCGGCAGAGCTCCTCGGCGACGAGGTCGCGGCGGCGAACCTCCTCGCGGTCGTGGATGCGCCCGTCGTACTGGCCGACCACTCCGGCCTCGGCGTCGAACAGGTCCGGGGTCAGCAGGTGCCGGCCGAGACGGTCGAAGATCGGCGGGTTGCAGTGCAGCCGCGCCCGCGGGCGCTGCCGTCGCCACTGCATCAGCAGCGTGACCTCCTGGGGCGACCAGAGGTTCTCGTCGCTGTGCTCGAGCGCCTCGAGGAGTCGGCGGGTGTGGGGTCGGCCGCGGATCCGCTCGGCGTAGGCGGCCACGTCGTCCAAGGTGGCGAGATCGTCGGCGAGCGCCATGGAGATGACGCGCACGGTGTCGTCGAGTGAGCGCGCTCGCAGCGCGTCGACGCAGATCGAACGTTCCGGGCGGGTGATCGGGAGACCGTCGACGTCGATGATGTCGCCGTCGAAGAGCCAGTCGCGACGGACGACGACGCCCCGCGCCGCGGTCAGGTGCGTGGTGTCGCCCACCGCGATCGGCACCGGCAGCGCCTCGCGCGCAGCGTCGCGGCCCGAGAACCATCGCGCGCCCTGCCACCGCAGCGCCGCCCAGCCCGTGGCCCCGCAGCCGCGGGGCGCGCTCGCCACCGCCTCGACGATCCGCTGCAGATCCTCGGCACCGTCGGCCTCCGCCGGCACGAATCGCCCCGCAGACGACGTGCGCCACCGTCGTCCACGCGCCTGGCCTGGCGTCGGGCCGGTGAGCCCGCGCGGGTCGGCACGGACGGGCGCGACGACGCCCGGGCGCCGCAGGTGCAGATCCATGGCGGCGAGCATGCGTCGTCCGAAGCGAGCTCGAGGCGGCTCTCCACAGGGGTCGCCGCCCGTCTGCCACGCACCAACGATTTTCGTCGCATTCGGGCCGGAAACACGACAAAAATCGTTGGTAGACCGCTCACCGCGGCGACCACCGACAAGCAGGGGAGGCGGTCAGGCGGGGGTGGGTTCGGCGGCGGGTGAGTCGGGGGTGCCCGGTGCCTCGGGGGTCTCGTGGACGTCGGGTGCCTCGGCGGCGACGTCCTGGCGCTGGCGCCGGTGGCGCAGCTCGACCCAGAGGCCGCGCACGCCGGTGCGGCGTCCGGCGACCTCGGTGCCGTCGAGCTCGGTGCCCGGCTGGTCGACGGCCTGCAGCGCCGCGCGGATGACCGGCAGCACCCCCTCGCCGCGGAAGCTCTCGAGCACCGCCTCCTCCGGGGCCTGGTGGTCGAGCGCGGCGAGCACCGAGGGGATGAGGACGCCGGCGAGGGCCTGGTAGCCGTCGGCGGAGGGGTGGAACTGGTCGGGGCCGAAGAGCACGGCCGGGGCTGCGGCGAACTCCGGCCCGAGGACGTCGCCCAGCGAGACCGTGCGTCCGCCCTCCTCGATCACCGCGATGGTCTGTGCCGCCGCGAGGCGGCGCGACCAGGTGCGGGCGATCTGGCGCAGCGGGGGAGCGATGGGCTGCACGGTGCCGAGGTCGGGGCACGTGCCGACCACGACCTGGCAGCCGGCCGCGCGCAGGCGACGGACGCCCTCGGCGAGGTGGCGCACCGACTGCGAGGGCCGCACCGCGTGGGTGACGTCGTTGCCGCCGATGAGGATGACGCAGACCTCGGGGTCGATGAGCAGCGCCCGGTCGACCTGCGCGGCGAGGTCGGAGCTCTTCGCGCCGACGACGCAGAACTCCTTGAAGTACACGCGCCGATCGGCGTGCTCGGCCACCGCACTGGCGATGAGGGCGCCGGGGGTCTGTTCCACGCGGTCCACGCCGTAGCCGGCCGCGCTGGAGTCGCCCAGCAGCGCCACGCGCACCGCCGGGCCGGGGCGGCCGCGGCCGTACCAGCCGGTGGCGTCGGGCGGCGGCTCGTCGAGGGCGGGGCCGATCGTCTTGCGGGCCAGCTTCGCCTCGGCCGAGAGGACGCCGTACAGGCCGGCGCCGAGCGCGGAGAGCCCGCCGCCGCCGTAGAGCGCAGCGGCGGCCAGCTTGCGCGCTGCTCCGGCCTTGGTCACGCCGCCACCCTAGCGACGGCGGCGAAGCCGGGGAGGGCGTCTCCACCGGCCCACGGGCGTGGCGCCCGGCGCTGGCACGGATACGGTGAGGGCATGGAGTACGTCGAGTCCCTGCTGCAGCTGATCGGCAACACCCCGCTGGTCCGGCTGAACCGTTCGCTCGACCTCGCCGCCGACGGACCGTTGGTGCTGGCGAAGGTGGAGTACCTCAACCCCGGCGGGTCCGTGAAGGACCGCATCGCCACGCGCATGATCGAGGCCGCCGAGGCCTCGGGAGCCCTCAAGCCCGGCGGCACGATCGTGGAGCCCACCTCGGGCAACACCGGCGTCGGTCTGGCGATGGTGGCCCAGCAGCGCGGCTACAAGTGCGTGTTCGTGTGCCCCGACAAGGTGAGCGAGGACAAGCGCAACGTGCTGCGCGCCTACGGTGCCGAGGTCGTCGTGTGCCCCACGGCCGTGGCGCCCGAGCACCCTGACTCCTACTACAACGTCAGCGACCGCTTGGCCTCGCAGCCGGGCGCCTGGAAGCCCAACCAGTACGCCAACCCGCACAACCCCCGCTCGCACTACGAGGAGACCGGCCCCGAGATCTGGCGCCAGACCGAGGGCCGCATCACGCACTTCGTCGCCGGCGTCGGCACGGGCGGCACGATCTCCGGCATCGGGCGCTACCTCAAGGAGCAGAACCCCGACGTCCAGGTCGTGGGTGCCGACCCCGCGGGCTCGGTCTACTCCGGCGGCACCGGACGCCCCTATCTCGTCGAGGGCGTGGGCGAGGACTTCTGGCCCGAGACCTACGACCGCGACGTCGCCGACCGCATCATCGAGGTCTCCGACGCCGACTCCTTCTCCTTCACCCGTCGCCTGGCGCGCGAGGAGGCCATGCTGGTGGGCGGTTCGTCGGGCATGGCGGCCTACGCGGCCAAGCAGCTGGCCGCCGAGCTCGCGGCCGAGGGGCGCACCGACGCGGTGATCGTCGTCCTGCTGCCCGACTCGGGTCGCGGCTACCTGAGCAAGGTCTTCAACGACGACTGGCTGGCGCAGTACGGCTTCAGCACCGGCCAGGAGCAGCCGGCCCAGGCCGTGGGCCAGGTGCTGCGCGCCAAGACCGGTGAGCTGCCGGCGCTCGTGCACACCCACCCCAACGAGACCATCGCCGAGGCCATCCACATCCTGCAGGAGTACGACGTCTCGCAGATGCCCGTCGTGCGCGCCGAGCCGCCGATCGTCGCGGCCGAGGTGGCGGGCTCGGTGTCCGAGCGGGCCCTGCTCGACGCCCTGTTCACCGGCAAGGCCAAGCTCAACGATCCCGTCGAGCACCACATGTCGCCGTCGCTGCCCACCATCGGCTCCACCGAGGACGCCACCGCGGCCGTGCCGCTGCTCGAGTCGGCCGACGCGGTGCTGGTGCACGAGGACGGCAAGCCGGTCGGCGTCCTCACCCGCCACGACCTGCTGAGCTTCCTGGCACGTGGCTGATCGCACCGAACCCGGGGGCGGGGCGCAGCCGGTGCTGCCACCCGGCATCCGCCCCGCGACCGTGGACGACGTCCCGGCCCTGCTGGGGCTCATCCACGACCTGGCGGCCTACGAGCGCGAGCCCGACGCCGTCGAGACGACCGAGGCCGACCTGCGCCGCGAGCTCTTCGGCCCCGACCCGTCGGCCACCCCCCACGTCGCGGAGGCCGACCGCGC
>NZ_CAXRAZ010000038.1:0-89159 GCF_964229035.1 Nocardioides sp. | reverse complement strand
CAGCTCCACGTCTTCCCCAACTGCGGGCACTGGGCCCAGATCGAGGCGGCCGAGGAGTTCCGCGAGGTGGCCACCGCCTTCCTCGCCCGCCACGTCGAACGGAAGCGCTGACATGACGATCGACATCAAGTCCATGGGCTACGTCCGGGTCACCAGCACCGACCCGGAGCAGTGGCGCACCTTCGCCGGCAAGGTCCTCGGCCTCGCCGAGGGCCGCGGCCCCCACCCCGACCACCAGTACTGGCGCATCGACGAGGTGTCGGCCCGGCTGGTCGTCGTCCCCGGCGACGTCGACGAGCTGACCTGCGTGGGCTGGGAGGTCGCCGACCACCGCGCCCTGCAGGAGGTGCGCGAGCACCTGCAGAAGGCCGGCGTGGACTTCGAGGACGGCACCCGGGAGGAGCTCGACGAGCGCCGCGTGCAGGAGCTGGTCCGGTTCAGCGACCCCTTCGACAACGTCTTCGAGATCTTCCACGGGATCACCTACGAGTCCCGCCCGATCGTCACGCCGTACGCCGCCAGGTTCGTGACCGGTGACCAGGGCATGGGCCACGTGGTGCTCCCGGTCACCGACGACGTGGAGGCGCTGCGCTTCTACGACGAGGTGCTCGGGTTCCGCCTGCGTGACTCGATGAGCATGCCCGGTGAGTTCGTCGGCAAGGAGCCGGGCTCGAAGGTCTGGCTGCGCTTCCTCGGCGTCAACCCGCGGCACCACTCGCTGGCCTTCCTGCCGATGCCCAACGCCAGCAAGTGCGTGCACATCATGCTCGAGGTCGACGAGCTCGACGACGTGGGCCGGGCGCTGGAGCGGGTGCGCAAGCACAAGGCCCCGCTGTCGGCGACGCTCGGTCGCCACATGAACGACGAGATGGTCTCCTTCTACGTCAAGAGCCCCGCGGGCTTCGACGTGGAGTTCGGCACCGACGGCCTGCGCGTCGAGGACCGCACGTGGGTCGCCCGTGAGTCGACCGCCGTGTCCTACTGGGGCCACGACTTCGGTGGCGGGCAGTAGGCGGGCCGGACGTGCTGGAAGGCATCGAGGTCCCTAGGGTGGCTCGCATGACGCACGACGATGTCCCCGAGGGGATGCGGACCGACGCGCGCGCGACCTGGCCGAGCCCGGAGCTGATCGAGTCGTGGCTCGGCGACTCGATCTTCGACCTGCGTCCCGGCGAGGAGGTCGAGGTCCCGGCCGACGACGAGGAGGCCGTGTCAGCGGCGCGTCGCTTCCGCGACGTGCTCTCGCAGTTCGCCTCCGGCGTGACCGTCGTGACCACGATGAGCGGGGGACTGCCGGTCGGCATGACCTGCCAGTCGTTCTCCAGCGTCTCGCTGGACCCGCCGCTGGTGATGTTCATCCCCGCGAAGACCTCGCGGGCGTGGCCGCTCATCCAGCGGTCCGGGAAGTTCTGCGTCAACATCCTCGCCGAGGACCAGGCGTGGCTGTCCAACCAGATGGCCAGCCGCGGCGCGGACAAGTTCGCGGGCGTCGACTGGACCCCGGCGCCGGTGACGGGCACGCCGCTGCTGCGGGGCACGATCGCGCACCTCGAGTGCAGCATCCACGCCGTGCACGAGGCCGGCGACCACTACGTCGTCATCGGCCGGGTGCTCGGCCTGGAGGTCGGTGACGTGGACGACCCGCTGCTGTTCTTCCGTGGTCGCTACGCGACCACGGAGATCCCCACCGACTGACCGCACAGGCCGGCGGCCCGGGCGGCGGAGACCGTGTCCAGGGCCTGCTCAGACGCGGGTGCGTCGCGGGTTGGCGACCATGCCGACCCCGGCGACCGGCCGCACCTCGGTGCCGGCGTGGGACGAAGCGGAGCTGCTGCCGGGGGCGGTGGTGGAGTTCGAGTTCATGCAACGACGCTAGGCCTGGGCAGCCCACACCCGGTCCTCACCCGGGACACCGTTGGTCAACGCCTCGGTGACTGCGGTGTGGGCCGTCCGTGGACGTGCGCGAGCGCTCCGGCTCAGGGCAGTGCGAGTGCGGCGCGGTGCACGTGGGGCGCCCCGAACAGCTGGCCCAGGGCGTGGGCGCGCTTGAGCACCAGGTGGGCGTCGTGCTCCCAGGTGATGGCGATGCCGCCGTGCAGCTGTACGGTCTCGGCGGCGACGTGCTCGGCGGCCTCGATGGCGTAGGCGGCCGCGGACCGCACGGCGAACTCGGTGGCGTCGCTGTCGGGCAGGGCCGTCGGGTCGCCGAGCGCGTAGGAGGCGGCCCAGCTGGCCGAGCGGGCCATCTCGGTGCGCGCGAGCATGTCGGCCATCCGGTGCTTGAGCGCCTGGAAGGAGCCGATCGGTCGTCCGAACTGCACGCGGTTCGAGGTGTGCTCCACGCTCATCCGCAGGCCGCGCTCGCACAGGCCCACAGCCAGGGCCGCCACCGCGGCCGAGGTGACGAGGTCGAGGCGGTGAGCGGCGGCGACGCCGTCGCCGACGACCACTGCCGACCGAGCCTCGACCCGGCCGATCCGCAGGGTCTGGTCCATGGTGGCCACCACGTCGACGTGCGAGTCGTGCAGCTCGACGAGGTCACCACCGCGCACCGCCAGCACGACGCTCGCGCGGTCGGCGTCCAGGGCCAGGTCGCCGGCGATCGCGCCGAGCCCGCCCACCCCGACGACCGTGCCCACCTCCCCGGCCGCGAGACGCGGCAGCAGCCGCGCGCGCGTCGCGTCATCCGCGCCGGCGAGCAGGGCCTCGATCGCGCGGGTCGTGGCCAGCAGGGGAGCGGGGGTCAGCGCGCGGCCCAGCTCCTCCAGCACCACGGCGGTCTCGAAGAAGCCCGCTCCGATGCCGTCGTGCTCCTCCGGCACGGCGAGGGCGGCGACGCCCACCTGGTCGCACAGCGTGCGCCACAGGCTCTCGTCGTAGCCGGCCTCACTCTCGGAGGCGGTGCGGACCGCGGCGGGGTCGGAGCGACGCTCGAGCAGCGTGCGCACCGTGGCGGCCAGCTCGGCCTGCTCGGAGCTGAGTGCGAACTCCATCAGGCGACGCCCCCGCCCGTGCGAGCGGCGAGCAGGTCGTCGAGCAGGCGCGCCCGGTGGTGGGTCGGTGTGCCCCAGGCGCCCACGAGCGCTCGCACGCGGGTGATCCAGATGCTGAGGTCGAACTCGCGCGTGTAGCCGATCGCGCCGTGCACCTGCAGGCCGGTGCGGGTCGCGAGGTAGGCCGCATCGGAGGCGGCCACCTTCGCTGCCGAGACGGCACGGGGTGTGGGGTCGAGTGCCGCTCCGAACACCAGGGGACGGGCGAAGTCGAGCGCGATGCGCACGTCGGCGAGGTGGTGCTTGATCGACTGGTAGGACCCGATCTCGCGACCGAACTGGCGGCGCTGCTTCACGTAGGCCACCGCATCGGCGAGCACCCGCTCGCCGGCTCCCAGCAGCTGCGCGGCCGCGGCCAGCGCGGCGAGGTCCAGCCCTCGGGCGAGCACGTCGGCCGCCACCTCGCGGTGCGGGCCGTGGGCGCTGACCTCGGCGAGGCGCCGGCTGGCATCGACCGAGTTGCGGGAGTCGGCGGCGAGCGCCGTGGCGACGCCCTCGGCGTCCACGACGAAGACGAGATCGGCCGCGAGCGCGTCGAGCGCGAGCGGAGCCAGGGGCGGCGCGGCCGCCGTGGCGAGCGCCCCACCGGCCACCGCCTCCCGGTCCGCGCCCGTGAGCACCGTGGCCAGCAGCGCCGCGGACTCGATCCACGGCCCCGGCACCGCGTGGCGACCGAGCACCTCCATGGCGAGCACGAGCTCGACCGGGGAGGCGCCGAGCCCTCCGTCGTCCTCGGGGACGACGAGGGCGGGCACGCCCTGCTCGGCCAGGCGCCGCCACAGGGCGCGGCCGGGGGCGGTGTCGCCGGAGGCCCAGGAGCGGACGGTTGCGACGGGATCGCTGCCGGCGACGAGGGCGTCGAGGGAGGCGGCGAAGTCGCGCTGGTCGTCGGTGAGGTCGAATCGCACGGTTCAGCGTCCCTTCGGCTCGCGCGGGAGGCCGAGGATGCGCTCGGCCACGATGTTGCGCTGGATCTCGTTGGTGCCGGCGTAGATCGGGCCGGAGAGGGCGAAGGTGTAGCCGTCGAGCCAGCTGCTCTCCAGCTCGGCGTCGGCCCCGAGCAGGTCGAGGGCGGCCTCGTGCAGTGCGACGTCGAGCTCGCTCCACCAGACCTTGTTGGCCGATCCGGCCGCGCCGATGTCGCCACCGGCGGCGAGGCGGGTGACCGTGCCCCAGGTGTAGAGCCGGTAGGCCTCGGCGCCGATCCAGGCGTCGACGACACGGTCGGCCACGCGGACCTCGGGGTGCTCGGCGTAGAGGTCGAGCAGGCGGTCGACCGCGGCGGTGAACCGGCCGGGAGAGCGCAGCGACAGCCCGCGCTCGTTGCCGGCGGTGCTCATCGCCACGCGCCAGCCGTCACCGGGCGCGCCGAGCACGTCAGCGTCCGGCACGAACACCTCGTCGAAGAAGATCTCGGCGAAACCCGCCTCGCCGTCGAGCTGGGCGATCGGGCGCACGGTGACGCCCTCGGCGTCGAGCGGGAAGAGGAAGTACGTCAGCCCGACGTGGCGCGAGGCCTCGGGGTCGGAGCGGAAGAGACCGAAGCCCCAGTGCGCGAGCGCCGCGCGCGAGGACCACGTCTTCTGCCCGTTGAGCACCCATCCGCCGCGCGCGTCGTCGCGACGGGCGGTGGAGCGCAGCGAGGCGAGGTCGGAGCCGGCCTCCGGCTCGCTCCAGCACTGCGCCCAGATCCGCTCGCCGGTGGCCATCGAGGGCAGGAAGCGGGCCTGCTGCTCGGGGGTGCCGTGCTCGAAGAGGATCGGCGCGAGCAGGAAGATGCCGTTCTGCGAGACCCGCCCGGGGGCTCCGGCGCGGTAGTACTCCTCCTCGAAGATCACCCACTCCACCAGCGAGGCCTCGCGCCCGCCGAACTCGCGCGGCCACGACACCACCGACCAGCGCTCGGCGGCCAGCTTCGCCTCCCACTCCTGGTGCAGCGCCCAGCCCTCCGGAGTGTCCATCGACGGCAGCGGCGTGGTGGGCACGTGGGCGGCCAGCCACGCGCGGGCCTCGCCCTGGAAGGCCCGTTCGCTCGCGCTCAGCTCGAGATCCACCGTCAGCTCCTGTTCCTCAACTCGTTCTTGAGCACCTTGCCCGCGAGGTTGCGCGGCAGGGCGTCGACCGCGACCACCGAGCGCGGCACCTTGAAGTTCGCCAGGTGCTCGCGCGCGTGCGCCAGCAGGGCCTCGGGATCGAGGTGCGCGCCCGACCTCGCGACGACGAAGGCCCGGCCCACCTCGCCCATCCGTTCGTCGGGAACGCCGACCACGGCGGCGTCGGCGATGGCGTCGGAGCGCAGGAGGACCTGCTCGACCTCGGCGGGGTAGACGTTGAAGCCGCCGCAGATGTACATGTCCTTGAGCCGGTCCGTGATGCGCAGGTTGCCGGCCGCGTCGAGCTCGCCGACGTCGCCGGTGTGCAACCAGCCGTCGTCGTCGCTCGCGGCAGCGGTGGCGGCCGGGTCGTCGAGGTAGCCGAGCATCACGAACTCGCCGCGCACGAGCAGCTCGCCGCCGTCGCCGATGCGGGTCTCCATGCCGGGGATGGCGCGCCCGCAGGTGCGCGCGACGAGGTCGGCCGGGTCGTCGGCGCGGGCCATCGTGACCACCACGGCCTCGGTCATCCCGAAGGCCGTCACGACCTGGTCGATCCCGAGCTCCTCGCGCATGCGCTCGATGAGCACCACGGGCACGGTCGCCGCGCCGGTGACCGCGAGCCGCAGGCTCGACAGGTCGCGCCCCGCGCGCTCGGGGGCCGCGAGCAGCGACTGGTAGATCGTCGGAGCTCCGGGCAGCACCGTGATGCGCTCGCCCTCGATGAGGTCGATCGTGGTGGCCAGGTCGAAGGTCGCCAGCGGGTGCAGCGTGGCGCCGGTGGTGAGGCTGGTCAGGATGCCCACCTTGTAGCCGAACGCGTGGAAGAACGGATTGACCACGAGGTAGCGGTCGTCGGCGGTGACCCCGCCGAGCTCGCCCCAGGTGCGAGCCACGCCGACGCTCTGGCGGTGGGCGCTCATGGCGCCCTTGGGGCGCCCCGTGGTGCCGGAGGTGAACAGGATGTCGGCGACGTCGTCCGGACGCACCGCCTCGGCGCGCGCCTCCACCTCGGCGCGGGAGACCTGCTCGCCGGATGCGCGCAAGCCCTCCAGGTCGGCGATCTCGACGATCGCTCGCACCCGGGGGAGGGCGGACGCCGCCCGCAGGTCGGCCACCTGGGTGCGGCCGAGGAAGCCGTCGTCCACGACCACGAGGGTGGCGCCCGAGCGGTCGACGATGTCGGCGGCCTCGTGGCCGGTGTAGCGGGAGTTGAGCGGCACGAGCGTGCCGCCCGCGTAGGTGACGGCCAGGGCGGCCACCGCCCAGTCGATGCTGTTGGGTGCCCAGAGGGCGACGCGCTCGCCGGGCTGCAGGCCCTGGGCCACGTAGCCGGCCGCCGTGGCGCGCACCTCCGCGAGGAGCGCGGCGAAACCGAGGCTGCGCGCCGGCGTGACGTACGCCGGGTGGTCGCCGAACCGCTCGGCGGCGGCGCGGAGGACGCCGGGGATCGTGTCCATGACCGAACCCTACCAAGCATTTGCTTGGTTTCGGGTAGAGTGCCGCGCGTGGACCTGACCGAGAGCTCCGAGGATCGCGCGTTCCGCGAGGAGATCCGCACGTGGCTCGCCGATCACCTCGTCGGCGAGTGGGCCGCCCTGCGCGGCCTCGGCGGCCCGGGGCGCGAGCACGAGGCCCACGACGAGCGGCTAGCCTGGAACCGCCTGCTGGCCGAGCACGGCTGGACCGGCGTCGGTTGGCCGGGGGAGCACGGCGGGCGCGGCCTCTCGCTGTGGCAGCAGGTGATCTTCCACGAGGAGTACGCCCGCTCGGCGGCCCCGGCCGGCGTCAACCACCTCGGCGAGCAGCTCCTCGGCCCCACGCTCATCGCCTTCGGCACCGCCGCCCAGCAGCAGCGCTTCCTCCCCGAGATCCTGGCCGTGCGCGAGCTGTGGTCGCAGGGCTACTCCGAGCCCGGCGCCGGCTCCGACCTCGCCGCCGTGCAGACCCGCGCGCGCCTCGAGGGCGACGCCTGGGTGATCGACGGCCAGAAGGTGTGGACGTCGCTGGCGCATCTCTCGGACTGGTGCTTCGTCGTCGCCCGCACCGAGCCCGGCTCGCAGCGCCACCGCGGCCTGTCCTTCCTGCTCGTGCCGCTGGACCAGCCGGGAGTCGAGGTGCGGCCCATCGAGCAGCTGACCGGCGGCTCGGAGTTCAACGAGGTCTTCTTCACCGGTGCCCGCACCGACGCCGACCTCGTCGTGGGGGAGCCCGGGCGGGGATGGGGCGTGGCCATGGGCCTGCTCGGCCTCGAGCGCGGCGTGTCGACCCTCGGGCAGACGGTCGGCTACGAGCGCGAGCTGGCCTCCGTCGTCCAGCGGGCGCGCGGCAACGGTCGACTCGACGACCCCCTCGTGCGCGACGAGCTGGCCCGGCTCACCGTCGAGCTCAGCGTCATCCGCAGCTACGCGCTGCGGGCCCTCGCCCTGGTCGACAGCGGATCCGACTCCGCCGCCGGCGGCGGGGCCGGCTCGATCTTCAAGCTGGCCTGGGCCGGCTGGCACCGGCGCCTCGGCGAGGTCGCGATGCAGGTGGCCGGCGTCGACGGACTCCTCGCCGCCTCCGCCGAGGGCTACGACCTCGACGAGCACCAGCGCCTGTTCCTCTTCTCGCGCGCCGACACCATCTACGGCGGCAGCGACGAGGTGCAGAGGAACATCCTGGCCGAGCGTGTGCTCGGCCTGCCCCGCGACCCCTCCCCGGAAGGCACCCGATGAGCGTCCACCGCCCCGAGCAGCCGCTGCCGCCCTACGTGCCGGGCCACGGCCTGCTCGCCGACCGCACGGTCGTGGTCACCGCCGCCGCCGGTGCGGGCATCGGCGCGGCCGTCGTCCGCAGGGCCTTGGAGGAGGGGGCGAGGGCGGTGGTCTTCAGCGACACCCACGCCCGCCGACTGGCCGAGGCCGAGGAGCAGCTGGCCGCCGAGTTCGGTGCCGATCGGGTCGCTCAGGTGGTCTGCGACGTCACGAAGGAGGCCGACATCGCGGCGCTCCTCGATGCCGCCGAGGCCTTCGGCGGCGTCGACGTGATGGTCAACAACGCCGGCCTCGGCGGCACCGCCGACCTCCTCGAGATGAGCGACGAGGAGTGGAGCCGCGTCATCGACATCACCCTCACCGGCACCTTCCGCGCCACCCGGGCCGCGGGCCGCCGGTTCGTGGACGCCGCCCGCCCCGGCGTCATCGTCAACAACGCCTCCGTCATCGGCTGGCGCGCCCAGGAGGGGCAGGCCCACTACGCCGCGGCCAAGGCGGGCGTCATGGCGCTCACCCGCTGCGCCGCGCTCGACCTCGCGCCCCACGGGGTGCGCGTCAACGCCGTCGCGCCGAGCCTGGCCATGCACCCCTTCCTCGAGAAGGTCACCTCGGCCGAGCTGCTCGCCGAGCTCAAGCAGCGCGAGGCCTTCGGGCGCGCCGCGGCCCCCTGGGAGGTGGCCAATGTGATGGTGTTCCTCGCCAGCGGCTACTCGTCGTACCTGACCGGTGAGGTGATCAGTGTCAGCAGCCAGCACGCCTGAGTCGGAGGAGCCGCGCACGTCGGGGGAGGGCCGGACCCGGCGCGAGCAGCTGCTCGCCATCGCGGGGAGGCTCTTCGCCGAGAAGGGTTTCCGCAACACCACCGTGCGCGACATCGCCGATGCGGCCGGCATCCTCTCGGGCAGCCTCTACCACCACTTCGACTCCAAGGAGTCGATGGTCGACGAGCTGCTCGTGCCCTTCCAGACCGAGCTGTTCGCCAAGTACGACGCGATCCTCGCCAGCGAGGACGACGCCCGCGCGAAGCTGGAGGCCGCGGTGCGGGTCTCCTTCGAGGCGATCGACCAGCACCCCCACGAGGTCGCGATCTTCCAGAACGACGCCGACCACCTCGGCTCCTTCGAGCGCTTCGGCTACCTGGCCGAGCGCAACGCCCAGTCGCGCCAGGTGTGGGTGAGCCTGCTCGAGGAGGGGGTGCGCACCGGCGTGCTGCGCCCCGACCTCGACGTCACCCTCACCTACCGCTTCATCCGCGACACGGTGTGGGTGGCCGTGCGCTGGTACCGCGCCGGCAAGGGGCTCACCCACACCGACGTCGCCGAGGCCTACGTCCGCATCCTGCTGGACGGCATCGCCGCCTGACATCGCCGTCTGATCCGAGAGGAACCACCATGCCCGAGGCCTACATCGTCGACGCGGTCCGCACCCCGGTCGGCAAGCGCGGCGGCGCGCTCGCCGGCGTCCACTCCGCCGACCTCGCCGGCCACACGCTCTCCGCGCTCGTCGAGCGCACCGGCATCGACCCCGGCGCCGTGGACGACGTGATCCTCGGCTGCTGCGACACCATCGGCTCCCAGGCCGGCGACGTCGCCCGCACCGCGTGGCTGGTGGCCGGGCTGCCCGACCACGTGCCGGGGGTGACGATCGACCGCCAGTGCGGCTCGTCGCAGCAGGCCGTGCACTTCGCCGCGCAGGGTGTGATGTCGGGCACCCAGGACCTCGTGGTGGCCGGCGGCGTGCAGAACATGAGTGCGATCCCGATCTCGGCTGCCATGCTCGTCGGCCAGCAGTACGGCTTCTCGACCCCGTTCGCCGAGTCGCCCGGCTGGAACGCCCGCTACGGCGACCAGGAGGTCAGCCAGTTCCGCTCGGCCGAGATGATCGCGGAGAGATGGGACATCTCGCGCGAGGACATGGAGGCCTATGCCCTCGCCTCGCACCAGCGCGCGCTGGCCGCGATCGCCGAGGGCCGATTCACCAGCCAGATCGCGCCGCTCACCCTCACCGACGGCACGGTCGTGGACGTCGACCAGTGCCCCCGCCAGACCTCGCTGGAGAAGATGGCGGGCCTCGAGCCGCTCGCTCCCGGCGGTCGCATCACGGCCGCGGTCGCCTCGCAGATCTGCGACGGCGCCTCGGCGATGCTGATCGCGTCCGAGCGGGCGGTGCGCGAGCACGGCCTCACGCCGCGCGCCCGCGTCGTCCACCTCTCGGTGCGCGGCGACGACCCCGTGTGGATGCTCACCGGCCCCATCGCCGCCACCCGGCACGCGCTGGACCGCGCGGGGCTCACGGTCGACGACATCGACCTGTTCGAGTGCAACGAGGCGTTCGCCTCCGTCGTCCAGGCGTGGATGAAGGAGACCGGCGCGCCGCACGACAAGGTCAACGTCAACGGCGGCGGCATCGCCCTGGGCCACCCGATCGGTGCCACCGGCACGCGCCTGATGACCACGATGCTCAACGAGCTCGAGCGCACCGGCGGTCGCTACGGGCTGCAGACCATGTGCGAGGGCGGCGGCCAGGCCAACGTGACGATCATCGAGCGCCTGGGCTGACACCCGAGGGCTCGGCCGGCCACCCGGGCCGGGGTCTCGATCCGCGCCTCCACCGCTCAACCGCCGACCTCCGGCGCCGATGACACCAGAACCCCTCCCGGGGGACGGCCCCACCGGCTCCCGGGAGGGGCTCGAGCACTCATCGGAGGAAGGACACCGGCGCGAAAGCACACCGGCGCGGAGGGAGGCCCGCATGTCGTCACACGTCCTGATCAGGACCGGTCGCGATCGTCTCGGGGTCGAGAGCGCCCATCCGCCCGCGCACCGTTCTCGCCACCTGCCCGGCGGCATCCCCGGTGCCGTCGCCTGCAGCTACCTGGTCGGCATCGTCGCCGGTCGGTTGATCGGCACGCTGTGGGCGCACGGCCCGGTGGCGGCGCGCGGTCTGCCCCGGCTGGTGGCCGGAGCGCGCGCGGTCGGGCACGACGTCGTCCACCTGCACCCACCCCGGCCGCCGATCGGGGACGGCGACGACCGCCCCGCAGCGCCCCGGGCTGCCTAGCCGCCTAGCCGCCGGGGCGCAGCGGGCTCGCGATCACAGGCGCAGGCGCCGGCGCTCGGAGGCGAACACGAGGTTGCGGATGCGGTCGCCGTGCAGGCTCGGGTCGGTGAAGGCGACGCCCACACCGACGCCGTCGGGCAGCGGCACGTGCCGCACGATCCGGGCGTCCTGCGCGAGCACGTCGCCGTCGACCTCCACGATCGCGCGGGCCTCGGCGGCCACCGGCGGCGGCGTCGTGCGCATGAGGAGCATCAGCCCGCCCTCGCTGAGGTCGGCCACCGTGCCGGCGATGCTGTGGTCGATCCCGCCGTCGGGGTCGTCGTCGGGAGTCACCGTCCACTCCAGCGCGCCGGGCAGCGACAGGCGCGCGCGGAAGTAGGCGCGTTCCTGGCGACGCACCGGCTGGGCGGTGGGACGCAGCAGCCAGACGCGGCCGTAGCGGCGACGGGCCGGAGCCGTGGCCACCGGGCACTCCATGCGCCCGAGCGGGTAGGTCCACGTCAAGGTGGCGTCGAAGCGGTGCTCGGCGGGGTCGTACCCCTCGGGCGGGTCGACGGTGACGACGGTATGGCCGGCGGCGTCGGCCTCCACGTCGAGCACGCGGGAGGTCAGCGTCAGGGGCTCGGCGGCCGGTGGACGCAGCGTCACGTTCACGGGGGCGAGCACGTCGGGGTGGCGTTCGTGTTCCGCGTGTGTCGCCCGCGGCCGCGTGGGGAGCTGGGTCATGCCCCTCCATCGGCGCTGCCCCTCGGGACCTGAGCCCAGGCCCGGGTCCTACGCCTCGATCAGGACGAAGCTTTACCTGCGGCAGCCTGGTTCGCCTCAGCCCCGCAGTGTCAGAGCACGGTCCACCAGATGCCCAGCACGGCAGGCAGCGCGCCGAGCAGGAGCCACGGCGACTGCCAGGGGCGCCGGTTGATGACGAGCAGCGACAGCACCGCGCCCACGCCGAAGGCGCCGCCGATCAGGCACAGCGCCACGCGGGCGTCGGGGCGGTCGGGGGCGACGTGGTCGGCCGCGATCACGAAGCCGGCCGCGAGGTGCAGGATCGTGGTGAAGGCGAGCGCTGAGACGATGCGGCGCTGTACCCGCTGCAGGCGGGCGACGTCGGCGGGGTCGGGAGCCGTGCGCGGAGCCGCGGGATCGATCAGGTGGCGTCGGCGCGGTGCGCTCGGCGTCGTGCGCTGCACGGGCTGGTTCACATAGCCCAGCCTACGCGCGCAATCCGGTGGCGAAGGACGCGTCGGCTCGGCGAGGGTGGGGAGGTGAGTCACACCAGCGCCGCGATCTTGTCGACCTTCACCCCCGACGACGCCGAGGACGTGGCGGCATGGGCCGCGGTGCGCACGGCGGCCGACGCCGTCGACGCGCCGTGGGAGCCGGCGCTGACTCCGCGCCGCGCGGCCGGCTGGTTGCGCCACGGATGGGACGGCGAGGTCGACACTCCTTATCTGCTGCGAGCGGCGGGGGAGCCCGTGGCGGCCGGCGCCGTGTCGACCAGCGAGTACGACAATCTGCACCTGGCCTACGTCCGGGTCCAGGTCGCGCCCTCGCACCGACGCCGCGGCCACGGCTCCCGGTTGCTGGAGGCTCTGCTCGACGAGGTACGGCGGCGCGGCCGGACGACGGCGGTGGTCGAGGGATGGATCGCGCCGAGCGCGGAGGCCTTCGCGGCGCGGCACGGCTTCGAGCCCGCGCTGCGCGACGCCCGCCGTCGTCAGCACCTCGACCGACTCCACCTCGACCGGATCCGTGCGCTCCGCGACGAGGCGGCCGAGCACGCTGTGGACTACCGGCTCGAGCACTGGCCGGTGCCGACGCCATCGGAGCGGCTCGAGGAGCTCGCCGCACTGACCGCCGTCATGAACGACGCCCCGCTCGACGGCCTCGACTACGAGGACGAGGTGGTCACGGCGGAGCGGGTGCGCGGGTACGAGGACGCCGTCGCCGGACACGGTGACCGCCTGCACCGCCTGGTCGCTCGCCACCGGGTGAGCGGGGAGCTGGCCGGCCAGACGATCGTCGCCGTGGACGCCGAACATCCCGAGCATGCCGAGCAGCACGACACGGTGGTGGCCGGAGCCCACCGCGGGCACCGTCTCGGCCTGCTGCTCAAGGCGGCGATGGTGCTGCATCTCGCCGACGCCGAACCCCGCCTGCGCGCGATCGACACCTGGAACGCCGCCTCCAACGTCCCGATGCTGGCGGTCAACGAACTGCTCGGCTACCGGCTCCTCGGCGAGCAGTGGTCCTACCAGCGCCACCTCTGATCGCCGACGTGGCGAGGCTGGTGCTTCGAAGGGGCGCTCAGACGACGTAGCCGGCGCCGCGCCGCAGCTGGGCGGCCGCCTGCGTGACGATGCGGTCGATCAGCTCCTCGCAGGTGGGCAGGTCGTCGATCACTCCGACCACCTGGCCGCTCGCGAGGACGCCGGCGGAGGTGTCGCCGTCCACGAGGCCGGCCTTGAGCATGGTCGGCGTGTTCGCGGCCAGCGCCATCTGGGCGAGGCTGCGCCCCTGCGCCTTCTTCATCGACCGGCCGTCGCGGGCCAGCTGCAGCCACGACATCTCGGCGTCGCGCTTGAACTCGACCGTGCGACGCACCGTCGGTGCCAAGCGCCGCACCGCGGAGGTCTCCTCGAGCGACTCGACGAGCGGGGTGCGCAGCATGCGGTGCGGCATGCCGTCGACCTTGGCCGTCACCACGGTGTCGGTGAGCCCCTGCCGGAGGTAGAGCTCCTTCACCGCGTCCGGCACCGCCGAGTCGCGAGTGAGCAGGAAGCGCGTCCCCATGCCCACGCCCGCAGCGCCGTAGGACAGCGCCGCGGCGAGACCGCGGCCGTCGAAGAAGCCTCCGGCCGCGATCACCGGGATGTCGACGGCGTCGAGCACCGTCGGAAGGAGCAGGGTCGTCGGGATCGGACCGGTGTGGCCGCCACCCTCGCCGCCCTGCACCATGACCGCATCGGCGCCCCAGGCAGCCACCTTCTTCGCGTGCTTCGCGGCACCGATCGACGGCATCACGACGATCCCGTGCTCCTTCAGCGTCGCGATGAGCTCCGGCTTGGGCGCGAGCGCGAACGAGGCGACCTTGACCCCGTGGTCGATGAGCAGGCGACAGCGGTCGGGGGCATCAGCGGCGTCGGCGCGCAGGTTGACGCCGAAGGGCGCGTCGGTGCGGCCCTTGACCTCGATGATCGCCTTCTCCAGCTCGGCGAAGGTCATCGTCGCCGAGGCGAGGATGCCCAGGCCGCCGGCGTTCGCGGTGCCCGCGACCAGCCGCGGTCCCGACACCCACCCCATCCCGGTCTGGACGACGGGGTGCGGCACCCCGACCAGGTCGGTGAACGGCGTGCGGATCTGCTGCTCGATCATCGCGGGACCTCCTTGAAGCGCAGGCCCTTCGGGTCGAGCACCTCGTTGATGATCACGAGCTCCTCGGCGGTGGGCTCGCGGGTGGTGGGCACGTCGTCCGCGATGTCGAGGGCGAAGCCGGTGGCAGCGACCACCTCCTCGACGTCCACGCCGGGGTGCACCGAGCGCAGCCGCACCGTGTCGTCGGCGCCGAGGACGTCGAGCACGGCGAGGTTGGTGACGATGCGGTGGATGTCGTTGAAGCGCGAGGCGCCTGCCCCGGCGGCCTTCGCCCGCGCGGGTCCGACGCCGGAGACGACGTCCACCTGCTCGACGAACACGCGCGGCGAGTGCTTCGGCACCCAGTAGGAGGTGCGGTTGTTGACCGTGTTGCCGGGAGCTCCGCGCGAGCCGAGCAGCTGGCGGGTGGGCCGCTCGAAGGGCCCGATGGCGGAGATGTTCTGGTTGCCGTGGCGGTCGATCTGCGTGGCGCCCATCATCACGTGGCGCTTGCCGTGGGCGACGATGTCGAACACGCGGCGGAACGGGATCCAGCCCTCGACGACGTCGGCCTTCGCGAACAGCGGCGGGGTGCCGGCCAGCCACAGGGACTCGCCGTCGGAGATGACGAGGTCGGGGTTGGAGGTGAGCCTCGCCAGGCGCACCCCCAGCATCGGCAGCAGGCCCATCGGGCTGCCGAAGATCTCGCCGTCGTCGGCGAACGCGTCGGCGATGGCTGCGGCGCAGACGTCGGCCCTGGTGAGGGTGGTGGCCTCGTTCATCGGTCCCTCTCCTGCTCGTCGGCGAAGGCGCGGACGGCGGCCTGGTAGGCATCCTCGTCACCGGCCAGGAAGCGCTGCTCGAAGGCGGCCCACTCCTCGTCGCTGCCACCGGCCGCGGCCGCGTAGGCGCGCTGGAAGCGTTCGTCGCGCTCGTAGTCGGGCACGCAGTTCGTGAAGTGCGCGCCGTGCGGCGTCTCGACGACGCCGGTGACCATCATCCGGTTGAGCAGCAGCCGCTGCACGGGGGTGTCGACGGTGAGGCCGGCGGTGTCGACGACCTGCTCGACGCTGAGGTAGGTGCGATCGGCCGCCATCGCGAAGAGGTCGTCGAAGTAGGGGTCGGGGCCGAGGTAGGTGGCGTTGCCGTGACGGTCGGCGCGGTTGAGGTGCAGCAGCGCGACGTCGAGGCGCAGGGCCGGCACGGCCACCAGCTCCTCGTGCCCGTGGCCCTCGTCGTAAGGGCTGGTCACCGTGCGGATCCACGGGTTGTTCACGAGGACGTCGGAGCCGAGCCCCGCGCGCATCGGCAGGAACGGCAGGCGCTCAGCCGCGGCCTTGAGGCCGGTCTGGAACATCCCCTCGTCGAGCTCGACGACCTCGGGGATCGTGCCGAGCTGGCGCGCCCGCTGGAAGTTGGGCTCGAGGGGGATCGTGTCGAGGCTGACGAAGGCGTAGACGAGCCTGCGGATGCGGCCCGCGCGGGCGAGCAGCCCGACGTCCGCGCCACCCCAGCTGACGATGGTGAGGTCGGTGAGCTCGGAGCGCAGGATCGCGCGGACGAGCGCCATCGGCTTGCGACGCGGACCCCAGCCGCCGATGCCGATGGTCATGCCGCTCTCGAGGGAGCCGACGACGTCGTCGATGCTCATGGTCTTGTCGCGCGGCGAGCGGGTCATGCCGATCCCCCTCCGCCGGCGGTGGTGGACTTCGCGGTGCCGGCGAAGTCGTCGCGCAGCTCGTCGCTGACGCCCATGAGGTTGAGCTCGAAGGTGAAGCCCTGCTCCCAGCGGTAGGAGCGGTTGACGTCGATGGGATCGATGCCGTTGAGCGCCTCCTTGGCGGCGCGGATCACCCGGGTGTCCTTGGCGGCGATCTCGGCCGCGACCCGCAGGGCGGCGCCGTGGAGCTCCTCGCGCGGCACGACCTCCAGCACGGAGCCGAACTGCACGAGGTCGGCCGCCTTGATGGTGCGGGCGGTGAAGTAGAGGGTGCGCATCATGTGCTGCGGCACCAGCCGCGCCATGTGCGTGGCCGCGCCGAGGGCCCCCTGGTTGACCTCGGGGACGCCGAAGTAGGCGTCGTCGCTCGCGACCACGCAGTCGGCGTTGCCCACCAGGCCCACCCCACCGCCGAGGCAGAAGCCGTTGACGGCGGCGATCACGGGCACCGCGCACTCGTAGACCGCTCGGAAGGCGGCGTAGCACCCGCGGTTGGCGCCGAGGAGCGCCTCGAAGCCGCTCGTGTGCTGCATCTCCTTGATGTCGACGCCCGCGTTGAAGCCCCGCCCCTCGGCGCGCAGGACGACGACCTTGGTCGCCGGGTCGGCGCCGGCGGCGTCGAGCGCGGCCGCGACGTCGAACCAGCCCTGCACGGTGAGCGCGTTGACCGGGGGAGCCGCCATGGTGACGACGCGGATGCCGTCGTCGCGCAGCTCGCTGGTGACTGTCATGGCGACACCGTACCAAGCAAATGCTTGGTAGGGTGCCGACATGGCACTCGAGATCGACCTCGCCGGGCGCGTCGCCCTCGTCACCGGCGGGGCGCGCGGCATCGGCCGCGGCATCACCGAGGTGCTGCTCGAGGCGGGCGCCGCGGTGGTGACGTGCGGACGCTCACCGGCCGAGCCGCCCTCCGGTGCGGAGCACGTCGAGGCCGACGTCCGCGACCCCGAGGACGTCGCCCGGCTGGTCGCCGCGATCACCGAGCGGCACGGGCGCCTCGACGTCGTCGTCAACAACGCCGGGGGAGCGCCCCACGCCCTCGTCGCGGACGCCTCGCCTCGCTTCCACGACAAGATCCTCGGCCTCAACCTGGCGTCGGTGCTGCTGGTCAGCCAGGCCGCGGAGCGGGTGATGCGCCAGCAGCCCACGGGCGGGGCGATCGTCAACATCTCCTCCATCTCCGCCACGCGTCCCTCGCCCGGCACGGCGGCCTACGGTGCCGCGAAGGCCGGCGTCGACTCCCTCACGGCCTCGTTGGCTCAAGAGTGGGGGCCGCGGGTGCGTGTCAACGCCGTCGACGTCGGCCTCGTGCGCACCGCCGACACCGCCGACCACTACGGCGGGGACGCCACGGTCGCGGCGATCGAGGCCACGATCCCGGCCGGGCGCATGGCCGACGTCCACGAGGTGGGGCGGGCTGTCGCCTTCCTCGCCAGCGACCTCGCCTCCTACGTATCGGGCGCCACGCTCGCCTGCCACGGCGGCGGCGAGCTGCCCGTCTTCCTGCACATCGCCCGCGCCGGTGCCGCCGCGGCCGAGGACACCACCGATCGAGGAGAGTCATGACCCGTCTGCTGGAGGGCCGCATCGCCATCGTCACCGGAGCCGGCCGCGGCATCGGGCGCGCCCATGCGCTCGAGCTGGCCCGGCACGGGGCGGCGGTGGTGGTGAACGACTACGGCGTGAGCCTCGCCGGCGAGGTGGGCGAGGAGTCGCCCGCGCACGCAGTGGTCGAGGAGATCCGTGCTGCGGGCGGCGAGGCGGTCGTCAACGGCGCGGACGTCGCCGACTTCGCCGCCGCGGAGGCGATGGTGCACCAGGCGATCGAGACCTTCGGCGGCCTCGACATCCTCGTCAACAACGCCGGGTTCGTGCGCGACCGCATGCTCGTCAACACCTCCGAGGAGGAGTGGGACGCCGTCGTCCGCGTGCACCTCAAGGGCCACTTCGCGCCCCTGCGCCACGCCGGCGCCTACTGGCGCGCCGAGGCCAAGGCGGGGCGCCAGCGTGCCGCCCGGGTCATCAACACCTCCTCCGGAGCGGGCCTGCAGGGCTCGGTGGGCCAGGCCACCTACTCGGCCGCGAAAGCCGGAATCGCGGGCCTCACCCTCGTGGCGGCCCAGGAGATGGGCCGCTACGGCGTCACCGTCAACGCCATCGCCCCCGTCGCCCGCACCCGCATGACCGAGGGCGCCTTCGACACCTCCGCCATGGCCCTGCCCGAGGACAACTCACCCGTCGTCGCCTGGCTCGCCAGCGAGGACGCCGGCGACGTGACCGGCCGCGTCATCGAGATCGACGGATCCGTCATCACGGTCGAGGACGGCTGGCGGCACGGCCCGTCGTCCGATGCCGGCGCGCGGTGGCAGGCCGGCGACGTCGGCCCTGCGCTGCGGTCGCTGCTCGCTCAGGCGCCTGCCCCGGAGCCGGTGTACGGGGCGTGAGATTCACCGGTGCACCGGCGAATCCCTTGCTGGTCACCTGAAACTTCAGCCAGGAAGCACGAGTTTTGGTCGACCAGTCGGCGGTGCCGTGCATCAAGCCCGCCGCAGTCAGGCGGCCTTTGCGAACGCACGGCGGAGGCGTGCCACCGTGCGCGCGGGGTTCTGGAGGTCGGCCCAGGTCAGACGGATGACGATCCACCCGGTGACCTCGCGGACGTCGTCCTCTCGCCGTTTCTCCCGGACCACCATCGCCTCGATCGACTCGCCCGGACGTCGGAACCGGTGGTACTTCTCCTCGCCGTCGATCTCGACGATGACCTTGTGCTTCGGCCAGGCGAAGTCGACGCGAGCGACGAAACGTCGACCGTCGCGGATCTCGAACTGGGCGGTCGGTCGCGGCAGCTGGGCATCGTGGCACAGCAGGCGGAACAGGGTCTCGGCCACCGACTCGGCCAAGCCGTCAGCGAGGCGGAGTGACACCTGGAGGGCGAGCGTCCCGGGCCAGGTCGTCATCGAGTCGAACACCGCCTTCATCTCCTCGTGCGAGGCGAGGCCCTGCTGGAGGTACCAGTCGATCAGGGCCACCGCGGGATCCCGCGGGAGCCTGCTCGCGACCTCGAGGGCGGTGCGCGCCGGCGTCGTGATCCAGCCGAGCTCGTCGCGGGTCAGGTCGCCGACACGGCAGCAACCGCCATGGTGGACGACGCCCGCCTGCCGGCGTCCGATGCGGCCGTCGAGGTGGGTGATGTGCACGCCGTCCAGCGGGAGCTGCCACGACGATCCGCCTCGCAGCAGGTGGGCGCTGACGTGGGACAGTGCGATGTGCGGCCCGTACCTCAGGCGCACCGCCCGCGCGCGGAGCAGGTGGCGCTCGACCGGGGCGAGGCCGGACCACACCTCGGCCAAGGCATAGGCGCCGTGGCGGATCCGCACCAGCTCCCCGCGCCGTATGACGCGCGTGATCGCGTCGTCGGTGAAGCCAGCATCGAGGACGCGTCCCCGGAGGAGGAGGCCGTGTTCGTCGGCGAGTGAAGCAAGCATGGTCCGAGCCTCCCCGCGATGCGGCCGTCTCGGACGACTGCGGCCGCTGGCTGTGGAGAAGGCTGCTGGGGTCGGTGAATGTGGAGAACGCCTGCGCTGGCCTGTGACGCGTGGGGCGAGCGTCGTCCGCTCAGAATGATGGGAGCGCGACTACTCGACCGAATCTCGTGCTGGTCGGCTGAAGCTTCATACGACCAGCACGGGATTCACCGGTGCACCGGTGAATCCCGACGCCGGCGAGCCTCAGAGCCGCTCGATGACGGTGCCGGTGGCCATGGCGCCACCGGCGCACATGGAGATGAGGGCGGTGGAGGCGTCGCGGCGCTCGAGCTCGTGGAGGGCGGTGGTGATGAGGCGGACGCCGGTGGCGCCGACGGGGTGGCCGAGGGCGATGGCGCCGCCGTTGACGTTGACCTTGTCGAGGTCGACGCCGTGCACCCCCGCCCACGAGAGGACGACGCTCGCGAACGCCTCGTTCACCTCGAACAGGTCGAAGTCGGAGATCGCCATCCCGGTGCGCTCGAGCACCTTGCGGGTGGCGTCGACCGGGCCGTCGAGGTGGAAGTAGGGGTCGGAGCCGACGAGGGTCTGGGTGACGATGCGGGCGCGGGGGCGCAGGCCGAGCGAGCGCGCCTTGGCCTCGTCCATGATGAGCAGCGCCGCGGCGCCGTCGGAGATCTGCGACGACGTGCCGGCGGTGTGCAGGCCGTCGGGCAGCACCGGGCGCAGGCCGGCGAGGCCTTCCGCGGTGGTGTCGCGCAGACCCTGGTCGGTGTCGACGACGCGGGTGTCGCCGGTGGGCGAGCCCTCGTCGTCCAGTACGGGGGCGTCGATCGGCATAATCTCGCGCTTGAAGCGGCCCTCGTCGACGGCGACGCGCGCCTTCTGCTGGGAGGCGAGCCCGAGGGCCTCGAGGTCGGCGCGGGAGATGCCGCGGTGGCGAGCGATGCGGTCGGCGGCCTCGAACTGGTTGGGCATGTCGATCGTCCAGTCCGCGGGGCGCGGGTCGCCGGTGCCAGCGGGCACGTTGGCGCCGAGCGGCACCCGCGACATCATCTCCACACCGCAGGCGATGCCGACGTCGATGGAGCCCGCGGCGACCATGTCGCTGACGAGGTGGGTGGCCTGCTGGCCTGACCCGCACTGGGCGTCGAGGCTGGTGCCGGCGGTCGCGATCGGCAGGCCCTGGTAGAGCCAGGCGCGGCGCACGGTGCCGTTCGACTGCTCGCCGGCCTGGGTGACGATGCCGCCCACGACCTGGTCGACGAGCGCGGGGTCGACACCGGCCCGGCGCAGCACCTCGGCCTGCACCGCGCCGAGGGTCTGCACGGGGTGGAGGCCGGCGAGCCAGCCGCGCCGGCGGCCCAGGGGAGTGCGGACGGCGTCGACGATCACAGGAGTGCCCATGCGGCGCACCCTAGCCCAGAACTAGAACACGTTCCACCAGTCGCGCGGCATCCGGGGATCGACTTTACGAAAGCCTTTCGTCATCGGGCGAGTGTCTGTAGTCTGCGCCTAGAACGCGTTGCAGTGACGTGGGTCACGTGCCCCTCCGGGCGTCCGGCGCGCCGTTCGAGGACCATCCCTCCACCCGTTCGCCGAAAGGTTCCTCGCGTGACCGAGCTCCTCCTCCCGCAGGGCTGGGATCCCACGGATCCCGACATCAACGCCGTCGCGCTGCCGCACGACGAGTTCCGCGCGCTGCGTTCGCACGCACCGATCCACTGGGTCGAGCAGATCCCCGAGGCCCGGGCGGGCTTCCTCGACAGCGGCTACTGGGCGTGCACCCGCCACCAGGAGGTGCGCGAGGTGTCGAAGGACAACGAGCACTGGTCGACCGAGGAGAACGGGGTGATCATCCGCTTCGCCCCCGACATGACCCGCGACCAGGTCGAGGTGCAGCGCGCGATGCTCATCCACCACGACCCGCCCAGCCACACCAAGATGCGCGGCATCGTCTCGCGCGGCTTCACCCCGCGCGCGATCGCGGCGCTGAAGGAGGGATTGCGCGAGCGCGCCCACCAGATCGTGCAGGAGGCGGTGGAGCGCGGCTCCGGCGACTTCGTCGAGGACCTCGCCGCGGAGCTGCCCCTGCAGGCGATCGCCGACTTCCTCGGCGTGCCGCAGGAGGACCGCAAGAAGCTGTTCGAGTGGTCGAACCAGATGATGGGCTACGACGACCCTGACATCGGCGCCGATCCGGCCACGGCGTCCATGGAGATCCTGGTCTACTTCGACAACCTCGCCAATGAGCGCCGCGCCAACCCGCAGGACGACATCGTCACCAAGCTCATCTCCGTGGGCCAGGACGACGACCACGGCGCGCTCACCAACGACGAGTTCGGCTTCTTCGTGATCCTGCTGACCGTCGCCGGCAACGAGACCACGCGCAACGCCATCAGCCACGGCATGCACGCCTTCCTGCAGAACCCCGACCAGTGGGAGCTGTGGAAGGCCGAGCGCCCCGACACGATGGTCGACGAGGTCATCCGCTGGGCCACGCCCGTCACGGTCTTCCAGCGCACCGCCAAGAAGGACACTGTGCTGGCGGGTCAGGAGATCAAGAAGGGGGAGCGTGTCGGCCTCTTCTACGCCTCCGCCAACTTCGACGACGCCGTGTTCGAGGACCCCTTCCGCTTCGACATCACCCGCGAGAAGAACCCGCACGTCGCCTTCGGCGGACACGGTGCGCACTACTGCATCGGCGCCAACCTGGCCCGCATGGAGATCAAGCTGATCTTCGAGGCGCTCGCCGACCTCGCGCCTGACATCAAGCTCGCCGGCGAGCCCGAGCGCCTGCGCTCGGGGTGGCTCAACGCCATCAAGCGCATGCAGGTCGACTACCGCTGACCGAAGCTGCGGTGGCGGGTCGCAGGTCCGCGGAACCCGACGGACCTGCGACCCGTTCTCCGGGTAGGTCGTCCGTGACGACCGTGTCGGTGCAGTACCGTGCTGCCGGGGCCGAGGCCCCGCGGCCGGTGAGACATACACAGGAGTTTGCGATGAGCGACGTCAACGAGCAGAAGTTCCAGGGTTACTCCGACAACCACTACCAGCACGGGATGCACGGCCTGGCCTGGATCTCGCTGTGGCTGATCGTGGGCCTCGGGGTCGCTGCGGGCGTCTTCGGCTTCATCTACGGATCGATGAGCTGACCGAGGTCACGAACCCTTCGCGGCGCCGGGCGCCGCGGCCAGATCGACGCGCACGGGCCGGCGTCCTCACCTCGAGGACGCCGGCCCGTAGCCGTCTGTGCTGAACGCGGACGCCGTCAGTCGCGGTCAGTCGCGCGCGGTGAGCACGATCGGGTCGCCGTCGGTGATGGCCACCGTGTGCTCCACGTGGGCGCCGCGCGAACCGTCGGCGCTGCGGATGGTCCAACCGTCGGGGTCGAAGACGATCTCGTCGGTGGTGTGGAGGAACCACGGCTCGATGGCGATCACGAGGCCCGGCTTGAGCTTCAGCCCTCGACCGGGGCGGCCGTCGTTGGGCACGTGGGGCTCGCCGTGCATCGTGCGCCCGACGCCGTGGCCGCCGAACTGCAGGTTGGCCGTGAGGCCCTCCGACCGGGCGACGTCGCCGATCGCGGCGGAGATGTCGCCCAGTCGGTTGCCGGCGCGGGCGGCGTCGATGCCGGCGTCCAGGGCGCGCTGGGTGACGTCGATGAGCCACTGGTCCTTCGGGTTCGGCGTGCCGACGATGACCGAGAGGGCGGAGTCGGCGACCCACCCGTCGACGGCGACCGCGAAGTCGACGGAGAGCAGGTCGCCGTCGGCGAGGGTGTAGTCGTGCGGCAGGCCGTGCAGCACAGCGTCGTTGACCGAGGTGCACAGGACCTTGCCGAACGGGCTGGCGCCGAAGGAGGGGTGGTAGTCGATGTAGCAGGACTCGGCACCGGCGTCCTTGATCATCCGGTGCGCCAGCTCGTCGAGCTCGAGGAGGTTGACGCCGACGTCGGCCTTCTCGGCGAGGGCCTTGATCACCGAGGCGACGAAGCGGCCGGCCGGCCGCATCTGCTCGATCTGGGTCGGGGTGCGCAGCTCGATCACGTACCCCAGCCTACGGCGCGGCCCCCGGCTCCCACGAGTCCGCGTGGGTGCCGGGGGCCGCCGTGCGCAGGAGATGCGACAGCAGCGCCCGGTCGCTAGTTGCTCGGCTTCTCCGCGCCGACGATCCACATGGCGAAGAACTGCGAGCCGCCGCCGTAGGCGTGGCCCAGCGCGCGGCGGGCGCCGTCGACCTGGTGGTCGCCCGCGGCCCCGCGCACCTGCAGCGCGGCCTCGCCGAAGCGCAGCATCCCGGAGGCGCCGATCGGGTTCGACGACAGCACGCCGCCGGAGGCGTTGACCGGGATCCGGCCGCCCCGCGCGGTCTCACCCGCCTCGGTGAGTTTCCAACCCTCGCCCTCGGCGGCGAAGCCGAGGTTCTCCAGCCACATCGGCTCGAACCACGAGAACGGCACGTAGATCTCGGCCGCGTCGATCTGCTCGATCGGATTCGTGATGCCGGCCTGCTTCCACAGGGCCGCCGCGGCCTCGCGTCCCGCCTGCGGGTTGACCTGGTCGCGCTCGGCCGCCGTGGTGGGCTCCGAGCGCATCACCGTGCCGTGGATCCAGGCCGGGTTCGGCGAGGTGCGGGCGACGTCCTCGTCGACGATCACCAGGGCGCACGCCCCGTCGGACGACGGGCAGGTCTCCTCGTAGCGGATGGGGTCCCAGAGCATCTGCGACGCGAGCACGGCCTCGACCGTCTTCTCCTCCCGCAGGTGGGCGTAGGGATTGTCGAGCGCGTTGGTCCGGTCCTTGGCGGCGACGATCGCACCGATGTGCGTCGGAGCCCCGGATCGGCGGATGTAGGAGCGCACGTGGGGGGCGAAGTAGCCGCCCGCGCCGGCGTGCACGGGCATCACGAAGGGCACCGGGACCGACAGCGCCCACATGGCGTTGGACTCCGACTGCTTCTCGAAGGCGACGGTGAGCACCTTCTTGTGCACCCCGGCCTGCACGAGCGAGGCGGCGACGATCGCCGTCGATCCACCCACGGAGCCGGCCGTGTGCACGCGCAGCAGCGGCTTGCCGGCTGCGCCGAGCGCCTCGGCCAGGTACAGCTCCGGCATCATCACGCCCTCGAACAGGTCGGGGGCCTTGCCGACCACGATCGCGTCGATCTCGTCGAGCGTGAGCCCGGCGTCCTCGAGGGCTCGGTCCATGGCCTCGCGGCACAGGCCGGCCATCGACACGTCGTCGCGCTTGGCGCGGTGGTGGGTCTGGCCGACCCCGATCACGGCTGCGGGTGTCTTGCCCATCAGTTGCTCCCCTCCATCACGCACACCAGGTTCTGCTGCAGCGCCGGGCCGCTGGTGGCGTGGCCGAGCACCTTGTCGGCCGTGCCGTCCCAGATGCGGCGGGCGGCCTCGCCGATGCGGATCGCACCGCCGGTGAACATCGGGTTGCCCGCGAGTGCGCCCCCCGACGGGTTGATCCGCACGTCGTCGGGCAGACCCGCCTCGCCCAGCTCGCGGCGCAGGATCAGCTCCTGGTGGCTGAACGGCGCGTGGAGCTCGGCGATCTCGACCCCGTCGAGCGCGCCGACGGCCGCGGCCGCCTTCGCGGCGGACGACGACCGGGTCAGGTCGCGCGTGCCCAGGTGCAGGCCGTCGCTGCAATGCGCGAGCCCCGTGATCCAGGCCGGTCGGTCGCGCACGTCGCGCGCCCGATCGCCGGCCGCCAGCACGATGGCGGCGGCACCGTCGGTGACGGGTGCGGCGTCGTGCTTGCGCAGCGGGTCGGCGAACATCGGCCGGGCCAGGAGGTCCTCGACCGACGAGCCGCCGGCGCGTACGGCGTACTCGTTCTTCTCCGCGTCGGTGAGCGAGCGGTCCACGACCTCGGCCATGGCGGCCTCGTCCCACAGGCCCGCGTCGATGCCGAGGCGCGCCTGCAGGGCCGCGATCGACACGGTGTCGGGCCACAGCGGCGTCATCGTGTAGGGGTCGAGCTGCAGGGCGAGGGTGCGGCGCAGGGTGCCGGCCGAGCTCTTGCCGAAGCCGAACACCAGCGCGGTGTCGACCTCGCCGGTCTGGATCTTCAGCCAGGCCTCGTAGAGCGCCCAGGCGGCGTCCATCTCGACGTGCGACTCGTTGACCGGCGGCAGCACGCCGATGGCGTCGATGGCGCTGACGAACGAGAACGACCGTCCGGCCAGGTAGTCGGAGGATCCCGAGCACCAGAAGCCGATGTCCTTCTTCGTCCACCCGGTCTGCTCGTAGCACTCGGCGAACAGCGGCACCAGCAGCTCGGCGCACTGCGGCGAACCGTCGTAGTCCTGCATCTGTCGCTGGGCGAACCCGACGACGGCGACGTCACGCATGATGGGGGTTCCTTTCCCGCTCAGAGGTGGTGCTGGTAGGTGGCGTAGTCCGCGTCGGGCTCGCCGGTGGGGGAGAAGTGGCTGATGTTCTCGATCGAGGTGCCCCACTCGTCGCGCGGCTTCCACACCGCCTTGACCCGCAGACCCATGCGCACCTCGTCGGCCGGGATGTCGAGGATGAGGTGCTGCAGGGCGATGTCCGCGCCGTCGAGCAGGATGTAGGCCGACACGTAGGGCGGCGCGATCTTCTGGCCCATGAACGGCACGTTGACAATGCAGAAGGTCGTGACGGTGCCCGTGTCGGAGAGCTCGATCTCCTCCTCGGTGGGCACCCCGTCGGTCGGGCAGGCCGGCCGCGGGGGCACGTAGACCTTCCGGCAGGCGGGGCATCGCTGGCCGAGGATGCGGCCCTCGGCGAGCCCGCGGAAGAACGCCGACTCCTCCGGCGAGGCGGCGTAGGTGTAGTCGAGGCTGACCGGCGTCACGATGCCCGTCAGCGCCTCCGCGTCGGCGGTGGACGACGGCGCGGCGCCCTCGCCGTCCGCGGTGTCGGGAAGCGGCTCGAAGACGACGTCGGTGATCACGCCGGTGCGCTCGGCGCCCCACCGGGCCCGCACCCGCAGGCCGGTGCGGATCTCGTCGGGCGAGGCGACGTCGACGGCGTGGAGGAATGGCGTGTCGGCGCCGTCCAGGGTGATGAGCGCGAAGGCGAAGGGGCGGTCGAACGGCTGGTGCTTGACGGGCTCCGAGACCCACGTCCACGAGGTGACCGTGCCCGTGTCGGGGAGGTCGACGAAGTCGGCGGTGGCGGTGTGACTGACCGGGTCGAACTCGGGGGGAGGGACGGCGACGCGGCCGTCGGCGAGGCGGGCGCCGACGAAGCGGCCGTCGCGGATGCCGGAGAGGAACCGGCCGAGCACCGGGCCGGTGGACCGGGTGTAGTCGAAGGCGACCGTCACGGGCGCCGAGAGGGTTCGGCTCATGGAGCGAAGTGAAACACGTTCTCGACAAAAGTGGAACACGTTCTAGATTGGTCACGCGGTTACCGGCATGATGCCGCCATGAGGTTGGGACTGCAGCTGGGCTACTGGGGCGCACAGCCGCCCGCCAATGCCGGTGAGCTCGTCGAGGCGGCCGAGGAGTCGGGCTTCGACTCCGTGTTCACCGCGGAGGCCTGGGGGAGCGACGCGTTCACGCCCCTGGCGTGGTGGGGTCGCAGCACCACGCGCCTGCGCCTCGGCACGTCCATCGTGCAGATGTCGGGCCGCACGCCGACCTCGATCGCGATGCACGCGCTGACCCTCGACCACCTCTCGAACGGTCGGATGATCCTCGGCATGGGCGTGAGTGGGCCCCAGGTGGTGGAGGGGTGGTACGGCCAGCCCTTCGAGAAGCCGCTCGCGCGCACCCGTGAGGTCGTCGACATCATCCGCAAGGTGCTGGCCCGGGAGGCGCCGGTGACCAACGACGGCCCGCACCACCCGCTGCCCTACCGGGGGCCGGGATCGGTGGGCCTCGGCAAGCCGCTGAAGCCCATCGTGCACCCGCTGCGCGCCGACCTGCCGATCTGGCTGGGCGCCGAGGGGCCGAAGAACGTGGCGCAGACCGCCGAGATCGCCGACGGCTGGATCCCGATCTTCTACACCCCCGGCAGCGCGGCGATGTACCAGCCGTGGCTCGACGAGGGCTTCGCCCGGCCCGGTGCGCGCCGCACCCGCGAGACCTTCGAGATCTCCGCGACCTGCCACCTCCAGATCGTCCCCGACGCCGCCGCCAAACAGGCGGCCCTCGACGCCATGAAGCCGTTCGCCGCGCTCTACATGGGCGGAATGGGGGCCAAGGAGCAGAACTTCCACACCCAGGTCTTCACCCGCATGGGCTACGGCGACCTCGCCACCAAGGTGCAGGAGCTCTACCTCTCGGGCCGCAAGGACGACGCCACGGCGCTCATCCCCGATGAGCTCGTCGACGACCTCCACATCATCGGCACGCCCGGCGAGGTGCGCGAGAAGGTCGCGCAGTGGGGCGAGTCGGGCGTCACCACGCTGCTGCTGAGCTCGCGCACGCCCGAGGAGATCCGGCAGGTCGCCGAGCTCCTCGCCTGAGCCGGGGCGCACCGCTGGTGCCCGCCGGTCCGACCCTGGGCAGTGTCGGCGGTGGCGGTTACCGTCGTGGCCATGAGGCGCGAGCCGCACGAGAACGTCGCCACGGTGCTGGTCGACCCTGCCCTGCTGGCCGACCTGGAGTTCGAGCTGATGCAGCTCGACCTGTGGGTGTGGCCGGTGCGCACGGCCCCGATCTGCGTCGACGGCGAGCGCCAGGCCTTCCAGCTGCGTCGCCGGCTCGTCGAGGCGCAGCGCGGGGCGTGGGATTGCGCCGCCCACTGGGTGCCGGTGTGGATCAGCTTCGGCTCGCGGTGGACGACGGGCGCCGAGCCGCTGCCCTGGGCCGCCCACCGTGCCCTGTGGCAGGTGCTGGACGCGCATGGCGACCAGGTCCGCTTCCACCGGCGCCTCGGGGGCGTGCGCCCTCTGGTGGCGCCGATCGAGCGTCGTCCTGCCGGCTGATGGGGGCCGCCGCACCCTTGCCCCGAAAGTAGAACGCGTTCTAATCTGCGCGAGTGACCGACGCGCTCCGCACCCCCGCCCACAACGGCCACCTGATGGTCGCCGCCCTCAAGCGCCACGCCGAGCGGCCCATCGTCCACCTCGGCGACGTCACGCTCACCGGTCGCCAGACCGCCGAGCGCATCTCGCAGTACATCCAGGCCTTCGAGTCGCTGGGCGCCGGACGCGGCACCGCCGGCGCGCTGCTGGCGCTCAATCGCCCCGAGGTCCTCTTCATCCTCGGCGCCGGCCAGACCCAGGGGTTCCAGCGCACGTCGCTCCACCCGCTCGGCTCGGCCGACGACCACGCCTACGTGATCAACGACGCCGGCATCTCGGTGCTCGTGATCGACCCCTACTTCGCCGATCGCGCCGTCGAGCTGCTCGCGGCGTGCCCGGGCCTCAAGCAGGTGCTCACGATCGGTCCGGTGCCCGCACAGCTGGCCGACGTCGGCACCGACCTCACCGCCGTGGCCGCCTCCTTCGAGCCGCGCCCCTTCGAAGCCGCGCTGCTCGAGCCCGACCACATCACCTCGATCACCTACACCGGCGGCACCACGGGCAAGCCGAAGGGCGTCATCGGCACCGCACGCGCCTTCGCCACCATGGCGCAGATCCAGATGGCCGAGTGGGAGTGGCCGGCCGAGCCGCGCTTCCTGATGTGCACGCCGCTCTCGCACGCCGGCGCCGCGTTCTTCGTGCCGGTCGTGCTGCAGGGCGGCACGCTCTTCGTCTCCGCCCGCTTCGACCCCGCCGACGTGCTGCGCACGATCGAGGAGCAGCGCATCAACTCGCTGATGCTGGTGCCGACGATGCTCTACGCCCTGCTCGACCACCCCGACTCCCGCACGCGCGACCTGTCGTCGCTCGAGACCGTCTACTACGGCGCCTCCGCCATCAACCCGGTGCGCCTGAAGGAGGCCATCGAGCGCTTCGGCCCGATCTTCGCGCAGTACTACGGGCAGTCCGAGGCGCCGATGGTGATCAGCTACTTCCCCAAGTCCGCCCACGTGGACGACGAGGGCCGCCCGCTCGAGCACCGCCTCACCTCGTGCGGTCGACCGTCGGCCTACCTGCGCACGGCGCTGCTCGACGGCGACGGCAACCCGGTGGCACCGGGGGAGCCGGGCGAGATCTGCGTCGCGGGCCCGCTCCTCGCCGCGGGTTACTGGCAGCTGCCGGAGGCCACCGCCGAGACCTTCCGCGACGGATGGATGCACACCGGCGACGTGGCCCGCGAGGACGCCGACGGCTACTGGTACATCGTCGACCGCACGAAGGACATGATCGTCACCGGCGGCTTCAACGTCTTCCCCCGCGAGGTCGAGGACGTCGTCGCCGAGCATCCCGCGGTGGCGCAGGTGGGCGTGATCGGCACGCCGCACGAGAAGTTCGGCGAGGCGGTCACCGCGGTCGTCGTCCTGCGGGAGGGATGTGAGCTCACCGAGGCGGTGATCGCCGAGATCCAGGCGAGCGTGAAGGAGCGCAAGGGGTCGGTGCAGGTGCCGAAGCAGGTGATCGCCGCGGATTCACTGCCCCTCACCGCGCTCGGCAAGCCCGACAAGAAGGCACTGCGCGCTCGCTTCTGGACGGGCGAGCGCTCGATCGGCTGACCGGGCAGGGCGGTCAGCGCGGCGTCTCGCCGCGCAGGCGGTCCCACACGTGCTGCGGGATGCGGTCCAGCAGGTCCGACATCGCCTGCAGCTGCTGCTCCAGCAGCGCGATGGCGGCTCCGCCGGGGCGGACCGCCAGGATCGAGTCGCCGGTGATGCGCCACGACAGCGTCGGGAAGGCGCGCATGACGTCGCGCACCTCCGAGAGCAGGACGTCGCGCGCGAACTCCGGCGAGGACGAGTGCACGGTGAAGGCCTGGTCGAAGGCCGGGTCGCCGATCTCGATGTCGCGGCCGGTCAGCCCGTCGACCCAGCGACGCAGCGTCGTCGTCGGACCCACCGCCAGCTCGGGTGCGTGGACGCCGAGGTGCAGCGCCAGCACCGTGGCGCCGTGGGACGTGCTGTCGTCGCCGCTGCCCGTCGTCCAGTGGTAGTCGAAGGCGGTGAAGTCGCGTCCGAGGTAGCGCCCGAGCACCACGTTGGTGGCACGGCGGCCGGAGCCGCGGCCGAAGGGAGCGCCCTGGAACCGATCGACCAGGGCGTGGTCGCTCGGCCGGTACTCCCACTCGCGGTCGCGCGCCCAGGCGGCGATGCTCTCGCGGCGCTTCTTGGCGTTGCGCAGGCCGACGACGATGAGCACCGGGACAGCCGCGAAGCAGAGCGCGATGAAGGCGACGACGAACAGGGCGAAGAGGGCCTCCATGGGCCCTTGCTACCACGATCCCTGGCCGCGAGACGCGGGCCGGCGCCGGTGAGTCTGCGCCGCCGGAGCGGCCTCAGCGCCCCCGGAACTGCGGCGCCCGCTTCTCCAGGAACGCCCGGGGACCCTCCTTGGCGTCGTCCGAGGAGAACACGGCCGCGCCGATGCGGGCGTCGTCGGCCCAGCAGTCGTCCTCGTGCCTGCCCTCGGAGTCGCGCATCGTCTTGAGGATGGCCTGGACGGCGAGGGGGCCGTTGGCGGCGATGAGGTCGGCGATCTCGTGCGCCTTCGCCAGGGCTTCGCCGTCGGGCACCACGTGGCCGATGAGGCCGAGGTCCTTGGCCTCGGGCGCCTTGAGCGTGCGGCCGGTCAGCAGCAGCTCGGCAGCCACCGTGTACGGGATCTGGCGGGGGAGCCGTACAGCCGAGCCGCCCATCGGGTAGAGCGACCAGCGCGCCTCGGCGACGCCGAAGCGGGCCGACTCGCCGGCGACGCGGATATCGGTGCCCTGCAGGATCTCGGTGCCGCCGGCGATCGCGGGCCCCTCGACCGCGGCGATGAGCGGCTTGGTGAGCCGGAAGCCCTTGAGCAGGCCCTTGATCACGGTCGGGTCGTACTCGCCCGACTCGAAGCTCTCGCTCGGCGGCTTGGCGTCGGCGGTCTTGAGGTCCATGCCCGCGCAGAAGTAGCCGCCGGCGCCGGTGAGGATGCACACGCGGATCTCGGGGTCGTCGTTCACCCGGTCCCACGCGGACTCCATGATCCGCAGCATCTCGCTCGACAGGGCGTTGCGCCGCTCGGGGCGGTTCATCGTGACGACGAGCTTGTGGCCGTCCTGCTCGACGAGGCAGTCGGGGCCGCGGTCGACGGCGGTCGCGGGGGCGTCGGTGAGGGACATGGGCGAGACGGTAGCGAAAAACTGGAACGTGTTCTAGTCTCGCGCCGTGGCCCTCAACATCGCCGATCTGTTCGAGCACGCCGTGGACGCCGTCCCTGACAAACCCGCCGTGCAGGTGGGCGAGCGGGTGATCACCTTCGCCGAGCTCGAGGCCGACGCGAACCGGCTGGCCCACTTCCTCGCGGAGCGTGGCATCGGTGTCGGTGACCACGTCGGGCTCTACGCCAAGAACAGCATCGAGCACGTCGTCGCGCTCGTTGCGATCCTCAAGGTGCGGGCCGTGGCGATCAACGTGAACTACCGCTACGTCGCCGGTGAGCTCACCTACCTCTTCGACAACGCCGACCTCGTCGGTCTCGTGCACGACCGGGTGTACGCGCCGCTCGTGGCCGAGGTGGCCCCCTCGGTGCCGCCGATGCGCGCCGTCGTCGCCCTGCCCGACCCCCTCGAACCCGACGACGCGAGCGACCTGTCCGCGTTCGGGGGCGTGACCCTCGCCGAGGCGCTCGAGGGTCGCAGTCCTGAGCGCGACTTCGGCGAGCGCAGCCCCGACGACATCCACATCATCTACACCGGCGGCACCACGGGCTTCCCGAAGGGAGTGATGTGGCGGCACGAGGACTTCTGGCGCGTGCTCGGCGGCGGCATCGACTTCATGACGGGCGAGCCGCTGGAGGAGTACGACCAGTCGAAGAAGGCGCTGCAGGACAGCCTGGTCACCCTCCCGCTCAGCCCGCTCATGCACGGCGGCGCCCAGGCCTCGCTGCTCATGCACCTCTTCGCGGGTCAGCTGACGATCCTCGAGCCCAAGTTCGACCCGGTTCGCACGTGGGAGCTCGTTGACCGTCACGGCGTCCAGCTGCTCTTCATGACGGGCGACGCGATGGCGGTGCCCCTCATCGACGCCTACGAGGCCGGTGACTTCGACGGGCAGACGCTCTTCGCCATCGCCTCCAGCGCGGCGATCTTCTCCAAGTCGGTGAAGGAGCGGTGGATGCGGGCCTTCCCGAACGCCGTGTTCACCGACTCGATCGGCTCCTCCGAGACCGGCTTCCAGGGCACGGGCCTGCAGGACGCCAGCGCGCTGTCGACCGACGGCCCGGTGGTCTCCATCCCCGCCACCACCGTGATCCTCGGGGACGACGACCGCCCGCTCGACCCGGTCGCCGACGTCGGCAAGGTGGGGCGCACGGCCCGGGCCGGGAACGTGCCGGTGGGCTACTACAAGGACCCCGAGAAGTCGGCCCGCACCTTCATCACCGTCGACGGCGTGCGCTACTCGATCCCCGGCGACAACGCCCGCATTGAGGAGGGCAACCGGATCACGCTGCTGGGTCGCGGATCGAACTGCATCAACACCGGCGGCGAGAAGGTCTACCCCGAGGAGGTCGAGCAGGCCATCAAGGCCCACCCCGGTGTGTACGACGTCCTCGTGGTGGGTCTGCCCGACGAGAAGTACGGCCAAGCCGTCACCGCTGTCGTCGAGCCCCGCCCCGGTCACGTCATCGAGCTCGAGGAGCTGCGCACCTTCCTGCGCGCCCACCTCTCGGGCTACAAGCTGCCGCGGGCGCTCACGGTCGTGCCCGAGATCCCGCGCAACGCCACCGGCAAGGCGCAGTACCCCCGAGCCAAGGAGATGGCCTTCGCCGACCGCACCACGCTGGCGCCGTCCGCACCCGCCAACGCCTGAACGCCCGCCCCGACCCCACACCGGACCCCAGGAGCCCCTCGTGCGCACCCCGATCTGCGACGCCTTCGGCATCGAGTACCCCATCCTCGCCTTCACCCCCTCCGAGCACGTCGCCGCCGCGGTCAGCCGCGCGGGCGGTCTCGGCGTGCTCGGGTGCGTGCGCTTCAACGACACCGAGGAGCTCGAGAAGACCCTCACGTGGATGGACGAGAACACCGACGGCAAGCCGTACGGCGTCGACATCGTGATGCCGATGAAGGTGCCCACCGAGGGCACCTCGACCGACCTGTCGAGCTACATCCCCGAGGAGCACCGCAGGTTCGTCGACGAGACGCTGCTCAAGCTCGGCGTGCCGCCGCTGCCCGAGGGTGAGGGGCGCGAGGGCGTGCTCGGCTGGCTGCACTCGGTGGCGCGCTCGCACCTCGACGTCGCGCTGCAGCACCGGCCGGTCTTCATCGCCAACGCCCTCGGCAGCCCGCCGGTAGACGTGATCGAGAAGGCCCACGCGGCGGGCATCAAGGTGGGTGCGCTCGCAGGCACCGCCAAGCACGCGCAGAGCCACGTCGCCAACGGCGTGGACGTCATCATCGCGCAGGGCTACGAGGCCGGCGGCCACACCGGGGAGATCGCCTCGATGGTGCTCACCCCCGAGGTCGTCGACGCCGTCGGTCCGGATGTGCCCGTGCTCGGCGCCGGCGGCATCGGCTCGGGCCGCCAGATCGCCGCCTCGCTCGCGCTGGGCGCGCAGGGCGTGTGGATGGGCTCGATCTGGCTCGGCACCGAGGAGTACCGCAACCTCGCCAGCAACCAGGGCTGGGAGACCGCCTTCCTGCGGGCGACGTCGTCCGACACCGTGCGCACCCGCATCTACACCGGCAAGCCCGCCCGTCTGCTCAAGACCAAGTGGACGCAGGCCTGGGCCGAGGACGACGCTCCGGCACCGCTCCCGATGCCGCTGCAGAACCTGCTCGTGGCCGATGCGCACAACCGCATCAACGCCTCCGGCGACCCCGACGTGATCTCGATGCCGGTTGGCCAGATCGTGGGCCGGATGAACGAGGTGCGCCCGGTGGCCGAGGTGATGGCCGACCTGGTCGCCGAGTTCCAGGACACCGTCAAGCGTCTCGACGGACTGGCCGGCATCTGATGCCCCGGCCGCGGCACCCGCGGCGCCCCCGGCCGGCCTGGGCCAGGGTCGTCGGTGCCGGGGTGCTCGCGGCGGGACTCGTCGCCGGGGCGCTCGGGCTCGCCCAGGCGCAGGACGGCGACCTCCCGCTGTCCGGGGTGCCGAGGGCCACGTGCGCCGCCGGCGACCTGCCCGAGACCTCGCTCCAGGGGCGGGTGCCGCCCGCCGACTACGCGAGCGGCAGGGCGGAGCGCGGCTACCGCTGCAACACCGTGCAGGTCGGTCGTCTCGGCGTCCGCTCGCAGCTCGGCTCGGGCGGCTTCAAGGTGCAGCGCTACACCGACCGCACGGGGCGGACCTGCGCCTACTTCGACTCCGCTCTCATGGTCGGCACCAATCTGCTGCCCGCGCTCCTGGGTGGCCCCGGACTCGGTGTGATCGCGGTCGACATGACCGATCCTGCGAGGCCGGTCCGCACCGCCAACCTGATCACGCCCGCGATGCTGCAACCGCACGAGTCGCTGCTCGTCAACCAGCAGCGCGGTCTGCTGGCGGCGGTGTTCGGCACCCTCGCCACGGCCCCCGGCATCCTCGACGTCTACGACGTGAGCGCCGACTGCCGCCACCCGCGCCTGCGCTCGACCACGCTGTCGGGTGTGCTCGGCCACGAGAGCGGCTTCGCCCCCGACGGCCGCACCTTCTACTCCGCCGGGGCCGCGGGCTTCACCCTCGCGGCCATCGACCTGGCCGATCCGTCGGCGCCGAAGGTGCTCACCACGCAGACCGGCGTCGTCTACCACGGCGTGCGGCTTTCGGACGACGGACGCACCCTGTTCGCGGCCAACATCGGCAGCCCGTCCCTGCGCGGCACGAGGCTGCTCTCCGACGCCGGTCTGGACATCCTCGACGTCTCCGAGGTGCAGGACCGGCGCCCGCAGCCTCGGATGCGCAGGATCTCAGGACTCACCTGGCCGGAGTCCTCGATCCCGCAGGTGGCTGAGCCCTTCGAGCGCGACGGCCGTCGCTACCTGCTCGAGGTCGACGAGTTCAGCGACCTGTTCGGTGACCTCACCCGCTTCAACCAGCCGTCCAACCCCGTCGGGGCGGCCCGCATCATCGACGTCACCGACCTGCGTCGGCCCGTCGTGGTGTCCAACCTGCGCCTGCAGGTGCACGACCCGACGGTGCGTCCGCGCCTGGTCAACGACCCCGGCGCCACGCTGGTCGTCCGCGGCTACGCCGGCCACTACTGCTCGGTTCCGACACGGCGTGAGCCGCGCATCGCGGCCTGCTCGATGATCGGCTCGGGCCTGCGGCTGTTCGACCTCAGCGACCTGCGTCGTCCGCGCGAGGTGGGCTACTTCAACGTGCCGGGCCCCGACGGCGGCTCCGCGCTCTCGCAGCCGGCGTGGGACGTGGACCGGCGCCAGGTCTGGTACACCGACAGCGACGAGGGCCTCTTCATGGTCGGGCTGCGTGGCCCCGCCGCCGCGCTGCTCGCCCCCGCCACCTCGCGGACGACGACCGGCCGGCCCCGCTGAGGGCGGGACCGGCCGGCGTGCGCTCGAGCGGAGGCGTCAGGCGATGCAGAGCGGCAGGCGGTCCTGGCGGCCGCCGTCCACGGGGGTGTTGAGGAACAGGCAGCTGTTGTAGCCGCGGGACTCGATGACCCGCTTCAGCTCCTTCTTGGTCACGGGCAGCTTCGGGGTGCGCGAGAGCACGAACCCGGAGTTGCGGTCGGGGTCGCCCACGACGGCCCAGGAGTAGTCGGGGGCGAGGTAGGTGATCACGTAGTTCGGCTTCGTGGTGTCGCCGAACGCGGGGATCCCGTCGAAGCCGACGCGCAGCTGGGCGTTGGTCACCGGGTCGAGCACGTCGGCCTTGCCGGTGACGGTGCTCGTGCCGCCGAGCCAGGTGCTGCAGGTGTTGGTGACGCCGATGGTGTCGGCGTCCACGGCCGTGTAGACGGCGCGGGAGTTGCGGGCGCACTGCAGCTGGAAGATCTGGGGGATGGCGGCGACCTGCTCCCAGCGCCCGAGGTAGCGCTGGAGGTCGACCGACGGGACCGGTGCGAGCGGCCCCGCCGCCTTCGTGGTGGCGACCGGCGATGCGCCGGCGGGTGCGGCGGAGCCGGTGAGGGTGAGGGCGGCGGCGGCCAGGGCGCCGGTGATGGCGGTGGTGATGGCGGTGGTGAGACCGCGGCGGAGTCGGGACATGGGGGTGACCTCTCTCGATGGGGTGAGCCGGGACACCCGATGCGTCCCGCAGGGGAGGTTCGGCGGCGGCGACGGCGCCGGATGGGCGCCGGCGATGTGTCAGGTACAACGTCCCGGTCGGCGTCTGGCCAGCAGGCGGGCGGGTAACGCTCCGCCCATGCAGACGCGCACCATCGCCGACCACACCGTCTCCGCCATCGGCCTCGGCGGCATGCCGATGTCCGTGGAGGGCCGCCCCGACCGCGAGCGCGCGATCGCGACGCTCCACGCCTCGCTCGACGCCGGCGTCACCTTCATCGACACCGCCGACGCCTACCAGCTCGACGACAGCGCGCAGGAGGCCGGTCACAACGAGGTGCTGATCGCCGAGGCGCTCGCCTCGTGGGGCGCGCCCACCGACAGCGTCCTCGTGGCCACGAAGGGCGGCCACACCCGCACCGAGGGCGGAGGCTGGGGGCTCGACGGTCGGCCGGAGCACCTGCGCGAGGCGTGCGAGGCCTCCCTGCGGCGCCTCGGGGTGGAGTCCATCGGGCTCTACCAGTTCCACCGCCCGGACCCGTCCGTTCCGTACGCCGAGTCGGTCGGTGCCATCGCCGAGCTCCTCGACGCCGGCAAGATCCAGCGCGCGGGCATCTCCAACGCCGACCCGGCCCAGATCCGCGAGGCCAACGAGATCCTGGGCGGCCGGCTCGTGTCGGTGCAGAACCAGTACTCCCCGGCCTTCACCTCCTCGCGCGCCGAGCTCGACCTGTGCGCCGAGCTCGGCATCGCCTTCCTGCCCTGGTCGCCCCTCGGCGGCATCGCCAAGGCGGGCGAGGTCGGCCAGACCTTCGGCGCCTTCGCGGAGGTGGCGGAGCAGCACGGCGTGAGCCCCCAGCAGGTGGTCCTCGCCCGGATGCTGGCGACCGCGCCGGTCGTCGTCCCGATCCCCGGGGCGTCGCGCCCGGAGACCGCGCGGGACTCGGCGGCCGCCGCCGACCTCGTCCTCAGCGCGGACGAGATGGCGCGTCTCGACGCCGCGGCCGGCCTGGGCTCCTGAACCTGCTGACCCTCCCGAAGCCGTCGCGTCGGTGGGAGGCGGCTGTCACGATGGAGAGGTGAGCACCCGGATCGCGCCGATGTTCCCGCTCGGCTCCACGCTGCTGCCCGGCATGCCGCTCCCGCTGCGCGTCTTCGAGCCGCGCTACCTGCAGATGATGCAGGAGCTCATCGACGGCGACGAGCCCGAGTTCGGCGTCGTCCTCATCGAGCGCGGGCACGAGGTCGGTGGAGGCGAGACCCGCTTCGACATCGGCACGCTGGCGCGCATCCGGCAGGTCGAGGTCGGCGCTGGCATGCTCGGCGTCCTCGCCTCCGGCGTGCGCCGCTTCAACGTGACGCAGTGGCTGCCCGACGACCCGTACCCACGCGCCGAGATCGAGGTGATCGACGACCTCGTCTGGGACGACGCCCACCTCGACCTGCTCGCCACCACCGAGGCCACGGTGCGTCGCATCGCGGCCGCTGCGGTGGAGTTCGTCGACAGCCCCTTCGCTCCCGACGTCGAGTTGGACGACGACCCGCTCACCCGCAGCTGGCAGCTGGCCGGCATCGCCCACCTCGGCCCTCACGACAAGGTCGCGCTGCTCGAGGCGACGTCCGTGGAGGACCTCCTCACCGACATCGCCCGGCGCACGGAGGCGGCCTGGGAGTTCCTGCAGCTGAGCCAGGCACTGAGCATGGAGGACGCTGAGGGGCCGGACGGCCTCTAGCCCGGGATGCTGAGTCCGGCCGCGTAGGAGGTGCCGCGCTCCTCGCGCCGCCACACCCGCGGGTCGTCGTCCGCGACGACATCCGTGCGCAGCTCACGCTTGAGCACCTTGGTGGTCGCGGTGCGCGGCAGCTCGTCGAGCACTCGGACGACGCTCGGCCACGCCTTCGGGGACAGGTCGTCCTGGGCGGTGAGGAAGGCCTCGAGGCCGTCGGGGGTGAGCGGGCCGCGGAGCACGAGTGCCGCCGCCACGCGATCGCCGACGCGTGGATCCGGCACGGCGTACACGGCCACCTCGGCGATCGACGGGTGGCGCAGCAGCACGCGCTCGACGGGTGCGGCGGCGATGTTCTCGCCGTCCACGCGCAGCCAGTCGCCCGAGCGACCGGCGAAGTAGATCCATCCCTCCGCGTCGCGGTAGGCCAGGTCGCCCGACCAGTAGCGGCCGCCGCGCATCCGCTCCGCCTCGGCCGCGGGGTCGTTGTAGTAGCCGGCGAAGGCGCCTGCGCCGGCCGTGTTGACCAGCTCGCCGATCGCAGCGTCGACGTTGAGGAGCTGCCCGGTCGCGTCGAACTCGGCGTCCGGCACCTCCTCACCGGTGTCGGGGTCGAGCACCGCCACGCCGGGCAGCGGCCACCCGAGAGCCCCCGGCGGCATGTCGGGCCGACGCTGCACGATGACCGCGTTCTCGGTGGAGGAGTAGGAGTCGACGACCTCGCACCCGAAGCGCTCGGCGAACGCGGTGATGTCGCCCTCGTTGGCCTCGTTGCCGAACACCAGGCGCAGCGGGTTGTCGGCGTCGTCGGCCGCCGCCGGTGTGTCGAGCACGTAGGTCAGCGGCTTGCCCACGTAGTTGGCGTAGGTCGCCCCGAAGCGGCGCACGTCGGGCATGAACCCGCGGGCGCTGAAGCGACGGGCCAGCGCCACCGTCGATCCCGTGGCCAGGGCGGGCGCCCACCCGGCCATCACGGCGTTGGAGTGGAACAGCGGCATCGCCACAAAGGCGACGTCCTGCGCATCGCCCGCGCTCAGCCCGAACCGCGTGCCGAGCAGGTCGCCCGGCCCGGCCACCTTGCGGTGGGTCACGCGCACCGCCTTCGGCTCGCCCGAGGTGCCGGAGGTGAAGATGAGCATCAGCAGGTCGTCCAGGCCCACGTGCGCGGTCGGCAGGGGAGCATCGCGATGGGCCGCCAGCAGCGCGGCCCACTCGGGCCCGGTCACGTCGAGCGCGGGTACGCCGAGGTCGTCGGGCAGCAGACTCCGGTGGCGGGGCTCGGTGAGCACCACCTGGACGTCGGCCCGCGCGATGTCGCCCGCCAGCGCCGCGCCGCGCCGCGTGGTGTTGAGCCCCACCGCCACCCGGCCGGAGAGCGCGGCGCCGCCGAGCACGAAGAGGAACTCCGGCAGGTTGTCGAGCAGCAGACCCACGTGCGGCGGTCGGCCGGCGGGCAGCAGGTCGCCCAGCACCGCCGCCCGCGCGGCCGACTCGGTCACCACCTGGCCCCATGTCCAGGCGGAGTCCTCGAAGAGCAGGCCCGGTCGCTCGTCGTCCACGCGGGCGAGGAGGTGGTCGCGAACGGTCCGCTGCTGCTCCATCACCACGTCGCCACGTGGCGGCTCAGGAGGCGAGGGCGCGCCCGATCAGCAGCGCCTGCTCGGTGGCGCCGCCGAAGAGGAACTCGAAGCGCTTGGCCGAGGTGAAGTAGCGATGCGCCTCGCCGTCGAGGTCGATGCCGACCCCGCCGTGCACGTGCACCGTGGTGTGCGCCAGGCGGTGGCCGGCGTCGGCCGCCCAGAGCTTCGCGACGGCGACCTCGGTGGCTGCGGGCAGGCCCTCGGCCAAGCGCCACACGGCCTGCCAGAGGGTGAGCCGCTGGCCGAGGACGTCGATGAAGCCGTCGGCCAGTCGCTGCGACACGGCCTGGAAGGTGCCGATCGGGCGGCCGAACTGCTCGCGGGTCTTGGCGTAGCCCGCGGTCAGGTGCAGCGCGCCCTCGGTCACGCCGAGCTGCTCGGCGGCCGCGAGGGTGATGAGCAGCTGCCCGAGCAGGGTGGCGGTCTCGGGTCCGCCGATGCGGGTGGCGGGCGTTGCCTCGAGGCTGATGAGGGCGGCGGCGTCGCCGTCGCTCGTGCGCTGGGCCTCGCGTCGCACGCCCTCAGCGGCGTCGGGCTCGACAAGGTAGACGCCCGCGCCCTCCGGGCCGGTGGCGGTGACCAGCAGCACGTCGGCGGCCATGCCTGCGCGCACGAGGGTCTTGGTGCCCGTGAGCGCTCCGTCGGCGTCGGCGGTGACCGTCGGCTCCGTCGGCAGGTGCGCGTGCGGTTCGGCCACGGCGGCGGTGTAGAGCAGCGAGGTGTCGACGGCCCGCCCGCGCTCGGCGAGCAGCGCCGTCGCCGCCCCGTGGACGGCGAAGGGGAGGGGCGCCACGCGCCGGCCGACCTCGACGAGCACGCGCGCCAGCTCGATGAGGCCGAGGCCGGCGCCGCCGTCGCTCTCGGGCAGGTGCAGGCTCAGCAGGCCCGCGCTGTCGAGCTCGGCCCACAGCGCCCGGTCGAAACGGTCGCCGCCCGCCTCCACCTGCTTGAGGCGCTCGGTGCCGGTGCGGTCAGTGAGGATCTGCGCGGCGAGGGCTGCGGCGTCGTCCTGCTCGGGGGTGAAGAGGAAGTCCATGGGTTCTGCTCCTTGACCTACCGCTTGGCGGCCGGGAGACCCAGGCCGATGTAGCCGATGATGTCGCGCTGGATCTCGTTGGTGCCGCCGCCGAAGGTCATCACCAGCGAGGAGCGGTGGAAGCGCTCGAGCCGGCCGGCGAGGGCCGCGCCGGGGGAGTCGCCCGTGATGCCGGCGTGCGGGCCCACCACCTCCATCAGCGCCCGGTACACCTCGGTGGCCATCTCGGAGCCGTAGATCTTGGTGGCCGAGGCCTCGGCGGGCGAGAGCGCGACGCCGTGGTCGGCGTCCGCGGCGAGCTTCCAGTTGATGAGGGTGAGGGCGTCGATGCGCGCGTGAGCGCGACCGAGTGCGGCCTGCACCCACTCGGCGTCGATCACGCGGGAGCCGTCGGGGTTGCAGGTCTCGCGCGCCCAGTCGACGACCAGGCGCAGCGAGTGCTGCAGCGGCGCCGCCGAGGTGAGGGCGACGCGCTCGGCGTTGAGCTGGTCGGTCATCAGGGCCCAGCCGCCGCCGCGCTCGCTGATGAGGTTGCTCGCCGGCACGCGCACGTCGGAGTAGTAGGTGGCCGAGGTGCCGACACCCGCCACCGTGTGCACCGGGGTGTAGGTCACGCCCGGCGCGTCGGCCGGGACGAGGATCATCGACAGGCCCTTGTGGCGCGGGGCGTCGGGCTCGGTGCGGCACGCCAGCCAGATCCAGTCGGCGTACTGGATGAGCGAGGTCCACATCTTCTGGCCGTTGATCACCCACTCGTCGCCCTTGAGGGAGGCCTTCGTCTGCAGCGAGGCGAGGTCGGTGCCCGAGCCGGGCTCGGAGTAGCCGATGGAGAAGTGCAGCTCTCCGGCGAGGATGCGGGGGAGGAAGTACTCCTTCTGCTCCTCGGTGCCGTAGCGCATGATCGTCGGCCCGACGGTGTTGAGCGTCAGGTAGGGGATCGGCACGCCGGCGATCGCCGCGGCGTCGGTGAAGATGAGCTGCTCGATCATCGAGCGGGCCTGGCCGCCGTACTCCTTCGGCCAGCCGATGCCGAGCCAGCCGTCCTTGCCGATGCGGCGGATGACGTCCTTGTAGACGCCCGCCTCGCCGAACTCGCCGGTGGCCGAGGCCAGCCCGGCGCGCACCTCGGGCGTGACGATCTCCGCGAAGTATTCGCGCAGCTCCTCGCGCAGGGCGATCTGGTGGGGCTCGAGGTCGATGTGCATGGGTCTCCTCCGCGGCTCGGTCGGTTGCCACCCTATCCCCAAAACTGTAACGTGTTCTACATGGCAGACGCCCGACTTCTCGACACCGGCAGCACCCCGCTGCGCTTCGCCCGCGGCTGGCACTGCCTCGGGCTCGCCGAGAGCTTCCGCGACGGCAAACCGCACGGCGTGCAGGGCTTCGGCACGAAGCTGGTGGTCTGGGCCGACAGCCGGGGCGAGCTCAACGTGCTTGACGGCTACTGCCGCCACATGGGCGGCGACCTCACCCAGGGCGCCGTCAAGGGCGATAACATCGCCTGCCCGTTCCACGACTGGCGCTGGGGCGGCGACGGCCGCTGCCAGCAGATCCCCTACGCCCGCCGCGTGCCCCTGCGCGCGCGCACCCAGCGCTACGAGACCGCCGTCGTCAACGACCAGCTGCTCGTGTGGCACGACCCCGAGGGATCACCGGCCGACCGCAGCATCCTGCCGCCGCAGCTGGCCGACCTCGACACCTACACCGACTGGATCTGGAACGCCGAGCACATCGAGGGCTCCCACTGCCGCGAGCTCATCGACAACGTGGTCGACATGGCGCACTTCTACTACGTGCACTTCGCGTTCCCCACCGACTTCCGCAACGTCTTCGAGGGCCACACCGCCACCCAGTACATGCAGTCGAAGGGCCGCCCCGACAAGGCCGGCGGCTACGGCTCGGCCGAGCTGTTCCTCAAGTCCGAGGCCACCTACTACGGGCCGTCGTACATGGTCAACTGGCTCGATGTGGACTACAAGGGCTTCGAGACCGAGGTCATCCTCATCAACTGCCACATCCCGACCGGCCCCGACTCCTTCCTGCTGCAGTACGGCATAACGGTGAAGAAGCCCGAGGGACTCGACGACAAGACCGCCGCCTTCATCGCCAGCAAGTACGCCGAGATGTTCGGCAGCGGCTTCCTGCAGGACGTGCACATCTGGAAGAACAAGGTGCCGGTGCAGAACCCCCTCCTGTGCGAGGAGGACGGGCCGGTCTACCAGCTGCGCCGCTGGTACGAGCAGTTTTACGTGGACGTCGCGGACGTGCGCCCCGAGATGACCGACCGCTTCGAGTTCGAGGTCGACACCACGAAGGCCAACGAGTTCTGGCAGGTGGAGGTCGCCGAGAACCTCGCCGCCATGGCCGCCCAGGAGTCGGACGACGCCTCCGTGCCCGCCGAGGCCTGAGAGCACCATGGCCTCCTTCGTGCCCTCGCGCCCCGAGACGCTCGAGGACCAGCGTCTCTACACCGAGGCCCGGCTGGTGGAGGTCGCCTGCCTCGACTGCCTCGCGCGCGTGCGGGTGAAGAAGAACTCCGAGCACCAGACCTCGGTGCAGTGGAACGGCGAGGCCCTCGCGGCGTGTCCGGAGTTCGCGCGGCGCGACGCAACGTCCGCGAGGCGGGATGTGCACCGGGCGTGTTCCCGGCTGATGGCTAGCATCGAACGTGCCGTCCGCGACGGCGACGTGCCCGTCGGCGCGGTCGACGGCTACTGAGCCGCCGTCCTCTCCCGACCCGTCCACGAAGCGCTGCGGCGCGCCGTCCGCCCGCCCCGACCCCAGGAGAGTTCCGCGTGGACATCGAGTCCTACGTCCTCGACATCGTCGACGTCACCGCCGAGACCGACGACGCCACCTCGGTGAGCTTCGCCGTGCCGGCCGAGGCCGCCGAGGCGTTCTCCTACAAGCCGGGACAGTTCCTCACCGTCGCCGTACCGAGCGACCAGACCGGACTCGCCGCACGCTGCTACTCGCTCTCCTCCAGCCCCCACGACGGCGGGCCGCTCACCGTCACCGTCAAGCGCACCGCCTCGGGCTACGCCTCGAACTGGATCTGCGACAACCTCAAGGCCGGTGACACCCTGCGGGTGCTGCCGCCCTCGGGCATCTTCACCCCCGCCTCGCTGGACGCCGACCTGCTGCTGTTCGCCGGCGGATCGGGCGTCACGCCGATCATGTCGATCGTGCGCACCGCGCTCGCCGAGGGCACCGGGCGCATCACGGTGTTCTACGCCAACCGCGACGAGCGCTCGGTGATCTTCGCCGGCGAGCTCAGCAGGCTGGCGGCCGAGAATCCCGAGCGGCTGCACGTCGTCCACTGGTTGGAGTCGGTGCAGGGTCTGCCCACCGCCGAGCAGCTGCGGGCCTTCGCCAGCGACTACCTCGACCGTGACGCCTTCGTCTGCGGCCCGGCGCCGTTCATGAAGATGGTCACGAGCGTGCTGAAGGAGCTCGAGTTCCCGCGCGAGCGCCGTCACCAGGAGAAGTTCGTCTCCCTCGGTGGCAACCCGTTCGGCGACGTCGCCGAGCTCCAGCCTTCCGAGCCCGCCGCGAGCGACGAGCAGGAGGAGGGCGGCGACGCGCTGCCCGACGGCATGCCCACCGAGCCGGTGAGCCTCGAGGTCGAGCTCGACGGCGAGACGCACAGCTTCGACGACTGGGAGCCGCGCACCCGCCTGCTCGACTTCCTCGAGAGCAAGGGCGTCAAGGCGCCCTACTCCTGCCGCGAGGGCGAGTGCTCGGCCTGCGCGGTGCGCGTGCTGGAGGGCGAGCTGCACCTGCTGCACAACGACGTGCTCGACGCCGAGGACCTCGCCGACGGCATCCGGCTGGGCTGCCAGGCGCTCCCGCTCGCCGAGAAGGTCCGCGTCAGCTACAGCTGACCCGCGCACCGCCGCGACTGTGGGAGCATCTGGCCCATGATCCAGGCACGGTTGCGGAAGCTCGCGGCGATCGCGAAGCACCGCCCCTACGTCGCAGGCCTCGCCCGTCACCGGGTGGCCGCGGCCGTCGAGCACGTCGAGGCGATCCAGTACTGCGCTCCGCGCACGCTCATCGACGTCGGCGCGAACAAGGGGCAGTTCTCCCTGGCCGTGCGGGGGCTCTTCCCGACCACCGTCGTCCACGCCTTCGAGCCGCTCGACGAGGCCGCCAGCCAGTACGAGGCGCTCTTCGCCGGCCAGGACGATGTGCACCTGCACCGCACGGCGATCGCCTCCGAGCCGGGCACGGTGACCTTCCACGTCACCGATCGCGCCGACTCCTCCTCGCTCCTGCCGCCGGGCGCGGGTCAGCGCGAGGCCTTCGGCGTCGCCGAGCAGCGCTCGATCGAGGTGCCCGTCACCACCCTCGACGCGGCCGTCGACCTCGACTCGCTGCCGCACCCGGTGCTGCTGAAGATCGACGTCCAGGGTGCGGAGCTCGAGGTGCTCAAGGGCCTCAGCGACCTCAGTGCGATCGACTACGTCTACGTGGAGGCCTCGTTCGTCGAGCTCTACGAGGGCCAGTGCCTCCTGGCCGACCTCACCGAGCACCTGGCCGAGCGCGGCTTCGCCCTGCGCGGCACCTACAACCAGGTCTCCACCGCGACGTTCGGCCCGACCCAGGTCGACTGCCTGTTCGTGCCCGCCGACCGCGCCTGATCGCTCGCCGGTGACCTCGTCCAGCCCGCGCCCCGAGGTGGGCGAGGACGGCGATCCGCGCTGCCCCTGGGCGCTCTCGGCGCCCGACTTCCCGGCGTACCACGACGCCGAGTGGGGCTTCCCCGTGGACGACGACCGCCGGCTGTTCGAGAAGATCTCGCTCGAGGGCTTCCAGGCCGGCCTGAGCTGGCGCACCATCCTCACCAAGCGCCCGGCCTTCCGCGCCGGGTTCGCGAACTTCGAGCCCGAGGCGGTCGCCGCCTTCGGGCCTGCGGACGTCGAACGGCTGCTCGCCGACGCCGGCATCGTGCGGCACCGCGGCAAGATCGAGGCCGTGATCGGCAACGCCGCCGCCTACCTCGAACTCGTCGAGCGCGAGGGCTCGCTCGCCGCCTACCTGTGGCGCTTCGAGCCGACGCTCGCCGAGCTGGGGGAGCCGCAGACCATCACGACCTGCCCGTCGTCCATCGCGCTGTCGAAGGACCTCAAGCGGCGCGGATGGCGCTTCGTCGGCCCCACCACGATGTTCGCGCTCATGGAGTCGATGGGGCTGATCAACAACCACGTGCCCGGCTGCGTGGTGAGGGAGCGGGCGCTCGCGGCTCGCGCGGCGTTCACGCCTCCGGTGCCCACCTCTCGATGATGTCGCGCAGCAGCGCGACCGTGTCGGGGACGAACGGCAGCTCGTTGAGCAGGTCGAGCAGTCTCCCGGGGGAGACCCACTCACCCCACGCGACCTCGTCAGCCTGCCAGGTGATGGGCCCGTCGTAGGTGCAGGAGAAGCAGGACGCCCGGTAGTCGGTGCGCTCGTCGAGATAGTCGGCCTCGCGCAGCGGCGCGAGCTCGACACCGCGGACGCCGAGCTCCTCAGCCGTCTCGCGCAGCGCCGCCTCCAGCGGCCGCTCACCGACTACGAGGACGCCGCCCGCCGCGAAGTCGCAGCGGCCGGGGAACACGTCCTTCGCCGTTGACGAGACGGAACGGACTGGACGCCCTAATGTGCGGGAAAGCCTGGGGGACGTCGATCGGGAAGGAGTCTCGCGATGTCTCAGATGTTTGAGGACGGCGAGGCCGAGCGGATCAGCGTCCGCTACGACGGCCCGGCGGTCGATCACAGCAGCATGGACGTACGTCTCGTCGCCCCATCACTCCTCGCCCTCGCCGATCTCTTTGCTGTCGCTCACTCGGAGCTTGGACCCACCCTGACCCCGCCCCCGCGACTCGAGATCATCGGTCAGCGGTCTGGTTCTCTCATTATCGACATGCTCCTCGCCGCCGAGAGCACCCTCGTGGACCTCCTGAACCATGAGCGCGCGACGGCCGTCGCCAATGGCCTGGCCCTGTCAGCCCCCGTGATCGGCGCCATCACCTGGGTAGTCCACAGGAAGCGCATGGGTCGGGAGAGCGGGATCGAGCCGGTTGGCTCCGACATCATCCGCGTGACATGGCCGGACGGTACGACCCTTCTGGTGCCGGTCGGTTCGCAGGCTCTCATCGAGCGCATGGACTTCAACCGGACGGCTGTTCGCGTGTTCGAGCCATTGCGAGAGGACGGCATCGACGAGGTCGAGCTGAACACGACGCGATCTGGCCGTGCGATCCGCGCCAGCGTCCGGCGGGATGACCTGGCCGGGTTCAACCTGCCGCCGGGGTCGGATCTTGTGCTGAGCGACGGGACCAGAACCGTGACCGTCCGCATTGAGTCTCTGCCGTTGAAGATGGGAAACAAGTGGCGTGTTCACGATGGGCTCGCCAGCCTTTGGGCGACCCTCGATGACGTCGCGTTTGCTCAGCTCATGGAGGCAGGCTCCGAACGGTTCGGCGTTGACGATCGCCTGGTCGTGCTGATGCGAGACCGGCAGCTGCGCTCGGGCGACGGCGTAGGCGAGTCCTGGGAACACTCGATCTTGAAGGTCATCGAGCACAAGAGCGCCCCGCCGCCCGACGAACTGCCGTTCGACGACGAGTAGAACGCACACCCGGGGCCCCTCTCTTCGGAGGGCGGGGCCACCTGCATGTATCGACAACGCCATCTCGAGCGGATCCGCGCTGACGGCCCGAGTGATGCAAGAGCTTCTGCCACGAACTCTCGAAGAAGGTGTGGACATTTCGTCGCCAGAACGCCGTGCCCAACTGAGTAGGAGAGAGCCCCCGCAGTCGCCCGACGGGCGACCACTCGACATCGAGTGTGATCTCGTCATCATCGGGAGCTCTCCGAGCCTCGACGCCCTACGAGCCGGCAGCTCGACGCCATCCTCGCCCTCTCCTACCCGACGAGTGCCCTCAGGCGCCGGTGGTTGCGCGCCGGCGACCCCCTCGACGACCGACCGCTGGTGGCATTGACCTAGCTGCGTCTGGCCTTGGGACTCGGCATCCTCACGGTGCTGTCGTGGGGAGATGCGCGGAGCATGGTCCTAGTCGGCATTCTCGGCGTGGTCGCGGCGGTCGCGATCCGTTGGCATGTCCTCCAGGCCGTCGTGGGGCGAGTGACCGGCCGGCGCCGCTCGTGACTCACGCGGTGGTCGCCTTCACCATGCCGCTCAGTCCGATCCCTCCCGCGCCCACCCCTCGATGACGTCGCGCAGCAGCGCGACCGTGTCGGGCACGAACGGCAGCTCGTCGAGCAGGTCGAGCAGTCGCCCGGGGGAGACCCACTCGCCCCACGCGACCTCCTCCGGCTGCCAGGTGATCGGGCCGTCGTAGGTGCAGGAGAAGCAGAACGCGCGGTAATCGGTGTGTTCGTCGCGGTAGTCGGTCTCACGCAGCCGCACCAGGTCGACACCGTGGACGCCGAGCTCCTCGGCCGCCTCGCGCAGCGCCGCCGCCAGGGGCTGCTCACCGACCGTGAGGACGCCGCCCGCCGCGAAGTCGTAGCGGCCGGGGAACACGTCCTTCGTCTCGGTGCGCCGGTGCACGTATACCTCGCCGGCACTGTTGCGCACGACCACCGCCGTCGCCGCGTGGCGCAGGTTGCGACGCCGCACCTCGGAGCGGGGTGCCACCTCGCCGGTCGGACGGCCGTCGGCGCCGTAGAGCGGCACCGACTCCTCGGAGGCTGAGCTCACCAGCCGCGCTCGCGCCACTCCTGCAGGTGCGGCCGCTCGGCGCCGAGCGTCGAGTCGCTGCCGTGACCGGGGTAGAACCAGGTCTCGTCGGGCAGGGTGCCGAAGATCTTGGTCTCGACGTCGTCGATGAGCGTGGCGAACGCGGCGGCGTCGCCGAAGGTGTTGCCGACGCCGCCGGGGAACAGCGAGTCACCGGTCCACAGGTGGGGGTGGCCCTCGGGGTCGCGGTAGAGCAGGCAGATCGAGCCGGGGGTGTGGCCGGTGATCCGGATGACCTCGAGGGTGATCTCGCCGAAGCGCACGGTGTCGGCGTCGCCGACGCGTCGCTCGACGGCCACGCCGGTCTGCTCGGTGATCGCATCCGCATCGGGCTCGCCGGCGATGACGGTGGGGGAGGTCGCGGCCACGACGTCGGCGAGCGCACGGTGGTGGTCCCAGTGCTGGTGGGTGGTCGCGACGGCGCTGAGGCCGCCGTCGCCCACCAGCGGCAGGAGAGTGGGGGCGTCGTCTGCGGCGTCGATGAGCAGCTGCTCGCCGGTGGCCCGGCAGGTCAGCAGGTAGCAGTTGTTCGACATCTGCTCGTCGACCGCGACCTTCGCGATCCGCAGGCCCGCCAGCTCGCGCACGTGCGCGGGCCCGCCCACGGTGACCTCTCCGGTGTAGCTCATCACGCCTCCAGCTTCGGCAGCTCTCCTGACGAGCTGGACAGTACTGCGCTCGCGTCGCGACCGCTGATCCACCAGGCCAGCGCGCGCAGTGGGCCCCGCACCTCGAGCACGTCCTCCCCGCGGGGGGCTCCGATGGTCCACGTCGCGCCCTCGACGTCGTCGGCCACGAGGCGTACCGGGGCGCCCGCCCACCCCGGGGCGTCGTAGGCGATGAAGGCGGCCGCCGTCGACTCGGGCCACGCCTCCCAGGTGGCGTCGAGGTCGAGGTCGGCGTGGTGGATCTCGACCTCGCGCAGACGCATCAGGGCGAGCATCCCGGCCGAGCGGGAAGCGCTCCCGGGCGTGATCTCGAAGACGGAGTCGGGGGAGGCCTTCAGCAGCGAGGGGAAGGCGATCGAGAGGTCGGCGCTCGAGCGGGCGAGCCGCTCGCGGACGGCGTTCGGGCCGGCCGCCGCAAGCGTCGCGATGTCGGCGTCGCGGACCTCGGCGGAGGGATACATCGGCGCACCCTCACCGGCGAGACCGCGGACGACGCCCGCGATCGCCTCGGCGTTGAGGGCGACGTGGGCGAGCACGTGGCCGCGGCTCCAGCCGGCGCACAGCGACGGCGCCGTCCACTCATCGTCCGCGAGGTCGCGGGCGGTGGCGGTGAGGCGCTGGGTGGCCTGGCTGATGGTGGGCAGCAGAGCGGTGGGGTCCGACGCGTCGGCCGGTCCGAGGAGCGAAGTCACCCTGACCACTATGCCGGGCGGCCATGAACGAGGGTCGGCGCGCAGGGGGCGCACGGGTATCGGCGTCGGTGGCTCGGGGCACTGTCGGTGCCGGGTGAGAGGCTGGCACCCGAGGGACGAGCCGGCCGGCTCGCACGGTTGCTCGCCGCCGTAGGATGGCGAACGTCTGTTCGACGCCGCCGGCGGGCAATGGTGCACCGTCCCGGGTCCGGCCGTCCGGGCCGCCCAGAACGTCTCCAGCCAGCATCCGCCCCCGACCCCTGCGAGGACCGGTACGTGACCGACCAGTTGATCATCCGTGGCGCGCGCGAGCACAACCTCAAGGACGTCTCGCTCGACCTGCCCCGCGACTCCCTGATCGTGTTCACCGGCCTCTCGGGCTCCGGCAAGTCGAGTCTCGCCTTCGACACCATCTTCGCCGAGGGCCAGCGCCGCTACGTCGAGTCGCTCTCGGCCTACGCCCGCCAGTTCCTCGGGCAGATGGACAAGCCCGACGTCGACTTCATCGAGGGCTTGTCACCCGCGGTGTCGATCGACCAGAAGTCGACCTCGAAGAACCCCCGCTCGACGGTCGGCACCATCACCGAGGTCTACGACTACCTCCGCCTGCTCTACGCCCGCGCGGGCCGCGCGCACTGCCCCACCTGCGGCGCGCCGATCGAGCGGCAGACGCCGCAGCAGATCGTCGACCGCATGCTCACCCTCGAGGAGGGCACGCGCTTCCAGGTGCTCGCTCCGGTCGTGCGCGGTCGCAAGGGCGAGTACGTCGACCTGTTCCGCCAGCTGCAGGCCCAGGGCTTCTCGCGCGCACGCGTCGACGGCGAGACCCACACCCTCGACGACCCGCCCACGCTCGACAAGAAGCTCAAGCACACCATCGAGGTCGTCGTCGACCGCCTCGCGGTGAAGGAGTCGGCCAAGCGCCGCCTCACCGACTCGGTCGAGACGGCCCTGCAGCTGGCCGAGGGACTCGTCGTCTTCGACCTCGTCGACTCCGGGCAGGAGCTCAAGTTCTCCGAGCGGATGGCCTGCCCCAACGACCACTCGATCGAGACCGACGACCTCGAGCCGCGCTCGTTCTCGTTCAACTCGCCCTTCGGCGCCTGCCCCGCCTGCAGCGGCCTCGGCACCAAGATGGAGGTGGACGCCGAGCTGGTCGTGCCCGACCCGAGCGCCACGCTCGCCGAGGGCGCCCTCCAGCCGTGGAGCCACGCCCACGTGGCCGACTACTTCGGGCGCCTGCTCATCGCGCTCGGCGACGAGCTCGGCTTCGACGTCGACACCCCGTGGGAGCAGCTGCCCGCCAAGGCGCAGAAGGCCATCCTCGACGGCCACCCCACCAAGGTGCACGTCGTCACCCGCAACCGCTACGGCCGACAGCGCTCCTACTACGCCGACTTCGAGGGCGTGCGCCGCTACGTCGAGCGGCGTCACCGCGAGGCCGAGACCGACACCAGTCGCGAGCGCTTCGAGGGCTTCATGCGCGAGGTGCCGTGCCCCACCTGCGCCGGCAGCCGTCTCAAGCCGGTGTCGATGGCCGTCACCCTCGGCCCCCGCGACGCCGGCGGCAAGAACATCGCCGAGGTCTGCGCGCTGCCCATCAACGAGGCGGCCGAGTACCTCGCGAACCTCGACCTCAGCACCCGCGAGCGCCAGATCGGCGAGCGCGTGCTCAAGGAGATCCAGGAGCGTCTCAACTTCCTCCTGGACGTCGGCCTCGACTACCTCTCCCTCGACCGGCCGTCGGGCTCGCTCTCGGGTGGCGAGGCGCAGCGCATCCGCCTCGCCACGCAGATCGGCGCCGGCCTCGTCGGCGTGCTCTACGTGCTCGACGAGCCCTCGATCGGCCTGCACCAGCGCGACAACCAGCGCCTCATCGAGACCCTCATCCGGCTGAAGAACCTCGGCAACACCCTCATCGTCGTCGAGCACGACGAGGACACCATCCGGGTGGCCGACTGGATCGTCGACATCGGCCCGGGCGCCGGCGAGCACGGTGGCCAGGTCGTCCACTCCGGCACCGTGCCCGACCTGCTGAAGCACCCCGACTCCACCACCGGCCAGTACCTCTCCGGTCGGCGCGAGATCCCGGTGCCGGCGGTGCGTCGTCCTCGCACGGTGGGGCGCGAGCTGAAGGTCATCGGTGCCCGCGAGCACAACCTCCGTGACGTCGACGTCGCCTTCCCGCTCGGCGTCTTCTGCGCGGTCACGGGTGTGTCGGGCTCGGGCAAGTCGACCCTGGTCAACGACATCCTCTACACCTCGCTGGCCAAGCAGATCTACAACGCCCGCGCCATCCCCGGCCGCCACAAGCGCATCACCGGGCTCGAGCACGTCGACAAGGTCATCCACGTCGACCAGTCGCCGATCGGCCGCACCCCGCGGTCGAACCCGGCCACCTACACCGGCGTCTTCGACCACGTGCGCAAGCTCTTCGCGCAGACCCCCGAGGCGAAGATCCGCGGCTATCAGCAGGGCCGGTTCTCGTTCAACGTCAAGGGCGGACGCTGCGAGGCGTGCTCCGGCGACGGCACGATCAAGATCGAGATGAACTTCCTGCCCGACGTCTACGTGCCGTGCGAGGTCTGCCACGGCGCTCGCTACAACCGCGAGACGCTCGAGGTGCACTACAAGGGCAAGACCATCGCCGAGATCCTCGACATGCCCATCGAGGAGGCGCTCGAGTTCTTCGCGGCCGTGCCCGCGATCGCGCGCCACATGAAGACCCTCGTCGAGGTCGGCCTCGGCTACGTCCGCCTCGGCCAGCCCGCCACCACGCTCTCGGGCGGCGAGGCGCAGCGCGTGAAGCTGGCCGCCGAGCTGCAGAAGCGCTCCACCGGGCGCACGGTCTACGTGCTCGACGAGCCCACCACCGGCCTGCACTTCGAGGACATTCGCAAGCTGCTCGGCGTGCTCTCCAGCCTGGTCGACAAGGGCAACACGGTGCTGGTGATCGAGCACAACCTCGACGTCATCAAGACCGCGGACTGGATCATCGACATGGGCCCCGAGGGCGGATCGCGTGGCGGCACCCTGGTGGCCGAGGGCACCCCCGAGCACGTCGCGTCGGTGGAGGCCAGCCACACCGGCCGCTTCCTCCGTCCGCTGCTCGAGGGCCGCGAGGCAGAGCAGCCGGGCGCACCGCGCAAGGCGACCGCCGACGAGCCGCTCACCAAGACCGCCGCGAAGAAGGCGGCGGCGAAGCGCGCGGCCGCTGCGCGAGCCGAGGAGCGGGCGGCGAAGAAGGTGCCCGCGAAGAAGGCCGCGGCGAAGCGGACGACGTCCAGGGCCGGCGCGAAAGGGTGAGCCCCCGCTCGTTCACAGCGCCGGCTCAGGAACGGTCGATACATTCGGTGTATGACTTCCCCCGTCACTGAGAACGGCAACGGCGAGACGGTCGTCGGTCGCCGCATCGTGTTCAGCGGTCTGGGCGCCCTCGGCGCAGCGATCGCCCTGGCCGGCTGCAGCAGCGGCTCGACGCCGTCGTCCAACGCAACCCCGGCCTCGGAGGCGGCCTCCGGCACCGAGCTCGCCAAGACCAGCGAGGTGCCGGTCGGCGGTGGGCTCATCGTGAGCGACCGGCAGGTGGTGATCACCCAGCCGACCGCGGGCACGTTCGTCGCGTTCAGCGCGCTCTGCACGCACGAGAACCTGCCGGTCACCTCGGTGGAGGACGGCAAGATCCAGTGCGCCCGCCACGGGTCGGTCTACTCGGCCGAGACCGGTGAGGTCGAGCGCGGCCCGGCGCAGTCGGCGCTGGCCGAGGTGGCGGTCACGGTGCAGGGCTCCTCGATCGTCACCGCCTGACGCCATCGCCCTCGGCTCAGGCTGAGGCGGGCGCTGACGTGGGCACGGCGCTGCGGCGCCAGCGCTCGTCGCGCGGGCTCGATCGGCGCACGAGCCGCTCGTCGAGCAGCGCCTCGGCCTCGAGGCGGCGTCCGGCGCGGATGAGCACGGCGATGCGTGCCTCCTCGACGATCTCGCGCTGCGCGTCCGAGCCACCGAGTCGCCAGATCTCCGGAGCGAGCCCGGCGAGGCTGTCGGCAGCGTCGGAGCAGCGACCCTCGACCGCCAGTGCGAGGGCGGAGGCCAGGGGACCGGCCACCTCGCGGTGGGCCGGACCGGTGTGCTGCGCGCACCACGCCGCCAACCGCTCCAGGCCGGCGCGATCGGCGTCCGCGAGGAGTGCGACCGCGGCGTGCATGGCCAGGAATGCCGTGGCCGGGCGCTCGAGGACTCCGCGCCCGGTGAGCTCGAGCACCTCGTCGAGCGAGGGGACGTCGACCGCGCCCGGCGTGAGCGCCCAGCGCACGAGCAGCGAACCGGTGTCCACCAGGCCACGGCATCCGGTCGCGCCGTGGGGGAGGAGCTCGCGGCGGTAGCGCTCGCGCACGGCGTCGAGGTCACCGAGGGAGAGCTCGTGCAGCGCGGCGTGCCAGGAGAAGTGGGTGAGGCCGTCGCTCTGCGCGCCGGCGCCGTGGATCCAGCCGTGCAGCCACTCCAGCCCGGCTCGGTGGTCCCCGGTCTCGTAGTGGGCGTGCGCCCGGGCGTGCGCCGCGTGCCCGCCGTCGGGCTCGGCCTCCAGCGAGCGGCGCGCCAGATCCATCGCCTCGGCGTAGCGACCCTGCTCGGAGCGGACGAAGGCGAGCAGTCCGGTGAACCACGGGTCGTCGCCGTAGGCGGGCGCGGCGTCCTGCACGATGCGCCACACCCGCGCGGGCACGTCGGTGATGCCGGCGAAGGCGATGGTCGGCATCACGACCGACAGGAGCAGTGCGTCGCGCGGGTAGGCGCGCACGTGCGCCATCAGCGGCGCCGAGTCGCCCAGGAGGTGACGTTCGATGGCGTAGACGTGGCGCTGCTCCTGCTCGCTGCTGCGGGCGGCGTGCAGCCGCGCGTCGGCCAACCGTCCGGCGATGTCGACCTGCACGCACATCTCGTGGCCCAGCAGGGCGAGCGCCGCGTGCCCGAGCGCGAAGGTCGGGTCGAGGACGACGGAGGTGGCGACCCTGCGCACCGCACCACGGCGCAGCTGCAGCAGACCGCGCAGTCCGTCGGTGTAGACGGCGGCGGCCTCGGCGCTGGTGGTGAGCCGGTTGCCCAGGTGGTCGTGTTCCATTGCTCTACAAGGTTAGTCGAGAAAGTGGTCGATGCGCAGGTGTCGGCGCTGCTCCGTAGGCTGACATGCGTGTCACCCGCGCTGAGCTACCGACCCGCACCGGGCTCGATCCCCACCCAGCCGGGCGTCTACCGCTTCCGCGACCGCCAGGGTCGCGTGATCTACGTCGGTAAGGCCAAGAACCTCCGCGCGCGCCTGTCGTCCTACTTCCAGGACATCGCCAACCTGCACCCGCGCACGGCCACGATGGTCACCACCGCCACCTCGGTGGAGTGGACCGTGGTCGGCACCGAGGTCGAGGCGCTCCAGCTGGAGTACTCCTGGATTAAGGAGTTCGACCCGCGCTTCAACGTCAAGTACCGCGACGACAAGTCCTACCCCTGGCTGGCCGTCACGGTGTCGGAGGAGTTCCCGCGGGTGATGGTCGGGCGCGGCGCCAAGCGTCGCGGCACCCGCTACTTCGGGCCCTACAGCCACGCCTGGGCGATCCGCGAGACCGTCGACATCCTGCTGCGCGTCTTCCCGATGCGCTCGTGCAGCAACGGCGTGTTCAAGCGGTCCTCGCAGATCGGTCGGCCCTGCCTGCTGGGCTACATCGACAAGTGCGCCGCCCCCTGCGTGGGTAACGTGAGCCCGGAGCAGCACCGCGAGATCGTCGACGACTTCTGCGAGTTCATGGCCGGGCGCACGCGCCCGTTCATCAAGCGCATCGAGGACCAGATGTACGCCGCCTCCGACGAGCTCGACTTCGAGCGCGCCGCCCGGCTGCGCGACGACCTCGGCGCGATGCAGAAGGCGCTCGAGAAGCAGGCCGTCGTCCTCGGTGACGGCGCGGACGCCGACGTGATCGCCCTGGCCGAGGACCCCCTCGAGGTGGCCGTGCAGGTCTTCTACGTGCGCGGCGGCCGCATCCGCGGCCAGCGCGGGTGGGTCGCCGACCGCACCGACGAGGGCGACACCGCCGCGCTCGTCGAGCACTTCCTGCTCCAGCTCTACGCCGGCGTCGCCGCCGAGGAGGCACGCGACGCGGTGCCCCGCGAGATCCTCGTGCCGGCCCTGCCCGCCGAGGCCGCCACCTGGGAGCAGCTGCTCAGCGACCTGCGCGGCTCGCGGGTCGAGATCCGCGTGCCCCAGCGCGGCGACAAGCGCACGCTGCAGGAGACGGTGGCCCGCAACGCCACCGAGGCCCTCGCGCTGCACAAGACCAAGCGCGCCAGCGACCTCACCACCCGCAACCGCGCGCTCGCCGAGATCGCCGAGGCGCTCGAGCTCGACGAGGCGCCCCTGCGCATCGAGTGCTACGACGTCTCGCACACCCAGGGCACCGAGATCGTCGCCTCGATGGTGGTCTTCGAGGACGGTCTCGCCCGCAAGGGGGAGTACCGCCGCTTCGTGATCCGCGACCAGGACGGCTCCGACGACGTCGCCGCCATGAACGAGGTCATCACGCGCCGCTTCCGCCGCCTGCTCGACGAGCAGGCGCGCTCCGAGCTGCGCCCGGGCGACCCCGCCACCGGCACGGGGCCGATGCTCGTCGACCCCGATACCGGCCGGCCCCGCAAGTTCGCCTACGCGCCGGGGCTCGTGGTCGTCGACGGCGGTGCGCCCCAGGTGGCCGCCGCCCAGCGGGCACTGGCCGAGCTCGGCATCGACGACATCCCCGTGTGCGGACTCGCCAAGCGCCTCGAGGAGGTCTGGGTGCCCGGCGAGGAGGACCCCGTCATCCTTCCCCGTACCTCCGAGGGCCTCTACCTGCTGCAGCGCGTGCGCGACGAGGCCCACCGCTTCGCCATCGGTCACCACCGCAACCGGCGCTCGCGCTCGATGGTCGAGAGCGTCCTGGACGACGTGCCCGGCCTCGGCGAGGTGCGCCGCAAGACGCTGCTGCGCCACTTCGGATCGCTGCGCAAGCTGCGTGCGGCCACGGTCGAGGAGATCGCGCTCGTGCCCGGCATCGGTCCCCGCACCGCCGAGGCGATCAAGACCGCTCTCGGTGCCGGCGGCGAGGCTGCGGACGACGCCGGGCCCGCGTCGTCCACAATGAGCGCCATGCAGGCGGTGGAGACGACCCCCGGGGGCGCGACGGAGCGCACCGATGACTGAACCCGAGACCGTGCCTGCCGCGGGCACCGGCCAGCTCGTCGTCGTCACCGGCATGACGGGCGCCGGCCGCAGCACGGCGGCCAAGGAGCTCGAGGACCTCGGCTTCTACGTGGTCGACAACCTGCCGCCCAACCTGCTGGCCGACGTCGTGCGGCTGGTCGACGAGAGCCACGGGCCGGCCCAGTCGGTGGCGGTGGTCGTCGACGTCCGCTCGGGCTCGTTCTTCCAGGGCCTGCGCAGCGCGCTCGCGCACAATGTCGGCGGGGTCGCGGGTCGTGACACCACGCTGGTCTTCCTCGACGCCCGCGACGAGGTGCTCGTGCGGCGCCAGGAGGCGGTGCGTCGTCCGCACCCGCTGCAGGCGGGCGGTCGTCTGCTCGACGGCCTCCACCGTGAGCGCACCGTCCTCGCCGACCTCCGCTCCGAGGCCGACCTCGTCATCGACACCAGCGACCTCAACGTGCACCAGCTCACCGACCGCATCGCCGAGGCGTTCGGCACCAGCGAGACCACGCGCCTGCGGGTGGGCGTGATCAGCTTCGGGTTCAAGCACGGCATCCCGATCGACGCCGACTACGTGGCCGACATGCGCTTCCTGCCCAACCCGCACTGGGTGCCGGAGCTGCGTCCGCGCACCGGGCAGGACCCCGAGGTCGCTGCCTTCGTGCTGGGCCAGCCCGGCGCGGAGGAGTTCCTCAGCACCTACACGGACCTGCTCACCGTGGTGGCCGCCGGCTACCTGCGGGAGGGCAAGCGGTTCATGCGGGTCGCGATCGGCTGCACCGGCGGCACGCACCGCAGCGTGGCGATGACCGAGGAGATCGTGCGGCGGCTGCAGGCGGCCGGCGTCGAGGCCCGCGCCACCCACCGCGACCTGGGACGGGAGTGAGATGACCCCGCTCGCTCCGGCCGACCGGGCGCAGGCGGTGGTGGCGCTCGGCGGCGGCCACGGGCTGCACGCCACGCTCACCGCCCTGCGGATGCTCGTCGACGACCTCACCGTCGACGACCTCACCGCCATCGTGACCGTCGCCGACAACGGCGGCTCCTCCGGGCGGCTGCGCCAGCAGTTCCCGGTGCTGCCCCCGGGCGACCTGCGGATGGCGCTGGCCGCGCTGTGCGGCTCCGACGACTGGGGCGACACCTGGGCGCGGGTGCTGCAGCACCGCTTCGCCGGCGACGGCGAGATGAACGGCCACGTCGTCGGCAACCTGCTGATCGTCGGCCTCTGGGAGCTGCTCGGCGACCCCGTCGACGCGCTCGACTGGGTGGGGCGGCTGCTCGGCTGCAAGGGGCGGGTGCTGCCGATGGCGCTCACGCCGATGGACATCACCGCCCAGGTGCGGGGCCTCGGACCCGACCCCGACGCCCTCACCACCGTGCGCGGGCAGGTCGAGGTCGCCACCACCGAGGGCCAGATCACCGCCATCGACCTGCTGCCGCCCGACCCGCCGGTCTCGCCGGTGGCCCTCGAGAAGATCGAGGAGGCCGACTGGGTGTTCCTCGGTCCCGGGTCGTGGTTCTCCTCGGTGCTGCCCCATCTCCGCGTCACGGCGCTGCGCGAGGCGCTCGGCGCCACCGAGGGCCGGGTCGTGGTGGTGCTCAACCTCGCCGCCCAGCCGGGGGAGACCCACGGGTTCGAGCCGGTCGACCACCTGCGGGTGCTGCGCGAGCACGCCCCCGACCTGCAGGTCCACTCGGTCCTCGCCGACCGGCACAACCTCACCCCGCGTCAGCGCACCGATCTCGAGGTGCTGTGCGCCGCGGCCGGCATCCGGCTGGTGCTCGACGACATCGCCCACCCCGACGGCAGCCCGCGCCACGACCCCGTGCGCCTGGCCGCCGCCATCGCCCGCGTGATGGACGGCACCGGCGGCGGGGGTCCCCACGGGGCCTTCGCCGAGGGTCGTTGACGCGCGTGGGAGGATCGCCGACATGGCGTTGACGGGTCAGGTGAAGGCGGAACTGGCCAGCATCCCGATCACCCGCACGTGCTGCCGCAAGGCCGAGGTCGCGACCACGCTGCGCTTCGCCGGCGGACTGCACATCGTGAGCGGGCGGATCGTGGTGGAGGCCGAGCTCGACACCGGCGCCGCCGCCCGTCGTCTGCGCCGCGACATCGACGAGGTCTACGGCCACAAGTGCGACGTCGTCGTGGTGCAGGGCAACGGGCTGCGCAAGGGCGCGCGCTACCTCGTGCGGGTGGCGCGCGAGGGTGAGTCGCTGGCCCGCCAGACCGGCCTGCTCGACCCGCGCGGTCGCCCGGTGCGCGGTCTGCCGCCCGCCGTGGTGAGCGGTGGCGCCTGCGACGCCGTCGCCGCCTGGCGCGGGGCGTTCCTGGCCCACGGCTCGCTCACCGAGCCCGGCCGCTCCTCGGCCATGGAGATCACCTGCCCCGGCTCCGAGGCCGCCCTCGCGCTCGTCGGCGTCGCCCGCCGGCTCGGGGTGCAGGCCAAGGCCCGGGAGGTGCGCGGCGTCGACCGCGTCGTGATCCGCGACGGCGACGTCATCGGCCAGATGCTGGCCCGCCTCGGCGCCCACGAGACGCTGCTGGCCTGGGAGGAGCGCCGGATGCGCCGCGAGGTGCGCGCCACCGCCAACCGGCTGGCCAACTTCGACGACGCCAACCTGCGCCGCTCCGCGCGCGCCGCCGTCGCCGCCGGTGCCCGGGTGGCGCGCGCGATGGAGTTGCTCGGGGAGGACGTGCCCGACCACCTGCGCATGGCCGGCGAGCTGCGCCTGGAGCACAAGCAGGCCTCGCTGGAGGAGCTGGGGCAGCTGCACGACCCCCAGCTCACCAAGGACGCGATCGCCGGCCGCATCCGCCGCCTGCTCGCCATGGCCGACAAGCGCGCCGAGGAGCTCGGGGTGCCCGACACCGAGGCCTCGCTGACCCCGGACATGCTGGCCGACGACTGAGACATCCGTGTCCGTCGTCCGGCCCATCCCGCTGACGGGCGCCGCAGGGCGGGACGCGCGTAGGGCGAGCCCCGCCGCGCGGGGTAGGGTTCAGCCGCGCCCTCGCGGCGTGCCCCGAACCCCCTCTCCTAGGAGCGAATCGCAGTGACCGTGCGCGTAGGCATCAACGGCTTCGGCCGGATCGGACGCAACTTCTTCCGGGCCGTGCGTGCCTCGGGCCTCGACATCGAGATCGTCGGCGTCAACGACCTCACCGACAACGCGGTGCTCGCCCACCTGCTCAAGTACGACTCGATCCTGGGCCGTCTCGACGCCGACGTCTCCGCCACCGACGACGCCATCGTCGTCGGCGGTGCCGAGATCAAGGCGTTCGCCGAGCGCGACCCCGCCGCCCTGAAGTGGGGCGACCTCGGCGTCGACGTCGTGGTCGAGTCCACCGGCTTCTTCACCGACGCCACCAAGGCCCGCGCGCACGTCGACGCCGGCGGTGCCAAGAAGGTCATCATCTCCGCGCCCGCCTCGAACGAGGACATCACGGTGGTCATGGGTGTGAACCACACCGACTACGACCCGGCCGCGCACACCGTGATCTCCAACGCCTCCTGCACCACCAACTGCCTGGCCCCCATGGCCAAGGCGCTCAACGACGAGTTCGGCATCGTCAAGGGCCTGATGACCACCATCCACGCCTACACCGCCGACCAGAACCTGCAGGACAACATCCACAAGGACCTGCGCCGCGCCCGGGCCGCCGCCCTCAACATCGTGCCGACCTCGACCGGTGCCGCCAAGGCCATCGGCCTGGTGCTGCCCGAGCTCAAGGGCAAGCTCGACGGCTACGCCCTGCGCGTACCCACCCCGACCGGCTCCGCCACCGACCTCACCTTCGAGGCCGGCCGCGAGACCACGGTCGAGGAGGTCAACGCCGCGGTGCAGAAGGCCGCCGACGGTCGCTTCCTGCGCTACTCCACCGACCCGATCGTCTCCAGCGACATCGTCACCGACCCGGCGTCGTGCATCTTCGACGCCCCGCTCACCAAGGTGATCGGCAACCAGGTCAAGGTCGTCGGCTGGTACGACAACGAGTGGGGCTACTCCAACCGCCTCGCCGACCTCATCTCCTTCGTCGGCGAGAGCCTCTGACGGTGGGGGAGTACGCCGGGCTGGGCGAGGTCGCCGGGAAGCGCGTCCTCGTCCGGTCGGACCTCAACGTGCCCCTCGACGGCACCACGATCACCGACGACGGTCGCATCCGCGCCAGCGTCCCCACCATCCGTGCGCTGGCCGAGGCCGGCGCGCGGGTGGTGGTCACCGCCCACCTCGGCCGCCCGAAGGGTGCCCCGGAGGAGCGCTACTCGCTGCGCCCGGTGGCGGCCCGACTCGGTGAGCTGCTCGGCCGCGAGGTCGCCTTCGCCGCCGACACCGTGGGCGAGTCCGCCCAGGCTGTGGTGGCGGGCCTGGCCGACGGCGACGTCGCGGTGGTGGAGAACGTCCGCTTCAACGCCGGCGAGACCAGCAAGGACGACGCCGAGCGCGGCGCCTTCGCCGACGCCCTCGCGGGCCTGGCCGACGCCTTCGTCTCCGACGGCTTCGGGGTGGTGCACCGCAAGCAGGCCAGCGTCTACGACGTCGCCCAGCGGCTGCCCCACGCCATGGGCGGGCTGGTCGCGGCCGAGGTCGACGTGCTGCGTCGCCTCACCGTCGAGCCCGAGCGGCCCTACGTCGTGGTGCTCGGTGGCTCGAAGGTCTCCGACAAGCTCGGTGTGATCGACAACCTGCTCGGCAAGGCCGACAAGCTGCTCATCGGCGGCGGCATGGTGTTCACCTTCCTCGCGGCCCAGGGCCACGAGGTCGGCAAGAGCCTGCTCGAGGCCGACCAGCTCGACACCTGCCGCGAGTACCTGCGGCGCGCCGACGAGCTCGGCGTGCAGATCCTGCTGCCCGGCGACATCGTCGTCGACACCGCCTTCCCCGCCGGTGATCGCACGCCCCAGCCGCAGGTGGTGCCCGCCACGCAGATCCCGGCCGACGCCCTCGGCCTCGACATCGGCCCGGCCTCGGGCGCCGACTTCGCCGCCGCGCTGGCCGATGCCCGCACGGTGTTCTGGAACGGCCCCATGGGCGTCTTCGAGGTGCCCGAGTTCTCCGACGGCACCCGCGCGGTCGCGCAGGCGCTCACCGGCGTGCCGGGGCTCTCGGTCGTCGGGGGCGGCGACTCCGCCGCCGCCGTGCGCAGCCTCGGCTTCGAGGAGTCCGCGTTCGGCCACATCTCGACCGGTGGCGGTGCCAGCCTCGAGTACCTCGAGGGCAAGGAACTGCCCGGCATCACGGTTCTGGAGGACTGAGCATGACCACGACCGGCTCCGGCGCGCGCACCCGCACGCCGCTGATGGCGGGCAACTGGAAGATGAACCTGAACCACCAGGAAGCGGTGGTCCTGGTCCAGAAGCTGGCCTGGACGCTCTCGGACAAGAAGCACGACTTCGGCCTCGCCGAGGTCGTGGTGATCCCGCCGTTCACCGACCTGCGCTCCGTGCAGACCCTGGTGGACGGCGACAAGCTCGCGATCAAGTACGGCGCCCAGGACGTCTCGGCCCACGAGTCCGGTGCCTACACCGGCGAGGTGTCGGCCGGAATGCTGGCCAAGCTCGGCTGCTCCTACGTCGTCGTCGGGCACTCCGAGCGTCGCGAGTACCACGCCGAGACCGACGAGGTCGTCAACGCCAAGGCCCGGGCGGCGCTCGGCGCCGGCATGACGCCGATCGTGTGCGTCGGTGAGGGCCTGGAGGTCCGGCGTGCCGGCGACCAGGTGGCCTTCACCCTCGCGCAGGTCGACGGCTCGCTGGCCGGCTTCACCGCCGAGGAGGTCGCCGGTCTGGTGATCGCCTACGAGCCGGTGTGGGCCATCGGGACCGGCGAGGTCGCCACTCCCGAGGACGCGCAGGAGGTCTGCGCCGCCATCCGCGAGCGGGTGCTCGAGGTGCACGGGGAGGCGGCGGCCGCGGCCGTGCGCATCCTGTACGGCGGTTCGGTCAAGGCCGCCAACGTCGCCGGCCTGATGACCAAGCCCGACGTGGACGGCGCGCTGGTGGGCGGTGCGAGCCTCCAGGCGGAGGAGTTCGCGGGCATCAGCCGCTTCTACGCGATGCCGCTGCTCTGATCCGCCCCTCACTCACGTAGGATTCGCAACCGTGGAACTGTTCCTCACCATCCTGCTCATGATCACCAGCCTGCTGATGATCCTCCTCGTGCTGCTGCACAAGGGTCGCGGCGGCGGCCTGTCGGACATGTTCGGTGGCGGGGTGTCCAGCTCTCTGGGCGGCTCCTCGGTCGCCGAGCGCAACCTCGACCGCTTCACCATCGGCACCGGCATGATCTGGTTCGCCGCGGTGATCGCGCTCGGGCTGCTCAAGGCCAACTGACCCGGCGGGGGGCTCGGCCCCCCGCGTCGTGGCCGTCGGATCACCGTCGATCCGGCGGTCGCCCCCACCCACGTTCCACCGCCTGTCCCCGCAGGCGCTCCCCGCTCCCCACCCCTCACCCCCAAGGAGTCACCACCATGCCCGGTGGAGGAAACGCCATCCGAGGGAGCCGCGTCGGCGCGGGTCCCATGGGCGAGGCCGAGCGCGGCGAAGCCGCGCCGCGCCAAGCCGTCACCTACTTCTGCTCCCACGAGCACCGGTCGGTCATCACGTTCTCCATCGAGGCGCAGGTGCCGGAGTCGTGGGACTGCCCCAAGTGCGGCCTGCCGGCGTCGCTGGACTCCGACAACCCGCCGCCGCCGCCGAAGATCGAGCCCTACAAGACCCACCTCGCCTACGTGAAGGAGCGTCGCTCCGACCAGGAGGCCGAGCTCATCCTCGACGAGGCGATCCAGCTGCTCCGCTCGCGCCGGAAGTCGGGCGAGATCATCTTCTGAGCGCCTCGCTGCGCGTCCTCGAACGGCCCCGGACCCCGGTCCGGGGCCGTTCGGCGTCTCCTGGCCGGTCGGGCCGACGGGCGGGTCAGGCCGTGCCGGCGGCGGCGGCGTCGAGGAACCAGCGGGTCCGCCGACGTCCGTGCACGCCCCCGGCGGGTACGTCGTCGACCGCGCGGGTGTCGTCGGCCGCGGCGGCCACCGCCTCGGCCTTCTCGGCGCCGGCCGCCAGCAGCCAGACCTCGGTGGCGGCGCACAGGCGCGGCAGGGTGAGGCTCACCCGGGCCGGCGGCGGCTTGGGCGAGTCGGGCACGGCGATGACGGCGCCGTCGCTCACACCGACCCCCGCCCGTCCGGGGAACAGCGAGGCGATGTGGGCGTCGGGGCCCACCCCGAGCATGACCAGGTCGAACTCGGTCGGCGCCCGGGTGGCGACCACCTCGGCGTACGAGGCGGCGGCGGCGTCGAGGTCGGGCTCGTCGTCGGTGCTCGGCATGGGGTGCTGCACCGACTCCGGCAGCAGGTGGAGCAGGGCCTCCTGCGCCTGGCGCGCGTTGCGGTCGGGGGAGTCGGCCGCCACATGCCGCTCGTCCCCCCACCAGAACACCACCCGGTGCCAGGGCAGGTCGCGCGCGCGGGCGTCGCCGTCGTGCAGCAGCGCGGCGACCGCACGGTGGGTGCGGTCGGCGACGCCGCCGCCGGTGAGCACCACGTGGGCCTCGCCCGGCTCGGCGAGCCGGGTGGTGAGCAGGGCCAGCAGCGCCTGGGCGGCGGCCTGCGCGACGGCGTCGGCGTCGGCGTGCACCTCGCGCACCACCTCGGGCGCGCTCACGCCGCACCGCCCGCGTCGTCGGCGATCCGCGCCGAGACCTCGGCGAAGATCTCGTCCTCGTCGAGTCGCCGCAGCTCCTCCATCAGCAGGTCGGGCACCTCGCGCCGGGGGAGCGCGAGCCGGCGCTCGCCGCGCCCCGGGATGGTGAGGGTGGCCAGGCGGCCGTCGGTGCGGGCCAGCACCAGGGGACCGGACGCGGTGTCGAGGCACACCTCGGTGACACCGGGTCCGGACGACGTGCGCCGGTCGATCTCCACCCCGAGCCGGGCGGACAGCCAGGCCACGAGCAGGTCGGCGCCGGGGGAGACCCGCTCGGCGACGACGTGGCCGCCCCGCACCGCGCCGGGTGCCTGGTCGAGCGCCGCGGCCAGCACCGCCCGCCACGAGGTGATCCGGGCCCAGGAGAGGTCGGTGTTGCCCGGGGCGTAGTGGGTGGCGACCCGCTCCAGGAGCGTGCGGCGACCGCGCGGTGCGGCGAGCACGTCGGTGATCCGGCGCCCCGCGAGCCGGCCGACGGGGTCGCTCGCCGGATCCTCGGGGGTGCGGGTGGGCCACCAGACCGCCACGGGAGAGTCGGGCAGCAGCAGCGGCAGCACCAGGGAGTCGGCGTGGTCGACCACCTCGCCGTGGAGGGTGAGGATCGCGATCTCCCCCGACCAGCCGTCGCCGACGCCGACCCGCGCGTCGACCCGGCCGTGCCCGCGCCGGGCGCCCTCGACGATCGCCAGCACCCGGGCGGGGTGGGCCAGCGAGGCGCGCCGCGCGCACTCCAGTGCACGCTCGGCATCGGCCTCCGGCACCACGACGACCAGCGTCAGGACCATGCCCATCGCCGGGCTGCCGGCCTCCTTGCGCGCGGCGCGCAGCGCGGAGGCGATCGCTGCGGCGGAGGTGTCGTCCAGCGCGGTGAGGCGGGAGGTGGTGGTCCCGGCGGGAGTGCTCACGGTCGTCTCCAGGCGCGGTCGGTGCGGGCGAGCAGGGCGTCGGCGGACTCCGGACCCCAGCCGCCGGAGGCGTAGGGCTGCGGGCCGCGGCCCGCGGCGTCCTGGCGCGCCCAGGCCGCCAGCACCGGGTCGAGGATCCGCCAGGACAGCTCGACCTCCTCGTGACGCGGGAACAGCGGGGGATCGCCGAGCAGGACGTCGAGGATGAGCCGTTCGTAGGCCTCGGGGCTCTCCTCGTTGAACGAGCCGCCGTAGGCGAAGTCCATCGAGACGTCACGGATCTCCATGGCCGCTCCGGGGACCTTCGACCCGAAGCGCACCGTCATGCCCTCGTCGGGCTGGACCCGGATGACCAGCGCGTTCTGACCCAGCTCCTGGGTCATCGTCGGGGCGAAGGGCAGGTGCGGAGCCCGCTTGAAGACCAGGGCGATCTCGGTGACCCGCCGCGCCAACCGCTTGCCGGTGCGCAGGTAGAACGGCACCCCCGCCCAGCGGCGGGTGTCGACCCCGAGCGTGATCGCGGCGTAGGTCTCGGTCGTCGAGGAGGCGGGGATGCCCTCCTCCTCGTGGAAGCCGGCCACCGGGTGGCCGCCCGCCCAGCCCGCGGCGTACTGGCCGCGCGCGGTGGCGAGGTCGAGCCGCGGCGGGAGCACCACCGACGACAGCGCCTTGACCTTCTCGGTGACCAGCGCGTCGGCCTCGAAGGACGTCGGCTCCTCCATCGCCACCAGCGCCAGCAACTGGAGCAGGTGGTTCTGGATGACGTCGCGCGCGGCGCCGATGCCGTCGTAGTAGCCGGCGCGGCTGCCGATGCCGATGTCCTCGGCCATCGTGATCTGCACGTGGTCGACGTAGTGGTTGTTCCACAACGGCTCGAACAGCGTGTTGGCGAACCGGATCGCCAGGATGTTCTGCACCGTCTCCTTGCCGCGGTAGTGGTCGATGCGGAACACCGAACCCCGGGGGAAGACCTCGTCGAGGACCGCGTTCAGCTCCCGCGCCGAGGCCAGGTCGTGCCCGAACGGCTTCTCGACCACGACCCGGCGCCACCCGCCGTCGGGCGCGCTCGCGAGGCCGCGGGCCTGCAGCTGGTCGGCCACGGCCGCGAACTGCGAGGGCGGGATGGCGAGGTAGAAGGCGTGGTTGCCCCCGGTCCCGCGCTCCTCGTCGAGCTCGGCCAGGGTCTCGCGCAGCCGCTCGAAGGCGGCGTCGTCGTCGAAGCTGCCGGAGACGAAGCGCAGGCCCTCGGCGAGCTGGCGCCACACGTCCTCGCGGAACGGGGTGCGGGCGTGCGCCTCGACCGAGTCGCGCACGACCTCGGTGAACGCCGCGAGGTCCCAGTCGCGGCGGGCGAAGCCGACCAGGCTGAACCCCGGGGGCAGCAGCCCGCGGGAGGCGAGGTCGTAGATCGCCGGCATCACCTTGTGGGCGGCGAGGTCGCCGGTGACGCCGAAGAGCACGAGGCCGCACGGCGGGGCGATGCGCGGCAGGCGAAGGTCGCGCGGATCCCGCAGCGGGTTGGCGGGCGTGCCGGCCCGGCTCATCGCGCGTCCCCGCGCGTGTCGGGAGCCCGGTGGGCCCGGTAGTAGGCGATGAGGGCCTGCGTGGAGAGGTCCTGGGTCGCCAGCGCGGTGTCGTCGCCGCCGATCGCGGGGCCCACCTCGGTGGCGAGCTGCTTGCCGAGCTCCACCCCCCACTGGTCGAAGCTGTCGATGCCCCACACCACGCCCTGGGTGAAGGTGATGTGCTCGTAGAGCGCGACGAGCTGCCCCAGCACCCCCGGCGTCAGCGCGGGCGCCATGATCGAGGTGCTGGGCCGGTTGCCGGGGAACACCCGGGCCGGGACGATCGCCTCCGCCACGCCCTCGGCCCGCACCTCCTCGGCCGTCCTGCCCAGCGCCAGGGCGCGGGTCTGGGCGAGGAAGTTGGCCAGGAACAGCTCGTGCACGTCGGTGTCGCCGTCGCGCAGCGGGTGCGCGGGCGTCGCGACCGCGATGAAGTCGGCCGGCACGAGCCGGGTGCCCTGGTGGATCAGCTGGTAGAACGCGTGCTGGCCGTTGGTGCCGGGCTCGCCCCAGAAGACCTCGCCGGTGTCGGTGGTGACCGGTGTGCCGTCCCAGCGCACGCCCTTGCCGTTGGACTCCATCGTGAGCTGCTGCAGGTAGGCCGGGAAGCGGTGCAGCAGCTGCGCGTAGGGCAGTACGGCGTGGCTCTGGGCGCCCAGGAAGTTGGTGTACCAGACGTTGAGCAGGCCCATGAGGAGCGGCACGTTGCCCTCGGCCGGCTCGTGGCGGAAGTGCTCGTCGATCGCGTGGAAGCCGGCCAGCATCTCGGCGAAGTGCTCCGGTCCGATCGCCAGGACCAGCGAGGTGCCGATCGCGGAGTCCAGGGAGTAGCGTCCGCCGACCCAGTCCCAGAAGCCGAAGGCGTTGGCCGGGTCGATCCCGAACTCGCGCACCTTGTCCAGGGCGGTCGAGACCGCGACGAAGTGCTGGGCGACGGCGTCGTCGCGCACCTCGGGGGGCAGGCCGTCCAGCAGCCAGCGACGGCACAGCCGGGCGTTGGTGAGGGTCTCCAGGGTGCCGAAGGTCTTGGAGGAGACGATGAACAACGTCGTCGCCGGGTCGAGCCCGGCGAGCGTGGTGGCGGCGTCGGTGGGGTCGATGTTGCTGAGGAACCGGCACTCCGGGCCGTCGCCGCGGAACGGCTCGAGGGCCTCGTAGGCCATCACCGGCCCCAGGTCGGACCCGCCGATGCCGATGTTCACCACCGTGCGGATGCGTTCGCCGGTGGCGCCGGTCCACGCGCCCTCGCGCACGCGACGGGCGAAGTCGTAGACCCGGGCCAGCACCTCGTGCACCCCGGCCACGACGTCGCGGCCCTCCACGACCAGCTCGGCGTCGGCCGGCAGCCGCAGCGCGGTGTGCAGCACGGCACGGTCCTCGGTGACGTTGACCCGCTCACCGGCGAACATCGCCTCCCGGCGCGCCGGGAGGCCGACCTGGTCGGCGAGCTCGCGCAACGCCTCCCAGACCTCGGGGGTCACCAGGTTCTTGGCCAGGTCGACGTGCAGGTCGGCCGCCGTGAGGGTGGACCGCGCCACCCAGTCGGGGTCGGCCAGCGCGCGGCGCAGGTCGGGCCGGAAGGCCTCGGCCAGTGCGGTGAGCCGGGCCCAGGCCGGCGTCGTCGTCGGGTCGACCGGAGCCGCTCCCACGACTCAGCCCTCGGCCTTGTCCATCTGCGCCTGGACGGTGGCGACCAGCTCGGTCCACGACACCTGGAACTTGTCCACGCCCTCGGTCTCGAGACCGGCGAAGACGTCGTCGAGGTCGACGCCGACCGCGGCGAGCGCGTCGAAGACCTCCTGGGCCTCCGTGCCGCGGCCGGTGACCTGGTCGCCGCGCACCTCGCCGTGGTCGGCCATCGCCTGCAGCGTCTTCTCCGGCATGGTGTTGACGGTGTCGGCCACGACGAGGTCGGTGACGTAGAGGGTGTCGGGGTAGTCGGGGTTCTTGACCCCGGTGGAGGCCCACAGCGGGCGCTGGGCGTGTGCGCCCGCCGCCGCCAGCGCCTGCCAGCGCTCGGAGCGGTGCACCTCCTCGAACGCCGCGTAGGCGAGCCGGGCGTTGGCCACGGCCGCCTTCCCGCGCAGCGCGAGCGCCTCGTCGGTGCCGATGGCCTCCAGGCGCGTGTCGATCTCGGTGTCGACGCGGGAGACGAAGAACGAGGCCACCGAGCAGATCGTGGACAGGTCGGTGCCGGCCGCCTGCGCCTGCTCCAGGCCGGTGAGGTAGGCGTCCATCACCGCGCGGTAGCGCTCCACGGAGAAGATCAGCGTGACGTTGACGCTGATCCCGGCGGCGATGACGGCGGTGATCGCCGGCAGGCCCGCCGGCGTCGCGGGGATCTTGATGAGCGCGTTGGGCCGGTCCACCGCCGCCCAGAGCCGCTGCGCCGAGGCGATGGTGGCCTCGGTGTCGTGGGCCAGGGTCGGCTCGACCTCGATCGAGACCCGGCCGTCCTCGGCGGTGCGCGCCGCCACCGGGGCGAGCACGTCGCAGGCGTCGCGCACGTCGGTGGTGGTGAGGTCGAAGATCACCCGGTCGACGTCGGCGCCGTCGGCCACGAGCTCGCGCACCTGGGCGTCGTAGCGCTCCCCGTCCGCGATCGCGCCGGCGAAGATCGTGGGGTTGGTGGTGACGCCGACGACCGAGCTGTGCGCCACGAGGTCGGCCAGGTTGCCCGTCTCGAGCCGCTCACGCGACAGGTCGTCGAGCCAGATGGACACGCCCGCGTCGGCGAGCGCCTTGAGTCGATCGGTCATGGGGTCCTCCTGGATCGGCGGGGATCGATCGGACCGGCCCGGTCGGGGTGGTCCGGTGGTGGGCGCTGCCGGGTGCGGCGGCGGGGATCAGGCTCGGGCCGTTCCGGCGGCGGCGAGGGACTCGTGGGCGGCCGCGACGACGGCGTCGGTGGTGATCCCGAACTCGGTGTAGAGCCGGGCGTAGTCGGCCGACCCGCCGAAGTGGTCGATCGAGACGATGCGACCGGCGTCGCCGACGTACTCGCGCCAGCCCTGGCGCACCCCGGCCTCGACCGAGACCCGGGCCCGCACGGCCGGCGGCAGCACCTGCTCGCGGTAGGCGGCGTCCTGGGCCTCGAACCACTCCTGGCACGGCATCGAGACCACGCGGGCGGCGACGCCGTAGGCGGCGAGACGCTCACGCGCCTCGACGGCCAGCTGCACCTCCGAGCCGGTGGCGATGAGCACGACGTCGGGGGTGCCCTCGGTGTCGAGCAGCACGTAGGCGCCGCGGGCGACGTCGTCGGTGCCGGCGAAGCCGTCCTCACCGCGCGGGAAGACCGGCACGTTCTGGCGGGTCAGCGCGAGCGCGGCCGGCCGGTCGGTGTGCTGGAGCAGGGTGAGCCAGGCCGCCGCGGTCTCGTTGGCGTCGGCGGGGCGGATGACGTCCAGGCCGGGCATGGCGCGCAGCGCGGCGAGGTGCTCGACCGGCTGGTGGGTGGGGCCGTCCTCGCCCAGACCGATGGAGTCGTGGGTCCAGACGTAGGTGACCGGCACCTGCATCAGGGCCGCGACGCGCACGGCTCCGCGCATGTAGTCGGAGAAGGTCATGAACGTGCCGCCGAAGACCCGGGTCAGGCCGGTGACCGCGATGCCGTTCATGATCGCGCCCATGGCGTGCTCGCGGATGCCGAAGTGCAGCACGCGGCCCTGGAGGGGGTCGGTGGTCCAGTCGTGGGTCGTGCGGGCCACCGGGCCGACCGACGGCACGCCGCTGATCGTGGTGTTGTTCGACCCGGCGAGGTCGGCCGAGCCGCCCCAGAGCTCGGGCATCAGCGGGGCGAGGGCGTTGATGACCTTGCCCGACGCCGAGCGCGTGGCCACGCCCTTGGCGTCGGCCGCGAAGGTCGGCAGCGCCTCGGCGGCGCCCTCGGGCAGCTCGCCGGACTTCAGCCGGTGCAGCAGCCGCTCCTTGTCGGGGTGGGCGTCCGCCCAGGCCCGGTAGCGCTCGTCCCAGGCGGCGCCCGCGGCGGCGCCCCGCTCGCGCAGCGCACGGGTGTGGGCCAGCACGTCCTCGGGCACCTCGAAGTGCCGCTCGGGGTCGAAGCCGAGCACCTTCTTGGTGGCCGCCACCTCCTCGGCGCCCAGGGCGCTGCCGTGGGCGGCCTCGGTGCCCTGCGCGTTGGGCGCAGGCCAGGCGATGATCGTGTCGAGCACGATGAGCGAGGGCCGGTCGGTGACCTCGCCGGCCGCGCGGACGGCGTCGTACAGCGCCGGCACGTCCTCGCGGTAGGTGGTGCCGCCGTGGGTCCAGTCGACGTACTGCACGTGCCAGCCGTAGGCCTCGTAGCGGGCGCCGACGTCCTCGGTGAAGGCGATGTCGGTGTCGCCCTCGATGGAGATCTTGTTGCGGTCGTAGATGACCGTGAGGTTGCCGAGCTGCTGGGTGCCGGCGATCGAGGAGGCCTCGCCGCTCACGCCCTCCTGCAGGTCGCCGTCGGAGCACAGGACGTAGACGTGGTGGTCGAACAGCGACTCGCCCTCGGCGGTGTCGGGGTCGAGCAGGCCGTGCACGCGGCGGGCGGCCATCGCCATGCCGACGGCGTTGGCGACGCCCTGGCCCAGCGGGCCGGTGGTGACCTCGACGCCCGCGGTGTGGCCGTACTCGGGGTGGCCCGGGGTCAGGCTGCCCCAGGTGCGCAGCGCCTCGAGGTCGGCCAGCTCCAGGCCGAAACCGCCGAGGAACAGCTGAGTGTAGAGAGTGATGCTGGAGTGGCCGCAGGACAGCACGAAGCGGTCGCGGGCGATCCAGGCGGGGTCCGCGGGGTCGTGGCGCATCACCTTCTGGAACAGCAGGTAGGCCGCGGGGGCCAGGCTCATCGCCGTGCCGGGGTGGCCGTTGCCGACCTTCTGCACGGCGTCCATCGCCAGCACGCGGGCGGTGTCGACCGCCCGCTCGTCCAGCGGGGTCCAGTCCAGGGAGGGGGTGGTGCTCACGAGGCTCCTTCGGGGGCGCCGTAGTGGTGGTGGCACGACGAGTGCAGGGTCACACCCCTCGAACCGCGGGCTCACCCCGACCGTATCGGTTCCGAGCGGTAGACTCACACCGACTCCCGCCGTGGGCACGCCACCGCGGGGAACGATGAAGGGCGAGGACCCAGGTGACCTACGTCGGTGAGTCACGTCCCGTCGCGCACGAGGGCTCTCCGCAGCCTGCGCCGACGCCGGACCCCACCCGTGTGCGCGACGTCGTCGCGGCCTACGTCGGGCTCACCAAGCCCCGGGTGATCGAGCTGCTGCTGCTCACCACCGTGCCCGTCATGTTCTTCGCCGAGCGCGGGGTGCCCGGCCTCGGGCTGGTGCTCGCCACCGTCGTCGGCGGCGCGCTGTCCGCCGGCTCGGCCTCGGCCTACAACTGCGTCTACGACCGCGACATCGACGAGCAGATGCGCCGCACGCGTCGTCGGGCCCTCCCGCGCCACGTCGTCACCCCCGGCGCCGCGCTGGTGTTCGCCACCGTCCTGGGCGTGGTCTCCACCGTCGTGCTGGCGGTCTGGGTGAACCCGCTGTCGGCCGCGCTGTCGGTCGGCGCCAACGCCTTCTACGTCTTCGGCTACACGATGCTGCTCAAGCGCCGCACCACGCAGAACATCGTGTGGGGCGGCCTCGCCGGCTGCTTCCCGGCCCTGATCGGCTGGACGGCCGTCACCGGCGAGCTCGCCTGGACCCCGGTCGTGCTGTTCCTCGTGGTGTTCTTCTGGACCCCGCCGCACACCTGGGCGCTGGCCCTGCGCTACCGCGAGGACTACGCCAACGTCGACGTCCCGATGCTGCCGGTGGTCAAGCCGGCTGCCGAGGTCGGTCGCCAGATCGTGCTCTACAGCCTGGTGATGGTCGCGACCTCGCTGGCGCTGTGGCCCGTCGCCTCCACCGGCTGGGTCTACCCCGCGGTGGCCCTGGTGCTCGGCGCCGTCTTCGTCCGCGAGGCCGTGCTCATGTGGCGCCGGGCCCGTGGCACCGAGGACCTCTCGATCATCCAGCCGATGCGGCTGTTCCACCACTCCAACCTCTACCTCTCGCTGCTCTTCGTCGCCGTCGCCCTGGACCCGCTGCTCTTCTGAGCTCGCGGTTAGTTGCGACATCACCCCGGCGACCACGGCGGGCCCAGCGAGGGACGTCGGCGGCCGCGCGGTCAGTGCGTGAGGGCCTCGGGGCGGGTGTCGCGCTCCTCGGTGAGACCGGGGAGCGTCGGGTCGGGCGGCAGCGCGACCACCAGGACGGCCCGGGTGAGGACGGCGGAGAGGACGGCTGCGCCGAGCAGGTGGGCGGCGACCAGGGCCTCGGGCAGGTCGGTGTAGTACTGCACGAACCCGATGACGCCCTGGCCGAGCTCGACACCGAGCAGCACGAGCGCGGCCGAGCGCGCCCGCCGGTCGCCGACCAGGACGGTGGCGAAGACCAGCCCGATCGAGAGCCCGACCAACAGGAATACCACGTCGGCGTGCAGCTGGCTCATCGCCGCCGGGTCGAGGCCGTTGCGGGGGGCGTTCTCGTCGCCCGCGTGGGGGCCGCTGCCGGTCACGACGGTGCCGATGTAGAGCACGACCCAGCCGACGCCGAGCGTCGTCCAGGCCAGCCCGGGCAGGGGGCCGCGGCGCCAGGTGGCGCCCGGATGGTCGAGTCGGTGCAGGAAGAGCACGGCGACGCCGATCATCCCCATCGAGAGCATCAGGTGCAGCGAGACGATCCACGGGTTGAGGTCGGTGAGCACCGTGATGCCGCCGATCACGGCCTGGAACGGGACTCCCAGTGCGAGGATCAGCGCGAGGCGGCGCAGGTCGCGGCGCCCGGTGCGCCAGGCCGCCACGAACGTCGCGACCGCGACGGCGGTGAGCACGAAGGTCAGCATCCGGTTGCCGAACTCGATGGCGCTGTGGAACTGCAGCTCGCCGTGGGGGGTGAAGCTGTCCTCGGTGCAGCGCGGCCACGTGGGACAGCCGAGCCCGGAGCCGGTGAGCCGCACCGCGCCGCCGGTGACGACGATGCCGATGTTCGCCACGATGCTCGCCCACGCGAGGATCCGGACGGAGCGGGACGGGGTCAGGGCCTCACGCATGTGACGTGTCACTCCCAGGAGAAGGTGCGGGCGGTGATGGCGGTGCCGATGCCGGCCCAGCCGAACAGGACGAACAGGTCGCGCCACGGCAGGTCCCCGGCGCCCAGGGCGGCCCGCATCGCCTCGCCGAGCGCGCCCGAGGGCAGCCACTGCACGACGTCGCCGAAGCCGCCGTAGGCGGTGGCGGGCAGCACGACGGCGCCGCCGGCCATGAGCAGCAGGTAGACCAGGTTGGCCGCGGCGAGGGTGGCCTCGGCGCGCAGGGAGCCGGCGAGGGCCAGGCCCAGCGAGGCGAACGCGGAGGTGCCGGCCGCGAGCGCCAGCAGCGCGCCGAGCACGGACACGTCGGGGTCCCAGCCCAGCAGCAGGCCGACCGTGCCCACCACGAGGATCTGCAGGACCTGCACCCCGAGCAGCGCGAGCACCTTGCCGGCCAGCAGCCCGGTGCGCGAGAGCGGGGACGCGCCGAGTCGCTTGATCACGCCGTAGCGGCGCTCGAACCCGGTCGCGATCGCCAGGGAGGTGAACGAGGTCGACATGACCGCCAGCGCGAGCACGCCGGGGGTGAACGTGTCGACGTCGTAGGACAGGTCCACCCGTTCGGCGCCGCGCACACCGCCGACGAGCACGATCACCGGGATGACGACGGCGATGAGCAGCTGCTCGCCGTTGCGCAGCAGCAGACGCGACTCCATCGAGGCCTGGGCGAGCACCTGGCGCAGGCGGGGGGCGCTCCCGGGCCGGGGCGCGAAGGTGCCGGTGCCGGCCGGGGCGGTGAGCTCGCTGGTCATCGGGTGCCTCCGGTGAGGTCGAGGAAGACGTCCTCGAGGTTGCGCTGGCCGAGCACGAGCGACTCGGGCAGGACGCCCTGCTCCTCGCACCAGCGCGAGACCGTGCCGAGGGTGCCGGGGTCGGCGGGACCGGCGATCACCATCGACAGCGCGTCGAGCTGGGTGACCTGGACGCCGACGCCGAGCGCGTGGGCCAGCGACTCGGGGGCCCCCGGCGGGAAGGGCTGGGTGACGACGAGGCGGATGGTGGCCACGGTGCCGCCACGGGTGAGTTCCAGCGGCGTGCCCGAGGCCACGAGCCGGCCGTGGTCGACGATGTGCACCCGGTCGGCGAGCCGCTCGGCCTCGTCCAGGTAGTGGGTCGTGAGGACGACGGTCACGCCATCGGCGCGCAGCTCCTCGAGCAGCTCCCACACGGTGCGGCGCACGGCCGGGTCCAGGCCCGCGGTCGGCTCGTCGACGAAGACCAGCTCCGGTCGGCCGACCAGTGCCATCGCCAGCCCGAGGCGCTGCTGCTGCCCGCCGGAGAGCCGGCGGTAGGGGGTGCGGCCGCACTCGGCCAGCCCGAGCCGCTCGACGAGGGCGTCGACCGGCAGCGGGTGGGCGTGCAGCTTCGCGACGTGGCGCAGCATCTCCACCGCCCGCACCCCGCTCCACGCGCCGCCGCTCTGCAGCATCACCCCGATCCGCGGCAGCAGCTCGCGGCGCTGGGCCACGGGGTCCAGCCCGAGCACGCGGACCGTGCCGGCCTGGGCGCGTCGGTAGCCCTCGCAGGTCTCGAGGGTGGTGGTCTTGCCGGCGCCGTTGGGCCCGAGCACCGCGGTGATGGTGTGGGCGGGGACGTCGAAGGAGAGGCCGTCCACGGCCGTCTTCGCGCCGTAGCGCATCACCAGGCCCTCGACGAGGACCGCAGGTGAGGAGGTCACTTCCTCAGTGTAGGGAGCGCCGGACACCCCGACGGACGACGGGGCGGCCGCGGACCTGTGAGGACCCCCACCCCTCGGGGGCGGGGGACGGCCCCGCACGACGCACTAGGTTGGCACGGTGATCGATGTCCTGACCTGGGCGGTCCTCGCCCTCGGCGCGGTGACGCTGGTGGTGCTCGGCGTCGCGATCGTGCGCGACGAGGAGCCGCAGGACCGCACCTTCGCCCTGCTCGCCGCCTACGAGGTGCTGCTGCTGGTGCAGCTGGTCGTGGGGTGCGTGCGACTGGCCGGGCTGGAGCGCGACATCGAGGGCACGGTGTTCGTGTCCTACCTCGTCACGGTCGCGCTCGCGCTGCCGGTGGGTGCGTTCCTGACCCTGGCCGAGCGCACCCGCTGGGGCACGGTGCTCCTGGGGGTCGCGGTGCTCACCGTGATGGGCCTGGAGCTGCGCCTCGACCAGGTCTGGAACGCCTGATGGGCGCCGTCGAGCCGGCCCGCGGCCCCGCCACCCTCTCCTCGGGACCGGGACGGGTGCTCGTGTTCACCTACGGGCTGTTCGCGGTGGCCGCCACGGGCCGGTCACTGCTGCAGCTGGGCACCGATCCGGGCCGGGCGCCGTTCGCCTACACCCTCTCGACGGTGGCCGCGGTGCTCTACCTGGTGGCCACGACGTGTCTGCTGCTCGGCGGGCTGCGGGCCTGGCGCGTGGCGGTCGTGGCGTGCGGCATCGAGCTGGCCGGGGTGCTGGTGATCGGCACGCTCTCCTACGTCGACACCGCGCTGTTCCCGGACAAGACCGTGTGGTCGCACTTCGGGCAGGGCTACGGCTTCCTGCCGCTGCTGCTGCCGTTCCTCGGCCTGGCCTGGCTGCGCACCACACGCCCGGACTGAGGCGGGCGCCACCCGCACGCCGGTCAGCGGTGCCGGTGGTGGATCGGCGCGGCGTCGAGGGTGCGGGCCACCCCGCCGATCTGGGCGGGCACCGGGCGCGGCCGCGCCGTCCAGCCGGGCTCCAGGTCGTGGGCGCCGAGCAGGCGGACCAGCGACGTCGCCATCGCGGTGAGGGCGAACGGCTGGGCCGGGCAGGTGTGGCGGCCGTGACCGAACGCGGTCACCAGCTGCGGGTCCGCGAGCGTGGGGGAAGCCACGCGGTGACGGTCCCAGCGCTGCGGCCGCCAGGCGGCGAGCTCGGCCGCCTGGTCGGCGGGCAGGCCGTCGGCGAGCAGGGGCAGCAGGGTGGCGACGGTCCACCCGGGCGGCACCTGCCAGCGGGTCGTGCCGTCGTCCAGCTCGATCGGGGCGAGCACCGTGCGGGCCATGATCGAGCGCTGGGCGAGCCGGGTCGACTCGAGGGCGGCCCGTGCCGCCAGGCCGGCGTCGCCGGGCGCGACCCGGGCCGCCTCGTCGGGGTGCTCGAGCAGGTCCACCAGCGCCCACCCGAGCGCCGCGTGCAGGTTCGACATCGAGGCGACGTGCAGCAGGGCGACGTCGAGCCCGACGCCGGTGCGTCGCGCAGTGGGCTCGGCGTCGTCCCACGCGCCGCGGATCCGCCCGAACAGCCCGGCCCGCCCGTCGGCGGGCACGGGCAGCCCGGCCACGAGGTCGACGATCTCCTCCAGCGCCGCCTCCTCCGCCGCCCGTCCCGACGCCGCGACGGCCGCCATGGCGTCGGGATGCACGAACGCGTCGGCGCCGTCGAGGGCGTCGAAACACGCGACCAGCCGGTCGAACACCGCCCCGCGGGTCGCGGCCTCCCCGGCCCAGCACGCCAGCCCGAGCCGGTGCCCCAGACGCCGCGTCAGCGCGAAGGCGTCCACGGTGCCGGCGCCCTCGAGCTCGGCCTCGGTGTGGTCCAGCGCCGCCTCGAGCGCGGTGAGGTAGCCGGCGACGTCGTCACGGCGGAACAGGGTGCCGGGCAGGGTCCGGCGGTCGGCGAAGATCCGGTCGGGCAGCTTGCGCCGCAGCATCGACCAGTCCGCCACGCCCTTGCTGGCCTCCTCCTCGCGCAGGGCGTAGAAGGAGGCGACGCCGACGGGGGAGAAGGTGAACAGGTAGCGCTCGGCGTCGGCCACGAGCGCGAAGGTGTCGCCGCACTCGCGCCGGGCGGCGGCGATCTCGGCCACGGCGTCGTCGACCGGCCGGTGCCAGGGCAGCCCGCGCGTGGTGAGCGGGGGCGCGGGACGCACGGTCGGGGCGGCGGGAGCGGGCACGGGCCGATCGTGGCAGCCGAGCGCCCCGGCGGGAAGGGGCCGGACGCGGGGGTGGCGGTCCCGGTGGCGGTGGGGCAGGCTCGCGGACATGGCGGAGCCGCTGGTCGTGACGTGTCCCGACGGTCGGAGCCTGGAGGTGCTCCTCGGGGGTGTCGCCGACCCCGACGCGCCGGTGCTCGTCCACCACCACGGCACCCCGCAGGCGGCCCACCCGTTCACGCTGCTCGACGACGCCGCCGTCGCCACCGGTCTGCGGACCGTGTCGTTCTCCCGGCCCGGTTACGGCCGGTCGACGCCGGCGCCCGCGCCCCGACCGGTGGCCGACGGCGTCGCCGACACCCTCGCGGTGCTCGACCACCTCGGGATCGGGGAGTTCGTGACCCTCGGCTGGTCGGGCGGCGGTCCGCATGCCCTCGCGTGCGCGGCGCTGGCCGCGCCCCGGTGCCGGGCGGCCACCTCCGGGGTGGGCGTGGCGCCGCACGTCGGGTTCCCGGGCGACTTCCTGGCCGGGATGGGGGAGGAGAACCTGGTCGAGTTCGGCGCGGCGTTCCGGGGCGAGGAGGCGCTGCGGGCGCTGCTGGAGGAGTGGCGGCCCGGCTTCCTCGGGCTCACCGGCGCCGACGTCGTGACCTCGATGGGCGACCTGCTGCCCGAGGTCGACCGGGCGGCGCTGACCGGAGAGCTGGCCGAGGAGCTGGCGGCGACCTTCCGACACGCCGTCGCGGCCGGCGTCTCCGGGTGGCTGCACGACGACCTCGCGTTCGTCGCGGAGTGGGGCTTCGACCCCTCCGACATCGCGGTGCCCGTCGCGATCTGGCAGGGACTGCTGGACCGCATGGTGCCGCTCGCGCACGCGGAGCGGCTCGCCGCGCTGATCCCGCACGCCCGGGTGCATCTCACCCCGGAGGAGGGGCACCTCTCCCTGCTCCACCGGCTGCCGGAGATCCTGGCCGAGCTGCGGGCGCTCGCCGGCCTGTGACCGGACGTCGGGGGTGAGCACGCCACCCCCACTGACCTGCGACGATGCGTGTCCGGAGCGGTCGACGGGGCGGTGCAGGCGGGTTAGGTGACCCTTCCTTGAAGCCCCCGATCCATTAACGGCACACTGGTGTTGTGGAAATGGCCCCGGGAAGCGACGAGTCGACGCGCCAGCGCGTCGTCCGCGCGATCCTGGTCAACGGCCCCTCCACCGCGGCCTCGCTCGCCGAGCAGCTCGACCTCACCCCCGCCGCCGTGCGGCGCCACCTCGACCAGCTCGTGGCCGAGAGCGCGTTGGAGGCCCGCGACCCGGCCTCGCGCGGGAGTCGCGGCCGTGGTCGCCCCGCGAAGGTCTTCGCCCTCACCGACGCCGGCCGCCAGCGCTTCGAGCAGCAGTACGACGACCTCGCGGTCCAGGCGCTGCGGTTCCTCGCCGAGACCGGCGGGGAGGAGGCCGTGCGGCTCTTCGCCGAGCGTCGCGTGGCGTTCGTGGAGGAGCGGTTCGCCGAGGTCGCCGACGCCCACCCCGACCTGCGCCCGGCCGAGGTGCTGGCGCGGGTCTTCACCGACCAGGGCTACGCCGCGGCCGTACGCGAGTCGCCGGTGGGCGACCAGCTGTGCCAGCAGCACTGCCCGGTGTCCCACGTCGCCCACGAGTTCCCCCAGCTGTGCGAGGCCGAGACGGCCGCGATCAGCCGGGTGCTCGACACCCACGTGCAGCGGCTCGCGACCATCGCCCACGGCGACGGCGTGTGCACCACCTGCATCCCCGATCCCGGTCGCGCCAGCGGCCTGCCCCCGGTCGCGGCCACGCGATCGTCGTCCACCACGAAGAAGGAGAAGGTCGCTCCATGACCTCCATCGAGGACCTCAACCCCGAGCTCAAGGGCATCGGGCGCTACGAGTTCGGCTGGGCCGACCCCGACGTCGCCGGTGCCGAGGCCCAGCGCGGTCTGAACGAGGCCGTCGTGCGCGACATCTCGTCGAAGAAGAGCGAGCCGGACTGGATGCTCGACCTGCGCCTGAAGGGCCTCAAGCTCTTCGGTCGCAAGCCCATGCCCACCTGGGGCTCGGACCTCTCGGGCATCGACTTCGACAACATCAAGTACTTCGTGCGGTCCTCGGAGAAGCAGGCCCAGAGCTGGGAGGACCTGCCCGAGGACATCAAGAACACCTACGACAAGCTCGGCATCCCGGAGGCGGAGAAGCAGCGCCTGGTCGCCGGTGTCGCCGCGCAGTACGAGTCCGAGGTCGTCTACCACTCCATCCGCGAGGACCTCGAGGCCCAGGGCGTGCTGTTCCTCGACACCGACACCGCGCTGAAGGAGCAGCCCGAGCTGTTCCAGGAGTACTTCGGCACCGTGATCCCGGTGGGCGACAACAAGTTCGCCGCGCTCAACACCGCCGTGTGGTCGGGCGGGTCGTTCATCTACGTCCCCAAGGGCGTGCACGTCGACATCCCGCTGCAGGCCTACTTCCGGATCAACACCGAGAACATGGGTCAGTTCGAGCGGACGCTGATCATCGTCGACGAGGACGCCTACGTGCACTACGTCGAGGGCTGCACCGCCCCGATCTACTCCTCGGACTCCCTGCACTCCGCGGTGGTCGAGATCATCGTGAAGAAGGGCGGCCGCTGCCGCTACACGACCATCCAGAACTGGTCGAACAACGTCTACAACCTCGTCACCAAGCGCGCGGTCTGCGAGGCCGGCGCCACGATGGAGTGGGTCGACGGCAACATCGGCTCCAAGGTCACCATGAAGTACCCGGCCGTCTACCTCATGGGCGAGCACGCCAAGGGTGAGACCCTGTCCATCGCCTTCGCCGGCGAGGGCCAGCACCAGGACGCCGGCGCCAAGATGGTGCACGCCGCCCCCCACACCTCCTCCTCGATCCTGAGCAAGTCGGTGGCGCGCGGCGGTGGCCGCACCTCCTACCGCGGCCTGATCCAGGTCAACGAGGGCGCCCACGGCAGCAAGTCCAACGTGCTGTGCGACGCGCTGCTGGTCGACCAGATCAGCCGCTCCGACACCTACCCCTACGTCGACATCCGCGAGGACGACGTCGCGATGGGTCACGAGGCCAGCGTCTCCAAGGTCTCCGACGACCAGCTCTTCTACCTCATGTCCCGCGGCATGGAGGAGGACGAGGCCATGGCGATGATCGTGCGCGGCTTCGTCGAGCCGATCGCCAAGGAGCTCCCGATGGAGTACGCCCTGGAGCTCAACCGGCTCATCGAGCTGCAGATGGAAGGGGCGGTCGGGTGAGCGCCCCCACCCTGGACCCCGCCACGACCGATCCCGATCGCGTCGAGAGCCACCTCCACAGCGCCCCCAGCTACGAGCTGGACCAGCACCCCGCCCCCACCGGGCGCGAGGAGATCTGGCGCTTCACCCCGCTCAAGCGACTGGGCGGCCTGCTCGACGACGTCGCCGCCACCGGTGAGCTCCAGCTGGAGGCGCACCTGCCCGAGGGTGCCACGTGGCGCGAGGTGGACGCCGTCGACGCCGTGGCGCTCGCCGGGCTGCCCCCGCTGGACCGCCTGGGCGCCCTGGCCGCCAAGCACGCCCCGAAGGTGGGCGTGCTCGAGGTGCCCGCCGACACCGAGCTCGCCGAGCCCATCCGCGTGCGCGCGGTCGGCACCGGCACCGAGGCCGGGGTCGCGGAGCACACCGTCATCCGCATCGGTCGCCACGCCCGCGCCCAGCTCGTGGTCGAGGACGCCGGCTCGGCGCACTACAACGAGCTCGTGCAGGTCGTCGTCGAGGACGGGGCCTCGCTGGACCTGATCTCGATCTACGACTGGGCCGACGACGCCGTGCACACCGCGCAGGTCAACATCACCGTGGGTCGCGACGCCACGGTGCGCAACGTCGAGATCACCTTCGGCGGCGACGTCGTGCGCACGAGCACCAACGTCACCTACGCCGGCCCCGGCGGCTCCTTCGAGGGTCTCGGGCTCTACTTCGCCGACGCCGGGCAGCACATCGAGCACCGGCTCTTCGTCGACCACAACGCCCCCAAGACCTCCAGCAACGTCATCTACAAGGGCGCGCTGCAGGGCGAGAAGGCGCACACGGTGTGGATCGGCAACGTGCTCATCCGCAAGGTCGCCGAGGGCATCGAGACCTACGAGGAGAACCGCAACCTGGTGCTCTCCGACGGCTGCCAGGCCGACTCCGTGCCCAACCTGGAGATCGAGACCGGCGAGATCGAGGGGGCCGGCCACGCCTCGGCCACCGCCCGCTTCGACGACGAGCAGCTGTTCTACCTGCGCGCCCGCGGCATCTCCGAGAAGGAGGCCCAGCGCCTGGTCGTGCACGGGTTCTTCGACGACCTGATCCGCCGTGTCGGCATCGAGTCGGTCGAGGAGAAGCTGCGCGCCACCGTCGAGGCCGAGCTGGCCAAGAACGTGCTCAAGGAGCTCGCGTGAGCTTCACGCGCGCCTGCGCCCTGGCCGACATCCCCTCCGACGAGGGGCTCGCGGTCGACCTCGGGTCCGTCACCGTGGCGCTGGCCCGCGACGGCGACGACGTCTACGCGCTGCAGGACCTGTGCAGCCACGCGGCGGTCGCGCTGAGCGAGGGCGAGGTGTCGGGTTGCCAGATCGAGTGCTGGCTGCACGGCTCCCGCTTCGACCTGCGCACCGGCAAGCCCACCAACTTCCCGGCGACCGAGGCGGTCGCCACCTTCCCTGTCGAGCTCCGTGACGGCGATGTGTACGTCGACGTGGAGACCACCCTGAACGGAGTCAACCCCGCATGAGCACGCTTGAGATCAAGGACCTCCAGGTCTCCGTCGACACCGAGGACGGTGCCAAGGAGATCCTCAAGGGCGTCACGCTGACCATCCGGTCCGGTGAGACCCACGCGATCATGGGCCCCAACGGCTCGGGCAAGTCCACCACCGCCTACTCGATCGCCGGGCACCCCAAGTACACCGTCACCGGCGGCGAGGTGCTCCTCGACGGCGAGAACGTGCTGGAGATGAGCGTCGACGAGCGCGCCCGCGCCGGCCTCTTCCTCGCCATGCAGTACCCGGTCGAGGTGCCCGGGGTGTCGATGGCCAACTTCCTGCGCACCGCCAAGACCGCCCTCGACGGCGAGGCCCCCAAGCTGCGCACCTGGGTCAAGGACGTCAACGGCGCCCTGGACCGGATGAAGCTCGACCCCGCGTTCTCCGCGCGCTCGGTGAACGAGGGCTTCTCCGGCGGTGAGAAGAAGCGCGCCGAGATCGCCCAGCTCGACCTGCTCGACCCGAAGTTCGCGATCCTCGACGAGATCGACTCCGGCCTCGACATCGACGCCCTCAAGGTCGTCTCCGACGGCATCAACGCCTACGCCGGTCGCGACGGCAAGGGTCTGCTGCTCATCACCCACTACACCCGCATCCTGCGCTACGTGAAGCCCGACGTCGTGCACGTCTTCGTCGACGGCCGCGTGGCGGAGTCCGGCGGCCCCGAGCTCGCCGACGAGCTCGAGGCCAACGGCTACGAGCGCTTCACCCCAGCGACGCGATGAGCAGCCCTGGGCGGTGTGGTCGTCGCTCGACGGCCCGCTCCGCCTGACGGACCCCGCTCGTCCGCCCCACCCCCGTCACCACCGAGAAGAGGAACACCGATGGACGGCCTGCTGCCTGAGCTGGCGGTGATCCGCAAGGACTTCCCGATCCTCGAGCGCACGCTCGCGGGCGGGCAGCCGCTGGTCTACCTCGACAGCGCGAACACCTCGCAGAAGCCGCAGGTGGTGATCGACGCGATGGTCGACCACCTCGAGCGTCACAACGCCAACATCGCCCGCGCCATGCACCAGCTGGGCGCGGAGTCGACCGAGGCGTTCGAGGCCGGCCGCGACCAGGTCGCGGCCTTCCTCGGGGCGCCCGAGCGCGACGAGGTGATCTTCACCAAGAACGCCTCCGAGGCGCTCAACCTCGTGGCCAACACCCTGGCCTGGGCGGGTCCGCGCCAGGTCGGTCCGGGCGACGAGGTCGTCATCACCGAGATGGAGCACCACTCCAACATCGTGCCGTGGCAGCTGCTCACCCAGCGCACGGGCGCGACGCTGCGGTGGTTCGGTCTCACCGAGGACGGTCAGCTCGACCTGTCGACGATCGACGACCTCATCACCGAGCGCACGAAGGTCGTGGCCTTCACCTGGGTGTCGAACATGCTGGGGACGATCAACCCGGTCGCCGAGCTCACCCGACGGGCCCACGAGGTCGGCGCGCTCGTCGTCGTCGACGCCTCGCAGGCCGCACCCCACCTCCCGATCGACCTGGCGGCGATGGAGCCGGCCGAGCGGCCCGACGTGCTGGTCTTCACCGGCCACAAGGTCGTCGGCCCCACGGGCATCGGGGTGCTGTGGGGCTCGCGCGCAGTGCTGGAGGACCTCCCGCCGTTCCTCGGCGGCGGCGAGATGATCGAGACCGTCCGGATGGAGTCCTCGACCTACGCGGGCATCCCGCACAAGTTCGAGGCCGGGACGCCGCCGATCGTCGAGGCCGTGGGCCTGGGGGCCGCGGTCGACTACCTGCGCCACGTCGGCCTGGACCGGATCCGCGACCACGAGCACGCCCTCACCGCCTACGCCCTCGAGGGGCTGGCCGGGGTGCCCGGGCTGCGGGTCCTCGGCCCCACCTCGGCCGAGGGCCGGGGCGGCGCGATCTCCTTCGAGCTCGACGGTGTGCACCCCCACGACATCGCCCAGGTGCTCGACGTGCGCGGCATCGCGGTGCGCGCCGGCCACCACTGCGCCCGGCCCGCCCACGCCCGCTACGGCGTGCAGTCCTCCACGCGGATGTCGTCCTACCTCTACACGACGCCCGCCGAGATCGACGCGCTCGTGGACGCCCTGCACTACACCCGCTCCTACTTCAAGGTGGGCTGATGGACCTCGACAGCCTGTACCAGGAGATCATCCTGGACCACTACAAGAACCCCCACGGCAAGGGCCTGCGCGGCACCGCCGACGACGCCGGCACCGCCGAGGTGCACCACGTCAACCCGACCTGCGGTGACGAGGTGACCCTCCGGGTCCACCTGCGACCCACCGACGCGGGTCCCGTGGTCGACGACGTCTCCTACGACGCCCTCGGCTGCTCGATCTCGCAGGCCTCGGCCTCGGTGCTCTACGACCTCGTGGTCGGCAAGCCCGTGGACGACGCCCTCGCGGTCCACCAGGAGTTCCTCACCCTCATGCAGGGCAAGGGCGCGGTGGAGCCCGACGAGGAGGTGCTGGAGGACGGCATCGCCTTCGCCGGCGTGGCCAAGTTCCCCGCGCGTGTGAAGTGCGCGCTGCTGTCGTGGATGGCATGGAAGGACGCGACGGCCCAGGTGGTCGCCGCAGGAGGAGAGAACCGATGAGCGAGCACACCCACGACCACACCCACGCGGTCGACACCAGCGACCTGCCCGACGTCCCCGAGGCGAGCGGCCTGGCCGCGGCGAGCAGCAACGCGTCGTCCTCGGTGGCGCTGGCCGACGTGGAGGAGGCGATGAAGGACGTCGTCGACCCCGAGCTCGGCATCAACGTCGTCGACCTCGGCCTGGTCTACGGCATCCACGTCGACGAGGGCTCCAACGTCGTGCTCGACATGACGCTGACCTCGGCCGCCTGCCCGCTCACCGACGTCATCACCGACCAGACCAACTCCGCGCTGGAGGGGCTCGTCAACGACGTGGCCATCAACTGGGTCTGGATGCCGCCGTGGGGACCCGACAAGATCACCCCCGACGGTCGCGAGCAGCTGCGCGCACTCGGCTTCAACGTCTGAGCCCTCGCCGATGACCGACCTCGACGGCCCTGCCGGGGCCGACGGCCCCGCCGACGAGCCGCGGGTCCGGGCCTTCTGGGAGGTCGCCAAGCGTCATGCCAAGCTGGGGCGGATGCCGGGCTGGTTCGGCCCGTCGGCCCTCGAGTCGGTGCCGCCCCCGGCCTGGTCGCTCGGCTTCTCGCGTGGTGAGGCCGACGAGAGCTTGGCTGCGCTCCTGGAGCGGGGCTCGGTCGTGATCGAGGTGGCCGTGTCGGACTACGCGGGCGAGGCCCTGCCGTGCGTCGGCACGCTCGGCATCGTGCTGGACGGCGCCGACGAGCCCCGGGCGCTCGTGGCGACCGGGGCTGTCGACGTGCTGGGCGACCGGGTGGTCGAGCGGATCGACCTGCTCTACCCCCGGCCGCCCCGCCGATCGGGCGTCAGCGACCTGCTCGCACCTTGGTGACGTCGTACGTCGTGCTCGGCGTCGCCGGCGTCGTGAAGCGGGCGTTCGGCAGGTAGAGCGAACCGCCGAAGCGCGCCACCGTGGTCGGCACGTCGAAGCGCGGCGAGGTGATCGTGCGCACCAGCGTCGCCGCCGTCCCCGCACGGTTCAGCCGCAGCACGGCGATGCGGTTCAGCCTGTTCTGCACCGCGAAGAGGGTGCGCCCCTCGCGCAGCAGACCGTCGCCGTTGGTCAGGGTGGCGCCGCGAAGGTCGACCGTGCGGGCCACGCCGGTGGCGGGGTTGACCCGGTACAGGTTCCCGTTGCTGGAGTTCACCACGAGCAGCGCTCGGCCGTCGGGCGTGGTGGTGATGCCGTTGGCGTTGTTGCCCTCGCCCTGCACCCAGTCGCCGCGCAGCGGCAGTGTGGTGAACGAGGTGGCCGGGCGACCGTCAGAGGCCCGCTTGACGCGGTAGAGCTGCGGGCGGGCGGAGTCGGTGAACCAGGCCGAGGTGCGGGTCAGGATCACGTCGTTGACGAACGACGGCGCCGCGCTGAAGGCGAAGTCGCGGACGACGCGCCCCGTGCGCTGGTCGACGACCCGCGCGGTGCCGGCGGTGCCGCCGGCCACGTACAGCAGGCGGCGTCCGTCGGTCTTGAGCCCGACGGACGGAGTGCCGGGGCCCTGGCTGATCACGCGGCCGCGGCCGGTGCGCAGGTCGAGGCGGTAGATGTCGCCGTCGGCGCGGGATCCGAGGTACGCCTTGCCGCCCGGGGCGATCGTGATGCCCTCCGGCTGGAAGCCGTTCGGGAGCGGCAGCGAGGCCGGGTAGGGCTTCGGAGCCCGCGATCCGGCGTCGGCAGCGCTCGAGGAGGCGCTGCCCGCGATGGTGGTCGCGGCGGCGGGTGCGGCGGTGCTCGGCGGGGCGAGGAGGGTCGCCCCGGTGGCCACGGCTGCGGCAGCGAGCGAGAGGCCGCGGACGAGGCTGCCGCGGCGGCGGCGATCATGACGGGTCATTGGAAGAACCTCCCGAGTGGGTGATGGTCGTCCCCATCGACGGTAGCCAGCGGGTGGGTGCCCCCTGCGGCCGATAGGTTCGCGTCATGAGCGAGCCGGTCGTCGTCCTGGTGCCGGGGGAGCGGTGGGCACGCTGGTCGGAGAACTTCGCGAGCCGCCACGGCGCCCCCACCCTCAGCGTGGACGGCGGCGCTCTCGTCGGTGTCGCCGCCGACGGGTCGCGCTTCGCCGCTCGACTGCCCTTCGGCGGCCGCTACGACGGTGCGGCTGACGGCGCGGGACTGGTGGCAGCCATCGCGCGTCCCGAGCACTGGGGCGTGCTGCTGGTGCGCCGCGGCGGCTTCGCGATCGCGCGTCTGGAGGGCGCCCGGATCGTGGCCTCGAAGGTCGGGCAGCGCCACGTGCAGGGGCGCACCAAGGCCGGCGGTCAGTCGCAGCAGCGCTTCGCGCGGCGCCGTGACAACCAGGCCCGCGCGGCCTTCGAGGCCGCCGCCGAGCACGCCGTCACCGTGCTCGGCCGCGGTGGTGCGGGAGTCCCGGAGTTGCCGGTGGTGACCGGCGGCGACCGGGCTGCGGTGGCCGACGTGCTCGACGACACGCGGCTCAGCCACCTGCGTCCGGGCGGTCATTGGTTCGCCGTCCCCGACCCGCGGCGCGCGGTGCTCGATGGGGTCGTCGAGCAGTCGGTGCACCTCGTCGTGCAGCTCGAAAACGCCTGACGGTTCGTCCAGGCGGGCTGTGAGGTGCCTCGCGGTGCCGGGGATCCGTCGTGCGGGTTGTGCACAGGGTCCGCTCGGTTCGGGTCATTGTGTCGGGGGTGGTTGCCACCATCTTGGTATGACTCTCGGGATCGGTAGCGGACCAGGTGAACCTCCTCCGGACGACGGGCCGGCGCCGCCTTTCGACGGTCTCGACACGGGGGCTGCGTTGGCGGTGATCCGTGGTGAGCAGGCCATCCGGCAGGTATCGGAGGTGCGGGAGTGGCAGGCGGTGGTGGTGTGGGCCGAGGCCAACCTGCACGACGCCCGCCCGGTTGATGCGGTGGGTGTGGAGGCCTCGCTCGACACCGGCATCAGACTGGCCGGTGAGGGTGCGCCGTTGGTCTCGGAGTTCGCGGTCGTGGAGCTCGCTGCCGCGTTGGGTCGCGGGGTGGCTTCGGCGAAGAACCATGTCGGGCGGGTGCTGGAGTGCGCCTGGCGCCTGCCGCGTGTGTATGCGGCGGTGGTGGCGGGGCGGTTGGCACCCTGGCGGGCGGCGCGGATCGCGGACCACACGGCCGCGCTGAACGCTGAGGCG
>NZ_CAXRAZ010000037.1:0-170080 GCF_964229035.1 Nocardioides sp. | reverse complement strand
GGCCTCCCCCGAGTGCACGAAGTGGTCGCAGGCGTCCGGCGGGAAGTACGCCTCGGTCTCGGTCGAGGCCAACCTGCTCGACCTCCTCGACCCCGACCTCGTCGAGGAGGACCCCGAGACCGCGATCGTCCAGCGCTCCCGGCTGCTGATGTTCGACGTCCTCCGCTTCGCCGAGCACCACCGCTACCGCGCCATGGTCGTCGAGAACGTCGTCGACATCGCCACGAACCCGAAGTTCGCCGAGGCATGGGCACTGTGGCGCAAGAGCCTGCGCAACCTCGGCTACGAGCACCGCGTCGTCTCCCTCAACTCGATGCACGCCCAGGCCCACGGCGACCCGGCCCCGCAGTCGCGCGACCGGCTCTACATCGTGTGCTGGCGCCGCGGCGACCGCGCCCCCAACATCGACGCCGTCCTGCGCCCGCTCGCCTGGTGCCCTGCCTGCGGCGAGGTCGTCGAGGCCCGCCAGGCGTGGAAGAACGGCCGCACCGTCGGGAAGTACCGCAGCCAGTACGTCTACGTCCACGGCAGCTGCGGCACCACCGTGGAGCCCGGCTACCTCCCGGCCGCGGCCGCGATCGACTGGACCCTCAAGGGCCGCCGCATCGGCGACCGCGACAAGCCGCTCGCGGAGAAGACCCGGCGCCGCATCGCCGCCGGGATCGCCCGCTACTGGGCGCCGTTCCACATGGAGAAGGGCGGCAACCAGTACGACGCCGCCGACCCCAAGCACCCCGCGCACGGCGACCCGAACGGCTACTACCGCACCTGGCCCGTCAACGAGGTGCTGCGCACGCTCCATACGGTCGAGTCCAAGGCGCTCGTCGTGCCGCTCGAGGGCCGCGCCGGCGATCGCTGCGGCACCAGCGATCGGCCGCTGCGCACCCAGACCTCGCGCCACCTCGACGCCCTGTGCGTCCCGGCGGGCGGGACCTGGAACGACGACGCCCGGCCGACGTCCGAACCGCACCGCACGATGACCACCCGGGAGACGACCGCGCTCGTCGCGCCCCCGTTCATCGCCGAGCTCCGCGGCGGCGGATCCACCGCGCGCCCCGTCGACCACCCGGCCGCGACCTTCACCGCCTCCGGCAATCACCACGCCCTCGTCACGCCCTACTACGGCGCGGCCGAGACCGCGCGCCCCGTGGACCGCCCGGTCGGCACCCTCACCACCCGCGACCGGTACGCCCTCATCACCCGGCACTACTCCAGCCCGGGCGACGGCGCCGAGATGACCACGCCCGCCACCCAGCCGCTGCGCACCCTCACCACCACCGCGCAGCAGTCCGTCCTCACCCCCGGCGACCTCGCCGCGGCCGAGGCCGTGGTCGACGACTGCCTGTTCCGGATGCTCGAGCCCCACGAGGTCGCCGCCGGGATGGCCTTCCCTGCCGACTACCAGTGGTCCGGCACCCGCCGCGAGCGCGTGAAGCTCGCCGGGAACGCCGTCACCCCGCCCGCCGCGCGCGACCTCATCGCCGCCGTCGTCGAGGCGCTGGTCGCATGAAGCGCCGCGCCTGGTACCTGTCCGACGCCGTCATCCGCGAGGGCCGCGTCGCCACGCTCCCCGACGGCACCACCGGCCGCATCCACGGCACCTGGACCGTCGCGGGCCGCGTCCACCTGCTCCTCGTGCCCACCAACGGCGAGCGGTGGCCCATCAGCCACCACGTCCTCGCCGCCGACGACGAGATCGAGGTCGCCGCATGAAGCGCCAGCGCCGACGCGAGCCCTGCGTCAACTGCAGCAAGGTGCTCACCATCCAGGCCCGCGGGCTCTGCGACTCCTGCTACCGCAAGGCCAGGGACGCCGAGCGCGGCCAGCCCGAGCGCGCCGCCCTGCCACCAGCGCCGTGCGTCGGCGGCTGCGGCGCGATGGCGACCTCCGCCGACCGCCTCTGCCCGCACTGCACCGCGCACTACCGCAGCGCCAAGACCTACGAGCCGCGCGCCGTGCCCGTCTCCGACGTGCTCTACGGCGGCGACTGGGTCGTCGTGCGCGGCGTGCGGCGCTGGGTGCCATGGGAGGTCGCATGAAGCGCCGAGCCGCGTGCGTCCACTGCCAGCGCGAGCGCCGCATCGAGGCGCGTGGCCTCTGTGGACGCTGCTACACCGCGCCCTCCATCCGCGAGCAGTACCGCGGGCCGCTCACCGGCGTCGGCAAGAACGCCGGACTCGCGCCTGCACCCGGGCAGATCACCCGCCGCGCCTACGTCGAGTGCCTCGACTGCGGCACCCAGACCCGCTCCCGCACCCGCATCTGCAGGGGCTGCCAGGACGGCGAGCCCTCCGACCACATCCTCACCGGCGGGCGGTGGGTCACCGGACGCGACCTCGTCGCCCGCTGGGTGCCATCGAAGGAGAGCGCATGAAGCCCACGAAGCGCCGAGACAACTGCGCCCACTGCGGGCGGCTGCGCTACATCCAGGGCCGCGGCCTGTGCGAGCGCTGCCACCGCGACCCCGAGACCCGCGCCGACTACGTGCCGCAGTTCCGCCGGTGGTCCGAGGACTTCCACGACGTCGAGATGCTCGCCGCCGACGGTGCTGACATCAAGGAGGTCTGCCGCCGCCTCGGCTGCACCGAGGAGGCGTTCTACCGCGCGTGCATCCGCCACGAGCGCACCGAGCTCTACTGGCGCCTCGCCGACCGCTGCGACACCGCGGTCCTGCGGCGCAACGTGGCAGCGACGAAGCGCGCGAAGGGGGCCGCGTGAGCACCTCGATCCCCCGCATCACCGTGCGGCCCTACGACGACGGCTGGACCGCGACCTGCGGCTGCGCGTGGCGCATGTGGCACCGCGAGCGGCCCGTCGTCGACCTCGCGGCCAGCAAGCACCAGGGCGCCTGCGGGCGCCGGAAGGGAGCGTGACCCGTGTGGTTCAAGATCGACGACAAGTTCCCCCGCCACCGCAAGGCGCGGGCAGCTCGTCGCGGCCACCCGACGAAGCGGCGCGACGTCGGCCCCGTCGGGCTCTGGGCGCTCGCCGGCGCCGAGTCCGACGACGGCTTCATCGCCACCGAGATCCTCGAGGACTGGGACGACGACGCCGAGATCCTGGCCGAGCGGCTGGTCGACGCGGGCCTGTGGTTCCGCGCCGAACGCGGCGGCGAGAAGGGCTACGCCTTCCACGACTGGACCGCCCACAACCCTGTGGACGCGAGCAACGCCGGATCCTTCGGCAACCACCAGAAGTGGCACGTCAACCGCGGCGTCACGAACCCCGACTGCCCCCACTGCGAGGCGTTGAGCTGTCCCCCGATTCGCCCCGATCTATCGCCCCGAATCGGGGGGATCCTCTCGGTCGACGATCGCCCCGAATCGCTTCCCGACCCGACCCGACCCGACCCGACCCGACCAAGTAACCCCTCTCGCTCACGCTCGGAGACGGATTCGACCCCTCCGCCGCGCTTCGAGGAGTTCTGGTCGACCTACGACCACCGCGTCGGCAAGGCCAAGGCCACCCGCGCCTACCGCGCCGCCCTCAAGAAGCCCGGCGTCACCCCCGAGGTGCTCATCACCGCCGCCGCCGCCTACATCGCCTGGCAGACCAGCGAGGGCAAGCACCCCGAGTTCACCAAGCACCCGACGACGTGGCTCAACGGCGAGCACTGGCGCGACGAGCCCCGCGTCCACCGACCACCACAGACGCGCACCCAGCAGCACCTCCAGCTCGCGGCCGACCTCGCCGAGCGCGACCAGGTGATCCCCTTCCCGCAGATCGGAGACGGAGCATGAGCAACCCCGACGAGTGCGGCGCCGAGGGCTGGACCACCAACGCCACCGAGCTCTTCTGTAGCCTGCCGCCCGGTCACCCCGGCGCGCACTGGGACCAGGTCGAAGGGTGGGAGTGGTGACCCCCGCCGAGGCCGCCGTCCTGCTCGGCATGGCCGCCACCGTAGACAACCGCAAGCCCGACGAGGACGCCGCCCGCGCCTGGGCCGCCATGCTGGACGGCCTGCGCTTCGACGACTGCCGCGTCGCGATCATCGAGCACTACCGCGAGTCGTCCGACTGGCTCACCCCCGAGAAGGTCCGCACCCGCGTGCTCGCCATCCGCAAGCGCCGGCGCCTCGAGCACAAGCGCCAGTACGGCGAACTGGTCCCGCCGCCCGGCCTCACCAACGCCGAGGAGCACGTCTGGCTGCGTGATGCCGTCCGCGCGATCAGCAACGGCGAGCGCGTCGACTGCGCCGCGGCCCACCCCGAGCCCGTCGCCGCACCCCAGCACCTCCGCGAGCTCATCGCCCGCGCGACCCCCGACCTCACCCGACAGGAGACCGACGCATGACCACGACCAGCAAGGCGGCATCCGAGGCCACCGACGACCCGAACGGCGCTCAGAGCGGCGATTCTGCGCGTCTGACGGCCCCTTCCGCCGACACGCCCCGCCTCCGAGTGGGCGGCGGATGGTTCAACGACGACGTGATCTGGCTCGACAGCGGCGACTTCGCGCACCCCTTGATCGTCTCAACCAGCATCCCGCAGCACGTCCGCGACACCGCCTGGCCGCTCCTCGTCGCCGCGATCAACGCCGCCAACGAGGACGGTGCAGCGTGATGGCGCGCATCCCCACTACCCACCACGTCGCCGAGGCGCACGTCATCGACTGCCCGGTCTGCGGCGTCGCGATCACTGCCGAGGTCCACGCGACTTCGATCACGACCATCGCCGTCGCCAAGCGAGACGGAACGGCGACCGCGAACGTGGAGGTCGATGTCACCCGGTTCCACGTCAACCACCGCTGCCAGGGCCGCGCACTGCCCGACGAGAGCAACGAGGACGGTGCAGCGTGACCGCCGACCACGGAAACGGCCTCTCGGCGAACTTCCACGACCTCGCTGGCAACCCCATCGACGCGAAGATCACCACCAGCGTGACCGCCGACCGCCGCGCCGACATCAGGGCACGCCTCGACGCCGCGACGCCGGGGCCGTGGGAGGAGAGGTGGCTTCCCGTTCCTGGGTGCGACGGCTACGAGGTCAGCGACTTCGGCAACGTCAGGTCGTTCTGGCTGCGCGGAAACCCGCGACGGCTCGGCAAGAAGTCGCCCACCTCGCGCAACCTTGCTCGCCGCCAGGGGAAGGCGGGGGGCTATCCGAGCGTCTCGCTTCCGCGCAGCGATGGGGACGGGTATCGCTCAAAGCTCGTGCATCGACTCGTCATCGAGACGTTCGTCGGACCCTGTCCGCCGGGCCATGAGGTAGCGCACCTCAATGGCGACCGCACGGATGCGCGCCTGGCGAACTTGGCCTACGTCACCCACGTGGAGAACGAGGCGCACAAGCGAAGCCACGGCACCCACGGGGCCGGCGAGACCCACGCTCAGGCCAAGTGGCAGGGCTGGCAGGTGGAGGAGATGAAGTACCTGTCGGAGCGCGGCATCGGGCACGGCAAGATCGCCGCTCTGTTCGATACCGACCACAAGACCGTCAGCCAGATCCTCAGCGGCAAGACCTGGGGCAAGACGGGGCCGCGCGCCGACCTCGCCTGGCTGCTGGACGAGGTGGAGCGACTGGAGGGCGAGCGTGACGAGTGGCGGGATGCCGCAAAGGCCAACGCCGAGACCCGTGATCGCCTGGCTCGGAGCCAGCATGAGTCGCACACCGAACGCGACGCCGCACGCGCCACCCTCGCCGCGCTCGTGGCCGACATGGAGGCCGTGCATAGCGAGCACGCCGCGCAGTACGAACCGAACCCTGCTCGCCTGCTGAGCGACCTCGCCGCCGTGCTCGCCAACCACGCACCCAAGGAGGACCGATGAGCGCCGACCCCGCGACCCAGTTGGTGGCCGACGTACTCACGCTGTACGTGCTTCCCGTGAACTATCACGCCCCGCTTGCGCGCGACGAGAAGCACCGTGACGTGGCCGAGAGGTGCGCTCCCGTGATTGTCGACGCACTCCGAACCGCTGGCCTGCTCGCCGCCGAACGCGAGCGCGCCGACCGGGCCGTCCGTGACCGCAACTACGCCATGCGGCAGCGCGACGAGGAGCGCCGCGCCAAGGAGGGCAACATCGACGCCCTCAACGCGGCGATCGAGCGCGCCGACCGCGAGAAGGCCCGCGCCGACAACCTGATCCGCAGCATCCGCGCGTGGGTGCGACACGGCGAAGCGGTGCCGTCCAACGTCACCACCTACGACCGCTGGATGGTCCACGCCGAACTGCTCGGCCTGCTGCCCGACGACCCCAAGGAGGCCGAGCGATGAGCGCGAGCGCCGTGTGGACCGTCCACTGCGACGGGAGCGAGGCGCGGTCGGACCACTGTCACTGGTGGGTTTCTCAGGCCGACACGCAGCGCGAGGCGAATGCGATGGCGCGTCGCTGCGGCTGGAAGGTCGGTGCCCGTGGCGAACCCAACCTGTGTCCCGAGTGCCGCGACACCAAGGAGGCCGAGCGGGCGGTAACCCGCGCTGCGCTGCGGGAGCGGCTTCGCAAGGACTCCGAGCACAGCCAGAGCCAGCCGCCTTGGAGCAAGCGCCAGATGCCAGCGATCGCAGCGAGCCTCGCCGGAGCCAAGCCCGACGACACCGCCGTCCTCGCTGAGCGAGATGCGCGGGTGAAGGCCGAGGGGATCGCGGAAGGGCTGAGCGTTGCCGCGGCCTTCCTGCGGGAGCAGTTCGACTACTGGGATGGCCGACCGCTGGCGATGCACGGCCCGCACCTATGGAGCGACTTCCGGGCCGTGCTCGACGCGATCGAGCGCCGTGCCGAGCGCAACCGCGAGGGGCAGGCATGAGCGCGCCCGTGACCGCTGGCGACCGTGCGCGCGAGGTGCTGGCGCGGGTGGCGTGGGAGAACGCGATCAACTGCACGGGACCGGGCGAGGTTGGGTGCCGTGGTCGCAAGGGGTGGCACTCGTGGACCGAGCACTACGCCCACGTCGCCGCCGAGCAGGTGAAGGCGCTGACCGAGGCGGGGCTGCTGGTCGAGGGCGTCGAACGGGTCGAGTGGGGAATGCGCGGACCAACGGGCGGCATCTCGCTGCTCGGTTCCACGCGCCCCGACGACCTCGACGTGAACGCCGACGTGCGACGAAACGTCACCACCTACCCCGACCGCGTGACCGAGTGGGAGGAAGTCGAATGAGCGACATCGTTCTGCGCGGCGGTCAATCCAACGCTGTCCAAGTGGGCGAAACCATCTACACCCACCGCACCACTTGGGCCGAACGAGTCATCACGCTGCCAACCTGCCGCGCACATCGCGACTTCTACCTCGCCATGTTCGGAATCACGGACCATGCGCCGCCCCTGTGTATCGACGGCACCGACTATGCGCGACGACGCCGAGCACGACGGAGGATCAAGTGACGACCTGCCCCGCCCACCCGTGGCACGCCCCCGATGGCCTCACCTGCACCCGCCCCGCCGGCCACACCGGCGGGCACGTCTACCACTCCACGACCGGCAGCGACCTGGGCGAAGGCGCCCATCACGGGAAGGACCCAGCCGAATGAAGTGCCGCCACGTCAGCCACGACCAGCCACGGATGCTCGCCGACCAGCACGCCGAGGACTGCGCGACCACCGCGTGCCCGGGATGCCTGCCTTGCACGCTCGACCACTGCCTCGTCGGATGGCGCGGCGAACGCGGCGACTGCGAGACCCACGCGCCGACCGTCTGCCCGTCCTGCCTCGGCAAGGTCCGCGAGCACCTGCACGAGGTCGTCCGCCTCGCCGGGATGCCGCTCGTCGAGCAGGTCATCCGCGACGGCGACCCCGACAGCGAGGCGAGCAACCTGCTCGGGCCCGCAGCTGATCCCCGGCAGTGGCGACAGCGCGCCGACCACGGCCACATCTACGAGCCCGACTCGCGCCTCGGCTGGCACCTGCACCCCGAGGCCGCGCTCGGCTGGCTCGAGATGCTGGCCGCCCAGCACTTCGGTCACCACCGCGCGGGCCGTATCACCGTGGCCAGCGCCGGCGACTACCTCGATCGGAACCTGCACTACCTGGCCGCCGACATCGAGTTCGACTTCGCCGACCTCGCGATCACTGTGGCCGACTGCCGCGCGTTCCTCGAGCAGGTGCTCCACGACGGCGAGCAGCGCGACACCGGAGCACCCTGCCTCAAGTGCGACCGCAAGCTCGTCCGCACCTGGGAGGGCCGCGAGCTTCCGTGGCGCAACCGCGACGGCAGCCACCCGCTCGCGCCCGAGGACGGCTGGGTCTGCCCGTCGTGCAAGGACTGGCGCAGCGAGGTCGACTACCGCCGCAACGTGGCGCAGCGGCACACCACGGCGGCCGACTGGCTGACCGGGGCCGACATGATCGAGCGCACCGGCGTCACCCGCGGATCGCTGACCGGATGGGCCAGCCGTGGCAGGGTCCGCAAGCGCACCAGCGGAGGGCGCGTGGTCTACCGCGTGGCCGACGTCCTGGCCTGCCTCGACGGGACCGCCGACGACACGGGCGACACGGACGACGCCGCGTGAGTGCGATCACCAGAGAAATGCCGTAGCATTCGTGACGGAGACCTGCGCCCATCGGCCGTGTCTCTCGTCGTTTCGGCAGGAGGTCACGCCTCATGCCGCAGGTCATCCGCGTCACCGACGAGACGACACCCGAGCAACTCCTCGCCTTCATCGCGCAGGTCAACGCCTGGGTGAAGCGCCTGCCCAAGACTACCGGCCTGCCGCACTTCCTCACGCCGTGCGACTCCGGGCACGAGCAGATCAACATGCTCATCGACGAGTGGCGGGCGCGGCGGTGAAGGTGTGCGCAGAGCCGGGCTGCCCGACGGTCATCGAGGCCGGCCGGTGCGCTGAGCATCGGCGGCAGCGTGAGCGAGCGCGCGGCACGCGCCAGGAGCGCGGCTACGACGCCAAGCACGAGCGGCTACGGAAGCGCTGGGCTCCCCGAGTGGCGCTCGGTGTCGTCGCGTGTGCGCGTTGCAAGAAGCGGATCAGCCCGCTCGAGCCGTGGCACCTCGACCACACGGACGATCGCACCGGATACCTCGGCCCGTCGCACGAGCGCTGCAACACGTCGGCGCCGCACCGGGCAGGTATCTCGCCGGACGCATAGGCACCCGCGCCCCCCGTGGGGGATGACTCCCCTCGGCCGCCTGGAGAGGACCGCGGGAGAGGGCGCTGTCACCCGCGCGGGGTCAGAGCATCCGGCCCCGACCTGCCCCATGAGATAGACCTCCGCCCCGGCGCAAGGCTGCGGGCGGCCACCGACGCGGCGCAATGCCGCCGAGGAGATGATGACGATGCCCAAGGGTGGACACGCCCGCTCGGGCCCGCCGAAGCAGGAGGGCTCGCGCACCTCGGAGCGCGCCGGCTACCAGCTCACCGCGCTCCCTGCCGACGGCTACGACGGCGAGATCCCCGACTACCCGCTGCCCGATGCCACCGCGCGCGAGCTCGAGGTGTGGGAGACCGCGTGGCGCACGCCGATGGGCTGCGCCTGGGCCGGGAAGCCGTGGTTCGTCCGCGACGTCGCCATGTGGTGCCGCTGGTCAGTGCGCATGGAGTCCGAGGACGCCTCGGCCGCGCTCGGCAACGTGGTGCAGCGCTATGCCGACGGCATCGGGTGGACCCACGACGGTCGCCAGCGTCTCGGCTGGAAAATTGCCGAGCCCAAGCCCGTCGAGGCCGTGCCTTCGCCTACTGCCACGGTGACCTCGATCAAGGGTCGGCTGAACCGTGGGAGCGCGTAACTACGACGTCGACTTCCCGACGCTGTGGGTGCTCGCCGCGTGGCACGAGCACCACTGCATCATTCCCGACGGCTTCCGCAAGGGCACGCCGTGGCAGCACTACGACTGGCAGCTCTGGATCACCGCGAACCACTACCGCGTGGACCCGGATGCCGTCCCGTTCGACGCCGAGGGCTACCCGACGCGCGCCGCGGCGTTCCACAACCGCCGTTCGCAGGTCGTGGCGGCCCAGAAGACCGGCAAGGGGCCGTTCGCGGCCGTCATCGTCTGCGGCGAGGCGGTCGGGCCCGCGCTGTTCGCCGGCTGGGCCTCGGCGGGCGACCTGTACCGCTGCGAGGACCACGGGTGCTCGTGCGGCTGGGTGTACGCCTACGACGCGGGCGAGGCGATGGGGATGCCGTGGCCGACGCCGCTGATCCAGCTGCTCGCCACCTCTGAGGACCAGGTCGACAACGTCTACCGGCCGCTGCAGGCGATGGCCCGCGGCCCGCTGCTCTCGGAGTTGATGCAGGTCCGCGAGGGCTTCGTCCGCCTCCGCCAGCCGGACGGCTCCTGGGACGGGCGCATCGACGTCGTCACGTCGTCGGCTCAGTCCCGACTCGGCAACCCGATCACGTTCGCCCTCCAGGATGAGACGCAGCTCTACACGCAGCAGAACAAGCTCGTGAAGGTCGCCGAGACCATGCGCCGCGGCCTCGCGGGCATGGGCGGGCGCTCGATGGAGACGACGAACGCATGGGACCCTGCCGAGAAGTCGGTGGCCCAGCGCACCTACGAGGCCAAGGCTGCCGACGTCTTCAAGTTCTTCGAGTCCCCGCCGGCCGACCTGAAGTGGTCGCGCCGCGAGGACCGACTGAAGATCCTGGACTACAACTACGCGGGATCGCCCCACGTCCCGGTCGCCCAGGTGCTCGCCGAGGCCGAGGAGCTCGCCGAGACCGACCCGGCGCAGGCCGAGCGGTTCTACGGAAACCGGATCGTGGCCGGACTCGGCTCGTGGCTCGATGGCGAAGCCTGGGACGCCCGCAAGGCCCCGGCCCCGAAGTTCGCCCGCCGCACGCAGGTGGTGCTCGGCTTCGACGGTTCGGACTCCGACGACTGGACCGGCATCCGCGCCGAGACCCGCGACGGCTTCCAGTTCACCCCGACCACCTCGGGCGGGCCGACGATCTGGAACCCCGCCGACTACGACGGCAAGGTGCCTCGCCTCGACGTCGCTGCCGCCGTCGCCGAGCTGTTCGAGACCTTCGACGTCGTCCGCATGTACTGCGACCCGCCGTACTGGACCAGCGAGATCGACGCATGGGCCGAGCAGCACGGCAAGGAGCGCGTCCTGCGCTGGGAGACCTTCCAGCCCAAGAGGATGCACGCCGCCGCCGAGCGTCTCGTGACCGACGTGAACAAGCGTGACAGCGGCTTCTCGCACGACGGCTGCGACATCACTGCGGCCCACGTCCGCAACGCCCGCCGCGCGTCACGCAACCCGCCGCCGCGCTACGTCCTGACCAAGCCCGGCGACGGCCGCAAGATCGACCTCGCCGTCTGCTCGATCCTCGCGCACGAAGCCGCGGGCGATGTCACCGCCGCGAAGTTGTGGCGCCGCAAGTCCTACACCTACTTCGCCTGACGGGAGGGCCGCACGCATGGTCACTGCCGCCGAGGCTGCTGAGACGCTCGAGGAGCTGCTGGCCGAGCTCAATCGCCGGCGCCGCGACGTCGACGAGCTCAGTGATGCCTACGACGGCAAGCACCGGCTGCGGTTCCTCTCGGAGGACTTCCGGCAGTACCACGCCGACCGCTACAACGACTTCACCGACAACTGGTGCTCGATCGTCGCCGACGCCCCGCACGAGCGCCTGGAGATCACTGGCATCCGGCTCCCCGGGCAGCGGGACGGCGACGACGGGCTGTTCGCCGACTGGCGCGCGACCGACTCCGACGCCCTCTCGGACCTCGCGTTCCTCGACGCGATCATCGCCAAGCGCGCGTTCGCGCTCGTGTGGGCCGACGCTGACGAGCAGCCGATCGTCACCTGGGAGCACCCCTCGCAGGCGATCGTCGGCTACGACCCCGAGACCCGCGCACGGAAGGCCGGCGCGAAGGTCTGGTCCGACGACGACAACGAGTACGCCACGCTCTACCTGCCGACCGAAATCTGGAAGTTCCAGCGCCCCCGGGCGCAGAGCCTCCGCGTGCTGGCGGTGACGGCCGAGCAGATTCCCACGACCCCGCTGCTCGCCGGCGCCTGGGACCTGCGCGCCGAGGGCGTCATCCCGAACCCGCTCGGAAAGGTGCCGCTGGTCGAGTTCGCCAACCGCCCTCGACTGGCCCGCGAGCCGCACTCCGACATCGCCGGGGCGCTCGCCATCCAGCACGCCATCAACATGCTGTGGTCGCAACTGTTCGCCGTCTCCGACGAAGCCACGCTCGGCGTGCGCGGCGTCATCGGCGCCGAGATGCCGATGCGCCCAATTCTCAATGAGGACGGCGACGTCACCGGCGAGGAGCCGATCGACCTGCGCCAGTGGCGCAAGGGCAAGGTCGCCTGGATCGAGGACGCGGGCGCCCAGACCTTCGAGTTCTCCACCGCCAAGCTCGACGCCTTCACTGAGGTGGTCGAGATCCTCGTCGGGCACCTGGCCGCCCAGACCCGCACGCCGGCGCACTACCTGCTCATCGGCGGCACGATGGCGAACATCTCCGCCGACGCCATGAAGGCCCTGGAGACCGGCCTGGTCGAGCGCACCCGCGAGAAGACCCAGCACTTCGGTCGCGCCGCGCGCGACGTGTTCGAGCTCCTCGCCCTCGTCCGCAACGACGCTCGCAAGGCCGCGGCCGTGCGGGGCGCGGTGACCCTGTGGCGCGACATCGAGAACCGCTCGGACGCCCAGGTCGCCGACGCCGCCCTCAAGGACCGGCAGATCGGCCTGCCGTTGCGCTACATCCTCGAGCGGCGCTACAACCTCTCCCCCGCCGAGATCGACCGCGTGATCGCCATGCGCGACACGGAGGCCGCCGACCCGTTCCTGCAGCAGGTGCTCGGCGGCGCCCTGGACGGTCCGACGGGCGCAGCCGGTGGCTCAGCCGCAGTCGGCCAGTAGGTACCGCACGGCGTCGCTGGCCGTCGCCCTGCAGGCCGTGCGCCAGGCGTTCGCCGCCCGCCCCCGCGGCAGCAGCGCCGTCGCCACCACGGTCGCCACCTACCAAGCGGCGCAGGCCGTGCTCGCCGAGCGCAGCGTGACCGCGATCCTCACCGAGCAGGGCATCGACGTCACGCCCGCCTCCACGCTGATCGCCACGTCCTTCACCACCGAGCTGGCGCGGCTGACCACCGAGTTCGAGAAGTCGATCGAGCAGCAGTGGACCGACTACCAGTTCCAGCGGCTCACCGAGTCGCTGGTGCAGGACGCGGGCCGCGCCGCCCAGTCGGTCGCGATCGCCACCCGTCCGCGCGTGGCCTGGGTGCGCCACCTGACGCTCCCATCGTGCTCGCGGTGCGCCGTCCTCGCCGGGCGCGTCTACCGCTACTCGGAGGGCTTCCAGCGCCACCCCGGCTGCGACTGCGTGATGGTCCCGACGACCGTCGGCGGCGTCGAGCCCTACGACCTCGAGACGTTGGTCCGCGAGGACAAGGTGAGCGGCCTCTCGAAGGCTGACCGCCGCGCGATAGCCGACGGCGCCGACCTGGGCCGCGTGGTGAACGTGCGCCGCTCGTCCGCCGGCATCAGCGAGTCCGGCCGCGTGCTCTACCGCCGCGACCGCATGACCCCCGAGGCGATCTACCGCCAGACCGGCGACGACCGCGAAGCCGCTCTCGCGCTGCTCCAGCGCAACGGCTACATCCGCTAGACCTCCCGACCGCGCAAGGCGGCCGGGCCGACTCTCGCAAGGAGAGCACCCATGACCGAGCAGGTCACCGAGCAGGACAGCGCGACCAGCGGTGCCGACGAGACGTCGGTCGACACCGCCAGCGAGGCCACCGCAACCAGCGCCGATGAGAACGCTCTCGGCGACGCTGGCAAGAAGGCGCTCGACGCCATGAAGGCCAAGTGGAAGCAGGCCGAGCAGCAGGCAAAGGACACCGCGGCTCAGCTCGCAGCGATCCAGGCCAAGCTCGACGGCACCGAGGCCGAGCACCAGAAGGCCATCGAGGCGCAGAAGGTGCGCGACGAGGCCCTCAAGGTCGCCAACGAGCGCATCGCCTCAGCCGAGATCCGCGCCATCGCCGCGGGGGTCCTGAATGACCCCGCCGACGCCCTGGCCTACATCTCCCCGTCGTCGTTTGAGGTCGCCGACGACGGATCGGTCGACTCGGAGTCCATCCGAGCCGCCATCACCGACCTCATCAGCAAGAAGCCCTATCTGGCAGCGCAAGGCAACAGGTTCCAGGGCTCGGCCGACGGCGGCGCGCGCAAGGCGGCGTCTCCCAAGTCGGTCGACGAGCAGATCGCCGACGCCGAGCGTGCCGGCGACCACAAGGCGGCCTCGCGTCTGCGAGCCGCGCAGCTGCTCGACATCCGAAACCAGACCCAGTAACGAAAGGGGCCCATCATGGGTACCGTCTCCGGGCAGGGAACCACCTTCAACCTGCCGAACTACACCGGCCGACTCTTCTCGGTCGCCCCGTCCGACACCCCGTTCCTGTCCGCCATCGGCGGCCTGACCGGCGGCGAGGGCTCCAACACCACCGACATCGAGTGGCAGACCGAGGACCTCGAGTCGACGTCGGCCAACAACTCCCGCGTCGAGGGTGCTGCCGCGCCGTCCGCCTCGGGCGTCTCGCGCAGCAACGTCACGAACGTGCTGGAGATCCACCAGGAGGCCGTCGAGGTCTCCTACACCAAGCAGGCCGCGACCGGGCTGCACAACGGCGTGAACAACGAGGAGGCCAACCCGGTCCGCGACGAGCTCGCGCACCAGATCGACCTCAAGCTCCGCAAGATCGCCGTGGACGTGGAGAAGTCGTTCCTGACCGGCACCTACGCCCGTCCGGCCAACAACGCCACCGCGCGCACCACCCGCGGCGTGCTCACGGCCGTGTCGACCAACCTCTTCGCCAACGGCGGCACCCCCCGCGCGCTGACCAAGGCGATCGTCGACAACGCCCTGCGCGACATGTTCGCCAACGGCGCGACGCTCGACATGGACAACACCGTGTTCATGGTCGGCGCCCAGCAGAAGATCAACCTCTCCAACGTCTACAACGCCGGCAACCTCAACGTCGCCACCAGCACCCGCAACGTCGGCGGCGTCGCCATCGACACCCTGGTGACCGACTTCGGCACCTTCGGCGTCATGCTCAACCGCTGGTTCCCCGCCGGCCAGGTCGGCATCGTCGACCTGTCGGTCTGCACGCCGGTGTTCCTCAACATCCCCGGCAAGGGCAACCTGTTCGCCGAGCCGCTGGCCAAGACCGGCGCCTCGGAGAAGTACCAGCTCTACGGCGAGATCGGCCTCAAGTACGGCCCGGAGAACTACCACGGCCTCATCAAGGATCTTTCCTGATCCAGGTCGTCCTGCCCGAGCCCACGCCCCCCCCCCCCCGGGGCGTGGGGCCCCGGGGTGCCGCAACGGCGCCCACGACTCGCAAGGAGTGAGCATGGCCAGCACCACCACCAAGTTCATCGCCGCCAAGGGCGTGCAGTTCGCCGACCTGGGCATCCAGTTCAGCTACGACCGCGAAGCGACCGGCTCCGGCTCGTCTCGCGTCTACTCCGCCGAGCTCAACAGCGCCGACGCCGCGGCCCTGCAGAAGCTGCCGAAGGCCGTCCTCGCCGAGTACGGCATCGAGAAGGCCAAGGCCGACTCGACCGACGACTGATCCGAGGGGGTCCGCATGGCTCTGCCGAACCTGGCCGCGCAAGCGGACCTCACTGCCCGCGGTGTCGCGGGCGTCTCGGACACCTGGCTCGCCGTGGCCTCATCGCTCGTGCGCGAGGCCGCCGGCTCTCCGATCCTCTCGGCGTCCGCGACGGTCTCGTGGTGGGCGACCGAGCGCGGCGAGCAGTGGCTGAGCATCCCCGTGACGCCCGTGCGCTCCATCTCGTCGCTCACCCTCGACGGCTCGGCCGTCACCGACTACCGGCTCGTCAACGGCGACCTCTGGCGCCACTGCGGCTGGAGTTGGGGCGTTCCGCTCGAGGTCGAGGCCACGCTGACCGTGGGCCTGCCCGATGTGCCGGAGCACATCAGGCAGCTCGTCTGCGACCTCGCCATCCTGGGCGCGAACACGGCCACGGCCGGCGCGCTCGACCCGCGCGTGGTCGCCGAGTCGATCGACGACTACTCGGTGCGCTTCGCAGACTCGGCCGCCGTGGTCGCCTCGGCCATGAGCATCCCGAAGGCCACCCGGCTGGCGCTTCGCCGCCAGTTCGGACGCGGCGTCGCTGGGCTGAAGATCCGATGAGCGCGGCTTTGGCGCGCGGCCGTGCTGCAGCCCTCGCTCGCATGACCTCCCGCGCCACCATCCACCGCCCGGGCGGCTTCGCGGAGGTCGAGGGCTTCAAGGTGAAGGCGTGGGCGATCGTCGCCACCGACGTCCCGGTGCGGCTGCGCTCTCGTGGCGCGTCGTCGGCGTCGTCGATCGGCACGGTCTCCACGGAGGTCGCCCGCTCGGAGGCGCACCTGCCGATCGGCACGGATCTGCGCGACGGCGACCTGCTCGAGGTGACCGCGGGCGAGCACGTCGGCCGCGTCGTGCGCGTGGTCGACTCCGAGACGGGCGACCAGGCGACGGCGCTGCGTGTGCGTGTCGAGACCGTCCCGCGTCCGCAGGAGTGGCCCGCATGAGGATCAGCGTCGACTACTCGGGCATCACGGACCTGCGCGATGACCTGGCAGCGCTCCCCCGCCGTGCGTCCAACGACGTCCGGCGGGCGGTGCGCCACGCCTCGATCGTCGGAAACCGGATCGCGAAGGACGAAGCGCGCGCGAAGTCCGGCCCGCACGGCAGGAACTACTTCAAGCGCATCAAGGTCGACGCCCCGCGCGGCTCGGTGATGGGCTGGTGGTCGGCGGAGTACGGCCCGACCGGCGTCCCGAAGTCCGAGTTCGTCGGCGCCGGGTTCCGTCACGGCACGAACACCGACCTCGACATCTCCGCGGCCCGCGCCGGCGAGATCCTGGCGCGCGACGTCCGCAAGGCGATGGACTCGTGGTTCTGGGGCGCCGACTGATGGCCGCCGTGAACGTCGCTGAGATCGCCGAGGCGGTCAAGGCCGCGATCACTGCCGCGCTCGACGGCTGGGCGGAGGCGTTCGACGCCGACGAGGTGCCGGGCGTGACCCGCGGCGACACCCCGGGCGCCGACACCCCGCAGCGCCACGCGACCGTCCATGTCCTGCGCACCGACCTCAACGCAGCCCGCCGCGCGTCCGGCGAGGTCTCCATCCCGGTCCTGTCGCTGCGCGTCGTCTCGCACGCCGAGTCGATCGCCAACGTCCGCGAGATCCGCCGCCGCGTCTGCGGCGCGCTCGAGGACGTCGCGCTCGCCCTGCCCTCCGGCGGCACGGCGGGCCCGTTCGTGTTCGACCTCGCCGAGGACGAGGACGACGACGACACCGGCTGGTTCGGCGTCGACCACTTCACCTTCGCCTGACCCGCGATCCCCACCCGATCCGAGGGAGTCCCATGCCCGCCAAGTCCAGCGCGCCCGTGCCCGACGAGTACGGCCGCCTCCGGGTCCTCGACGAGGACACCGGCCACACGCTCACCATTCACGCCGAGGCGCTGCCGCATGGCCGCTTCAAGGTGCTCGACGAGCCCGCCTCGGACCTCTCCGGCGACCCCCTGTCGCCGGTCCACCACGAGTCCCCCGTCGAGCCCACCACCAGCGGCCAGCAGGCCGAGACCAGCAAGGAGAAGGCCCATGCCTGAGCCGCTCAAGCCCGCCGCCGCGAAGCTCTTCGGCCGCGCCAACTGGGTGTACGTGCCCACCGTGTCGGGGTTTGCCACCGGCACCGGCCCGACCGTCGCCGAGGCCACCGCCTCGTCCGGCCTCGACATCTCGCGCATCCTGTTCGAGGGCGGCATCGAGCCGACCCAGAACACCAACCTCGTCGAGCAGCAGCGCCGCTTCGCCGACACGACCGTCAACCAGTTCATCGGGCAGACGACCTACACGGGCGGCACGTTCGTGTTCCAGTTCGACCAGCAGGGCGCGGCCGGCTCCGACGGCGTGAAGGCGTGGGAGACGTTCCGCCTCGGCGTGTCCGGCTTCTTCCTGCGCCGCATGAACGTGGCCCGCGCCACCAACTTCACCGCCGGCCAGTTCGTCGACGTGTTCAAGGTCGAGACCGGCCCGGCCATGCCGATCGCGCAGGGCTCGGGCGAGAACGCGGAGGGCGCTGCCTCTGCGTCGTTCGCGCTGACCGCCGACCCGATCTTCAAGGTCGCCATCCAGGCGTGACCCCAGTCGACGTCGCCGGGAGGGTTCGACGGCCTCCCGGCGGCGTCTCCACGCCGTAGCGCGTGGACTCCGTCGCCCCGTCGAGACCGTCGAGAGGTACCGCTATGCCCCGCAAGACCATCGTTCCCATCTATGACGGCGACGACGACATCCGGCTCCACGAGCTGCGGATGGCTGTCGAGATCGCCGAGCGCGCCGCCCTGAAGGCTGAGGGCGTCCCGCGTCGCTTCGGTGACGACGAGTCGCCGTCCGCTGAGCTCGACGCCGCCCGCGCCGCCTACGACGCCTTCGTGGACGAGGCCGCCGAGCGCGCCGAGGAGTGGACCGTGTCCGCGATCGGGCACGAGGCGTTCCGGCAGCTGCTGGCCGAGCACCCGCCGCGGCAGGTTGAGGACCCGAAGGACCCGGCCAAGAAGGTCGACCACCCCGAGGACGCCGGATGGGGCTTCAACCTCGAGACCTTCCCGAAGGCGCTGCTGCTGTTCGTCGACCCCGAGGACGGCGAGCACCGCACCATCCTGTCGGTCAGCGGCCTCGACCTCGCCAGCCTGGGCAAGAAGCTGCGGCGCCTGTCCGACGGCGAGTTCCAGACGCTCTGGACTGTCGCGTACACCCTGAACACCAGCGCGGTGGCCGACCCAAAAGCCACGCGCTTCTCGACCGGCGCGCAGAGGTCCGACGAGACCTGAAGGTGGCGCGCTCGCTCGGGATGAGCCTGCGCGAGTTCGACCGGCTGCCCGACCTGGAGCGGTCCCTGTGGATCGCCGAGTACGAGCGCGAGCAGGCAACCTGCGGCGAGTGCGGGCGCCCGATCGCCGAGTGCTCCGACCCTGAGCGCGAGTGGTACCCGTTCCGCACGGTCTGCTTCGCCACCCAGGCGCAAGCCGCGCACCAGGCCCGCTACGAGCGCCTCCACGAGAAGGCCCAGTGGCACAACGGGATCTTCACGTCGTGGAGCGAGCGGCAGACCGACGAGCACCCGTTCCACCGCGACGCCGGCGTGCGCATCGGGGTCGCCGAGCGCGACCTGCACCCGTGGGACGACTTCACCCGCGAGCCCGACGCCTCCCCGATCCCGCCCGACCCTGACGAGGAGGACTGATGGCCGTTCGTCGCGAGTCGGTGCTGGTCAACGCCGAGGGCAACTTCCAGCGCAAGATGCTGGAGAACGCCGCCTCGGCTGAGGCGTTCCGCGTCGCGCTGCAGCGGCTCGACGGGACCACGGCCGACGCCGGGCAGTCGATGACCTCGACCGAGCGCGACGTCGACCGGATGGGCACGACCTCGCGCCGCACGTCCGCCGAGGTCGACCGCCTCTCGGGCCGGATGCGGATTCTTGCCGACGCGGCCGCCATCGTGGGCCCCTCGCTGGTTCCGATCGGCGGCGTCGCCACGGCGGCCGTTGCTGGCCTGGCCTCGCAGATCGGCTTCGCGACCCTTGGCGTCGGCTCACTTGTGACCGCGTTCCAGGGCATGGGCGACGCCTTCAAGGCGGTCAATGAGGCGGCGATCGCCCCGACGGCCGAGAACCTCACGAAGGCTCGCGACGCGATGGCGCAGCTCGGGCCCGACGCGCAGGCGTTCGTGACCCGCTTCCAGGAGATCCGGCCCGTCCTGCGCGACATCCGCGACCAGGCCGCCGCGGGCTGGTTCCCCGGCCTGACGGACTCGCTGGACTCGCTCGAGCGGCTCGCGCCCTTCGTCGGCGACCTGTTCCAGCGCATCGGCGAGACCGGCGGCGACCTCGTCGCGAAGGGCGCCGCGGCGTTCTCCGGCCCCGAGTGGGCCGACTTCCGCGCGTTCGTCGCGCGCGAGGCCCCGATCGCCCTCGACCAGCTCGGGCGCACCCTCGGCAACCTCACCGCCGGCTTCGCGCGCATGTGGCAGGCGTTCGCGCCGCTCAACCGCTCCTTCAGCGCCTTCCTGCTCGACGCCTCCGAAGGATTCCGGCAGTGGGCCGAGGGGCTGCAGGGCTCGGCTGGCTTCGAGGACTTCATCACCTACATCCGCGAGAACGGCCCGAAGGTCGCTGACACCCTCGGCGCTCTCGGGTCGGCCGTGGTGCAGATCATCGAAGCGCTCGCCCCGCTCGGCGGCCCGTCGCTCAAGATCGTCGAGGCGTTCGCCGACGCGGTCTCGGCGATCGCGGACTCCGACCTCGGCACGCCGATCCTCGCCGGGGTCGCTGCCCTCGCGCTCTACAACCGCTCGCTGCAGGCCGCGGTCGCGCTGCAGTCGCGGCTCGGCTTCGGCGGCGCAACGTCGGCGGGCGGCGCGGGCGGCGCTGGTCTGGCGGCGATGTTCGCCCCGACGCGCGCCGGGCTCGCGGACCTGCGGACCTACGTCGGCTACCGCGCGCAGGTCGTGCCGCTGCTCGAGCGTGAGCGCGCCGCGATGATGGGCGCGCAGGCCGGTGCTCGCCAGGCGGCGGCAGCCCTCGGGCGTGGCGCGGCTGCGGCCGGTGGCATGGCGCTCGCGATGGGCGCCCTCGGCGACTCGACGGCCACCACCACCGGCTCATTCGCCCTGATGGGCTACACCATGGGCGGCCCATGGGGCGCTGCCGCCGGCGCCGCCATCGGCATGATGATGACTCTCGGCGAAGCCAGCAAGAAGGCCGAGGAGGCCATCCAGGCGACCAACGACGCCATCGAGAACGGCGCCGACCCGTCTCAGATCGACGCTCTACTCAAGAACTCCCAGGCCCGCGTCAAGGACCTTCAGAAGTCGACGAACGACTCGATCAAGGACTACCTGGTCAACGGCAACCCGCTCAAGGTGCTCACCACGCGCGGCGGGTCGCTTACTCAGAATCTCGACTCCGCAGGGCAGTTCTTCAAGGGCCTGTTCGGCGACACCGACCTGGAGAAGGCGCAGGCCGAGCTCAAGAAGACCGAGGCGGCGGCCGAGGCGGCCGCTGTCTCGACCTACAACCTGTCCGGCGCCTCGCAGTCGCTGGCCCGTTCGTTCAACATGACGAACCAGGAACTCGGCCGCAGCCTCCAGTTGATGGACGCCCGCACCAAGGCGGCGCTCGGCGCCTTCGATGCCGAGACGCAGTGGCGCAACGCCCTCAACGCCGCCCAGGACGCCGCGAGGCGATCCAACGCGGGCATCAGGGGCAACAGCAAGGCTGCGCTGGAGAACCGCGAGGCCCTGTCGGGGCTGGCAGCGGCGTGGGGCGCTCAGCGTGACGCGATGGTCGCGAACGGCGAGTCGGCGCAGGCGATCGAAGGCAAGTACCGCACCGCCCGGCGCGCGTTCGTGCAGACCGCCGTCGCGATGGGCGTCCCGATCGACCGGGCCCGCGCGCTGGCGCGCACGCTGCTCACGATCCCCGAGCGGATCGCCACCAAGGTGGTGCTCACCGGCGACGACCAGGCGCGCGCGCAGATCCGCGCGATCATCCGCGAGGCGCAGCAGGTGCCGCGCCAGATCCGCACCGACTACATCGTCAACCAGATCAACCGCGTCAACAAGATCAACGCGGGCGAGGCTGGACCGGGCGTCGGGCAGCGCTACGTCGGCGGCTTCACGGGCGCCGGCGGGAAGTACGAGCCCGCGGGCATCGTCCACCGCGGCGAGGTCGTGATCCCCCAGGAACTGGTGCGCCGCGACAAGGGCCTGCTGATGGCGCGCTACGGCTCACTGCCGGGCATGAGCGACCTGGCCGGGTTCGCCGGCGGCGGTCTGGTCGGTGGCACGAACAGCGACCTGCGCGAGAACACCCGAGCGATCCGCGAGGCCACGAAGGCGCAGCGCGACGCGACGAAGGCCCGTCTCGACGGGCTCGTGTCCGCGCGTGACTCGCTGGCGAGCACGGTGCGCGACCGCTTCCGCTCCAGCCTGTTCGGCGGGGGCGACGCATGGGGCGCGACCGCCGGCGACCCGCGCGCGATCCTGCGCCAGGACATCGCGAACGCCCGCCGCTTCAACGCCGCCCGCCAGCGCCTGCAGGCCCGCGGCGTGCGTGGCCAGGCGCTCGCCGAGATCCTCGCGAACGCCAACCCCGACGAGGCCCAGCGCCTCGCGTCGATGAGCCGCGCCGACCTGGCCGAGTACCAGCGCCTGTACGCCCAGCGTGCGTCACTGACCGGCTCCCTGGGTCGCGCGGCCGGCAACGCGGTCTACGGCCGCCAGATCGACCAGATCGCCCGCGAGCTCCGCTCCCTGCGCCGCGACGTCGTGCGCGTGACACGCGAGGAGCACAAGCGCGACCGCGACTCGGCGAGGGGCCGCGCCGCCGACACCGCCCGCCGCAGTGACCGAGGGAGGGCCGCCTGATGCCGCTCAGCCAGCCGCACTCGCTCACCTGGGGCGACATCGACCTGTCGACCGAGGCCGACACCGGCCAGTCGTGGCGCATCGAGATGCTCGCGGTCCCGAAGTACGGCAACCCCAAGCCGATCATCGACGCCGTCGAGTCTCTGCTCGTCGATGGCGACCTCGCGGTCATCAACCGCTGGGGGAACCGCGAGCTGGTGGTCGACGTGCGGATCTGCGGCGACGACGGGATCGCGCTCGCGCAGGCCGAGGCGGCGCTGATGGCCGCGGCGACCGCCGAGCGTCCCGACCCGCTCTCGTGGACCCCGCCGGCGCTCGACGGCGCGACGGCGGTGTTCGAGGTCGTCACCTGCACGATCGAGCGCGGCTACGGCGAAAACTGGGACCACGACGAGAGCAAGCGGCTGCACCGCTACTTCACGCTCACGTTCGAGTGCCTGCCGTGGGTGCGCGACGCCGACCTGACGACGATCCCCGCGATCCCGGCGCCGACGAGCCCGAGCACCCCGGCGGTCTACGAGACGATCTCGAGCATCTCCGGCGTCGGCGACTGGTCCCCACTGCCGTGCCACGCCGCGCACTTCGGCACGGTCACCGAGGACTCCGGCACCCTGGGCAGCAACACCTGGTACCGCGTCTACGCCTCCAACACGCTCACGGCCGGGACGGTGTTCCTGCAGGCCGAGCGGGCGACGTCCACCTCGCTCGCGGGCTTCCCCTACCTCACGGTCGACGCCGAGCTCTCCTCGCAGGCGGCTGGCGGCCCCGCCCCCTACCTGCGGATTGCGGTCGGCACCACCGAGTACGACCCGGTGGCGATCGCTCCGATCCCCGAGGGCTTCCGCTACTACTTCACCGGCACGCCCGACACGATCGCGAACCTCAAGGTGCGCGGCTACTGGCAGGTCGAGGCGCTGCGGACCACGCGCCGGCTGCGGATCTTCGAGATCGGCCGCACCGACCGCATCGAGGTCGACGGCTCCTCGGGGCTGCAGGTCGCCCGCACCGCCGTCGTCGGCGGCTCCGCACCCACCCAGGCCGCGATCAGCCTCGACGCCGAGGCGATGCCGCTGCTCGGCTCGACCGCGCTGATCTACACCGGCCGCACCCCGGTGGCCCCGCTGCGCCCGTTCCGCATCTCGTCCTCGGCCGTCACCACCGACACCGCGATGATCTCCGGCGCCAAGCACACCTTGGCCGCGCCGACGGTCTACCGCATCCCGGTGGCCCGCCTGGTCGACGCGCAGTACGCGCTCCTCGCGCGGCTCAACTTCACCGGGTCGAAGATCATCGCCTGGCAGGCCCGTATCGTCGCCGCCGACGGCACCGACATCCCCGGGTCCGACCTGATCGCCTCCGGCTCCACGCAGCTCACGAACGCGACCACCGATCCGTGGATGATCCACACCCTCGCGACCCTGCCGCTGCCGCCCGTCGCGATCGACGACGCCGCGAGCACCCACGCCGTCGAGATCACCCTCTCGATGGCCTCCGGCGGCTCCGCGGTGACGGTCGACGAGGTCTGGCCGCTCGACAGCGACAACGGCGACTGGACTGTGATCCACGAGCCCAGCGCGTTCCAGCTGACCCGCATCGAGTGCCGCTCGCCGCAGATCGACGCCCCGCGCCCGGCGGTCATCGGGACCTGGGACGGCTACGGCTCGCAGGACATCACCCGACTCACCGTGCCCGGCACCCACCTGCTGCGCCCTGGCCTGCTCCACGTCTTCACCGCCACCGACATGGCGAAGTACGCCGAGTGCGCGATCACCTACTACCGGCGCCACGGCTGGCACCCGGGCCCCGACGCGACGGACGCGACGTGAGCACCCCGAACATCCGCGTCGCCGGGCGCTGGCTTTCGCGCGAGGCACGGTTCGGCGACCTCGAGGTCACCTGGGGCATCCACGGCGCCGAGCAGGCGACGTGGGAGATGCCGCTCAAGGCCACTGAGCGCCCCGCCTGGCTCGGTCGTGGCGCACTGGTGCAGGTCTACGACGCCTCGCTGTGCGTCTGGCAGGGCACCCTCGCCCAGCCCGACTTCGACTCGGGCCAGTTCGCGGCCATCGGCATCGCCCGGCAGGGCGAGTCGGCAGCCTGCCTGACGAGCGCCGGCGCGGTGACCTCGGCCCCGAACACCGCGATCAACGCCGCCATCGCCCGCGGTGTCGTGTCCTGGGTCCGCGCCGCCGACTTCGGCAGCACGCCCATCGCGGGTGCCGACGCCACCGGCACGACCAGCGACCCCGATCCCGGCTCGCTGACCAACCTGCTCGACCTGTGGGCCAACGAGCAGGACAAGCAGTGGCGCGTGACCGACGACGGGCGGCTGATCCAGGCCACCGACAGCGAGGCCGCCCCGACCTGGCTCGTGCTCCCCGGAGCGGCCGAACTGGGCGTCGCCGACGACAACGCGCTCGACCGCCTGTTCCTGCGCTACGTCGACACGAGCGGCTACTACCGCACCGCCTCCTACCCGGCCAGCACGCCCGCGGGCGGGATCGAGCGCCGCGCCTCGATCATCTCCCGCGGCCCGATGGACTCCGCGCGCGCATCCGCGATCGCCGCCGGGATCTACAACGCCGCGCAGGCGGGGCGCACCGGCTGGACGAACAGCCTCGACCTCGTCGCCGAGCAGATCATCACGCCCGGCGGGAAGCGGCCCCGGCCCTCCGCGATCCGGCCCGGCGACACCACCAAGATCCTGGGCCAGCGCGATCCGCGCTCCGGCTCCCCATCGACCTCCGTCGTCATCGGCGAGGTCACCTGGCGCCCCTCGGAGGCACGTGTGCAGATCAAGCCCGTCGGGAAGGTCGCACGGACCTACGACGAGATCCTGGTCGACTTCAAGGCGGTCGCCGCATGAGCCTCGTCGCCACTCTGCTCAGCGCCGCCGACTGGTACGAGTGGACCGGCCTCATCATCGCCACCGCGGCGGTCCTCGGGATCGCCCTCAAGACGTTCCGCTGGGCTCGCCCGATCGCTCGGAAGATGGACGCCGCGCTGGAGGTGCTCGTGGGCCACGGCGAGGAGCCAGCGAACACCGTGAACGGCACCCCTGCCCGCCCGGCAGTCCCCGGCATCGGCGCCCGCGTCGCGCGCATCGAGGAGACGCTGCCGACCCTCGTGGAGGCCGTGGATCGACTCGCGAAGAACGAGGAACGCCTCGGCCGCGTCGAGGCCCGCGTCACCGCGCTCGAGGAGCAGGCCGTCGAGCGCGTCGTGACCAAGGTCGAGTCCACCGCCGCGTGGCTCGCAGTCGAAGCCGTCGCCAACCAGGGCGGCGAGCACGAGTCCCCGCAGATCGAGGAGTGAGCATGGCGACTTCACAGAACGGCTGGCCGGTGCTGACGCCCGGCGATCCGCTGCTCTACACGTGGACCATCCCGACGAAGCGCGGCGACGTGCGGGTGCGGCTGCGGAACGGGTCGGCGGGGTTCCTGCTGGCCCACTTCGCCCTCTGGTTCGCCGAGCACGTCGAGCCGATCGCGGGCGGCGTGATGGACGACTGGGGCCACGCTGTTCGCCCGATCCGCGGCAAGACCAGCGGCTACAGCAACCACGCCTCGGGGACGGCGATCGACCTCAACGCGACCCGCCACCCGCTCGGCAAGCGCGGCACCTTCTCCCTCGTCCAGCAGGTGCGCATCCGAGCCCGCCTCGCCGTGTACGGCGGCGCACTCACCTGGGGCGGCGCGTGGCGACGCCCCGACGAGATGCACGTCGAGGTCGCCAAGCCGCTGATCACCGCCGAGCGCCTCGCCCGGCGTATGTCGCGCTGGCCGCTGGGCAAGCGCATCCTCGCGGCCAACCCCTCGCAGCGCGCGGTCATCTTCTCGTGAGGCCCCGCGTCCTGCGTCGGCGGTTCTTCCACGCGAAGGACTACGCGCTCAACGACGACCTGCCCGGCGTGCGGCTGGCGAAGCGACGCGGCTACCGCTGGATCGACCTCAACATCCACGTCACCGCGCCGAGCAAGCCCGGGCGCACCGACTGGCGCGTCGTCGTCACCCACTGGCGCTTCCCGCTGCAGCACGGCTGGCGCGACCCGCTCGGGCTCCTGCGCGCTGACGTGCCGGTCGACCAGATGACCTTCGAGCAGGTGGGCCGCCTGCGACACCGCCGCCGCCCGAGCGCGCGCATCCGCCCGCTCTCGCAGGTGCTGCGCTGGTGCAAGCGCCTCGGGATCGCCGTCGAGCTCGAGGCGAAGGACTCCCCGCTGCTCGCGACCTCCGACGTCGCGTGGGCGCGCATCCGCGACCTCGTCCGCGAGATCGGCGTGCGCGTCGAAGTGAAGTCCATCGTCGGCCTGGGTCGCGGCTGGGAGCGCCTGGCCCGCGCCCGCCGCGCCGGACTCACCGCCTTTCCCATCCGCACGACAGCCGCCGATGCCCGCGCGCACGGCTTCGACCGCTACCGCCCCTGAGGAGATCCCGTGACCACCGCAGCCAAGACCAAGCCCTACAAGGCCATCGGCGCCTTCATCATCGCCTTCCTCGGCGGCCTCGCGCTGACCACCGTCGACAACGGCATCAGCCTCGGCGACTTCATCGGCGCCCTCTCGCTTGGCGCGACCAACGCCGGCGCGGTCTACGCGATCCGCAACACCCCCGCCGACAGCGAGTAGCCCCATGCCGGGCGTCCTCGGCCTGCTCGGGACGGTCGCCCTGAACTACCGCCGCCACCGGCGCGGCCAGGCCACCATCTGCCGCACGGTCCGCCGCGCGCTGCCCGCACGCCTCTTCGCCGCGCTCTACCTCACGGGCGCCGCGTACCTCTTCGCCCACGTCCTACGCGGCTATCCGCGCGACCGAAAGGCCCGCCCATGACCGTGTTCCGAACCGTGTCGATCGACCTCAACCGCCTAGGACTTGGGCTGTTCCGCGCCGCCCAGGTGTACGTGCGGCACAACGTCGTGGACGGCCCAGGGCTGCTCGACAAGGACAACGACGTTCTGTATCCGCACGCCTGGTCGAAGGTCGACATCGACCCGGAGACGGGCGAGGGTTCGGTGCAGGTCATCGACTCGGGCGCTGCTGGGACCGACCTGCCTGCCGGGAGCCTGCGTTACGACTGGCTGATCCGTGTCATGGATGACACTGGCGCGACCCGCGAGCGCACGGTGCTCAACACGGCGGTCACTGCTAACCGCGACTTCACCGACCTGGCCGAGACAGCGGACCCGCCGGTGACCGCCGCCAACCTCGCTGTTGCCGAGCTGACCGCGCTGCGTGACGACTTCCGCGACGAGATCCAAGACCTCATCGACACCGGCCAGACCGTCGGGCCGCAGGGTCCGACCGGTCCTACTGGCCCCCAGGGTCCCGCTGGGCCGACTGGCGCGACAGGCGCTACTGGTGCGACTGGACCCCAGGGCCCCATCGGCCTGACTGGACCCGCTGGTCCGACCGGACCCACTGGAGCGACGGGACCGACCGGCGCAACGGGAGCAACCGGTCCCGCTGGCGCTGACGGCTGGGAGCCCGTGATCGCGGTCGTCACCGATGGCGAGCGCCGCGTGCATAGGCTCGTCGACTGGATCGGCGGCACCGGCACCAAGCCGACCATCCCCACCGACAACTACCTCGGCGCGACCGGCCTCACGAACCTCGCGGGCGCCACCGACCTGCGCGGCGCCACCGGAGCCACGGGAGCAACAGGCCCCACCGGAGAAACCGGTGCAACCGGACCGCAGGGACCGCAGGGCATTCAGGGGCCGACAGGTGCTACCGGACCCGCCGGCCCTACAGGTGCCACGGGCGCCACCGGTCCGGCGGGCGCGAACGCGGTCGCCGCGAACGTGCAGACCTTCAACTCCTCCGGCACCTGGACGAAGCCTGTCGGGGCCGTCTATGTCGCTGTCGACATCGTTGGCGCTGGGTCTGGTGGCGGCGCCGGGTATCGCGGTGCAGCTGGTACGGCACGCGGTGGCGGTGGCTCTGGTGCGCCCTCGGGCTGTTTCCGGCGCCTGTTCGTCGCCTCCGACCTGCCCGCCACCGTATCCATCACCATCGGCGCCGGCGGCACGGGTGGAGCATCCGCGACCACCGACAACAGCCCCGGCGGCGACGGGCAGCCCGGTGGCCTCACATCGTTCGGCTCTGGCGGGCAAGCCTGGTACACCGCCATGACCTCACAGTCCGGCAGCGGCGGGAAATCGCCCACGACCACGGGCGTGGCGGGCGCGGCGGGCAGCTCCAACTTCGTCCCGCCCGCCTCGATCGCGGGTGCGGCTGGGTCGAACGGCACGGGCGCACCCGGCATCGGCTCCGACTCCCCGGCGGGCATCGCGCCGTCGTCGGGTGGGGGCGGCCTCACCTCGGCGAACGCGCTCACCCCCACTCCCTCGCCGGGTGTCGCGGGCGCGTTCTCCCTCGGCATCAACCGCGTCGCGTTCCCCACCGCGGACGGCGCGAACGGCAACGTCGGCATCGACCAGCCCGCCAACTCTGCAGGCCCCGGCTGGGGCTCGACCGGCGGCGTCGCCTCGGTTGCTGGCAAGGGCGGCGACGGCGCGCGCGGCACCATCCCTGGCGGTGGTGGCGGCGGTGGCGGCGCGTCGGTCAACGGCCAGCTCTCGGGCAAGGGCGGCGACGGCGGACAGGGCCGGATCGTCGTGACGACCTTCTTCTGATCGGAGCACCCCCCGATGCCCAACGCGCGCTACGCCCACATCGGCCCCGATGGGGTCTGCGACAACGTCATCGTCCTCAACCCCGACGACCCCGACGGCTACCCGCTGACCGGCCTCGTGCCCATCGAGGGCCTGACCCCGATGCCGTGGATCGGCTGGACCTACAGCGGCGGCTCCTGGACCCGGCCCCCCAGTGACGACTGAACAGGAGCCACTCGTGGCGATCTACCGCACCATCACCGGCGACCTCGACACCATCACCGGCGGCACCTACCGCAACCTGCGAATCACCGTCTGGCACAACGTCATCGTCGAACCGGGACTCGTCGACCTCGAGGCGCCCGGCGGGCCCAAGACGTTCCTGCCGGGTCCGCAGCGGATCATCCCCGCCGCAGGCGACACCTTCAGCGTCGCGCTGATCGACACCGGCGGACAGGGCACCAACGTCACCAACGGCAGCCTGCGCTGGACCATGCGGATCACCTGGACCGACGCGACCGGCACCCCGCAGGTGGCGCAGGTCTCCAACTTCCAGCTGATCGCTGACTCCGACTTCGGCGACCTCGTCAACCGCGCCGACCCGCCTGCGACCGTCGCGAACCTCCTGCTGACCCAGATGCAGGCCCTCCTTGCTCAGGCCCAGGAGATCGCGACCGAGGTTGAGGCGATCAGCGGCATCGACACCACCGACTCAGCAGTCAAGGCGCTCGTGGACGGCCCCACCGCGACCCGCGACAGCGTCGACGCGCGGATCGCGCTGCGCGCCACCGTGGTCCGCACCTACACGACCACCGACCCGCTCACGATCCGCTACACCACCTGGGACAAGCCGGTCGGGCTCAAGTGCGTCGAGGTCATCGTCATCGCCGGCGGAGGAGGCGGCGGATCGGGGCGTCGCGGCGCAGCGGGCACCAACCGATACGGCGGCGGCGGCGGCCAGGGTGGCGGGTTCTCCCGCGCGATGATCCCCGCCGCACTCCTGGCAAACTCCGAGCCCATCACGATCGGCAACGGCGGCGCCGGCGGCGCAGCGGTCACGACAGACGACACCTCGGGCGCCGCTGGGACCATCGGCGGGTCCTCCGTGTTCGGCGATCCCGCCCGCGGCGGCGTCGCGGCCTGGCGCGGCGGCAGCGGCGCAGGCGGCACCACCGTCAGTGGCAACGGGCCCGCAGCGTCCGGCGGCGGTGGCGCGACCGGCGGCTCGTCGTCCAACACCGCCGCAGCCAGCGATGGAGCCAGCGCCGTGACCCTCGCAGCCGGAGCAGGCGGCGGCGGAGGCGGCGGGGCGATCAGCGCCGCCGACGTCGCCTACAGCGGTGGCCTCGGCGGCGCACAGCGCGCCACCTACCCGTTCGTCGCGAACACCGCGCTCGGCGCCACCCCGTCGGCCGCAGCAGCCGGGGCGGCCATGCCTGGCCTCGGCGGCCCCGGCGGCTCCGCATCCCTGACCGCAGCCGGTGGCGACGGCATCGCCGGCGCCCGCTACGGCGCAGGCGGCGGCGGCGGCGCGGCATCGCTCAACGGATTCAACTCCGGCAAGGGCGGCGACGGCGCCCCGGGGATCGTCATCGTCATCGAGCACTACTGAGAGGCGTCACCGTGACCACCTTCCGCACCGTGAGCGGCGACCTCGAGACCATCACCGGAGGCGGCTACCGCAACCTCGTCCTGATGGTCGCCCACAACGTGCTCGTCGAGCCGGGCCTGGTCGACCTCGAAGCCGTCGGCGGCCCCAAGACCTACCTGCCCGGCTATCAGCGCATCACCCCCACCAGCGGCGACGCGTTCACGGTGAGCCTCATCGACACCGCAGGCGCCGGGACCAACGTGCCCGGTGGCTCGCTGCGATGGTCGCTGCTCATCACCTGGATCGACGGCAGCAACGCCGACCGCTCGCTCGAGATCAAGAACTTCGAGCTCACCGCCGACAGCGACCTGTTCGCGCTCGCCTCCACCGCAGACCCGCCCGCCGTCCCCGCCAACGACTTCCTCACCGACGCCGAGACCCTGCTCAATACGAAGGTCGCGCAGGCCGCCGGCTACCGCGACGAAGCCCAGGGGCACGCCGCCACCGCCGCCGGGTACCGCGACCAGGCGCAGGTCTACGCGCTCGACGCGCTCGGGCGCCGCGACGAGGCCCAGGCCCGCGCGCTCGAGGCGCTCGGCTACCGCGACGAATCCCAGGCGCTCGTCGACCAGCAGACCGAGCTCGCCGCGATCGACACCACCGACATCGCCGTCGCGTACCTCTCGACCTATCCCAGCACCACCCGCGACGCCCAGGACGCCCGCTACGTGCGCCGCGGACAGTACGCTCTCGACCCGCGCGACTACGGCGCGAAGTTCGACAACGCCACCGACGACAGCGCCGCGTTCACCGCAGCGTTCAATGCTGGCGCGACGTTCGGGCTACCCGTCCAGATCACCGGCACCGGAACCGCGCTCATCAACAGCACCCTGACCCCGCCCAGCGGTGCCGTCATCTTCAACGACGGCAGCCCCGCCACGATCCGCATGGGCAGCACGCTCGCGACGCTGTTCGACCTCGTCAACCGCGACGGCTTCCTCGCCTCCGGCCTCAACGTCACCGCGACCAACGCCAACACCAGCGTCATGGTCCTCGCCCGCGTCGCCACCAAGCGCATCACCCTGCTGCGGAACCGGCTCACCAACGCCCGCCTCATCATCACCAACTCCGGCCCCACCTACTCCTCGATCACCACCGCCGGACCTGGCGGCACACCCGGCACCGTCACCGACCTCCTCCTCGACAGCAACACCGGCATCCACACCGCCGGAATCGAGAACCGAGGCGGGCGCGCGTTCATCGAGCTGCGCTACATCGAGCGCGCCCGCATCCAGGGCAACGACAACGACGGCTACTTCCACGGGATCATGTGGTGGGGCGGCGACTCCGCCGTCGACGGCGGCACACCCCTCGGCTCCAACCCGCGCCGGGCCAAGGACATCACCATCGTCAACAACGCCACCCGCAACAACTTCGGCGGGATCTGGGGCTCGATGGGCCAGGACGTCACCGTGGCCGGCAACAACGTCCGCGACGTCACCGACGTCGGCATCGACTTCGAGGGCTGCTTCGACTGCACCGCGACCGGCAACACCGTCCGCAACGCCACCTACGCCTGCTACGCCGTGTTCTTCGGCTGCAAGCGCGTCACGTTCTCCGGCAACACCGGCATCATCGAGGCCGGCGTCGGCACCGGCAGTCCGTCGTTCCACGAGGGCGGCGTCATCCAGACCGGCATCGGCACCGGCTTCAAGTCGCACTCCAAGAGCAACCCCTCGCAGTACGTGAAGGTCATCGGGAACACCTTCATCTGCCCCGCCGAGTGCGCCTACGGCGACATCCAGTCCATGTACGACTCGACCATCGAGAACAACACGATGGTCGTCACCGGCGCCAACCAGCGCTCGGTCCTCTTCTACGACTGCGACCGCCTCAGCGTCTCCTACAACCGCATCCACCACCAGCAGGCCGCATCCCTCTCGATCGACCTGTGGGGCGGCTGGGACCCCGAGATCGTCGGCAACTTCATCCGCTGCGCCAGCGACTCGACGGCGAGCGTCACGGCAGCGACTGGCGCCATCCGCGTGGTCTATCGCAGCAGCACGTTCCGCGCTCACCGGGCACGGATCACGCACAACAAGACACTCAACTTCGCGACCGGAATCACTGACGTCAACAGCAACACCACCGCCGGCCAGCGCGAGTCCTACGCCGTCATCACCGACAACATCGTCCCCACCGTCGCGCACTACCAGACGACGAACTACCGGGGCCGGATCGCGAACAACTACACGCCCAACGACCCCACCGTGGCGACACCCGAGACCATCCTCACCTGATCGCCAGCGCCCCGACCGCGCCCCCGCTGCCCACCAGGGCGGCGGGGGCGCTTTCGGCGTTTTGGTAGGCTGGTCGCATCAGCGCCCCACCAAGGCTAGGGACACGTCCTCCTGAAATCGGTGGGGCCAGATAAGGGACACGCATCCACGAGATGCGCCTCCTGCCCAGCCGCAGCCCCCCGATCCGTCCGGGGGCTGTGTGCATTTCAGCCCTCGCGCACCGGCCGCAGGTTCTCCGCCGGCACCACGTCAGTGAGCGCACGCGACTCGTCCTCGCGCCAGTACGTCACGAGCGCCTCCCAGCCGCCGCCGTCCCGACGCCGCCACTCGAGCACCAGGCCGGGGCACTCGCGGGGCAGGAACGCGACGTGTACCCAGACGTGGCGGGTGCGCTCAGTCACGGAGCGAGTTGATCGAACTGCCGCGTGATCTCCTCGCGCCGATCTTCGAGTGCGCTCTCCATCCTGATCGCCGCGCCCACCGAGTAGAGCGCCGCGATGATGCACAGAACCTGCGCCCACGTCTTGATGTCGAACACCCGCGCGACCACCCCGGCGATCACAGCCAAGCCAGCCCCGAGCCAGATGGTGCCGGTCCCCGATATCAGCGAGGCCGACTGCGAGGCGAGGATGACGCCGACGATGGCGACGGCGGGCGCGATGCCCCCGACCGTCGACACCGTCTGCGGCGAGAACTTCCCGCGCCCGTGCATCTGGTCGAGCTGCGCCCGCGTCTTCACCCCGTCAAGAAACCGCGTGCCGTCCCAGTAGGCGAAGTAGGGCGGGTTCTCGGGCACCGGGTACCAGTCGGGCGGCGGGGCTGCCCACTCACTGCCGTTCCAGTAGCGGTGCGCGCCAGGGTTCGCCGGGTCGGGATGCCAGCCGACGGCGGCGCCGTAGGGGGTCTCGGGAGCCATGGACGGACGCTACCGCCCGACGCTCGCTCTGTCAGCCGACCGCAGCGCCCGCCGCCGGTCGCGCAGGCGGATGAGCCGGCGCACGGTGAGCGGGTCGGCCGCCAGCGCGTCGGGCTTCTCCAGCAGCGCGGCGAGCAGCTGGTAGTAGCGCGTGGGCGTCACGCCGAGCCGCTCATGGATGGCGGAGTCCTTCGCGCCGGGGTACTTCCACCAGGCGCGCTCGAGGTTGAGGATCGCGCGGTCGGTGTCAGTGAGGGCCATGCGGGGACGGTAGGCGGAGGGTCCGACGGAACTACTCCAGCGCGAGCGGGCGTCCCGTGCTGGCGAAGGCCGCGAGCAGCAGATCGGCGTCGGCGTGCTGGTAGCCGTGGGTCGTCTGCACCTGCGACTGACCGAGCGCCTGCATCACGACGCGGTCCTGGATTCCGCCCGCCTCCATCAGCGAGGCCGCCGTCTGCCGCGCCGAGTGCAGCGCCACCTCCGGCAGCGGCGCCCACGGCGGCGTCGCGGCGTCGGCGAGCAGCCGCCGCCACGCCTGCCAGTCGGCCTTGGGCTGCAGCGGTCGCCCGCCGGCGCCCGTGAACACCAGCCCGTGCTCACAGACGCCCGTGACGCCATCGCAGCGCACCACCGGCTCCCGAGCTCCCGTGCGCTCCGCGTGCTCGGCGAGCAGGTCGACCACCTCTGGGACCAGCGGCAGCACCCGAGCCGACTTCGCCGACTTCGGCGTGCCGAAGATGATCCTGCCCGCCGTGTCGACCTGCTGCGTCTGCTGCACCCGCAGCCGGCGGCCCTCAAGGTCGACGTCGCACCAGCGCAGCCCGAGGCACTCCCCCTGCCGCATCCCGTACCGCAGCGCGAGCCACCACCGCGGGTCGCGCGTGGACGCCAGCACCATCCGCGCCTGGCCCGCCGACAGCTGGGGCCGCTTGGCCTTCTCGGTGCCGGGGGCGTCCGCGCGGTCGATCGGGTTGATCGCGAGCACGCCCTTGCGCACCGCGTCGCGCAGCGCCTTCTTGAGGATCGCGTGCGTCTGCCGCACGGTCGACTCGGCCAGCCCGTCGGCTCGCATGGCGGCGTACATCGCGTCGATGTGGCGCGGGTCGAGCGAGGTGAGCCGGTGACGACCGAGGTGCGGCACGACGTAGGTGCGGACCTTGGACTCGTAGGAGCGCAGCGTCTGCGGCTTCAGCGCCTTCGGTGGCTCGGCCTTCGCCTTCAGCCACTGCGTCATCCAGCGCTCGACCGTCGTGGTCGTGACCACCAGCGTGCCCGCGGCCTTCTCGCGCTTGGCCCGCTCGAGCTTCTGCTGCGCCTCCTTGCGGGTGCGCCCGTAGACGAACTTCCGCTTCCGGCGCCCGGCCTCGTAGGTGTCGATGGTCCCGGCCCAGCGTCCGCGGCAGGTGTGCGGTGGTCGCTCGCCGTCGACCACGGGTGGGCAGGTCGGGTGGTCGTGGCGCTGCGTGAGCCCGCCATCGCCCTTGCCTCGGCGTGTCGCCATTCCGCCACCTTCCGCCCTGACTGACTATCTGACTGCCTATCCCGCTACACCCTACTCGGTCGCACCACTCCAAAAGTGCAGGTCACAGGCTCAGGATCGGCGGATTCGGCGCGTTCAGGGTACCACTCTGAGGACTCATAATCCTTGGGTCGTGGGTTCGAGCCCCACCCGCCCTACCAGCGCTTCACCTGCAGCAACTCTGGACTTCGGGAAGATCGAAGCCGTCACATCAGTGGGTCGGTGTGCCCTGAGGGTGACCAACCCGGTAGCCGACCGGAGTGCCCGAGTGACTCGGCGAAGCGCCGGACTTGTCTCAGTCAGCCAGTTTGGCGAGGGTCTTGTCGATCTCCTTGCGCATAACACCGTCATGGTGGTCACGGAGCCGGGCAAGGGGTTCGCGGGCGGCCGCGGGCCGCAACTTACGGAGTGCTTGGACGGCGTGGAGTCGGACGTCGTCATCGTCCAGCAGTCCGATGAGCGTGTCGGCGGCGTCGAGGTGCTTGGACTTGCCCATGCCGAGGACGACCATCTGACGAGCGCGCCCCCACCGGGTGGCAACACAGAGGTCGCGCAGCTGATCGAACGCGGTGTCTTGCCAGAGCACCTCGAGGGCGTTCCCGGCGACCCAGCGGAGTTCGATGTCGATCGCTTCGCTACCCGTGTAGGTGCGGGTGAAGTCGTCGATGACGGGCTGCAGAGCAGCTTGCTTGGCGAACGGGACCGTCAGTGCGCGCAGCAGCGATTCGTGCAGCCCGAAGTCGGTGACACGCGGGAGCCACGACGCGAGCACTGGTACGGCGTCCTGGTAGCGAGTGCCGCTCTCGCGAAGGTCGTGCAGGGAGGCCACCACGTATCCCGCGTTGCGGAGGTCGTCGAGGATGGCAGCCGCCTGGGCCGCCGCCTCGTCCGGATCGGGAGCGGGCGTGCTGGGTGTGATCGTCATGAGGTCTTTCCTGAGGATGTTCCGGCCCACTACTGCGGGGATCGCCCGCCATCGCGCCCTGTCCAGACGCGCGACGCGGCTGAACGGCTGCGTGGTTCCGGCGAAGCTGAGCACCCATGATCCTCGGATCGTGACTTCGAGCCCCACCCGCCCTGCTCCCTGGGGTCTGCCACGATCGGGCGCATGGACCCGCTCCGCTCCGCGATCCTCTTTGTCGCCGCCGCCCTCGCCGAGATCGGCGGCGCCTGGCTGGTGTGGCAGGGCGTGCGCGAGCACCGCGGCTGGCTGTGGATCGGGGCCGGCTTCATCGCCCTCGGTGTCTACGGTCTGGTGGCGACCCTTCAGCCCGATGCGAACTTCGGGCGGATCCTCGCGGCCTACGGCGGGGTCTTCGTTGCCGGGTCGCTGCTGTGGGGGATGGTCGTCGACGGCTTCCGGCCCGACCGCTACGACGTGACCGGCGCGCTGATCTGCCTGGTCGGCGTCGCCGTGATCATGTACGCGCCGCGATCGGCCTGAGCGCGGCCGGATCGCCGAGGGTCACGCGGATCGAGGTGTCTCCCGGCGCGCTGCTGAGGCTCACCCGTCCCCCGTGGGCGCTGACGATCGCCTGAACGAGCGCGAGTCCCAGCCCCACGCCGTCGGAGCGGTGGCGCGAGGCGTCGCCGCGGGTGAATCGCTCGAAGGCGGTCGCCACCAGGTCGGGCGGGAAGCCCGGCCCGTCGTCGTGGACGACGAAGCCGTCGCGCGTGCCGGTGACCGTGACCGTGGTGCCCGGCGGCGTGTACTTGCGGGCGTTCGTGAGCAGGTTGGTGACCACCTGGTGCAGGCGGCGCTGGTCGCCGACGACCTCGACCGGCTCTCCGTCACCGGGCAGGTCGATGCGCCAGCGGTGCTGCGGATCGACGACGCGGGCGTCGTCCACGGCTTCGAGGAGCAGGCGGGTGAGGTCGACACGTTCGGCAGCCAGCGGGCGGCCGGCGTCGAGGCGCGCCAGCAGCAGCAGGTCCTCGACCAGCGCCGTCATCCGCGCCGACTCCTCCTCCACCTTGGCCAGCGCCACGGCGGCGGTCTCGGCGTCGCCGCGGCGCCGGGCGAGCTCGGTGTAGCCGGCGATGGTGGTGAGCGGTGTGCGCAGCTCGTGCGAGGCGTCGGCGACGAACTGACGCACCTGCTGCTCGCTGCGGTGCCGCGCGGTGAGCGACGACTCGACATGCGCGAGCAGCTGGTTGAGGGCGAGGCCGACCTGACCGGCCTCGGTGCGCGGATCCGTGAGGTGGTCGGGGACGCGCTCGGTGAGGTCGATCTCGCCGGAGTCGAGCGGTAGCGCGGAGACCGCGTTGGCGGTGGCCGCCACCTCGGTGAGCGGACGCAGCTGGCGCCGGACGACGATCGTGCCGCCGATCGCGGCGACCAGCGTTCCCAGCGCGGCGAGGGCCAGCTCCCAGCGCACGAGGGAGAGCACGACGTCGTCCACGTCGCTGGTGGGCAGGCCGACCACGCGGACCCGCCCGCCGGGGTCGGTGGCGCGCACGACCCGGTAGCTGCCGAGACCCTCCAGCTCGACGGTCGACGGCTCCCGCGAGGCGCGGGCCAGGCGATCCAGGGCGTCCTCGTCCAGAGCCGTCTGCATGGTCTCGCTCTCGTCGACCACTGCACCCACCGCGCGCTCGCGCGCCGCCTCGCTCGACGTGCCGTCGGGGTAGACGGCCGAGAGCAGCCCGATCACGTAGCCGAAGCGCGGCCGGGAGTCGCCGTCGTCGTCACCGAACGGCGACGGCGGCCGCGGCTCTCGCAGGTCGCCGGGCGGCCGCTCGCCACGCGGGCCGTCGACACGCTGCAGGGCGGCGCGGACGTCGTCGTCCAGGCGTGCGGTGAGCCAGGAACGCATGCCGATCGCCGTCACCGTGCCGACCAGCGCCGAGACGATCGCCACCAGCACCACCGCGGTGACCACGAGCCGCGAGGTGAGCGAACGGGGCAGGCGCGGGCGCATCACCCGGCCGGCTTCAGCACGTACCCGGCACCCCGCATGGTGTGGATCATCGGGGCGCGGCCGGCGTCGATCTTCTTGCGCAGGTAGGAGATGTAGAGCTCGACCACGTTGGCCTGACCGCCGAAGTCGTAGTTCCAGACCCGATCGAGGATCTGGGCCTTGCTGAGCACGCGACGGGGGTTGCGCATCAGGTAGCGCAGCAGCTCGAACTCGGTGGCCGTGAGCGTGATCGCCTCACCGGCACGGCTCACCTCACGGCTGTCCTCGTCGAGGGTGAGGTCGCCCACGACGAGGGTGGAGCGACTCTGCTCCAGCGCGGTGCCCGCGCGACGCACGAGCGCCCGCAGCCGAGCCACGAGCTCCTCGAGGGAGAAGGGCTTGGTCACGTAGTCGTCGCCACCGGCCGTCAGACCGGCCACGCGGTCCTCCACTGCGTCGCGGGCGGTGAGGAAGAGCACCGGGACCGACGGGTCATCGGCGCGGATGCGGCGCAGGACCTCCATGCCGTCGAAGTCCGGCAGCATCATGTCGAGGACGACGACATCCGGCCCGCCCGCGCGCACGGCCGCGACCGCCTCTCCCCCGGTGTGCGCGGTGTCGACGGTCCAGCCCTCGTAGCGCAGCGCCATCGCCACCAGCTCGGCGATGTTGACCTCGTCGTCGACGACGAGCGCGCGCAGCGGAGTGCCATCAGGACGCGTCGCGGTCTCGGTCATGCTCACAGACTGTGCCACGAACCTGTGCGGCGACTGTGAGGATCGTGTGACGGACCTCGGTGCTCGGGGCGGAGAAAAGAATCAACCCGCCGACATCGTCGACGGGCTGCTTCTCGGCTCCCCCGGTTGGACTCGAACCAACAACCCTGCGATTAACAGTCGCATGCTCTGCCAGTTGAGCTACGGGGGATCGCATCTCGGCGTCTGCGACGCGCGAGCGGGGAAACACTAGCAAGGCGGGGTCGGCGCCCAGAAATCGGCATCCCGTGGTGCACCCTCGCCCCACGCCGACGGCGCGGGCGGTGTGCTGCGACGGAGACCGACGAGCCGCTCAGACCTCGAGGTCGGCGCGGGCGCGGGCCAGGGCGTCGTCCACGATCGCGGCGACGGCGGGGTCGTCGGGGTCGAGGGCGGCGTCGTACTCGACGAACCACGTGGGCTCGTCGGCGCCCGTCGGCGGACGACGAGCGATGATGCGCACCGACAAGCCGTCGCGCACCGCCACCTGCCGGTGGACGGCGATGCTGGCGGTGACCCGCTCACGCACCAGCTGCAGCAGCCGGTCGGCGCCGGTGAGCCGGCGCAGGTGCACCGGTCGCACCTCGCCGAAGGTGCCCACCTCGGTGACGCGCAGCAGACCGCTGTCGGCATCCCAGTCGGCGGAGGCGATCTGCTCCCAGGGGAGCCGGTGCGGCAGGTAGAGGGCGACACGGGTCCCGCCGATCGCGGACTGCGGCGACGGGACGGGACCGTCGTCGACCGCCTCACCCTCCGCGGGGGCGATCGCCGCCCAGGCGAGCAGCCGCTCGCCGCGCTCCAGCGGGAGAGCAGGGCGGCGCGGCGGCAGCGAGGGCAAGCGCATGCGACTACTCGCCGTTGACGCGCATGCGGAGGGCACGTCGGTGCTGCTCGAGGGTGGCGAGCTCCGCGAAGAGCCGCTGATACTCGGCAGAGCTCTCACCCGGGTCGGTGCGCTGGAGGCGCGACTTGACCTCGTCGATGCGCCGCAGCGCCGTGAGCTCCTGCAGGCGAACCAGGTGCTGCGCGACGTAGCCGGCATCGACCTCGCGACCCACCGGGAGCGGGATCGGCTCGACCGTGAGCGCGCTGACCAGGCGCGACAGCACCGGATCGAGCGCGGCGGCGGCGTCGCGCACACGAGCACCCCAGCCGGGGTCGCTCTGGGCTGCGACCATGCCGCCGGCCGCGGCGACGACCCCCCAGACCGCGCGGTAGGTGGGGTGCACGAAGTCGTCGGGGGTGATCTCGGCGCTGGTGCGACCGATCACGACCGGGTGCTGCAGCACCAGCTTGAGAGTCTCGCGCTCGGTGCCCAGCCGAGGGTCGCGGGGGTCGGGCACCGGCCAGGACGGCGCCGGCGGGGCATCCGGCACCGGTGGCGCATCGCTGGCAGCCGCAGGTCGCGGCGCACCCGCACCCTGACGGCGATCGTCGGCCGGCCCGCGCGCCGCCGCGCGGCGCACCTCCGAGCGAGCCTGCTCCATGTCGACCCCGACCATGCCGGCGAGCTCGCGGGCGAAGGCGTCCACCTTCGAGCGGTCGCGCACGCTGGCCACCAGCCGGGCGCCGGCACGTAGCGCGTCGACCCGCGCATCGGCGCGGTCGAGGTCGTAGCGGTTGACCACGTTCTCGAGCACGAACCGGTAGAGCGGACGACGCGACGCCACGAGGTCGCGCACCGCGGCGTCACCCTCTTTCAGCCTCAGCTCACAGGGGTCCATCCCCTCGGGGGCGACGGCCACGTAGGTCTGCGCCACGAAACGCTGGTCGCCCTCGAAGGTGCGCAGGGCGGCCTTCTGGCCAGCCTCGTCGCCGTCGAAGGTGAAGACGACCTCGCTGCGCAGCTGCTCGTGGTCGTCGAGGAATCGGCGGAGCACCCGGGCGTGGTCGTCGCCGAAGGCGGTGCCGCACGTGGCCACGGCCGTGCGGATGCCGGCGAGGTGGCAGGCCATCACATCGGTGTAGCCCTCGACGACGACGGCCTGCGACGACTTCGCGATCTCGCGGCGCGCATGGTCGATGCCGTAGAGCACCTGGCTCTTCTTGTAGATCGGGGTCTCGGGGGTGTTGAGGTACTTGGCGTCGATGCGGTCGTCGTCGAAGATGCGCCGAGCACCGAAGCCGATGGTGTCGCCGGAGGCGTCGCGGATGGGCCACATGAGTCGACCCCGGAAGCGGTCGTACAGGGAGCGGCCCATCGCGACCACGCCGGCAGCGACGGCCTCCTCCGAGGTGAAGCCCCGACCCTTCAGGTGGCGCCACAGCGCCTCGCCGTCGCGCGGGGAGAAACCGACACCGAAGTGCAGGGCCGCCGCCTGGTCGAAGCCGCGCTCGGCGAGGAACTGGCGCGCCGTGAGCGCCTCGGGCGTGCCCAGCTGCTCGGCGTAGAACTCGGCTGCCACCGCGTGCGCCTCGATCAGCCGTCGCCGCTGCGGCCCGCGCGGGCGGTCGTCGGCGCCGGACTCGTCGCGCCGCAGGACCACGCCGTACTTGTCGGCGAGGCGCTCGACGGCCTCGCCGAAGCTCAGACCGTCGATCTTCATGAGGAAGGTGAAGACGTCGCCGCCCTCCTGGCAGCCGAAGCAGTGGAAGAAGCCGCGCGACGGGGTCACGTGGAAGGAGGGCGACTTCTCGTCGTGGAAGGGACACAGCCCCTTCATCGAGCCGCCGCCGGCGTTGCGCAGCGTCACGTAGTCGGCGACGACGTCGTCGATGCGGGACTTCTCGCGCACCGTGGCGATGTCCTCGTCACGGATGCGGCCGGCCATGGCGCGATCCTACTGACGCGCCCGGAGTCCGCCGTCGGCCATCAACAGGCCCGCGGACGCACCACGGGGCCAGGTCCTTCCCGGCGACGGTTCGTGTGATCCGCATCGCACGAACGGTCGATCTCGCGAGGACCTATGTCCTGCGCGGGCGGCTCCGACTCCGCTAGGGTCAGGCCCAGCGTGACCTGGGCCCGGTGTGCCTCGTTGGTCGTCGGGGAGGACGGCTGACTCGGCGGCCCCGATGAGCGCACTCAGCAAGCCGCTGTCCAGCGCAGCACACAGAAGACAGGGGCGGACCTCGGGGTCCGCGAGGGGGGAACCACATGGGCTCGGCACCGCGTCCGCGCGCCAGCTGGCCGATCACGCTCGTGGCGGCGCTGTTCGGCGTCTCCGCGCTCGTGCTCGTCGTCAGCGACGACGGCGAGGAGGCCACCCCGGCCGCCAGCACCCCCGTGGCCCAGCAGGTCGACCTGAAGAAGCTGCCCGAGAGCAGCACGTTCACCACCATCAAGAAGGCCCCTCGCGACCCGCGGCCCGACCGCACCCCCGACGGCACGGTCGTGCGACCCAAGCGCGTGGTGGCGATCTACGACGACGTCGACGGCACCCCCTTCGCCCGCCTGGCTCCGAAGCAGTTCGGCGACACCTGGCTGCCGGTGATCACGCGCAACCGCTCCTGGGTGCAGGTGCTGCTGCCCTCGAAGCCCAACGGCTCCACGGGCTGGCTGCGCGCCGGCGACCTCACCCAGGCCAAGAGTCGCTACCTGGTGCGCGTGAACCTCCGCGATCGCGAGCTCGAGCTCTTCAAGGACGACGCCCGCATCGGTCGCTGGACTGTGGCGATCGGTGCCGACGAGACGCCCACGCCGACCGGCCGCACGTTCGTGCTGGGCCAGATCATCGACGACAAGCAGCGCTTCTCGCCGGTGATCCTGCCGCTGGGCACCCACAGCGACACCCTCGACTCCTACGGCGGTGGCCCCGGCACCGTCGCCCTCCACGGCTGGACCGACCCCTCGGTGTTCGGCAAGGCCGTGAGCCACGGCTGCGTGCGGGTGCCCGACGAGGCGCTCGAGCAGCTCCGATCCGTTCCGACCGGCACGCCCGTGATGGTCGACAAGGCGTGACCGAGCAGACAGACTCGGTCACACGCGTGATGAAAGCGAAGGGAAACCTATGAAGATCACTCGGCCTCTGGCGACCACCGCCGGTGCCCTCGCCCTGGTGACGGGAGTCGCCTCGGTCGCTCTCGTGGGGGGCGGTGACGCCGTCGCGGCCGGAAAGCCGTCGTCGGCCTTCGGTGCCTCCCTCACGATCGCGAACAACTCCGTCATCGACCCGCTGCCGCTGGTGACCTCCACCGACGGCAAGCTCGTCGAGGACTCCGTGGTGGCGCTGCCGCAGAACCCCGTCGTAACCGGCGGCATCATCAACGCCAGCGCGCAGAACGGCAAGGCGAAGTCGAGCGTCACCAACCTCGGTGTCGGCGACGGCCTCCTCGCCCAGCTGCCCGACGCGCTGAAGACCCCGCTGAACCAGGCGTGCACCCAGCTCGTCACCGCGCTCGACCCGGTCACCAACGCGATCAACCAGACGCTGCTCAACCAGCTGCTCCCGCAGATCGACACCGTGCTGCAGCAGATCTCCGACGCCACCGACGGCTCGCAGCTCGACCTCAGCGCGCTCGGCGCCCTCGACCTCACCAAGCTCACCGACGCCAAGCAGCTCGCCGGCCTGTGCGAGGTGCTCTCCGGCACCGCCAAGGCCGTCGGCGCCGACGCGGTCATCGCCGAGTGCAACGGCACCACCGGCACCACCACGGTCACCGGCCTCAAGGCCCTCGGCCTGCCGGTCGACGTGGGCGTCAACGAGGTCAACAAGAAGATCAAGGTCTCCGAGCTGCTCACGGTCACCGTCAACCGCCAGACCAAGAACGCCGACGGCACCTTCACCGTCGACGCGCTCAACGTCAACCTGCTCGGCGGCCAGGTCGACCTGACCATCGCCTCGGCCACCTGCGGCAACGTGGACGGCGGCAGGATCGACCCGACCACCGACGCGCCGTCGCCGACCCCGACCCAGGCCAACGTGCCGGTCACCGGCTGACGCACCGACCCACGGTCACCGACGGCCGGTCACACCCCGCGGGGTGTGGCCGGCCGTTCGTCGTCCTCGGGAGACTGGTGCAGTCCTGAGTCCCCCGAGGAGAAGGCGACGTCGGCTCAGCGGCACAGGCGCTGATGCCAGGCCACGGCACTGGCATCGGTCAGCGAGGCGACCTGGTCGATGACCACGCGCAGCCGGCCGGCGTCGTCCCCCGCGCGATGCCAGTCGGCCGCACTCGCGGCGTCGAGCAGCTCCTGACCACCCGCGGCCAGGGTTTCCACCAGCTCGGTGAGCAGCTCCCGCTGCCGCTCCTGTTGGGCCAGCCGCGTGGCGTCCTGCATCACGAAGTGCACGGCGAGGCCCTTGAGCAGGGCGATCTCCTGCAGCGTCGCCGCCGGCACCACGAGGTCGGCTCGGTAGCGCACGAAAGGACCCTCCGCTGCAGCGAAGGTGGCCTCCTGCACCGCGCCGCAGAAGCGGCCGATGAGGTCGCTCGTGAGGTTCTTCAGCGCGGCGAGTGCGCGTCGTCCACCGTCGTAGGGCGCGCTCGGCCACCCGTCGACGGCGCGCAACCGCGCGAGGACGGCGTCCAGCTCGGCGTCCTCGATCGCGGGCAGGTACCAGGCACGCACCGTGGCCCGGATCGCCGGCAGGTCGGCATCGAGTCGGGCGAGGTCGATCTTGCCGGCGACCACGGCGTCCTCGACGTCGTGCACGGAGTCGGCGACGTCGTCGGCGAGGTCCATCACCTGGGCCTCCAGACAGCGGCGGGTCGCCGGAGCCCCGCGGCGCAGCCAGGCGAAGGCGGCGCGGTCGTCGTCGTAGACGCCGAACTTGGCCGGGTTGTCGGCCGGCGCGTCCTGCTGGCCCCAGGGGTACTTGGTGCAGGCGTCGAGCGTGGCGCGGGTGAGGTTCAGGCCCACCGACTCCCCCGCCGCGTCGGCGGTCTTGGCCTCGAGCCGGGCGAGCAGGCGCAGCGTCTGGGCGTTGCCCTCGAAGCCGCCGATCCCTTCGGCCAGCTCGGCGAGGGCGCGCTCGCCGTTGTGCCCGAACGGCGGGTGGCCGAGGTCGTGGGCCAGGGCGGCCGTCTCGACGATGTCGGCGTGCGTGCCCAGCGCACGCGCGAGGTCGCGCGCGATCTGGGCCACCTCGAGGCTGTGGGTGAGGCGGTTGCGGACGAAGTCGTCGCTCTGCGGCCCCACGACCTGGGTCTTGGCCGCCAGCCGACGGAACGAGGCGGCGTGGACGACGCGGGCACGGTCGCGCTCGAAGGCCAGCCGTTCGGGCGCCTGCACGCGCTTCGGCGGCTCGGCCACGATGCGCTCGCGGTCGTGCTCGTCGTACAGCGCCTCGACCGGATCCACGCGGGGACCCTACCGGTAGGGCCCGACCGACTCAGTAGACGGTGACGTGGACGTGGTCGAAGTGGTTGGCGGTGGGCGAGCCGCGGTTCTCCATGCCGCGCCAACCCTCGCCGGAGCGCTCGACCGACCAGATCTTCTGCGCGTAGATCACGTAGTTCACGCCGAGGGCGGCGAAGTTCTCGCGCACGAAGTCGGCGATCTGCCAGCCGCGCTCACCGGAGACCATGATGTCGACCGCCAGACCCTGGCTGTGCTCCCCGTCGCTGCGGAACGTGCCGTAGGTGGTGATCTCGGGGAAGGCCGCGCAGACGGCGGCGTGCACCTTCTTGATGTTGGGGCTGACGCCGGCGGGCACGGAGGTGCCGTTGGTGCAGTCGCCGCCGATCGTGGCCGGCTTCTCGGTGCTGAAGTGACCGGCGGTGACCCAGCGGGCCTTGCCGTCGAGGACGATCTCGGCCCGCTCTCCGAAGCGGCGGCCCGTCAGCAGCACCCTGGTGGCCTCGTCGAGCTCGCCGAGCTTGGCGGCCGAGGCGTCGGGGCGCGACCAGATGTTGAGGGCGGCAGTGGTCCAGCGGCGCTGCTCGGCGCCGGCGACGGCGGCGCGGACCGCGGCCGGCGCCAGCAGGCGCTGCAGCCGCGTCGGCGGCTTGACGGCGGCCGCCGGGGCCCGCGTGCTGGTGCGCGGCGCACTGCGCGAGACCAGCGGCAGGTCGCGGACCGCGCCGGAGGCGGCGCCGGCGACGGCTGCGTCGTCCACGGCGGCCAGGCGGTCGCGGGCCGTGAGGTCGGCCTCGGGGGCGGCGGAGGTGAGGACGCCGGTGGCGACCGCGCCGGTGGTGGCGAGGGCTGCCAGGGAGCCGGCCAGGAGGGCGGCTCGCGGTGTGCGTCGCGCGGTTTCCCGCTTGTGGCTGGTGGCCACGCGCTGATTCCTTTGCTGTTCGCGGTCAGGTCGCCGTCGCTCCCGAGCGGTCGACGGATCGCACGAGTGAAACATGGATCGCAGGAGCGCACCCAATCAACACCCCGATTCGCGGGGTGAAGCGGCTCACCCGCCGGTGGCGGCGCCGACGTCCTCGAGCAGGTCGGCGCCGAGCGCGCAGTCCTCCGCGTCGTCCAACCAGCCCTCCGGCAGGACGACGCGGCGCGGTGCGCCCTGTCGGCCGCGCGGTGATCCGAGCTCGCTCACCGGGAAGGGCTCGGCGGGGTCGAGCTCGGCGAGCAGCCGGTCGAGCGTGGCGAGGGAGTCGACGAGGCCGAGCGAGCGGCGCAGCTCGCCGCCAGCGGCGAAGCCCTTGAGGTACCAGGTGACGTGCTTGCGGAACTCCTTGCAGCCCCGCTCCTCGCCCATGTGGTGGCTGAGCAGCTCAGCGTGCCGACGCATCATCGTCGCCACCTCGCCGAGGGTCGGCAACGTGGTGACGCCCGGGCCGTCGGGGTCGAAGGCGGCCGCGAGGTCGCGGAAGAGCCACGGACGCCCCAGGCAGCCGCGCCCGATGACCACCCCGGCGGCGCCGGTGTGCTCGATCATGCGCAGCGCGTCGGCGGCCTCCCAGATGTCGCCGTTGCCGAGCACGGGGATGTCGACGTGCTCGACCAGCGCTGCGATGGCGTCCCAGTCGGCCTCGCCGGAGTAGGCCTGGGCGACGGTGCGACCGTGCAGGGCGATCGCGGCCGCGCCGGACTCCTGGGCGATGCGGCCGGCGTCGAGGTAGGTGAGGTGGTCGTCGTCGATGCCCTTGCGGGTCTTCATGGTGACCGGCACGCCGAACGGTGCGGCGGCGCCGACCGCGGCATCGAGGATGCGGCCGAGCAGGTTGCGCTTCCAGGGCAGCGCTCCCCCGCCGCCCTTGCGGGTGACCTTGGGCACCGGGCAGCCGAAGTTGAGGTCGACGTGCGCGACGCCGAACTCCTCGCAGAGGATCTGGGTGGCGCGGCCGACGTAGAACGGGTCGGTGCCGTAGAGCTGCACCGACCGGACCTCCTCGGCCTCGTCGAAGACGAGCATCCGGCGCGTGGTCTCATCGCCCTCGACGAGCCCGCGGCTCGTGATCATCTCGCAGACGTAGAGCCCCGCACCGTGCTCGGCGCAGAGGCGGCGGTAGGCGGCGTTGGTGATGCCCGCCATCGGCGCGAGGACGACGGGCACCGGCACCTCGAGGTCGCCGAGCCGCAGTGCGCTCACGGCGTCGCCGATCCGGAGGGGACGGTCGGCGTGCGGCTGCCCGCGGGCACCAGCGGGACCACCGGCGGCGGAACGCTGCGGCTGGGCGTGGGGGTGGGCGTGGGACGTGCCGACGAGGCGCTCGACGTGGCCGAGGGGCTCGGCGTCGCCGACCCGCTCGCGGCGACGGCCTTCGGCGGTGCCGCGCCCACCCGGCCGACCTTGCTGTACGGCCCGGACCAGGTGATCGGGGCCGCTCCGCCGAACGGCGGGAAGGCGATGGCCTCGAGCCGGCGATCGCGCGGCAGGTAGTACACCTGGCAGAGCTCGACGGAGGCGCCCTTGGCGAAGCGGCGCGGCAGCGGCCCCCCGACACAGCGCGGCAGCTGGGTGCGCAGGTAGTAGCTGGGCGCCTCGAGGGTCGCGCCGTCGTCGGCATAGACGAGGCTGTCGAGCTTCAGCCCGCCCAGGTCGAGGTCGCCGAGGTTGGTGACGCGCACCCGCACGAAGTACGGGATCCGGGACGCAGCCGTGGTGGGGTCGATGCTCCAGCCGGCGAAGGACCGCTTGAAGGTGGTCGGCTCGATACGCCGGACCTCGACACCGAGGACGCCCACCTGGCCCTGGCGCCGCTCGAAGGCGACGACGCCCTGCGCGCCGAGGCTCAGTGCCGTCCCGGGCGGCGTCAGCGTCACGCCGTCGGGCACCGGCAGGTACGAGGACGCACCCGAGGGCGACGTGGCGCTCTCCCCCGCCGACGCGGCGACGCTCGGGGAGCCGGACCGACCCGCCGACGGGCGGCGGTCGTCGTCCTCGCCCCCACCGCACGCGGAGGTGGCGGCGAGGGCGAGGAGGAGCGCAGCGACGCCGGCGGGACGGGCGAGAGGCCTCAGCATCCCACCAGTCTCGCAGCGAAGTACGCCGACAGCTGGCTCAACGCGACACGTTCCTGGCTCATCGTGTCGCGCTCGCGCACGGTGACGGCCTGGTCGTCGAGGGTGTCGAAGTCGACGGTGACGCAGTAGGGCGTGCCGATCTCGTCCTGACGGCTGTAGCGCTTGCCGATGGAGCCGGCGTCGTCGAAGTCGATGTTCCAGTTCGCCCGCAGCTCGGCGGCGACCGCACGGGCCCGCGGGGTGAGGTCCTCGTTGCGGCTCAGCGGCAGCACGGCGGCCTTGACCGGTGCGAGGCGCGGGTCGAGGCGCAGCACCGTGCGCTTGCGCACCCCGCCCTTGGTGTCGGGGGCCTCGTCCTCGGCGTAGGCGTCGACGAGGAAGGTCATCAGGCTGCGCGAGAGACCGGCCGCGGGCTCGATGACATAGGGGGTGTAGCGGGTGTTCGTGGCCTGCTCGAAGTACGAGAGGTCCTTGCCGGAGTGCTCGGCGTGGGTGGAGAGGTCGAAGTCGGTGCGGTTCGCGATGCCCTCGAGCTCACCCCACTCGGAGCCGGCGAAGTTGAAGCGGTACTCGATGTCGACGGTGCGCTTGGAGTAGTGCGACAGCTTCTCCTTCGCGTGCTCGTAGTGGCGCAGGTTGTCGGGGTCGATGCCGAGGTCGACGTACCACTGGGTGCGTGTGTCGATCCAGTACTGGTGCCACTCGTCGTCCTCGCCGGGCTTGACGAAGAACTCCATCTCCATCTGCTCGAACTCGCGCGTGCGGAAGATGAAGTTGCCGGGCGTGATCTCGTTGCGGAAGCTCTTGCCGATCTGGGCGATGCCGAAGGGCGGCTTCATGCGCTGCGAGGTGACGACGTTGGCGAAGTTGAGGAAGATGCCCTGCGCGGTCTCGGGACGCAGGTAGTGCAGGCCCGACTCGTCCTCGATGACGCCGAGGTAGGTCTTCAGCATCATCTGGAAGTCGCGCGGCTCGGTCCAGGCGCCGCGAGTGCCGCAGTTGGGACAGGCGACGGAGGCGTTGATGTCGACGTCGTCGGGGTTCTCGATGCCCTTCTTCTCCGCGTAGTCCTCCTGGAGGTGGTCCTCGCGGAAGCGCTTGTGGCACGACTGGCACTCGGTGAGCGGGTCGGTGAAGGTGCCGACGTGACCGGAGGCCACCCAGGTCTCGCGCGGCAGGATGATGGAGGAGTCGAGGCCGACGACGTCGTCGCGGCTCTGCACCATCGAGCGCCACCACTGGCGCTTGATGTTCTCCTTGAGCTCGACGCCCAGCGGGCCGTAGTCCCAGGCCGAGCGGGTGCCTCCGTAGATCTCGCCGCACGGGTAGACGAAGCCGCGGCGCTTCGCGAGGGAGACGACCTGGTCGACGGTGGACGGAGGCGGCTTGGCCACGGGGATTCCTTCACGGGACGTGCCCGGCTGGCTGCCGGACGAGAGGGGTGGTCATCGCCCGTGCCCGAGGGCCGGGCGGGGCAGCCCCTTAGGTTACGCGAGCCGAGGCGACGTTGAGCACGGTGTCGGGCTCGACGACCTCGTAGGCGCTCGGCTCGTCGACGGCGCGGCTCAGCACCGGCACGCCGTGCAGCTTCACCTCGTAGGAGGACAGGGCGCGGCGGTAGGCGCCGACGCTCTCCCAGCGTGTGGTCAGCACCCACAGCGACGGATCGTCGAGGCTGCGACCCAGCGTCCCCTCGCGGTAACCCGGTTGCCCCGCCAGCAGGGCGCGGACGGCGAACAGGTCGGCCTGCAGCGCCCCGCCCCCGTTCGCCGCCGAGTGTGCGGACTCATCGCGGAACCTGTTGACCACCAGCACAGCGGCACTCTACGGCCACCGATGCCGGGGGCACCGCCGGCGCCTGCGGGACCGCTAGACCGCCAATCGGGCCGAGCGGTCTCGGCCGCTGCCGATCACCCGGCACGCCAGATAGGTCAGGAACGAGATGGTGGTGATGTAGGGGCTGATCGGCAGCGAGCCGCCGAGCGCGAGCAGGATGCCGCCCACCGCCGCCGCGACACCGAAGGCCGCGCTCAGCAGCGGGGCCAGCACCGGTGAGGCGGAGACCCGCAGCGCCGCAGCGGCGGGCGTCACCAGCAGCGCCAGCACCAGCAGCGCTCCGACGATCTGCACCGCTACCGACACCACGAGGCCGAGGGCGAGCATGAACAGCAGCGACAGCGCACGACCGGGAACGCCGCGGGCCTCGGCGACGTCGGGGTCGAGGCTGTCGAACATCAGCGGGCGCCAGATGGCCACGAGCACGACGAGCGCCACGAGGCAGATCGCGATGAGACGCCCCAGGTCGGGGCCATCGACGGAGATGATCTGCCCGGTCAGCAGGCCGAACTTGCTCGACGCGCGCCCGTCGAACAGCGCGAGGAACAGGATGCCGAGGCCGAGGCCGAACGGCATCAGCACGCCGATCGCCGAGTTGCGATCGCGAGCCCGTGCCCCCAGGAGTCCGATCGCGAGGGCAGCCACGACGGCGCCCACGAGCGCACCCGACACCACGCCGACGCCGAAGAGCAGGGCACCCGCCGCACCGGCGAAGGACATCTCGCTCACGCCGTGCACGGCGAAGGCCATGTCGCGCTGCATCACGAAGACGCCGATCACACCGCCCACGATCCCGAGCACGGCGGCGGCGATCAGGGAGTTCTGCACGAGTCCCAGGAGCTGACCGTAGTCCTGGAAGTTGAAGACCCGGCTCCACCAGTCGTCGTTCACGGGTGCACCTCGACGCGATCGGGGTGGTGCGGTTGGTGGTGGTCGGGTGCTCCGAGGACGACGAGCCGCTCGCCGATGCGCGCGACGTCGACACGGGTGCCGTAGAGCTCGCTGAGCACGTCGGAGCGCAGCACTTCCTCGGGAACGCCGAGCCGGTGCTGGCCAGCGGCGAAGTAAAGCACCCGGTCGGTCATGGCGAGCACGGGGTTGACGTCGTGGGTCACGAACAGCACGGGGGTGCCGGCCGTGCGACGGCGACGGTCGACGAGCCCGCTCACGGCGCGCTGGTGGTGCAGGTCGAGGCTGATGAGCAGCTCGTCGCACAGCAGCAGACCCGGATCGGCGACCAGGGCCTGTGCCACGCGCAGGCGCTGCTGCTCGCCACCGGAGAGCTGGCCGACGGGTCGCGCGGCGAAGCGGCTCGCCTCGACGGCCTCGATGGCGGCGTCGACGCGGGCGGCGATCGCGCGTCGTCCACGCAGGCGCAGACCCGGGCGGTGACCGTCGACGCCCAGGCTGACCAGGTCGCGACCCCGCATCGGGGTGCCGGCCGGGATGAGCCGCTGCTGCGGCACGTAGCCGATGCTGCGGTTGCCTCGCCGCGCCGGGCGCCCGAGCACCTCGATCGAGCCGGCCGACAGGGCCCGCAGTCCGAGCACCGCCTTGAGGAGGGTCGACTTGCCCGAGCCGTTGGCGCCGAGCACGGTGATGAACTCGCCGGCGGCGACGTCGAGGTCGAGCCCCGACCACAGCGTGCGGTGCCCGAAGGCCACCGACGCGTCCCGCAGGCGCAGGACAGGGCGGTCACCCGCACGGGAGAGGTCGGTCATGGGCTCAGCGTAGGGCCGCGGCGATGCCGTCGAGATTCTTCTGCTGCCAGGTCAGGTAGGTGCCGCCCTCGGGGAGGGTCTCGGTGAAGTCGACGACCGGGACGCCGGCCTTCTCAGCTGCGGCCCGCACCTGCTCCGTCGTGCTGTCGGCCGCCTGCTCGTTGTAGGCCAGCAGAGCGACCGAGTCGCCACGGACCACGTCGAGGGTCTGCTGGAGCACCCGTGCGGGCACGTCGGCGCCCTCCTCGACCGCCTCGCTGAACTCCGCCGGCGTCTTGTTGACCAGGCCGACGGCGGTGAGCAGGTAGAGCGGCACCGGCTCGGTGATCGCCGCACCGCGCCCCTGGGCGGAGGTGCGCAGCTTCTGCGCCTGGGCGGCGAGGTCGTCGACCTTGGCCTCGAAGCCCTCGGCGTTGCTTCGGTAGGACGACGCGTTGTCGGGGTCGAGCTCGGCCAGGGTGTCGGCGATGCGTGCGGCCACGGCCTTGACCGCGCCGAAGTCGTACCAGACGTGCTCGTTGAAGCCCTCGATGTGGCCGTGGTCGTCGCCCGCGGCCCCGTGCTCCTCGGCCCCGTGCTCCTCGCTCCCGTGCTCCTCGCCCTCGGCATGGTCGCCGTCGGCACCGTCGCTGTCGTGGTCCTTCGGCTCCAGACCCGAGACGTCGACGGCGTCGATCACCGTCGCCTCGGAGCGGGCGTCCTCCAGCAGGGTGTCGACGAACGGGTCGTAGCCGCCGCCGTTCTCGATGACGATGTCGGCCTTGCCCACGCGCAGGCGGTCCTGTGCCGAGGCCTCGTACTCGTGGGGGTCCTGCGACGGGCTGGTGATCAGACTGGTGACGTCGGCGCGATCACCGGCGACCACCGACGCGATGTCGCCGTAGACGTTGGTGGAGGCGACGATGGCGATGCGGCCGTCGTCCGAGCCGGAGCCGGAACCGCTGGCGCCGCACGCGCTCAGCGCGGCGAGGGCGAGCGCGGTGGCGGCGAGGGTCGAGAGGGTGCGCACGGGGCGGAGGGCGAGCATGCACCCACTCTAATGGGAACGAATCTCATTCTCTGATTTGGGGCCCTCGTCCGGGCCCGGCGGCGCCTCCGGGTTCGGCACGGCTCCCCCGTAGCGCCGGTCGCGCCGCGCGTAGGTCTCGACCGCCTGCCACAGATGACGCCGGTCGACGTCTGGCCACAGCACGTCGGAGAACACGAACTCCGCGTACGCGGCCTGGTAGAGCATGAAGTTCGACAGCCGCTGCTCCCCCGAGGTGCGCCAGATGAGGTCGGCGTCCGGCAGCTCGGGCACGTACAGGTAGCGGCCGAGGGTGCGCTCGTCGACCCGGTCGGCGTTGAGCCGACCCGCGGCGACGTCCTGCGCGAGGGCGCGGGCGGCGTCCCCGAGCTCGGAGCGGCCGCCGTAGTTGACGCACATCGTCAGCGTGAGGACGTCGTTGTGGCGGGTGAGCTCCTCGGCGACCTTGAGCTCGTTGATCACCGAGCGCCACAGCCTCGGCGCCCGGCCCGCCCAGCGCACGCGCACCCCGAGCTCGTGCATCTCGTCGCGACGCCGCCTGATCACGTCGCGGTTGAAGCCCATCAGGAACTTCACCTCATCCGGGCTGCGCGACCAGTTCTCCGTCGAGAACGCGTAGGCCGAGATCGCCTTCACCCCGAGCTCGATCGCGCCCTCGACCACGTCGAAGAGGCTCGACTCGCCCTCCTCGTGCCCCTTCGTGCGCGGCAGGCCGCGCTCCTTGGCCCACCGGCCGTTGCCATCCATCACGATCGCCACGTGGTGCGGCACCAGCTCGGCCGGGATCGCCGGCGGGCGCACCCCCGACGGGTGCGGGGTGGGCGGGCGGATCGGGCCGCGGGCGGACGCCGCGGCGCGGGCGCGTCGAGAGGCTCGGGTCACGGGCGGCAGTCTCTCAGGCGCCGTGGACGACGCAGCGCCGGGCGGCGTCGCACGCGAGGCGTCGCCGCCGTCACCGCTCGACGTAGGCCAGCGAGCGCAGACCGCGCTCGAGCTGCCACTGCACGAAGGCGGCCACGAGACCGCTGGCCTCCTTCACGTGGCGCGCTTCGGCCGCCTCGACGACCGGCCAGTCGCCGGCCAGCAGCGCCCCGAGCAGGTGCAGCGTCTCGGGCGCCGGCGTGGCAGAGCCGGGGATGCGGCAGGTGGAGCAGAGCACACCGCCCATCGAGGGGTTGAACCAGCGGTGGGTCACCAGCTCGCCGGTGGAGGTGACCGGCGGGCGACCGCAGTGCGCGCAGTCGACGAAGGTCGGCGCGTAACCGGCGATCGCGAGCGCGCGGAGCAGGTAGGAATCCAGGACGTGGGCGGGGCGTCGTCCACCGCCTGCCATGGCGGCGAGACCGCCGAGCAACAGCGTGAACTGCTGGCGCGCAGGCTCGCGCTCCTCCACCACGAGGCGCTCGGCCGTCTCGAGCATCGCGGTGCCGGCGGTGTAGCGGTCGTAGTCGGCGCCGAGCGCGGCGGCGTAGGCCCCCTTGGTCTCGGCCTGGGTGACGGTGTCGAGATTGCGGCCCTGCGCGAGCTGGAGGTCGACGGGGGTGAACGGCTCGAGCCGCGAGCCCCAGCGCGAGGTCGTGCGACGCACCCCCTTGGCCACCGCGCGGACGACGCCGTGCTCGCGCGTCAGGAGCGTGATGATGCGGTCGGCCTCACCCAGCTTGCGGGTGCGCAGCACGAGCGCCTCGTCACGGTAGAGCACCTGGCCATTGTGCCTCGACAGGCGCCGCGGACGGCGTCGCCGCGCTCGCCGACGGGGCGACTGGGACGAGGAAACTGGCGCTTGGACGAGGGAGTTCCGTCGTCCACGTGCCGGATTCACCGGCCGGCCGGTGAATCCGGCATCTCACCCCCGGTAGAGGCGGGGAGAGTAGACCAGGTCGCGGTCGGGGTCCACGAAGTCGCGAAGCAGGGCGTCGTCGGCGAAGAAGCGCCCCTCGGACGGGACGACGACGGCGGCGACGGCCACGCGGACGGCGGACGGGCGCTGCAGGCAGGTGCGGGGCACCACCACGCGGATCACCTGGTGCGTCGCGTCGAGGTAGCGGCTGCGCAGACCCGCGCACCGCTGGGGTGCGTCCTGCGGCCCACGCGTCAGGACGAGACCGCCCGAGCGCCCGGAGCGGCCGAGGTTCGCCGCGTACGGACCGCGCGGCGTCTTGATCTGAACGCGCAGCGTCCAGTCAGTGGCGGGCATCCGTGCGCGCAGCCGCACGCGCACGGCGATCTCGGTGTTCGTGTGGGCCATCGCCACCCCGACGACGTCACCCGCCGCTTGGTCGGAGGCGGTGGTGCCGACGCCGGCCTCGTCGATCAGCACCGCATCACCGGAGCGGTCGCGGAAGGAGTAGCCCTCAGCGTGGGCCGGGGTGGCGAGGGCGAGCGGAAGACCGCCGGCGACGAGCGCGACGAGGGCGGTGGTGAGGCGGTGGCCAGCTCGCTGACGACCGTTCCCGAGACGTGTCATGCCCGCAGCCTGCCACACCCGACGGGAACCGCGGTCGACGTGATCGGCGCAGATGGCAAGTCCGCTCCAAGCGCCGTCGCTCCGGCGCGAAGCCGGCGGCAGCGAGGTCGAAGCGCCTCGGACGACGAACGACTCGCGCTGCTCGCCGAGCGGCTTCGAGACGGCACCGCGGATGTCGCCGATCACGCCGGTCGCGCGCGCCGCGTCGTCCGCGAAGGCAGCCGGTCGCGGCCCGAATCGGCGTACTGGGACGAGGAAACTGGCACTTGGACGACGGAGTTCCGTCGTCCACGTGCCAGATTCACCGGCCGGCCGGTGAATCCGGCCGATCCGGCCGCGCGGTCAGCTGGAGCGCGAGCGGCGGGGGCGGCGGGTCCGCTCGGCCCGCAGGCACTCGAGCGCGAAGGCGGTGGTCGCGAGGTCGAGGCGCTCGGGACGCCGCGCCCACTCGCGCCGTTCGCGCGCGACCTCGAGCACGGCACCGTCGATCTCGCCGGCGACCAGCGCGGCATCGGAGGCCGGGTGGAGGGGGTCGCGGCGGCGGGCCACCACGAGGGTCGGCACCCGCAGCGCGGCGCGTTCGACCGCCGACGGCGCGAGACGACCGAAGAGCGTGCCGTGCACGAGCGCGGCGACGGGCCCACTGCCCGCGCGGAGTGCTGCGGCGACCCGGCCGAGCGGGCGGGGGCGCAACGGCGCGGGGGTGACGGCGGAGCCGAGGCGGGTGGCTGCTCCGGCGGCGCCGAGGGCGAGCGGGGCGAAGCGGGCGGCGTACAGCACCGGCGCGAGCACTGCGAGCTGGGCGGCCAGTGCGTTGTCGAGCACCGGTGCGTCGAGCACGAGCCCGGCCACCCGCTCGGGCGCGATCGTGGCGGTCTCGAGGGCCACGTTGGCGCCCCACGAGGTGCCGAGCAGGACCGCCCGCGGCGCGCCGACGTCGTCCAGGAGGGCGACCACGTGCTCGGCGGCCACCGTGACCGAGTGGGCCAGCGGGTCGGCCGGGCGATCGGAGCGGCCGTGGCCGAGCGGATCCAGAGCGAGGACGTGCAGACCAGCGCCCGCGAGCACCCGCGCCAGGCGGTCGTGGTCGGCGCGCGAGCCGAGCAGCGCGGGCAGGAGCACGACCCACGCCTCGCCGGAGCCGTACTCGGTGAACTCCAGGCGGTGGCGGCCGTGCCGGCCCGCCACGAGCACCTGACCGACGCTCTCGGCCGCCAGCGTGGGTCGTGCCACGTCAGGCTCCCGCGGGGATCGTGACGGCCTGCGCGCGGTTGGCCGCGCACACGACCGCGCGCAGCGAGGCGGTGACGATGTTGTGGTGGATGCCGATGCCCCACACGATCTCGCCGGCGATCTCGGCCTCGACGTAGGCGGCCGCGAGGGCGTCGCCGCCGGCGGAGAGGGCGTGCTCGGCGTAGTCGAGCACACGGATGTCGGCTCCCGCCTGACGCATGCCGTCGACGAAGGCCGCGACCGGACCGTTGCCCATGCCGGTGAAGCTCTGCTGCTCACCGCGCACCTGGAGGTGGACCTCCTGGCGGTCCTCGCCGGCCTCGTCGGTGACCGACGAGAAGCTCACCAGGTTGTAGGGCTCCTCGCGGTCGAGGTACTCGGAGCGGAAGATCGACCAGATCTCTTCGGGCGTGACCTCGCCGCCCTGGGCGTCGGTGCGCTGCTGGATTACGCGGCTGAACTCGATCTGGGCCCGACGCGGCAGGTCGAGGCTGTGCTCGGCCTTCAGCACGTAGGCGACGCCGCCCTTGCCCGACTGGCTGTTGACGCGGATGACGGCCTCGTAGGTGCGACCGACGTCCTTCGGGTCGATCGGCAGGTAGGGAGCCTCCCACGGCACCTCCCCGACCGGCTTGCCCTGCTCGGCCGCGATCCGGTCGAGGTCCTCCAGGCCCTTCTTGATGGCGTCCTGGTGCGAACCGGAGAACGCGGTGTAGACGAGGTCGCCGGCGTAGGGATGGCGCGGGTGCACCGGCAGCTGGGTGCAGTACTCGACCGTGCGCCGCACCTCGTCGATGTCGGAGAGGTCGACCTGCGGGTCGATACCCTGGCTGAACAGGTTCATCGCCAAGGTGACGAGGTCGACGTTGCCCGTGCGCTCGCCGTGCCCGAACAGGCAGCCCTCGACCCGGTCGCCGCCGGCCATCAGACCGAGCTCGGTGGCGGCGACGGCGGTGCCGCGGTCGTTGTGCGGATGCAGGCTGATCACCGAGTGTGCCCGGCGGGTCAGGTGCCGGCCGAAGTACTCGATCTGGTCGGCGTAGGTGTTCGGCGTCGACATCTCGACGGTGGCGGGCAGGTTGAGGATGATCTCGCGCCCCTCCTCCGGCTGCCACACGTCGGAGACCCGCTCGCACACCTCGAGGGCGAAGTCGGTGGGGGTCTGGGTGAAGATCTCGGGGCTGTACTGGTAGCCGAAGTCGGTGCCGTCGAGCAGCTGCTCGGCGTACTTCATCACCCACTCGGTGCCGCGGGTCGCGATGGCGACGCACTCGGCCTCCGAGACGCCGAACACCACCCGGCGAAACAGCGGCGCCGTGGCGTTGTAGAGGTGCACGGTGGCCTTGTCGGCGCCGACCAGCGACTCGACGGTGCGGCTGATGAGGTCCTCACGCGCCTGGGTGAGCACCGAGACCCGCACGTCGTCGGGGATCCGGTCGCCCTCGATGAGCTGGCGCACGAAGTCGAAGTCGGTCTGGCTCGCGGCCGGGAACCCGATCTCGATCTCCTTGTAGCCCAGGCGCACCAGCAGGTCGAACATCTTCATCTTGCGCGAGGGGCTCATCGGGTCGATGAGGGCCTGGTTGCCGTCGCGCAGGTCGGTGGAGAGCCACCGCGGTGCGGCGGTGATCCGCCGGTCGGGCCAGGTGCGGTCGGGAACCGTGACCGGCTCGAAGGCCGTGTAGCGGTGGTACGGCATGCCGCTGGGCTGCTGCGACGGGATGGTGACGCGCTGGTTGGTCATGACTTCCTCAGCTGGTGGTGTCGTCCGGGACTGATCGCGTCCGGATCCGGGACGCCGGGCACACGACTCACTCCGCAGCGAGGGGTCCGGCTGGTCAGACCTCGCTGCGGCCGCTAAGAAGGAGGGCTCGCACCATGACGCGGTCATCGTAGCCCACCACTCGACCGGCGGCGGGCTACCCTGCCCGGATGCCCCGGCTCCTCGTCGTCCACCATGCGCCGTCGGCGAGCCTGGGCCGCCTGCTCGAGGCCGTGCTCGCGGGAGCCCGCGACGACGACGTGCAGGCGCTCTCCCCCGTGGACGTCGTCGCGCGCCCCGCGCTCGAGGCCGACGCGGACGACGTGCTCGCCGCCGACGCCTACGTGCTGCTCAGCCCCGGCAACTTCGGCTACATGAGCGGCGCCCTCAAGCACTTCTTCGACTCCACCTTCCTCGCCGTGGGTGGCAGCCTGGACGACGGTGGCACCCCCGCAACCGGCGCCGGGGCCACCGCAGGACGGCCGTGGGGGCTGCTGCTGCACGGTCGCTACGACCTCACCGGCGCGCGGCGGTCCGTGGAGTCGATCGTGGGGGCCCTGGGCTGGCGGGCGGGCCACCAACCGCTGTGCCTCCTCGGCCCCGTGGACGACGGCGCGATCACGGCCGCGTACGAGCTGGGCGCTACCATCGCCGCACTGCTCGCCGACGCGGCGACCGCGTGAGCACACGCCACGTCCACCGCCCAGAGCAGCGGACCACACGGGCTCGGGTGCCCGCGCCCGTATCGAGGGAGGACCAGATGAGGACAGCGGCCGGCGCCGCCCGCCCGGCTCGGTCCGTCCGGCGCCGCAGTGCCCTGGCCGGGGCGGTGGTGTCGCTGGCCCTCACCGCGGCCGCCTGCAGCACGACCGAGCAGGGCGCGAACACCGACCCCGACCTCGTCGACAGCACCGCACGGCCCCAGGCGGGGCTGTGCCGCAACCTCACGCCCGACGACGTGCGCCTGCCGGCCAACGCCACCGCGACGGTCCCCTGCTCGCGACCTCACACCGCGGAGACCTTCGCGGTGGCAGAGCTGCCGAAGCAGTACGACGACGCCGACTACGGCGACGCCGGCATCGCGCGCCACGCCTACCGGGAGTGCTCGCGCGGGTTCGCCGACTTCGTCGGCGCCGACGAGAGCCTCGTGCTGCGCACGACGTTGAGCTGGGCGTGGTTCCGCCCCTCAGAGAAGGCGTGGCGCAAGGGCGCGCGCTGGTTCCGCTGCGACATCATCGGGGGCAACAGCGCCAGCAGCGCCTACCGCCCCCTGCCGGCCTCCTCGCGCGGCATCCTCGCTGGCCGGCCCGACGAGGCCTGGCTCAGCTGCGCCCGCGGCGCCACTGTCGCCGACGGCGTGAAGGTGCCCTGCTCGGAGAAGCACGACTGGCGTGCGGTCACCACCGTGAAGATCGGGCAGCCGAGCGACGAGTACCCCGGCGACCGCGTGATGGAGAGCCGCAGCCGCTCCTTCTGCTCGGCCTCGGTGAAGGCCTGGCTGAACTATCCGGCCGAGTTCGAGTACGGCTACACCTTCTTCCACCGCGCCGAGTGGCAGGCCGGGATCCGCCGCTCGGTGTGCTGGGCGAGGACGACGTCATGACATCCCCCGCACGCGAGCACCGCTCCCCCGACCTCGCCGGCACCCGCGCCAGCGGGCGGCGGCCGGGCGTCCTCCTCATCGGCCTCGTGACGGCCCTGATCGCCCTCGCGGGGTGCAGCGGCGACGGCGCACCGAGCCCGACGCCCACCGCGGCGCCCACCTCCGCGAAGCCGACCCCGGCTGCCGCGCCACCCGCGGCTCCGCCCCGCAACGGCTGCTACCGACTCACCTACGCCGAGGCCATCGCTCCGACGTCCACCGCCGAGCCGGTGCCCTGCACCGGCGCGCACACCACGCAGACCGTCGCCGTCGGACGGGTCGACGCCGTGGTCGAGGGCCACCTGCTTGCCGTCGACTCGACCCGCGTCCAAGCCCGCGTCGGCGCGAGCTGCCCGGCCGCACTGCGCCGCTACCTCGGCGGCAGCGCGACCTCCCTGCAGCTCAGCATGATCCGACCCGTGTGGTTCACCCCGACCGTCGAGCAGTCCGACGCCGGGGCGGAGTGGTACCGCTGCGACGCCGTCGTCCTCGCGCGCGCCTCTCAGCTCGCGCCGATCACCGGGAGCCTGCGCGGCATCTTCGCCGGCGACCGGCTGCCCGACCGCTACGCGATGTGCGGCACGGCGGCCCCCGGCGCACGCAACTTCCAGCGCGTGCCATGCTCGGCGCGCCACACCTGGCGCGCCATCGAGTCGGTCCCCCTGAAGGCGGGCGCGTACCCCGGCGTGGATGTCGTCCGCGCCGCCGGCCGCAGCCGGTGCGAGAACGCCGCGGCCGACCGGGCGGACGATCCGCTGGCCTTCGAGTGGGGCTACGAGTGGCCGACCGCCGAGCAGTGGAAGGCCGGCCAGACCTTCGGTCGCTGCTGGACGCGCGACTGAGGCCGCCGGCCCGCAGGCACAGCGATCAGAAGCCGAGCCGGCGCAGCTGGCGCGGGTCGCGCTGCCAGTCCTTGGCGACCTTGACGTGCAGGTCGAGGTAGACCGGCGTGCCGAGCAGGGCCTCGATCTGCTGACGCGCCACCGTGCCGACCTGGCGCAGGCGCGCGCCCTTGCGGCCGATCACGATGCCCTTCTGCGAGTCGCGCTCGACGAAGAGGTTGGCGTGGATGTCGAGCAGCGGCTTGTCGTCGGGGCGGCCCTCGCGCAGCCCCATCTCCTCCACGACCACCGCGATCGAGTGCGGCAGCTCGTCGCGCACACCGTCGAGAGCGGCCTCGCGGATCAGCTCGGCGGCGAGGATCTCCTCGGGGGCGTCGGTGAGGTCGCCGTCGGGGTACAGCGGCGGTCCCTCGGGCATGAGGCCGACGAGGATCTCGGCGAGCAGGTCGATCTGATCGCCGCCCACCGAGGAGACGGGCACGATCTCGGCCCACTCGGTGCCGGTGGTGCGGCCGAGCTCGGCGATGTCGAGCAGGTGCTCGGCGATGCGGTCGGGGGCGGCGAGGTCGGTCTTGGTCGCGACCGCGATCTTCGTGGTGCGGCGCACCTTGGCCAGCTCGGTGACGAGGAAGGTGTCGCCGGGGCCGATCTTCTCGTCGGCCGGGAAGCACACGGCCACGACGTCGACCTCCGCCCAGGTGGTGCGCACCAGGTCGTTGAGCCGCTCGCCCAGCAGGGTGCGCGGACGGTGCAGACCGGGGGTGTCGACCAGCACGAGCTGCCCGTCGGGGCGGTGCACGATGCCGCGCACGACCGTGCGGGTGGTCTGCGGCTTGTCGGAGGTGATGACGATCTTCTGGCCCACGATCGCATTGGTCAGCGTCGACTTGCCGACGTTGGGCCGGCCCACGAAGCAGGCGAAGCCGCTGCGGTGGCCCTCGGCCACCTCCGCGCCGCCGAGGAGGCCGAGGCCCGCGGCGGGCGCCGGGGGCGGGAGCGCGCCGAACTCGTCGTCCCACTCCTCCTCGTCGTCGATCTCGTCATCGATCTCGCCGTCGATCTCGTCGTCCGCGAGGTCCGTCGGCGTCGGCTCCTCGCGCTCGTCGTCGGCCTGGTCGCGCACGACGTCGGCGTCGCTGTCGTCGGCTCGGTTCATCGGCTCATCCCTCTGCTTCCCGCGCCGCGTCGTAGTCGGCCCAGATCTCCTCGTCGCTCTTGCCCGCGGCCTTGCCGGCGCGCCAGATGGGCCCCGGGTCGACGGCTCGTGGACGACGCTGGGCCACCGCCCGCCAGTAGCCCATCACGTCGTAGTGGGTGCTCGGCAGCGCACGCTCGCGCATCAGGTGCTTGCGGATGGCGCGCATCTGCGCCGACTCGCCGGCCATCCAGAAGTAGCCCGGGCCCTCGGGGAAGTCGAGACGCGCGACGACCTCGGCGAGGCGGCTCGCGGCGTCGCCGGGGACGGGCAGCCAGGTGACCTCGACGCCGTCGGGGAAGTAGCCGTCGAGACGGGTGTCGTCGGGCACCTCGGCCACGACGCGGGTGGGGAGGTCGCCGCCGCGCTCGCGCGCGATCCGGGCCATGGCGGGCAGCGCGGTGATGTCGCCGACGAGCAGCAGCCACCCGGCGTCCGCGGGAGGGAGGAAGGAACCCTTGGCCTCGGTGACGACGACCTCGTCGCCCACCGGGTCGCCGGCCGCCCACTCGGTGACGAGGCCGACGTCGTGCACGACCACATCGAGGACCAGGCGCTCGGCCTCGATCGAGCCGACGGTGTAGTAGCGGCTCTGGAACTGGCCGGGGACCACCAGGCCGACCCACTCGTCGGGGATGGTGGTGCTCGCGAACCCGGGCACGGTGAGCGTGAGGCGCACCAGGTGCGGTGAGAGCGCGGTGCGGTCGGTGACGACCGCGGCGTACTGCTGGGCCCGGGTGCTCACTGGCCAAGGTTAGCCAGTCGCGCCCCGCGCCCCGGCATCCGCACGGGAGCCGGGGCGGGGGTGCGACCGTCGTCCGCGACGTGCTCAGACGCCGAAGTCGTGGCGCAGCGGGTAGGCGCTGTCTCCGTCCACGGTCTTGGTGGCGAGCACGTGGTGCAGCTGGATCTCGTTGCGCTCGAAGGCGATGCGCGAGCCGGCCATGTAGAGGCCCCACACGCGGGCGGTGCCCTCGTCGGTCTCGGCGACGCAGGCGTCCCAGTTCTCGGCGAGGTTGCGCGACCAGCCGGCGAGCGTGCGGGCGTAGTGCAGCCGGAAGTTCTCGTGGTGCTGGACCTCGAGGCCGGCGTTCTCGGCGGCGCTGACGATCGTGCCGGACCCGGCGAGCTCGCCGTCGGGGAAGACGTAGCGGTCGATGAAGGCACCGGTGGAGCGGCTGATGTTGTCGTGGCGGGTGATGCAGTGGTTGAGCATGCGCCCGCCCGGCTTCAGCTTGTCGTGGGCGAAGGCGAAGTAGGGCCGGTAGTTGTCGACGCCGATGTGCTCGGTGAGCCCGATCGAGCTGATGGCGTCGAAGTCGCCCTCCTCGATGCGCCGGTAGTCGAGGTGGCGCACCTCGGCGAGGTGGTCGAGACCCTGGCGCTTGATCTCCTCCTGGGCCCAGGTGGCCTGCTCGCGCGAGAGCGTGACGCCGAGCGCCTTCACGCCGTGGTGCTTCGCGGCGTGCCGCACCATGCCGCCCCAGCCGCAGCCGAGGTCGAGCAGCCGCTGCCCCGGCTTCAGGTCGAGCTTGCGGCTGATGAGCTCGTACTTGTGCTCCTGGGCCTCCTCGAGGCTCGCGCCCTCGTCGGGGAAGACGGCGCAGGTGTAGGTCATCGAAGGGCCGAGCACGTACTCGTAGAAGGTGTTCGAGACGTCGTAGTGGTGGTGGATGGCCTCGGCGTCGCGCTCGTGGGAGTGGCGTCCGAGGCCCAGCCCGACGCCGAGGCCGCGCAGGCCCTCGAGTCGGTGGCGCCAGGTGGGCAGGTGCTCCTGCGGGGGCGGCGCGGGCGGCAGCAGGTGGCTGAGCCCCAAACTGCGCACCACATTGATGAGCTCGAGCGGGCCCGGGACGCCGAAGTCGGTGGAGTCCTTCAGCAGCGAGAACGCCTCGTAGGGGTCGCCGGGGTGCGCGCCGTGCAGGACCAGGTCGCCCGCCACGTAGGCGCGGGCGAGGCCGAGGTCCCCGGGCGCGGTCATGATGTAGGAGAGGCCGCGCTCGCGCACCAGCTCCAGGCCGTAGGGCGAGTCGGAGGGTCCGGCGCTCGAGCCGTCGTAGGCGCGCAGCGAGAGCGGGAGGCCGTCGGGGAACAGGGATGCGATCGTCGGAGCGATGCCGCGGGGGGCGCGCTGGTTGCTCATCGGCTCTTCACCGCCTTGTCGTAGAGGGTGGTCAGTCGGTCGTCGGGATCGTGCTCGCGCTTGACGGCGTCGAGCGCCGCGGTGTTGTAGAGCGCCTCGAAGGTGGCGCGGTCGTAGTAGGCCTCGGAGTAGAGCGACTTGTGGCCGCCGAGCTCGCTGACCTTCTCCTCGATCGCGCGATTCCTCGGCGCCTCGGGGGCCTCCGGGCCGACGTGGACGGTGCCCCAGAAGCCGATGTTCACGTAGACGCGACCGGGCTCCAGGGGGTAGACGGGCCACTGCCCGCCGTCGTGGGCGCCGGTGGAGACCAGTGGGCACAGCCACACCGGCCGCATCCCGACCTCGCGGTCGAACCAGTCGAGGAAGGTCGGGAGCTGCTCGACCGGCACCTCGACGTCCTGGACGACGCGCTCGCGGCGCGGGCGGCCGGCGCGGTCGTCGAGGCGGTCGGCGATGCCGAAGCGCTGGTCGAGGTGGAGCAGCCTCATGTAGACGTCGGAGCGCCGCAGCCGCCGCGGCCAGACGCGGCGGACGAGCGGGTGCTGGGCACCGAAGGCGCCGGAGCACCAGAACCAGTCGGTGTCCCAGCGCCACAGGTAGTCGTGCATCGTGAGCCGGTCGGTGCTGCGGGTCTGCAGCGACCGGAAGAACACCTGCGTGCCGGTGTAGTCAGAGGTGGGGCCGGGCTCGTCGGTGAAACGCGCGAGCGTGAGCACGTGCTCCCCGGGGCCGAAGGACACGCCGTCGAGGCCGTCGACCTCCTCGCCCTCCCAGGCGTTCTCGGCGCAGATCCGCTCGATCGCGGCGACCACGGCGGCGCCGTCGTCGAAGCGCACGTGGCGCAGCGACACGAAGCCGGGCACCGGCAGCAGCCGGATGCGCAGGCGGGTGGCGTAGCCGAGCGAGCCGTAGGAGTTGGGGAAGGCGTCGAACAGCGCGTCGCCGGGCCGCGTGGTGACCACCTTGCCGGCGCCGGTGAAGACGTCCATCTCCACCACCGACTCGTGGGGCAGCCCGCGCCGGAAGCTCGTGGACTCGATGCCGAGGCCGGTGACGGCACCGCCGAGGGTGATAGTGCGCAGCTGCGGCACGACGTAGGGGATGAGGCCGTGCGGCAGGGTCGCCTCGACGAGGCGCTCGTAGGTGCACATGCCCTGGACGTCGACGACGGGACCGTCGGGCGCGTCGGGCATCACCTCGATGACGCCGTCGAGACCGCTGACGTCGAGACCGGGAGCCCGGCTGACTGCGCGGGTGCGGAACAGGTTGGTCGTGCGCTTGGCCAGGCGGACGGGACTCCCCGGGGGGATCTCGGTGTAGGACTCGGCGAGGCGCCGAACGGCGATCTCGTGCGCCTCACGGGGCGGTAGAGCGATGGGCGGTCGACTCATGGGGGGAACCTACTCCTCGCGGATCACGTGCGCATTGCGGCCCGGTGAGGGCTCACCAGAGCGGCTACCCCGCGTCGGGAGGCCCAGACGGGGGCCCTCGACGACCGTGACGCCCGCGCCCGCGGGAGGCGGGCTACTCCCCGGCGCGCGTCACCCGCGTGGTCGCGGCCACCCGACCCCGGGCGTCGCCGAGGTGGACGACGACCCCCTCCGGGCCGGCCACGTCGCCCAGGGCCGCGGCGTCGTCGTCCGCGAGGGCGGAGGCCTCCCCCAGCAGCACACAGGCGTCGAGCCCGGCGGACCCCGAGGCGACCGCCATGGCCACCACCGCGTGCACGGCGCTGAGGCGCAGCGAGGGCAGGTCGACCGTAGCAGCGGCGTACGTGCGGCCATCGGTGTCGCGCGCGGCCGCGCCCTCCGCGGCACCGATGCGGGCGCGCGTGGCCCGGGCGAGGGTCACCAGCTTGGCGTCCTCGGTGGACAGGTCGGCGGGGCCGGAGGCATTCATGACCCCGAGTATCGCGGACCCGGCCGTGCGGCAGGATGGCGGCATGACTGCCTACTGGGTGAGCAACTACCGCGAGGTCCTGGACGCCGACAAGCTGGCCGCCTACGCCGAGCTGGCCGGGCCGGCCATCACCGCCGCCGGCGGGCGCTTCATCGCCCGCGGGCTGCCGGAGAAGACCTACGAGCACGGCTTGGAGCAGCGCACCGTGCTCATCGAGTTCGACAGCGGCGAGGCCGCGATCGCCGCCCACGACTCCCCCGCCTACCAGGAGGCGCTGGCCGCGCTCGATGGCGGCGCGGTGCGCGACCTGCGCATCGTCCCCGGCGTCTGAGCCGCACCGGAGGCCGCACCGGAGGCCGCACGAGAGGCGTCAGCGGGGCGCGTCGACCTCGCCGTCGTCGGCCGGCACGACGCGGGAGATGAGGACGGTGCCGATGCGGTTGCGGCGTCCCGCCGCCTGCTCGGCCTCGAAGCGCAGGCCGTGGGCCTCGACCCACGAGCCGGCGATCGGCACCCGTCCGAGGTGCTTGGCGAGCAGGCCGCCGACGGAGTCGACGTCCTCCTCCTCGATGCGCACCTCGGGGCCGAAGATCTCGTCGAGGTCGTCGACGGGGTAGCGCGCGGGCACCCGCACCGGGCTGTCGTCGTCCGGGCCGAGCCGCTCGACCTCCACCTCGGCGACGTCGTACTCGTCGGTGATCTCCCCGACGATCTCCTCGAGGAGGTCCTCGATGGTGATGAGGCCGGCCGTGCCGCCGTACTCGTCGACGACCACCGCCACGTGCTGGCGACGCGCCTGCATCTCGCGCAGCAGGTCGTCGACCGGCTTCGACTCCGGCACCCAGTGCACCGGGCGCATGATCTCCTCGACGCGCTGGGTCAGCTCGACGTCGGGCGCCTCGAAGTCGCGGCGCACGACGTCCTTCAGGTAGGCGATGCCGCGCACGTCGTCGAGGTTCTCCCCGATCACCGGCACCCGTGAGAAGCCCGAGCGCAGGAACAGCGAGAGGGTCTGGCGCAGGTTCTTGTGCGCCTCGATGAACACCACCTCGCCGCGCGGCACCATCACCTCGCGCACGGTGGTGTCGCCGAACTCGAAGACCGAGTGGATCATGCGCCGCTCGTCGGCCTCGATCAGCTCGGAGGCCTCGGCGATGTCGACGAGCTCACGCAGCTCGGTCTCGGTCTGGAACGGTCCCTCGCGGAAACCGCGACCCGGCGTGATCGCGTTGCCCACCAGGATCAGCAGCTTGGGCAGGGGCCCGAGCACGGTGGTGAGCGCCGTGAGCGGCCAGGCGGCCAGCACCGCGACCCGCTCGGCGTGCTGGCGCCCCACGGTGCGCGGAGCCACGCCGATCGCCACGAACGACACCACGAGCATGATGCCCAGGGCCAAGCCGCCGCGCGCCCACCACGAGCCGTCGACGCGCTCGTCGATGTAGAGGGTGACGACCACGATGGCCGCGATCTCGCACAGCAGTTGCAGCAGCAGAGCGGTGTTGAGGTGGCGCCGGGCGTCGTCCAGCACCGCGATGAGCCGGACCGCACCGGAGCGGCCCTCCTGCACCATCTCCTGGGCCCGCGCACGCGAGAAGCCCGCGATGGCAGCGTCGGCGGCCGCGAACAGTCCCGCGAGGACGACGAGCACGGCCGCGACGCCGAGGGGCGCCACGCTGCCGGAGATCACCGGTGGCCCCGGCTCAGTCGGCGGGGCCGGAGGGCTCCGGCGCCTCGTCGACCGCGCGCCACTGGGCGAGCAGCTGGTCCTGCAGGCCGAACATCACCGCGTGCTCCTCCGGCTCGGCGTGGTCGTAGCCGAGGAGGTGCAGGATGCCGTGGGTGGTGAGCAGCTCGAGCTCGGCGAGCGTGCCGTGACCGGCCGCCTCGCCCTGGCGCTCGGCGACCGTGGGACACAGCACGAGGTCACCGAGGACACCCTCCTCGGGCTCCTCGTTCACCAGGCCGGGGCGCAGCTCGTCCATGGGGAAGGCCAGGACGTCGGTGGGGCCCTCCTTCTCCATCCACTTCTCGTTGAGCTCGGCGATCGTGGGCTCGTCGACAGCCTTGATGCACAACTCGGCCTGGGGGTGGACGCGCATGCGGTCCATCACGAAGCGGGCCAGCCGGGAGAAGTGCTCGACGTCGAGACCGGAGCCCGACTCGTCGAGGATCTCGATGCTCATGCTTGGTCTCCCTGACCCGACTGCTGACCCGACTGCTGGGCGCGGGCCTCGCGGGCGGCCTCGCGGCGCGCGTCGAAGTCGTCGTAGGCGGCCACGATGCTGGCCACCAGCTTGTGGCGCACGACGTCGCCGGCGGTGAGGCGCACGAACGCGAGGTCCTCCACGCCGTCGAGGATCTGCTCGACGATGCGCAGGCCCGAGGTGGTGCCCGACGGGAGGTCGACCTGGGTGACGTCGCCGGTGACGACGATCTTGGAGCCGAACCCGAGGCGGGTGAGGAACATCTTCATCTGCTCGGGCGTGGTGTTCTGCGCCTCGTCGAGGATGATGAAGGAGTCGTTGAGCGAGCGACCTCGCATGTAGGCCAGCGGCGCGACCTCGATGGTGCCCGCCGCCAGCAGCTTCGGGATCGACTCGGGGTCGAGCATGTCGTGCAGCGCGTCGTAGAGCGGACGCAGGTAGGGGTCGATCTTCTCGCTCAGGGTTCCGGGCAGGTAGCCCAGCCGCTCGCCCGCCTCGACAGCCGGGCGCGTGAGGATGATGCGCGTGACCTGCTTGGCCTGCAGGGCCTGCACCGCCTTGGCCATGGCCAAGTAGGTCTTGCCCGTGCCCGCCGGGCCGATGCCGAAGGTGATCGTGTGCGCGTCGATGGTCTCGACGTAGCGCTTCTGGTTGAGCGTCTTCGGGCGGATCGAACGACCGCGGTTGCTGAGGATGTTCAGCGACAGCACGTCGGCGGGGCGCTCGGAGGTCGCCGTCTCGGCGCGCAGCATCGACTCCACCCGCTCGACCACCTCGGGCGTGATGCCCTGGCCGGTGCGCAGGATCGCGACGAGCTCGTCGATCACCCGCTCGGCGAGGCGGATGTCGGACGGCTCACCCGCGAGCGTGATGCGGTTGCCGCGCACGTGCACCTCGACACCGGCGTGACGCTCGATGATCGCGAGGTGCTCGTCGGCAGGACCGAAGAGGGTGACCATGTCGATGCTGGTGGGCACCGTGACGGTGCGGCGACCGGCGCCATGGGCGGGTGTCTGGGGGTTGCTCTCTGACATCGGTGCCCGGAGCGGGCGGCCTTCCTGATCGGTCACGGGGACCCCACCATGCTACGGGAGCCGCCCACGCCCGCCCATCGGGTTCGCCGCCCGCCCGGATCACCGCGGCTCAGCCCGGGGGCCAGCCCATCGGCCGGCCCGCGAGCACGTGGGCGTGGGTGTGGAAGACGGTCTGGCCGACGCCGGCCCCGCAGTTGAAGACGATGCGGAAGTCCTCGTGGCCCTCGGCCCGCGCCACGGTGCGGGCGGTGAGGGCGATCTCGGCGAAGGCGGCGGCGTCGTCCTCGGCGGTCGCGGGCGCGTTGGGCGTGTGGGCGCGGGGCACGACCAGCACGTGCGTCGGCGCCTGCGGGGCGATGTCGCGGAAGGCGACGGTGCGCTCGCCCTCGTGCACGATCTCGGCGGGGATCTCGCCGGCGACGATGCGACAGAACAGGCACTCGGGATCGGTTGACGGGGTGCTCACCACCCCAGGCTAGGGCCCCGCGCTCCCGCGCCGGAGGCCGATCCGGCGCGATGATGGGCCCATGGCGTCTCCGGCACCGAGGTCCGCACCCCCCGCGCGACGACTCCCCCGACCCGGTCGGGCGCTGCTCCCCGCCGCGTGGGCCGCTGCGCTGCTGGGCCTGCTGCTGGTCCTGAGCGGGTGCGAGGCCTCCGGCGATCCGACCCCGGCGGCGAGCCCGTCGTCGTCCGCGAGCACCTCGGCGGACGGCGACGACGGGACGGGCGGCAGGACGGGCGGCGGAGCCGGCGGCAGTGCGGCGTCGTCCACGGCGACGGACGGGCCGGGCACCGTCACCGCGGTGTACCTGGTCGGCGACACGCCGCGGGGCGAGCGGCTCTACCCCGAGCTGCACCGGATTCCGGGTGACGACCGACTCGTCGGCGCCGCCGACCTGCTCGCGGCGCCCGCGAGCCGACGCTCCCCCGGCGATCCCGACTACCGCAGCCTGTGGCCCACCGGTCGCTTCGCCTCGGTGGAGCTGCGCGACGGCGCCTTCGTGGTCGGCCTGGCCGACGACACCTGGACGCAGGCCGCGGGCCTCACCCCCGGGCAGGCCTCGCTGGCGGTGCAGCAGCTGGTGTACACGCTGCGCTCGGCGGCCGGGCCGGCCGGTCGCGGCCTCCCGGTGCGGGCGGAGGTCGACGGCCGGCCCGTCACGACGCTGCTCGGCGTCACCGTGGGCCCCGGGCTCGGCAGCGAGCCGGAGCTCGACGTCCTCGCCCTCGCCAGCATCACCGCGCCGGCCGAGGGGGCGCAGGTCGACGACGTGTTCACCGCCTCCGGGCGTGCGAGCTCCTTCGAGGCCACGGTGCCGTGGAGGATCGAGGACGACGCCGGCGCGGTGCTGCTGACGGGGTACTCGAACGCCGCCGGCTGGGTCGATCGGCTCTATCCCTGGACGACGCGGATCGACGTCAGCAGCCTGAGGCCGGGGCGCTACCGGCTCGTGGTGGCCACCGACGACCCGTCGTCCGGCGAGGGCGGCGGACCGGACGTCGACACCCGCACCATCGTCGTGCGCTGAGCCGATCGGCCCGTAGGGCTCAGCCGCCCCAGCGGGGGGTGCGGGCGAGGAGGGCCGATGCGGCGGCGAGACCCGCGGTCGAGGTGCGCAGCACCTCCGTGCCGAGGCGCACCGGGACGCCGCCGGCCTGAGCGAGCCGGGCGACCTCGGTGTCGCTGAGGCCGCCCTCGGGACCGACGACGATCGCGATGCCCGCGCCCGTGCCCGGAGTCGGCGGCAGGGCGATCTCGGAGAGCGGGGTCGCGGCGTCCTCGTGCAGGACGACGCCCGCCTCGGCCGCCTCGAGGAGTGCGACCACCTCGTCGGTGCCGGCCATGGGGGTGACCTCGGGGTGCCACGCGCGGCGCGACTGCTTGGCCGCCTCCCGAGCCGTCGAGCGCCAGCGCGCGAGCGACTTGGCCGCCCGCTCGCCCTTCCAGACGGCCACGCTCCGCTCAGCGGCCCACGGCACGATGCGCGCGACACCGATCTCGGTGAGCACCTCGACGGCGAGCTCGCCGCGATCCCCCTTGGGCAGGGCCTGCACCACGGTGATGCGCGGCACCGGCTCCGGGTGGTCGACGACCTCCTCGACGGTGACGTCGAGGGTGCGCTTCGCGGTGGCCGCGATCGTGCCGAGGACGACGCGACCCCGCCCGTCGCTCAGCTGCAGGCGCTCGCCCTGCCGCAGTCGGCGGACGACGACGGCGTGGTGCGCCTCGTCGCCCTCCACCGTCACCGTCGCGCCGGGAGCGACGCCCGCGAGGTCGGGGACGAGGTGCTGGGGCAGCGTCACCGCGAGCGCCCGCTCAGTGGGTGAAGGCGTCGCGGAGGCGACCGAACACCGACTTGTGGGCCGGTCGCACGTCGCCGGTGGGCTGCTCCTCGCCGCGCAGGGTGGCGAGCTCGCGCAGCAGCTCCTGCTGGCGGGCGTCGAGCTTGGTGGGCGTCTCGACGGCGATCGTGACGATCAGCGAGCCGCGCCCGCCGCGCAGACCGGGGACACCCCGGTCGCGCAGCACCACCTGGTGACCCGACTGGGTGCCGGCCGGAACGGGCAGCTGGAAGCTGCTCTCGACCGGCTCCGCGGACTCCTCGAGCTCGAGGTCGGCCTCCAGGGTCGGGAGGGTGATGGTGGTGCCGAGGGCACCCGCCGTCATCGGCACCGACACCGTGCAGTGCAGGTCGTTGCCGTGGCGCTCGAAGACCGGGTGGGGCAGCACGTTGATCTCGACGTAGAGGTCGCCCGCGGGGCCGCCTCCGGGCCCGACCTCACCCTGCTCGGAGAGCTGGACGCGGGTGCCGGTGTCGACGCCGGCGGGGATCTTGACCGTGAGGGTGCGCCGCGAGCGCACCCGACCGTCACCGGCGCAGTCGCGGCAGGGGTCCGGGATGATCGAGCCGTAACCGCGGCAGGCCGCGCAGGGGCGCAGGGTGCGGATCTCGCCGAGGAAGGATCGCTGCACGTGTGCCACCTCGCCCGCGCCCTGGCAGGTCTCGCAGGTGATGGGCTCGCTGCCCGGCGCCGTGCCGTCGCCGTCGCAGGTGGTGCAGCGCACGGCGGTGTCGACCTTCAGCTCGCGGGCGACGCCGAAGGCGGCCTCGGCGAGGTCGACCTCGAGCCGGATGAGGGCGTCCTGGCCGCGGCGCTGCCGTGAGCGCGGACCCCGGCCGCCCGCGCCCGGGCCGCCCTGCCCGCCGAAGAAGGCGTCCATGATGTCGCTGAAGGAGAAGCCCGCGCCCTGGCCCCCGCCGAAACCGCCCGCGAACGGGTCGCCACCGCGGTCGTAGGCCGCCCGCTTCTGGGGGTCGGAGAGCACCTCGTAGGCGGCCGAGACCTGCTTGAACCGCTCCTGGCTCTCCGGGTCCGGGTTGACGTCGGGGTGCAGCTGGCGCGCCAGCTTGCGGTACGCCTTCTTGAGGGCGTCGGCATCGGCGTCACGGCTGACGCCGAGCAGTTCGTAGAGGTCCTGACTCACGGTTCTCTTCTCAGCTCTCGTCGAGGATGCGGGAGACGTAGCGCGCGACCGCGCGCACCGCCGCCATCGTTCCGGGGTAGTCCATTCGGGTCGGGCCCACGATGCCCAGGGAGGCCAGCGCGTCGCCGGGCCCGTAGCCGGTGGCGACCACGCTCGTGGAGGAGAGCTCCTCGTAGGGGCCCTCCGTGCCGATGCGCACCGTCACGGCGCCGCCGCTGGTGGCCTCGCCGAGCAGCTTGAGGAGCACCACCTGCTCCTCAAGCGCCTCGAGCAGCGGGCGCACCGCCGTATCGAAGCTGTCGCCGTAGCGCGCGAGGTTGGCCGTTCCGCCGACGACGATGCGCTCGTCGGAGCGGTGGTCGCTCATCGCCTCCACCAGCGTCTCGACCACGGCGGCCGCGGGGTCGAGCACCGCCCCCGCCTCCTGCTCGGACGCCGGCTCGGCGGCCCGCGGCGCCAGCGCCTGCAACGCCGCCACGGCGTCCGCGATCAGCTCGCCGGTGGCGGCCAGGTTGATCCGCGAGCGCAGCGCGGCGAGGTCGTCGTCGGCCAGCTCGGTGTCGAGCTCGACCAGCCGCTGCTCGACGCGGCCGGTGCTGAGGATCAGCACGAGCAGCAGGCGCGAGGGGGTGAGGGCGACGAGCTCGATGTGGCGCACCGTCGAGCGCGACAGCGTGGGGTACTGCACCACAGCGACCTGGCGGGTGAGCTGCGAGAGCAGCCGCACCGAGCGGTGGACGACGTCGTCGAGGTCGACCGCGCCGTCGAGGAAGCTCGAGATCGCCCGGCGCTCGGCCGAGGACATCGGGCGCACCGTGGAGAGCCGGTCGACGAACAGCCGGTAGCCCTTGTCGGTGGGGACCCGCCCCGCGCTGGTGTGGGGCTGGTGGAGGTAGCCCTCCTCCTCCAGCGCGGCCATGTCGTTGCGGATGGTGGCGGGCGAGACGTTGAGCTGGTGGCGCTCGACGAGCGACTTGGAGCCCACCGGCTCCTCGGTGGCCACGTAGTCCTCGACGATCGCGCGCAGGACGGCCAGGCGTCGTTCCTCCTGCATCTCCACCTCCTCGCCGCATCCGTGCTCGCGGGGCCCTGGCACTCGATTCCCGCGAGTGCCAAGCCTACCGCCGGGGTGCGCGGCAACGGTGACGTCGGGCCCCTCGACACTTCCCTTCCGTCGCATCGCGACATACAGTTAGGCAAGCCTTGCCTTGGTGAATGCGAGGGCCACCGTCCCCGCCCCCGACCCCCACAGGAGCCACACCGATGTCCTCTTCCGCGCCGTCCCGCCCGGACTCCCCCGCCCGCTCCCTCGCGGTCGCGGCCCGCAGCATCGTGTCGTGCCCGCGCGAGGCGCACCTCGTGGTCGACGGCGTCGACGACCTCACCGACGGCTTCGCCGACGACGAGCTGCGACTCCAGGACGCCGACGGCCGCCCCGTGCTCACCGTGCCCGCCGACTCCGCGCTGGCGACGGCCGCGCGGGAGCGCCGGGGCGCCGTCCTCACGCTGCACAGCGGCCTCGGCGGCGACGACGGTGTCGAGCGCGACGCCCTGCTGCACCTGTGCGGCTTCCTCGAGCCCGCGTGCACGCGCACCTGCGAGTGCTGCGAGGAGCAGTGGGTGCAGATCGCCCTCACGCCGCAGCGCGCCATGCTGGCGCGCCGGTCCGAGCCGGGCAGCGCGGCGATCGTGCCGCTGTCCGAGTTCTCCGATCCCGGGCTGCGCCTCAACCGCGGCTACCTGCAGCGCACCGCCGAGCACGCCGGCGACCACCACCACGCCGAGCTGCGTCGCGCGGTGGCCGCCCGGCTCGGACGAGGCATCGAGGAGATCGTCGGGGCCCGGCTCGCCGACCTGCGGGCCACCGGCCTGGTCGTGCGGTGGGTCACCCGCGACGGTGCCGACGAGTGCTGGATCCCGTTCGGGCGGGAGGCCGCCGACCCCGCCGACCTGGGCGTGCTGCTCCGCGACGCCCTCCTGGTCGACGCGGGCTGAGGATTCCGCGGCGGGCTCGGGCGGCTACCGTCGGCACGTGACCGACTTCACCGAGATCGCCGATCGCGTCTGGGTGCTGCGCCACCCGTGGCTCGACCTCAACGTCACCGCGATCGCGGGCGATCGTGGCCTGGTGCTGGTCGACCCCCACGGGTCCCGGGTCGCCGGCGAGGAGGTGCTCGACGCACTCGGCCGCCTCGCCTCCCCCGATCGGCGGCTCGTCGCGGCGGTCAACACCCACGAGCACTTCGACCACACCTTCGGCAACGGCGCGGTGCTCGCCCGTCACCCCGGCGTGCCGGTCCACGCCACCGACACCGCCGCCGCGCGCACCCGCCCGGCCGGCGAGCGGGCGAAGCGTGAGCACGCGGACGCCGCCGCGTCGGGCGACGCCCGCGCGGGCGAGGTCGTCGCCACCGACATCGTCGCGGCGGACGTCACCTTCTCCAGCGCCGCGGTGATCGACCTCGACGACCGCCAGGTCGAGCTGGTGCATCTCGGCCGCGGCCACACCGGGGGCGACCTCGTCGTACGCGTGCCGGACGCCGACGTCGTCCTCGCCGGCGACCTGCTCGAGGAGTCGGCGCCCCCCGCCTACGGCGACGACTCCTACCCGCTGGAGTGGGCGTCGACGCTGGACCTCGTGCTCACCCTCGTCACAGGAGGCACCGTCGTCGTCCCGGGGCACGGGGCGCTGGTCGATCGTGGATTCGTCGAGCAGCAGTGCGACGACATCCGCGCCGTCGGCGAGGGTATCCGCGAGCTGCTGCACGCCGGCGCGAGCGTGGACGACGTCGTGCGGCGCGGCACCTGGCCCTTCCCGGACGACGTGGTGGCCGCCGCCGTCCGCGCAGCGCTGCTGACCTCGCCGCAGGCGCGTCGCCGCCTCCCGATGGCGGGCGACGCCTAGGCTCCTGCGACGTGGATCGCTACGGCTCTGACGTCCTGTCCGGTGACTGGTCGGCACCGCGCCGCGGGCGCGCGGTGGAGACCCCCGCCGATCTCGGCCTCGTGGTCGAGGAGGTCACCACGGACTGGTGCGGCGAGATCGTCGCCGTGGAGCGGGACCTCGACACGCTCACCCTCGAGGACCGCCGCGGCAAGCGTCGCACCTTCCCGCTCGGCGCCGGTTTCCTGCTCGAGGGCAAGCCGGTCATCCTCACCGCCCCGGTGCGAGCGAGCGCACCGAAGGCGCCCACCCGCACGGCGAGCGGCTCCCTCGCCGTCCACGGGGCCGCGGCGCGGGTGGCCCGCGCCAGCCGGATCTTCGTGGAGGGCCGCCACGACGCCGAGCTGGTCGAGAAGGTGTGGGGCGAGGACCTGCGCCTGGAGGGCGTGGTGGTGGAGTACCTCGGCGGCGTCGACGACCTCGCCGACCACCTGCGCGACTTCAAGCCCGGCCCCGAGCGTCGCGTCGGCGTGCTGGTCGACCACCTGGTGGCCGGCTCGAAGGAGTCGCGCATCGCCGCCGGCATCCTGCGCGGGCCGCACGGCGGGCACGTGCGGATCGTGGGCCACCCCTTCATCGACGTCTGGCAAGCGGTGAAGCCCGCCAGGCTGGGGCTCGAGCGCTGGCCGACGATCCCGCGCAGCATCGAGTGGAAGAAGGGCGTGTGCCAGCACCTCGGCTGGCCGCACCGCGACCAGGCCGACATCGCCCGCGCCTGGCGCCACATCCTCGGACGCGTCGACTCCTACGCCGACCTCGAGCCCGAGCTGCTCGGCCGGGTCGAGGAGCTGATCGACTTCGTCACGGTCGGCTGAGCCGACCGGTTCGTCTGATCGGCCCCCTCGCCCGGACGGCCGGGCGCGAGCGGCGAGCGGCGGGGCTCACAGACCCTGGCGGTACTTCTCCAGGACCTCCTCGACGCGCGCGGTGTCGCGGGCCTCGAGGGGCACGAGCAGCTCGACGACGAGGTCGGTGAGCTCGGCGATGCGGCGGTTGAGCTGACGGTTCTCCTGCACCTCGGCCTCCAGCGCGCGCACGCGTGCGCGCAGGGTGCGGGCCTCGCCGACCGCAGGGTTCTCGCCCCCCTGGATGCGGTGGACCACCGACTCCGGCAGGTGCTCCTTGGCGAAGCGCCGCAGGCGGCCCTCGTGCTCGCTGCTCGTCATGCTCGCTCCTCGCTGGGGCTGGGATCGGTGGGGGGTGGTGCCGCGGGGACGGGATGTTCGGCGGCGGGAGGCGCGACGAGCCTCGCGCCGGGAGCCGGCGGCCAGGCGGCACGAATGCGGCACACGGCCGGATCGGGGTGCCCGAGCATGTCGTGACCGGGCCGCACCTCGAGGTGCTCGACGACACCGCCCGTGCGCTCGATCGCGGCGCGGACGTCGTCGGGGTCGAGGCGTCGCACCAGCGGCGCCAGCTCGTCGTCCACGGCGCGGGCGGTGGGGGTCCGGGCCGCGAACTCCAGGAACAGGCGGCCGCCGCCGGGGCGCAGGGCGAGGCGGGCCAGGCGCCAGAACTGCTCGGTGGCCTCCTCCTCGAGGCAGCCGAGGAGGTCGCGGGCGTAGAGGTGGTGCGGGTCGCGGGCGAGCTGGGTTCCCCACGTGAGGGTCGAGCGCAGCTCGCCCAGGATGATCTGCTCGGCGGCGAGCTGCACCTTGGCCCGGCGGGCGCGACGCCGGACGAGGGCGACCGAGCCGCGCGAGTGGTCGAGCGCCAGCACGCGCCGCCCGCTCCGGGCGAAGCCGATGGCGTCGCGCCCGGTGCCGGAGCCGATGTCGACGACCGGGAGGTCGCCGAGCTGCGGCTCGACCCACTGCGCGAACGGCGACGGGGTCTGCTCGACGCGGAGCACGCCCGGCGGGGCGAAGAACTCCGTCCAGCTGCCCATGTCGGTGCGCCAGCCGCGCAGCCAGCCGTCGAGGCGGCGCACGCCGTCGACCGGATCGGCGTAGCGGAACGACGGGTCGGGAGTGCGCCAGTTCGGCCCGTAGAGGAAGGCGAGCATCGCCTCGGGGTCGCGCGGGGCCGGGAACTCGTGGCCGTGCAGTTCGATGGTCGAGAACGGCACGATCGCCTCGCGCGGCAGGTGACCGCTGCGGTTGCCCAGCTGGTAGAAGGTGCCGCCGAGGTGGAAGGCGACGAAGACGTCGATGTGGCACACCCCGCCGTCGCTCAGCGGGAGGAGCAGCTTGACGTCGCCGCCCGACATCCGGAGCACGTTCCAGCCGCGCGCACGCATGGCACGCGTGATGCGGTACGACTCGGCGATGATGTCGGCCGGCTGGTCGTGCGGCGAGAGGTAGCACAGGTCGGTGTCGGAGTCGTGGGCCAGCATGCGGCCCTCACGGATGGCGCCGAGCAGTGCGCCGTAGTTGAGGTAGGCGGCCACCCCGGCGTGCTCGTGGAGGTCGTCGATGGCCCGACGCGTACCCGCCAGGATCTCCTCGCGGATGGCCTCGTCGGTGTCGGCGAATGACCGGGTCAGGTGACCGACCTTGTCGACGCTCAGGCGTCGCCCGCGCCGGTCGACGATCTCGAGCGGGCCGTCACCGCCGCCGAGCACCACCTCGTCGTCGTGGACGACGAGATCCCCCTCGACCGTGGCCACGCGCACGCGCCCGGTGCCCACCAGGTGGGGCCGGAGCACCTCGGGCCAGGGCACCAGGACGCCGCCGGAGGCCGGGCGGCCGTCACGGTCGGGCGTGGTGGACCAGACGTAGTACCCGCCGATCTCGACGAGCAGCGGGCGATCGCCCGCCGGCACCAGCAGCCCGTCGTCGGAGACGACGTCGCTCACGAGACCCCGCGGGTGCCGAGCGCCTCGCGCAGCGCCGTCGACGAGGTCTGGATCGTGTAGGGGAAGTAGACGACCTCCACACCCACGGCGGCCATCTCGGCCTCCAGCCGATCGCCCTTCGCGGTGCCCTTCCAGTCGTCGCCTTTGAACACCCGGTGGAAGCCGATCTCGCGCCACGAGTCGGTCTTCGAGGTGGTGCGCTCGGCGTAGACCCGGTCGACGATGCCGATCGCCTCGACGATCTCGAGCCGCTCGACCAGCGGCACCGTGGGCTGCACGCCCTTGGTCTGCAGGCAGACCTCGTCGGCGACCACGCCGGCGACGAGGATGTCGCAGTGCGGGCGGGCCTGGCGCAGCGCGTTGAGGTGCCCCACGTGGAAGAGGTCGTAGACACCCGGGACGTAGCCGATGACCTGGCCCACGCCTGCCTCCTCCGTGCTCGAACCGAAACCCCAGTAGCGGGCCTACCTTAGAAGAAACTCCAGGTGAATGCCGAAAGGACGTCCCGCACCGAGGGACGCGTCACGGCACCAGCGCGCGGACGACGGCGTCGGCCAGCAGTCGACCGCGCAGCGTGAGCACGAGCGGCCCACCGGGTGTCGTCGGCTCCACGAGGCCGTCGTCGACCAGTCGGGGGACCTGCGCCTCGGCACCCGGGAGGCGGTCGAGCAACTCCGCCGGGAGCCCCGTGCGCAGGCGCGACTCGAGGAGCACGCGCTCGACGAGGCGGGTCTCGTCGTCGAGCACCTCGCGCGCCAGCGCCGGGCTGGTGCCTCCGGCCAGCCGGTCGGCGTAGGCGACCGGGTGCTTGACGTTCCACCAGCGCACGCCGCCGACGTGGCCGTGCGCGCCCGGGCCGAGCCCCCACCAGTCACCACCCGTCCAGTAGCCGATGTTGTGGCGGCAGCGGGCGGCGTCGTCCACGGCCCAGTTGCTGACCTCGTACCAGTCGAGGCCGGCTGCGGTGAGCGCCTCGTCGACCTGGAGGTACTTGTCGGCGAGGTCGTCGTCGTCGGGGGCGGGCACCTCGCCGCGACGCACCTGGCGGGCCAGGGCGGTGCCGTCCTCGACGATGAGGGCGTAGGCCGACACGTGGTCGGGGCCGCAGGCCAGCGCGGCCGCGATCGTGGCCGCCCAATCGGCGCCGCTCTCCCCCGGCGTGCCGTAGATCAGGTCGAGGCTCACCTGCTCGAAGCCGGCCGCGCGGGCCGCCTCGACCACGCGCGGCACCCGCTCGGGGTCGTGGGTGCGGTCGAGGGTGGCGAGCACGTGCGGCACGGCCGACTGCATGCCGAAGGAGATGCGGGTGAAGCCGGCCTCGCGCAGGCGGGCCAGCGAGGCGTCGTCCACGGAGTCGGGGTTGGCCTCGGTGGTGACCTCGGCGTCCGCGCTCAGGCCGAAGGCCTCGCGCACGCCGCCGAGCATGCGGGCGAGGTGGTCGGGCGGCAGCAGGGTCGGCGTGCCGCCGCCGACGAAGACGGTGGCGACCGTGGGCGCCTCGGAGCCGAGCACACGCCGCGCGAGGTCGATCTCGGCCATCACCTGGTCGGCGTAGGAGGCGCGGGAGACGCCGAGACCGAGCTCGTCGGCGGTGTAGGTGTTGAAGTCGCAGTAGCCGCAGCGCACCCTGCAGAACGGCACGTGCAGGTAGACGCCGAACGGGCGCGCGCCCAGCTCGGCCAGGGCCGAGGACGGCAACGCCCCGTCGGCGGGTGCGGGATCCCCCTCGGGCAGCGCGGACGGCACCTCACCATCCTCGCAGCCGCAGGGTCCGCGCCGACGGGGCGGGCCGTGCTGCTCGTGCCAGATCGCAGCTGGCTCAGCTGTAGAAGCTGTCGATGAGCTCCTTGTTGTTGGATTCCACGACGTTGCGCTTGACCTTCATCGACGGCGTGAGCTCACCCGACTCGATGCTGAGGTCGTGGTCGAGCAGCTGCCACTTCTTGATGGTCTCCCACCGGTTGAGCTGCCCGTTGAGCTCGTCGACGTAACCGCCGACCATCTCGAGGACGGCAGGGTCGCGCACCAGGTCGGTGTAGGACGCGCCGGCCTTGCCATTCTCGGCCGCCCATCCCGCGATGGCGTCGGGGTCGAGGGTGATGAGCGCCGAGACGAAGTTGCGCTCGGCGCCGAACACCATGAACTGGCTGACGTAGGGGCACAGGACCTTGAACTTGGCCTCGATCGCCGGCGGGGCGATGTACTTGCCGCCCGAGGTCTTGAAGAGCTCCTTGATGCGGCCGGTGATGGTGAGGAAGCCGTCGGCGTCGAGCTCGCCCTTGTCGCCGGTGCGCAGCCAGCCGTCCTCGGTGAAGGCCTCGGCGGTGGCGTCGGGTCGGTTGTGGTAACCGGCCATGACGTGCGGACCCTTGAGCTGCACCTCCCCACCGTCGCCGATGCGCACCTCGGTGCCCGGCATCGGCAGGCCCACGGTGCCGAGCTTGTAGGCGTCGGGGTGGTTGACCGTGGCACCGGCGGAGTTCTCCGTCATGCCGTAGCCCTCGATGATGAGCAGGCCGGCGGCGTGGAACCAGCGGGCGATGTCGGCGTTGAGGGCCGCGGAGCCGGAGATGAAGAACTTGATCCGGCCGCCGAAGCGGTCGCGCACCTTGCTGAAGACCAGCTTGTCGAACAGGCCGTGCTGCAGCTTGAGAGGCAGCGGCACCGACTTGCCGGCGAGGGTGAGCTCGTCGACCTTGGTGCCCACGGCGAAGGCCTGGTTGAAGATCTTCTCCTTCAGGCCGCCCTCGGAGGCCGTCATCGTGACGATGCGGGCGTAGGCCTTCTCGAAGATGCGCGGCGCGGCACCCATGAAGGTGGGCTTCACGATCGCGACGTTGTCGATGATCTTGTCGACGCGGCCGTCGATCGCCGTGGCGAAACCGCAGGCGAGCTGCGTGGAGAGCAGCACCTTGCCGAACGAGTGTGCCATCGGCAGCCAGAGGAACTGCAGGTCGTCCTCGTTGAGGATGCCCTGGGCCTTGATGGCGGCGCCCTCGAAGACCCACCCGCGGTGCAGCGTGCGCACGCCCTTCGGCTTGCCGGTGGTGCCCGAGGTGTAGATGAGGGTGCAGAGCTGGTCCTGCTGGATCTGCTTGGCGACGTCCTCGATGGCACCGGGGTGCTCGCCGAGGTAGGTCTCGCCCAGGGCGGCGAGGTCGTCGAGAGAGATCACCCAGTCGCCGTCGGCCAGCGAGGCGTCGAAGGTGACGACCTTGCTCAGCTCGGGCAGCTGGTCGCGGAACTCCTGCAGCTTGGCGAGCTGCTCGGCGTCCTCGGCGAAGACGATGCGGCTCTCGGAGTCGCCCAGGATGTAGGCGGTGTCGGCTCCCCCGGTGGTCGGGTAGACCGTGGTGGTGGCGCCTCCGGCGCACACGACCGCGAGGTCGGCGATGATCCACTCGTAGCGCGTGCCCGAGGCGATGCCGACGCGCTGCTCCTGCTGCAGACCGAGCGCGAGGAGGCCCGCGGCGAGCTCGCGGACGCGATCGCCCGCCTGCCGCCACGTCACCGATTCCCATGCTTCACCGCGTGGGTAGCGGAAGGCTTCGCGTGGACCGCTCGCCTCGACCCGCTCCCAGAATGCGATGGCGAAGTTCTGGGGAAGGTTGGTGAGGAAACTGGTGTCGTGATTGATGGGCATGGCACTCCTGCCTGCTCGTCCGAGACCGACTGGTGCCCGTAACTTAGATCACGCCTGGTGACGGCGGTAGCAACGTCCCCGTCTCCAAGACGAAACGATCGACTTTCTGCTGGATCTTGGGCGGGAGTCCCGCCACCTCCCGCAGGCTGAGCAGCTGCGAACGGTCGGTGTGCAGGGCCACGAACATCTGGTGCACGGTGACCCCGTGGCCCGGCGTGTGCACCACCTCGAGGCCGTCGCCCACACCCACCGTGCCGGTCTCGAGCACCCGGAAGTAGGGGCCGGGGCGGGCCACCTCGGTGAACCTCCTCACGAAGCCGCGGGTGCGGTAGCCGCTCACGCCCATCCAAGCCCTGAAGTCGTTGCAGGGCGTGCGCACGCTGGCGACCTCGAGCAGCGCGCCGTCCTCGGGATCGCCCTCGGCGGGGACGACGCGCAGGTGCGCGCCGACCTCGAGCGCGTTGAGGTCGAGCCCGGCCGTGGTGAGGTTCTCGCCGAAGGTGCCGGGCTCGATCGGCTCCCCGAGCTCGGCCTCCCAGAACGCGAGGTCCTCCTGCGCGTAGGCGTACACGGCCTGGTGGACGCCGCCGTGGTGGCGGGTGTCGGCGATCTCGTCGCCCTCGAGCCCCAGCTCGCCCACGCGCACCCGCCCCGGGGCGGGGCGCTTGTCGATCGCGGTGCGGCCGGCGGCGTCCCACTCGACCTCGGCGATGCGACCGGTGTTGACGCTGACGATCCGGGGGCCGGTGGCGCTCATGGGCCCATCCTCGCAGCCGCCGGTGGGCGTCGCGGGCGAGCGCGTCAGTCCTGCACGGCCTTGGCGATGGCGACGCAGGTGGTGAGCCACAGATCCTGACGGGCGGTGAGCGGGATCGAGCCGCCCTCCAGGCCACCGAGCCCGGCGATCACGGCGCGGAGGACGGCCCAGTCGCGGGCCCTGTCCTCGTCGAGCCCGGCGGCGTCGACGACGGCGTGGAAGCGCCGCCGCAGCCCGTCGCGGACGTCACCCGCCAGTTCGTCGAAGCGGTGCCAGAGCAAGGGTGCCGGCTCGAAGTGCGGATCGCCCGCCAGCGGTCGGGGGTCGATCGCGAGCCACTGACCCTCGTCGTGAGGATCCCCCTGGGCCAGCACGTTGCCGTAGTGCAGGTCGCCGTGGAGCAGGTGGGCGTCGGTGGCGGGATCGGTGGCGAACGCCTCCGCGACGTGGGCGGCCTGCTCGACCAGCCGCGGCGGGAGGGGCGTCGACCGCGGCAGCTCGCGCAGGCGCGCGGCCCACCGGCCGCATAGGTGGGAGAGGCGTCGCAGCCGGGGCGGGGGCGCGATGTGGAGGTCGGCGTAGAGCGCGCCGACGGCCTCGCAGGCGGCGACGTCCCACTCGTCGGTGAGATCGCGCTCCTCCAGCCGCTCGAGCAGCAGCGCGCCGCGCCGCGGGGCGGCCCGCAGAAGCGCCACCGAGCCCCGACCCTGCCAGTGCTGCAGCGCGAGCGCCTCGTGCTCGGAGCCCTCGTCGAGGTAGCCGAGCTTCAACGCGGCCGCGGTGCCGTCATCGGTGAGCACCGGGACGACGACCGCGAAACGCCCGTGCGTCGGCGCGCCGTCCACCCGCAGGCGCCATTCGGCGATCAGGCCGGCGAGGGTGCGCGGCGCCTGCTCGACGAACTCCGCCCACTGCGGCCCGCGGTCGGCGAACCCGGCGAAGCCCACGGGAAGGGCCACGGGCGACATGGAGCCCAATCTAGGCCGACGCCGTTCAGTACCAGCCGGCCCACCACGGCAGGCACACCGAGAGGACGGCGGCGACGAGACCGCCCCCCATCAGCGGTGCGCGGCTGAAGGCCCACCCTCGGGCCACGAGCAGCCAGGCAGGAGGGAGCACGACGACGGCCAGCCAGCCGCCGTGGAAGCTGGCCGCGACACTGAGGTAGAGGTACACCGCCCACAGCACGAGGATCGCGGCGAGGCCGCCGGCCACGTTGATGCCGGAGGCGGGGATGCGTCGGAACTCCGCCCGCCACGCCCGTCCGAGGGCACCGAGGTCGGTGATCGGCGGCAGGGGTGGCCTGCTCACCGGCCACGCACCGATGGGTCCGGTGGCCCGGCCGCGTCACCCTCGGGCGCGTCGGGCGCGGCGTGGGAGCGCCGCCACTCCTCCCCGGCACGTCCCACGGTCTCGCGCAGTGCGAGCGCCTCGGGCGAGGTGTCGCGCGCACGGAAGACGTCGGCCCAGCTGGCGTCGCCCTCATCGACCCGGACGGCGATGCGCCGCATCTGCTCGCCGAGCTCGCCCGACCGGGCGCGGGTCTGGAGGGTTCTCAGCGCCTCGTCGCGCTCGGATCTGGTGCGCAACCTCTCGCGCGCCGCCGACTCCCGGATCTCACGCGCCTGCTGCACGTAGGCGGCAGACGCCTGACGTGCCCTGGCGGTGCTCGTGCGCAGCTGGGCGAGAAGCTGGGTGAGGTCGCCCGGGTCGCTCACAGCGTGCCCGTGACGTCGTCGATGTCACGCCCGGGACCGGCGTTCGTCGCTGCGGCGAGGCCGGCGAAGACCGCCTCGATGATCTTCAGGGCGCCGCTGATCTCGGCCAGTTTGCCGATGACCTCGGGGATCAGCTGGTCGAGCCCCCTGATCAGGCCGATGGCGTCCTCGATGTAGCGGATGATCTTGCGGATCGTGTCGCCTCCGCTCGCGACCTCCTTCAGCCAACCGACCCCACCGGCGACCAGCTTGAGCGCGAGGTCGTCGATCAGGCTCAGCAACGAGGCCAGCGCCTGGCAGCAGGCCTCGACAGCGTTGAGGATGCACTCGAGGCAGGCGGCGCCGAGCTCCATGACCTCGCGCTGGACGTCGAAGCCCTGGCCCATCCGCAGGATCCGGTGGGCGGCAGAGGCGGCCGCGTCGCCCTCCCACACGCTCGGAAGCGCTTGGCTGAGCGCACCGTAGTTGCCAGCCACGTCGCCCATCGCCGCGCTGGCGGCTCGCCACACGTCCTGGAGCGCCTCGACGCCCGCGAAGTCGCCGGAGATCGGGTCGAAGATCATCGCGATCAGGTCGTAGGAGGTGAACTTCCGCACGATCCAGTCGAGCCCCTGGATGATCCCCCCACAGTCGTCGCGGAGATCCTCGACGAGGCTCCCGCTTCCCTTGTCGACCGCGACGAGGCGGCTCTGGGGGTCGAGCAGGTCGAGCAGGAGGGCGTCACTCATCGTGATCCTCCAGGTACTCGTCGATCTCCCCCTGGGTGCCGAGACCGTCGAGGATGCGTCCGGTGTGGTTGCGGATGCCGGCCGCGGCGTCGGCGGCGTCGATCAGGCCGGCCGCGGACTTCGGCCCGACATCGCGCCGGTGCTTGGGCGCTGGATCGGGCTCGGGCTCGGCGCTGCCGATCTTGAGGTACGACCCGGCGGTTCCGACCGACGGAGGGATGAGGTCCTCCTGCGCCTCGGTGAGCTTGATCATCTTCTGGGTGACCCGCACGTCGATGGCACGCAGATCGTCCTCGGCGTCCTTGATGCGCTCGACGATGCGCACCGAACTCGACCGCGCCGCCGAGACGGACGCGAAGATGTCGTCGGTGGCGGCGTCGTAGGAACCCGAGAAGGCCGACAGGATCCCCTTGTCGAAGCAGGAACTCTCGTAGGCGCCTGCCGCGCGCAGGTAATCGTCAACCGCGCTGACGGCTGCCGACTGATCGCGCAGCAGTGCTCGCACCGCTTTCATGCCCGCGTAGGACACGCTGACCTGTTCTCCCATGGACTTCCCCTCACGACTGCTGTCCGCGAGCATCTCCGACCAGCGCGCAGCGAAACCCGAGACGTGGAGGTATCCGGCCGCCGATCTACTTCTTCGGCTTGTCGCCCGCCGGGCCGGTGGTGGCCAGCGCCGCCACGAAGGCCTCCTGGGGCACCTCCACGCGACCGACCATCTTCATGCGCTTCTTGCCCTCCTTCTGCTTCTCGAGCAGCTTGCGCTTGCGGCTGATGTCGCCGCCGTAGCACTTGGCGAGGACGTCCTTGCGGATCGCGCGGATGTTCTCGCGAGCGATGACACGGGCGCCGATGGCGGCCTGGATGGGCACCTCGAACTGCTGGCGCGGGATGAGCTCCTTGAGCTTGGAGGCCATCATCACGCCGTAGTTGTAGGCGGCCTCCTTGTGCACGATCGCACTGAAGGCGTCGACCGCCTCGCCCTGCAGCAGGATGTCGACCTTGACGAGGTCGGAGGCCTGGTCGCCGGCGAACTCGTAGTTCAGCGAGGCGTAGCCCTTGGTCTTGGACTTGAGCTGGTCGAAGAAGTCGAAGGCGATCTCACCCATCGGCAGGGTGTAGCGCATCTCGACGCGGTCCTCGGAGAGGTAGTCCATGCCCTGCAGGTTGCCGCGCTTGTTCTGGCACAGCTCCATGATCGTGCCGATGTAGTCCGAGGGGCTCAGGATCGTTGCGTTGACGACCGGCTCGCGCACCTCGGCGATCTTGCCGTCGGGGTACTCGCTCGGGTTCGTGACCGTGAGGCGGCTCTTGTCCTCCATCACGACCTCGTAGACCACGTTGGGAGCGGTGGAGATGAGGTCGAGGTTGAACTCGCGCTCGAGGCGCTCGCGGGTGATCTCCATGTGGAGCAGGCCGAGGAAGCCGCAGCGGAACCCGAAGCCCAGCGCGCCCGAGGTCTCGGGCTCGTAGGTGAGCGAGGCGTCGTTGAGCTGGAGCTTCTCCAGCGCGTCGCGCAGCTCGGGGTACTGGTCGCCGTCGATCGGGTAGAGGCCCGCGTAGACCATCGGGTTGGGGTGCTCGTAGCCGCCGAGCGCCTCGGTGGCGCCGTTGTGCTGACTGGTGACCGTGTCGCCGACGCGCGACTGGCGCACGTCCTTCACGCCGGTGATGAGGTAGCCGGTCTCCCCCACGCCGAGCTCGCCGGCCTTGAGCGGCTCGGGGCTGATCACGCCGACCTCGAGCATCTCGTGCACGGCACCGCTCGACATCATCTTGATGCGGTCGCGGTGGGTGAGCTTGCCGTCGACGACGCGGACGTAGGTGACCACGCCGCGGTAGGTGTCGTAGACGGAGTCGAAGATCAGCGCGCGCGCCGGGGCGTCGGGGTCGCCCACGGGGGCGGGGGTCTGCTTGACGATCTCGTTGAGCAGCTTCTCGACGCCCACACCGGTCTTGGCCGAGGTGAGCAGCACGTCCTCGGGCTCGCAGCCCACGAGGTTGGCGAGCTCGAGCGCGTACTTCTCGACGTTCGCGCTCGGCAGGTCGATCTTGTTGAGCACCGGGATGATGTGGAGGTCGGCGCCCATCGCGAGGTAGAGGTTGGCCAGGGTCTGCGCCTCGATGCCCTGGGCCGCGTCCACGAGCAGGATGGCGGCCTCGCAGGCCTGGAGCGAGCGCGAGACCTCGTAGGTGAAGTCGACGTGGCCCGGGGTGTCGATCATGTTGAGGATGTAGGTGCCCGGCTCGGCGCCCTCCTCGTTGCCGTCCGCGACGGTCCACGGCATGCGCACGGCCTGCGACTTGATGGTGATGCCGCGCTCCCGCTCGATGTCCATCCGGTCGAGGTACTGCGCGCGGGCGGCCCGTTCGTCGACGACGCCCGTGAGCTGCAGCATGCGGTCGGCCAGCGTGGACTTGCCGTGGTCGATGTGCGCGATGATGCAGAAGTTGCGGATGATCGCGGGGTCGGTGCGTCCCGGCTGCGGGATGCTCGTGGGTGCGGTCGCCATGGTGCGCCCATTCTCCCAGAGCGGCCCAGGTTCACCGAACCGTCGTCCGCGCTTCGCCGGCGCCTCTCCCGGCCGATGCCGTGACGTTCGCTCGCGGAAGGCAGCGTCGCGGCCATGGACTCGGCCATCCCCTCCTCGGTGACCCCTCCCCCCGACCCGTCCGCCGCCTCCCCCGCGCTCGACCGGCGTCGCCTGCTGCAGGGCGCAGCGGGGCTCGGCGCCGGCGCAGCCGCCGTCGGGATCGCCGGTGCCGGCGCCGCCACCGGTTCCCCGCTCCTCGTGCACCGCGACCGACCGCTCCTGCCGTCCGGGGTGCAGTCCGGGGACGTCCGCACGGGCGCAGCCACCCTGTGGGCTCGCAGCGACCGTCCCGCCCGCCTGATCGCCGAGATCAGCCGCGACCCGCGCTTCCGACGCAGCCGCACCGTTCCCGGGCCGGTGGTGGGTCCCGACTCCGACTTCACCGGCCGCATCGACCTGCGGGGTCTGCCCGACGGGATCGACCTGCACTACCGCGTGCGCGCCGTCGACCTGCACCACCACCGCGCCGTCAGCGCTCCCGCCGCCGGCCGCCTGCGCACCGCCCCGGCTCGCGGGCAGGACGTGCGCTTCCTGTGGTCCGGCGACATCGCCGGCCAGGGGTGGGGGGTCAATCCCGAGCTGGGTGGGTTCCGCATCGCCGACGCCATGCGCGCGCGGTGTCCCGACTTCTTCCTCTGCAGCGGCGACACCGTGTACGCCGACGGGCCGGTGAGCGAGACCGTCGCTCTGCCCGACGGGCGCACCTGGCGCAACCTCGTCACACCCGAGAAGTCCAAGGTCGCCGAGACCCTGGCGGAGTTCCGCGGGCAGTACCGCTACAACCTGCTCGCCGACAACTGGCGCGCCTTCCTCGCCGAGACCTCGCAGGTCAACCAGTGGGACGACCACGAGGTCACCAACAACTGGTACCCCGGCGAGATCCTGGACGACGCGCGCTACAGCGAGAAGCGCGTCGACGTGCTGGCAGCCCGTGCCCGGCGGGCCTTCCACGAGTACGTGCCCGCCTCGGCCACCTCCCCCGACCCCGAGGGGCGGATCTACCGCGTCATCCACCACGGCCCGCACCTCGACCTGTTCGTGCTCGACATGCGCTCGCACAAGGACCCGAACACCGCGAACACCGAGCCGGCGTCGTCCGCCGACGGAGGGGTGCTCGGACGACGCCAGACGGCCTGGCTCGTCGAGGCGCTGAAGCGCTCGCGCGCGACCTGGAAGGTGATCGCGGCCGACCTGCCGATCGGCCTCGTGGTGCCCGACGGCTCGGCCCAGGAGGGGCTCGCGCAGGGTGACCCCGGACTGCCGCTGGGGCGCGAGGCCGACATCGCGGTGGTGCTGCGCGAGATCGCCCGCGCGGGCATCCGCAACCACGTGTGGCTGACCGCCGACGTCCACTACACCGCCGCGCACCACTACGCGCCCGAGCGGGCGGCCTTCACCGACTTCGAGCCCTTCTGGGAGTTCGTGTCGGGCCCGCTCAACGCCGGGGCCTTCGGGCCGAACGCCCTCGACGGCACCTTCGGCCCGCGCGCCGACTTCGTCGCCGCTCCCCCGCGCGCGAACACCTCGCCGGCGGAGGGCAGCCAGTTCTTCGGCGAGGTCGAGATCGACGGACGCAGCCTGGCATTGACCGTGACGCTGCGCGGCGTGGACGGCGACACGCTGTACGTGCGCCGCTTGGAGGCCGCACGCCGCTGAGCGGGCGATGATGGGCGGTGTGCTGCTGACGACGATCCCGCACGGACGCACGGCCCGGCGGGTCGAGTGGGTCCACCTCCCCCCGACGGTGCGCCGCCGCGTCGAGCAGCACGCCGGCTCGCCCGTGGTGGCGGCGGAATCGGCCGGCGGCGGGTTCACGCCCGGCTTCGCCTCCGTGCTCACCTTCGCCGACGGCTCGCGCCATTTCGTCAAGGCGGCTGGCGTGCGAGCCCAACGGGCCTTCGCCACCGCCTACCGCGAGGAGGCGCGGGTGCTCGCGGCCCTGCCCGGCGACCTGCCGGTGCCGCAGCTGCGCTGGGCTGAGGAGATCGACGGCTGGTTCGCGATGGGCCTCGAGCACGTGGACGCCGCACTGCCGGCGCGCCCGTGGGGTCGGGCCGACCTGCGCCGCAGCAGCGACCTGCTGGTCGCACTCGCCGCTCGCCTGACCCCGGCCCCCTCGCTCGGCGTGCCCGCCCTGATGGGCGAGCTCGCCGGCTGGCCCGGGCTGTGGGACCGCATCGACCGGCCGCGGGCCGACGAGCTCGGTGCGCTCGCGGCGCGGGCTCCGCAGGTGCTGGTCGGCGAGACCCTCGTGCACACCGACGTGCGCGACGACAACCTGCTGCTCGCCGCCGACGGCCGCGCGTGGCTGTGCGACTGGAAGGGCCCGCTCGTCGGCCCCGCCTGGCTCGACTCGCTGTGGCTGCTCACGGGCCCGCGCGGCGACGGGATCGACGTCGAGGCGCACCTGGCCGCCCACCCCCTGCTCTCCGCCGTCGACCCCGACGACGTCGACACCGCGCTCGCCCTCCTGCTCGGCTACCTGTGCGTGGCCGCGGACCAGCCGGTGCCGTCGTCCTCGCCGCACCTGCGCCGCGACCAGGCGTGGCAGCGCGACGTGCTGGCGGGCTGGATCGCCGAGCGCCGCGGGTGGTCGTGAGGCCCGCGGCCCGATTTTGGGCGCTCGTCGGCCGCTGTTAGCCTTGCTCGTCGCGTCTTCTGCGTTCCGCCCTGCCCGCACCCTGTGCGCGTGCGTCGGCGCGGAACACCAGGCGATGCGCTCCGGACCAGACCAGACACCCCATCACACGTAAGGCGTTCACACCCGTGGCGAACATCAAGAGCCAGATCAAGCGCAACAAGCAGAACGAGAAGCGCCACGAGCGCAACAAGGCCGTCAAGACCGGCCTCAAGAGCAGCATCCGCAAGTTCCGCGAGGCCGCCGAGGCCGGCGACAAGGAGACCGCGATCGCCCTGGCCCGCGAGGCCGGCCGCAAGCTCGACAAGGCCGCCTCCAAGGGCGTCATCCACAAGAACCAGGCGGCGAACCGCAAGTCGTCGATCGCCAAGCGCGCTGCCGCTCTCTGAGCCGGCGCCGCTCTGGCTCCGGTCCGGAGCCACGCAGCATCGAGGGAGTCCCCGGGATCCGGGGGCTCCCTCCTGCGTTTTCCCCCGCCTCGGGGGCGGGACGCGGTCGTCAGCCGCGGCGCAGCGCGGTGACCGTGAGCACCAGGCGCTCGAGGGCGTACGAGGCATCGCCCGCCGCGCCCTTGATGTCGGCGTCGGCCTGGGCCACCGCGCGGATCGCTCGCGCCAGACCCGCCTCGTCCCAGCCGCGGGCCTGATCGCGCAGGGTGCGCAGCTTCCACGGCGGCACGCCGACCTCACGGGCCAGGTCGGCGTCGCGCAGGCCGCGGGGGGCACCGACCAGCCGGGCGAGACCGCGGGCGCTGCCGGCGAAGGCCGAGGTGACCAGCACGGCCGCGGTGCCGGCGTCGAGCGCCCAGCGCAGCTCCTCCAGCGCCACCCGGTCGCGACCGGCGAAGGCGGCGTCGGCCACCGCGAAGGACTTCGCCTCGGCGCGGCCGCCGAAGTAGCGGCGCACCTGCGACTCGCTGATGCGCTCGCCGGGGAAGTCGCTGGTGAGCTGGTGGGCGGCGCCGGCCAGCGAGCGCAGGTCGCGCCCGATCGCCTCCACGAGGACGTCGGCGGCCTCCCGCTCGATCGTGGCGCCGAGCCGCTTGACCTCCGCGGCGACGAAGCTCGGGAACTCCGAGGGCTTCAGCTCCTCGGACTTGTGCTCGGTGACCGTGCCCAGCTTGCGCAGCTTGCCGAGGACGCCGCTGCCCTTGGGCCCGCCGCCGTGCACGAGCACCAGCGCCACGTCGTCCACGGGGGCGGCGGCGTAGCCGAGCAGGCCCTCGACCGACTCGTCGGGGAGGTTCTCGAGGTTGCGCACGACCACGCAGCGCACGGAGGAGAACAGCGACGGCGCCGCCATCTCACCGAGGGTGGCGAGGGTGAGGTCGGCGGCAGAGGCATCGGCCATCTCGGCCTCGGCGTCGTGGGCGCGCACGGCTGCCCGCACGTCGGCGACCACCCGGGCGCCGAGGTACTCCTCCTTGCCCGTGACCAGCGTGACCCGCCCCATCACGTCCTGCGCCCGCATGGCGCCAGCCTCGCACACACCTCCGACGGACCGATCGCCGAGACGGCTCACCCACCGGTGGCAGCGTGGGGCGGGCCGTCGTCGCTCGGCACGATCGCGATCGGCCCGTCGGTGTCGGTGCGCAGCACCTGCGAGCCGTTGCGGCGCAGGATATCGAGGATGCGCCCCGACGGGTGGCCGTAGTCGTTGTCGGCGCCCACCGAGACGAGCACGAGCTCGGCGCGCAGCGAGGTGAGCCAGCCGACGTCCTGGTGGCTGCTGCCGTGGTGCGGGAGCTTGAGGACGTCGACGTCGAGTCCCGGCAGCAACCGGGCGAGGTCGGCCTGGCCCGGCGGCTCGACGTCGCCGGTGAGCAGCACCCGCACACCGCGGTTCTCGGCGAGGAGGACGACGCTCGCGTCGTTGGCGGAGCTGCCGTCGCCGGCCCCCGGAACGGGAACGGCGAGGTCGGGATGGAGCACCTGCAGGGTGAGGTCGCCGAGGCGGCGCGTGCGACCGAACGGCGCGATCGTGAGCCGCACGCCGGTCCGGCCGAGCTCCTCGCGCACGCGCTCGACTCCCCCGGGCGGGTCGAGCACGGCGGTCGACTCGACCGCGCCGACCCGCCGACCGCGCAGCACGCCGGCGATGCCGTTGACGTGGTCGGCGTGGAAGTGGGTGAGCACCAGCAGGGGCACCCGGGTGACGCCGAGCCGCTTCAGGCAGGAGTCGACGGCATCGGGGTCGGGGCCAGCGTCCACGACCACCGCCTCGCCGGGCGCGGTGGCGAGCACCAGCGCGTCCCCCTGGCCGACGTCGCACATCGCCGCCACCCACCCGGCCGGCGGCCATCCGCCGCCGCTGCCGGGCAGACCGCGTCCGGGGAGGCCCAGGATCACCGCCCCGAGGACGACGCCCAGCGCGATGCCCAGCGAGCGTCGACCGAGCAGTCGCGGCAGCACCGCGGCGATACCGAGGCAGATCACGGTGAGCACCGCGACCGCGAGCACGCCGGTGCCCCACGGCAGCGCGGCCTGCGGCAGGTCGGCACCGCGGCGGGCGACGGCGATGATCCAGCCGACGCACCAGCCGGCGAGCGTGCCGAGCAGGCGACCGGCCGGCGCACAGACCAGGGTGGTGAGGCCGCCGAGCAGCCCCAGCACCGTGGCCGGGCCGACGAACGGGCCGGCCAGCAGGTTGGCGGCGATCGCCACCAGGCTGACCTGCCCCGAGAGTCCCGCGACAATGGGCGTGCAGGCGAGTTGAGCCGCGGTGGGCACGGCGATCGCCTCGGCGGCGCCGTGCGGCAGCCAGCGCGCCAGCCGCTCGGTGAGCGGAGGGCCGAGGAGCACGATGCCGGCGGTGGCGAGCACCGACAGCGCGAAGCCGGCCGACAGGGCCAGCGGCGGATCGAGCAGCACGAGGACGACGACCGCCGCCCCCAGCGCCCGCAGACCCCGCCGCCGACCGTCGGGCCCGAACGCGAACAGGCCGACCACGCCCATGGCCGCCGCGCGCAGCACGCTCGGCTCGGTGCGCGCCAGCAGCACGAACGCGACGATGCCGAGCAGCCCGACGACGGTGAGCCAGTGCCGCCGGACGCCGACGCGCCGCGCGAGGAGCAGCAGCGCGCCGACCACGAGCGTGAGGTTCGTGCCGCTCACGGCCGTGAGGTGGGTCAGCCCCGTCGTGGCGAAGTCGGCCTGCAGCTCGTCGTCGAGTCCGGCGTCGTCGCCGTCGACGAGGGCCGGCACGAGGCCGGCCTGGTCGGGCGGTCGGTGCGCCACCGACTCGCGGATCGCTGCGCGCACCGCCCCGGCCCCGCGCCACCACAGATCGGGGCGGGCGATGCGCTGCGGCGCCCGGGCGTTGGTGAGCAGGGCGGCGGTGGTGTCGTCGTCCGACGGGGCGAGCCGGCCCTGGGCCCTCACCTGCTCCCCCAGCTGCGTGTGCGACCACTCCCGCGAACCGAGGACCACGACGGCCGCACCGAGGCGCCGGTGGACCCCGCGCGCGAGCACCTCGTGCACCCGCACCCGCACCACGACCTGGTCGCCGAACGGCCCACGGCTCACGCGGGGGTCGGACACGACGGTGGCGATGACGTCGACCACCGCCCGCTCGGCGGCCACCTCGGCCAGCGGGCCCGCGCGCACGCTGTGCCCGCGCACCTCGGCGAGGCCGAGGGCCGCGGTCGCGAGCACCGCCGCCGCGAGGACGAGCCGTGCGCCGGCCCGCCGACGCCGGCCCGTCGTGGCGGCAGCAGCGACGAGGAGACCAATCGCGAGGGAGGCGGTGAGCACCGTGGCACCTCGGCCGCTGAGACCGCCGGCCACCGCACCCAGCCAGGCCGCGAGGGCGAGCAGCGGCAGGCGCGCGTCGTGCGGGCGCGCCGGGGCAGCCGGCTCGACACCGGGGCGATCGGCGGACTGCTCGGACCGCGCTGCCTCCGCTGCTTCCCGGGAGGCGGGGGCCACGGCCTCAGACCGTCAGGTGCGGCGCGAGGCGGGCGAGGGTCTTGTCGCCGATGCCGTCGACCTCGAGCAGCTCCTCGAGGCGGCTGAACCCACCGTGCTGGTCGCGCCACGCCAGGATCGCCGTGGCGGTGACCGGCCCGACCCCCGGCAGACCCTCGAGCTCGGCCTGGGTGGCGGAGTTGAGGTTGACGAGCGGACCGGTCGCGCCGGGCGCGCCGGGCGTTGCACCCACTCCACCGGAGCCCGCGGCCGCCCGGGGTGGTGCGACGCCGACGACGATCTGCTCGCCGTCGACGAGGACGCGCGCGAGGTTGAGCGGCGTCAGGTCGACGCCGCTGCGGGCGCCGCCTGCGGCCTTCAGTGCGTCGGTCACCCGCGCTCCCGCGTCGAGGACGACGATGCCCGGGCGCCGCACCTTGCCGGCCACGTCGACCGTGACCGACCCGCCGCCTGCCGCCGACGGCGACGTCGCGGGCCGGGCGGCACCACCCGCGGATGACGCGGGAGCCGGGGCCGCAGTGCTGTCGAGGCCGCTCACGAGGGCGGGCGCGCTGCTGGCCTCCCCGGCCATGGGGCGAGCGAGCTCGACGGAGGGGCGATCGCGCAGCACCCACCAGCCGGTGACCGCCGCGGCCAGCACCACCGCGATCGCGACCACGGCGAGATGGGGGCCGCCGATGCCGGGCAGGCGCCGCGACGTCAGCGGCTCCAGCGCGGCCGCCACCCGGCGCCGCGGCTCCTCGGCCGCGCGGCGAGCAGCGTGGCGGCCGGGACGCGGCAGCTCGGCGACGCGGTCCGGACTCGTCGCCGACGCCGGCGCCGTGCGCGGCGGACCGGGCAGGCCCGGGGCCTGGGTCGGCAGGGGAAGCGGTGGCGGCAGGTCGGCCTCGACCCGCTGCACGACGCAGGTGTGGTCGACCCACCAGGGCTCGTGCACCGTGTCGGCGTCGCCGTGATCCGGCGCCGCCGGCTCGTCGACCGGCGGCGGAGCGGCTCGCAGGGTGTCGAGATCGGCGGCGATGAGCGCCAGGCGCCGACGAGCCAGCTCGGCGCGCGAGCCGGACCCGCCGTGGTCGGCGGCATCCGCGGAGGTCCGTCGCAGAGGCATGCGAGCACGCTAGGCCGATCGCGCGACGTCGCGCGGGCGTCGTCCTCGCGCCTGTGGACGACGCACCGCCGAACGGCCGCCTGTGGACGCCGACCGGCGCCTCGGCCTCCGATCGCGGAAGCGCGCCGGCACCGCCCACAGGCCCGGCGAGCAGTGGCAGCCGCCGGTCAGAAGTCGTCGACGGGGGCGAGGCAGATCGCGAGCATGCCGGGGCCGACGTGGGCGCCGAGCACGCCGCCGAGCTCGAGCAGGCGCACGCCGCCGACGTCGCTCGGCAGCGCCTCCTGCTGCTCATCGTCCTCCGCGGCGGGAGGGGGCGGCACGTCGTCCAGCCCGATGCGCGGCGGGACGATGCGGCCGGCGAAGCGCACGGCGAGCTGCTCGGCGAGTCGCAGGGCTCGATCGGGGGCGGCGAGGTGGGCCACGCACACCTCGAGCGGACCGTGACCGGCGGCCTCGCCAGCCAGCGACTCGAGGCGGGCGAGGGCCTTGGCGGTGGTGCGCACCTTCTCGCGGGGCGCGACGCGGCCGTTGTCGATGGTGAGCAGCGGCTTGACCGCGAGGGCCCCGCCGAACACCGCCGCCGCGGCGCCCACGCGGCCGCCGCGGCGGAGGTACTCCAGGGTGTCGACGTAGAACAGCGAGGTGGAGGCGGCGGCGCGCTCGCGGGCGACCTCGCGGGCGGCGGCGACGTCGGCGCCGTCGCGCAGGGCCATCAGCGCCGACTCGACGGCGTAGCCGGTGGCCACGCCCACCTGGCGGGTGTCGAGGCAGGTGACCGGCACGTCGACCTGGCGCGAGGCGACCAGCGCCGACTCGAAGGTGCCGCTCATCTCCCCCGACAGGTGCACGGCGAGGATCTCGTCCACGCCCTCGGCGGCCAGGCGCCGGTAGAGCTCGGCGAAGACCGCGGGCGCCGGGCGCGAGGTGCTCACCGAGCGCTTGGCCTTGAGCGCGGCGGCCACGCGAGCCGGGGTGACCTCAGGGTCGCCCTCGTCGTGGACGACGTCGTCCACGACGACCTGGAGCGGCACCACCACGACGTCCGGAAGGGCGGCGACCTCCGGGCGCAGCAGCGCGGTGGAATCGGTGACGAGCGCGACCCGGGGGCCGGCGGGACGCGCGTCCGCACGCCCTCCGGTGCGCCCACCCCTGCCGCGCATCACCGACCTCCGATCAGACCACGATGTTGACGAGCTTGGGCGCGCGCACGATCACCTTGCGCACCGCTCGGCCGTCGATCGCCTTGACGACGCCGGCGTCGGCCAGGGCCAACGCCTCGAGGTCGGCCTCGGCGATGTCGGGGGCCACCTCGAGGCGGGCCTTCACCTTGCCCTGGATCTGCACGATCGCGGTGACGGTGTCGTCGACGAGCAGCGCGGGGTCGACCTCGGGCCACCCGGCCTGCGCCACCGACGGCTCGTGGCCGAGGCGCTCCCACATCTCCTCGGCCGTGTAGGGCGCCACCAGCGACAGCAGGATCGCCACCGCCTCGGCCGCCTCGCGCACCGCGGGGTCGGCCGGCCCGCAGCCGGAGTCGATGGCCTTGCGGGTGGCGTTGACCAGCTCCATCGTGCGGGCCACGACCACGTTGAAGCGGTAGGACTCCAGCAGCTGGGCGGCCTCGTCGAGCGTCTTGTGGGTGACCTTGCGCAGCGCGACGTCGCCGCCGGCGGGGTCGGTGCCGGCGGCCGAGGTGACGTCGCCGGCCAGGCGCCAGGCGCGCTGCAGGAACCGCAGCGAACCGGCAGGCGAGACGTCGGCCCAGTCGACGTTGTCCTCCGGCGGGGAGGCGAAGACGAGCGTGAGGCGCACGGCGTCCACGCCGAACTCCTCGAGCTGGGCGCCCAGCGGCACGCCGTTGCCCAGCGACTTGCTCATCTTGCGGCCGTTGTTGATCACCTTGCCCTGCGAGAGGTAGGCGGAGAACGGCTCGTCCCAGGTGATCAGGCCGAGGTCGCGCAGCACCTTGGTGAAGAAGCGCGCGTAGAGCAGGTGCAGCACCGCGTGCTCGTCGCCGCCGATGTAGAGGTCGATCGGCCCCCACGCCTCGGCCAGCGCGGGGTCGAAGGCCTGCGTGGCGTCGTGGGGCGAGAGGTAGCGGAAGAAGTACCAGGACGAGTCGACGAAGGTGTCCATCGTGTCGGTGTCGCGCTCGGCCGGACCACCGCAGGTCGGGCAGGCGACCTCGACCCACTCGCGGGCGGCGCCCAGCGGCGAGGTGCCCTTGGGCTTGAGGTCGGCGCCGCGCAGCTCGGGCAGCTCGACGGGGAGCTGGTCCTCGGGCACCGGCACCTCGCCGTCCACCGGGCAGTGGATGATCGGGATGGGCGCGCCCCAGTAGCGCTGGCGCGAGAGCAGCCAGTCGCGCAGGCGGACGTTCACGGTGCCGGTGCCGCGACCGTCGCGCTCCAGCAGCTCGACCGCGGCGCGGATGCCCTCGGCCTTGTCGCTGAGGCCGGTGAGCGGGCCGGAGTCGACGTAGGTGCCGGCGCCGGTGGTGGCCACGCCCGACACTGCCGGGTCGTCCTCGCCGGTGTCGACGACGCGGCGGACCGGCAGGTCCATCGCCTTCGCGAAGTCGATGTCGCGCTGGTCGTGGGCGGGTACGGCCATGATCGCGCCGGTGCCGTAGTCGGCCAGCACGTAGTCGGAGGCCCACACCGGGATGCGCTCGCCGGTGACCGGGTTGGTGGCGTGGACGCCGAGGAAGACACCGGTCTTCGGCCGGTCGGTGGCCAGGCGGTCGATGTCGGAGGCCTTGCGCACGCTGTCGAGGTAGGCCTCCAGCGCGGGGCGCTGCTCGTCGCTCACGAGCGCGTCGGCCAGCTTCGCGTCAGCGGCCACGACCATGAACGTGGCACCCCACAGCGTGTCGGGGCGGGTGGTGAACACGGTGACGGGGTCGTGCCCCTCGATCTCGAAGGTCACGTGCGCACCCTCGGAGCGGCCGATCCAGTTGCGCTGGGCGTTGACGACCTTGTCGATCCACGTCGGCTGCAGGTCGTCCAGGCAGTCGTAGAGCTCCTGGGCGTAGGCGGTGGTGCGGAAGTACCACTGGGTCAGCTCGCGCTTGGTGACCTCGGCGCCGCAGCGCTCGCACGTGCCGTCGGCCAGCACCTGCTCGTTGGCCAGCACGGTCTGGTCCTGCGGGCACCAGTTGACCGGACTGTTCTTTCGGTAGGCCAGCCCCTGCTCGCGGAACTTCAGGAACAGCCACTGGGTCCAGCGGTAGTACTCCGGGTCGGAGGTGTGCAGGCGGCGCGACCAGTCGAAGCTGACGCCGTAGCGGCGCATGGAGTCGAACTGCGTGGCGATGTTGTCGTAGGTGTAGGCCGCGGGGTGCGAGTCGTTCTTGATCGCGGCGTTCTCGGCCGGCAGACCGAAGGAGTCCCAGCCCATCGGGTTGAGCACCTCGTGGCCGCGCAGGCGCCAGTAGCGCGAGATGACGTCGTGGATCGCGAACACCTCGGCGTGGCCCATGTGCAGGTCGCCGCTGGGGTAGGGGAACATCGTGAGCGCGTACTTCTTCGAGCGCTCCCCCGAGGTCACCGCCTCGTCGTCGGCCCGGAACGGGTCGATGCGGTCCCACACCGGGAGCCACTTCTCCTCCACGGCGTGGACGTCGTAGTGGACCTCGTTGTCGCTGCTCATGCTCGTCTCTTCCTCGTGTCCTGGTGTGCGGCGATCCCTGCTGCCGCCTGGTCTGCTCGCCGCGGGCGCTGCGACCGGGCCCCGGACATGACAAAGCCCCTCGCAGGGAGGGGCTGCCGCGTCGGGGCTCCGGTCACCGACGCGGCTGGATAAGGAGCAGGCTCATCCGCACGCTCCGCATCCTACTCGCACGAAGGGGTGCGCCTCTCCGCCCGTCGCGCGGCCGGTCAGGCGGGGGCGGCCTCGCCGGTCTGGACCCGCCACAGCGCGGCGTAGGCGCCGTCGGCGGCCACCAGCTCGTCGTGCGTGCCAGCCTCGGCGACGCGTCCGTCGTCCAGGACCCAGATGCGGTGGGCGTGACGGACGGTGGACAGGCGGTGGGCCACCACGATCGTGGTGCACCGCTGCCCGACCTCGCGCAGCGAGCGCTGGATGGCCGCCTCGGTCTCGTTGTCGACCGCGCTGGTGGCCTCGTCGAGCACCAGCACCGCCGGCTCGCGCAGGAGCGCGCGGGCCAGGGCGAGGCGCTGGCGCTGGCCGCCCGAGAGCGTGATGCCGCGCTCCCCCACCACCGTGTCGTAGCCGTGCTCGAGGCGCTCGATGAAGTCGGCGGCCGCCGCGGCGCGGGCGGCGGCGACGACCTGCTCGCGGGTGGCGCCCGGCAGGCCGTAGGCGATGTTGTCGGCGATCGTGCCGGCGAAGAGGTAGACGTCCTGCGCGACGTAGCCCAGCGAGCCGCGCAGGGAGTCCCAGTCGAGCTCGCGCACGTCGACGTCGTCCAGGAGCACGTGGCCGGTGCGGGGGTCGTCGAAGCGCAGCACGAGGCGCAGCAGGCTCGACTTGCCGGCACCGGTGGGCCCCACGACGGCGTGGGTCTCGCCGGCCGGCACGACCAGGTCGATGTCGTGCAGCACGGCCGGCCCGTCGGCGTAGCCGGCGGTCACCCCGCGCAGCTCGACCCGCCCGCGCACCGGTGCCGGCAGGCGCGTGGCGCCGGCGGGCACGGTGACGGGCGTGGCGAGCAGGGCGAGGATGCGGGCGGTGGAGGCGCGCCCGCGCTGGTAGAGGTCGAGCACCTCGGCGACCTCGGTGAGCGGCCACAGCAGGCGCTGGGTCATGAACACCAGCACCGAGTAGAGGCCGACCTCGAGGCGGCCGTCGAGCGTGGCCCAGCCGCCGAGGAGCAGGGTGCAGGTGAAGCCGGCCAGGATCGCCATGCGCACCAGCGGCACGAACGCGGCCGAGGAGCGGATGGCGCGCAGGTTGGCCTCGCGATAGGCCGTGGACGCCGCCTCCACCCGCTCGCGCTCGCGCGTCTCGGCGGTGAAGGCCTTGATGGTGGCGATGCCGCCGAGGTTGGCGCTGAGCACCGCCGCGAGGTCGGCCACCCGCTCGCGCACCGTGTCGTAGAGCGGCTCGAGACGCCGCTGGAAGACCAGCGAGCCGACGACGATCACCGGGATCGGCGCGAAGGCGTAGAGGGTGAGCTCGAGCGAGGCGACGGCGAACACCGCCCCCACGAGGACGACGTTCAGCACGGTCTGCACGATGGCCGGGATGCCGACGTCGAGCAGCCGCTCGAGCTGGTTGACGTCGTCGTTGAGGGTGGCGAGCGTGGCTCCCTGCGGCCGCGACTCGTGCCACGAGAGGTCGAGGTGCTGCGCGTGGTCGTAGGCCTCGACCCGCAGGTCGTGCTCGATGCCCTGCGCCAGGCCGCGCCACAGCACGCCCGCGACGTACTCGCTCAGCGACTCGACCACCCACACCGCGAGGTTGATCGCCGCCAGCCAGCCGAGCTGGGCGTAGCGCGACTCCACGCCGAGCACGTCGGCCACGAAGGACGCGTCGCCGCGCACCACCACGTCGACCGCAGCGCCGATCAGCAGCTCCGGCACGACGTCGGCCACCTTGTTGACCACCGAGGCCGTCATCGCCAGGGCGAACCGCGCCCGGTAGCGGCGGTAGCGCTGCCACAGCGCGCTCAGCGGGCGGGCGGGTGCGGCGTCCACACGGGCTCCTGTTCGGGCTGGGGCGGGTCGTCGCGAGGTGCCGCCGATCGCCAAGTGAGGTGAACCTTACTCGGCCTCGAGGGGGCGGTGATGCGAGGGCGCCGATTGGTGGGAAACCGCAACGAATCCGGGGTGGATGTTGCGGTTTGGCGCCAAAACGCATCACCGCAGCGACCGCGCGACCCCGTCGGCTAGGTTGCGAGCCATGTCACTCAACGAGATGTTCCGCCTCGACGGCAAGGTCGCCATCGTCACCGGTGCGAGCTCGGGGCTCGGCGTCCACTTCGCGCAGGCGCTGGCCGAGGCGGGCGCCGACGTGGCCCTGGGGGCCCGGCGCGCGGAGCGGCTCGCCGACACCGCCCGCCTGGTGGAGGCCGCCGGACGACGGGTGGTCACCGTGGCCACCGACGTCGCCGACCCGGCGTCCTGCCAGGCCCTCGTAGACGCAGCAGTCGAGCAGCTCGGGCGCGTCGACGTGCTCGTCAACAACGCCGGCATCGGTACAGCCGTGCCGGCCACCCGGGAGACGCCGGAGCAGTTCCGCGAGGTGATCGACATCAACCTCAACGGCAGCTACTGGATGGCGCAGGCGTGCGGGCGCGTGATGGGCCCGGGTTCCTCGATCATCAACATCTCCTCCGTGCTGGGCCTCACGACCGCGGGCCTCCCCCAGGCCGCGTACGCGGCGTCGAAGGCGGCGGTCATCGGCCTGACCCGCGACCTCGCGCAGCAGTGGACGGGGCGCAAGGGCATCCGCGTCAACGCGATCGCGCCGGGCTTCTTCACCTCCGAGATGACCGAGCAGTACCCGCCGGGCTACCTCGAGTCGCAGCAGGCCCGCATCCCCGCCGGGCGCAAGGGCGATCCGCGCGAGCTGGCCGCCACGCTGGTCTTCCTCGCCTCCGACGCGGGCGGCTACATCACCGGTCAGACGATCGCCGTCGACGGCGGCATGACCATCACCTGAGTCGACACGACACCGACACCGACGGCGGGCCCGGGGCACGAGACCCCGAGCCCGCCGTTTGTCGGTCAGCCGCAGGAGCGCCTGCTGGTCCGATGCGCTCAGACGCTGCGGAAGGCCACAACGATGCCGGGGCGCGGGTAGTCCCGCCCGTGGGGCCAGGTGCTCACCGGCTCCTCGAAGACGGCTCCGTCGGCCTCGCCGGGGTGCTGCACAGCGACGAACAGGGAGCGGTCGCCGTCGGTGATGAACGGGCCGCAGGCCTCGGCGGCCCGAGGGACGCTCGCGAACTGCTGCACCTGGCCGCGGTTCGGGCCGGCGACGGGGACGCGGAAGACGCCGTCGTTGCTGCCGAGGACGTTGCCGTCGGTCGAGATCCACAGGTTGCCGACGGAGTCGAAGGCCACGTTGTCGGGGCAGCTGATCGGGCTGACCTTGGTTCGGTCGAAGCCGCCGAAGTAGGTCTCGGGCGCGTTCGGGTCGCCGCACACGAGGAACAGGTCCCAGGTGAAGGTCGTCGCCGCGTGGTCGTTGCCGTCGGGGGTCATCTCGAGCACGTAGCCGTTGCGGTTGCCGCTGGCGTTGGTCAGCGGCGCACCGAGACTCGCCCGCACCTGGGAGGTGCCGACCGGGTTGGCCTCGTCGACCGGCAGCGCGGCGCTCCCGCGCTGGGAGTTGTTGGTCAGCGCCGCGTAGACCTTGCCGTTGACCGGGTTAGGCTCGACGTCCTCGGGACGGTCCATCTTGGTGGGTGCGACGAGGTCGGCGGCGAGGCGCGTGAAGATGAGGACGTCGGCCACCGACATGCCGGGGACGAACGACTCCGTGTCGGAGGTCAGCGGGATCCAGGTACCGGTGCCGTCGTACTCGCTGTCGGCCGAGCCGTCTCCGACGAGGCGCGCCACGTAGAGCGTGCCGCGCGTGAGCAGGGCGAGGTTGTTGCGACGAGCGGCTGCGGTCTTGCGGGGATCGAACCTGCCGGAGGAGACGAACTTGTACAGGTAGTCGCCGCGCTCGTCGTCCCCCATGTAGGCGACCGCACGGCCGTTCTTGGCGATGGAGATGTTGGCGCCCTCGTGCTTGAAGCGACCGAGCATGGTGTGCTTGCGCGGCGTCGACTTCGGGTCGAACGGGTCGACCTCGACGATCCAGCCGAAGCGGTGCGGCTCGTGGGGCTCCTTCGACAGGTCGAAGCGGTCGTCGACACTGCTCCAGCCGCGGCCGGAGCCGCTGATGCCGTAGCGCGCGTACTGCGCGGTGTAGCGGCTGTCGAGGCCCGCGCCCTTGTCGAAGTACTGGTTGAAGTTCTCCTCGCCCGAGAGCACCGTGCCCCACGGGGTGATGCCGCCCGCGCAGTTGTTGAAGGTGCCGAGCACCCGCGTGCCGGTGGTGTCCTTCGAGGTGCGCAGGCGCGCGTCCCCGGCGGCCGGGCCGTCGAGCAGGAAGGTGGTGGCGTGGTTGATGCGGCGGTTCTGCGGCGAGCGTCGGGGGTCGACCCGGGTCCACTGGCCGGGCACGCGACCGCGACGGATGCGCACGATCGACATGCCGTGGTTGGCGATGGCGATGCGCTTCACGTCGTCCGCGGAGTACTGCCCGGTCGGGAACATGAGGTTCTCGTTGGTGTACTCGTGGTTGGCGACGAGCAGGGCGTCGTCCTTGGTGAGCGGAAGCACGCCGACGTAGTCGTTGTTGTAGCCGAACTGGCGAGCGGCGGCGGCGACCGACTGCTCCGCGGGGTCGAAGGCCGGGGCACCCGGCAGCACCGGGTCGCCCCAGCGGATGAGGACGTTGTGCGAGAAGCCGCGGGGGGTCAGGAACTCGTCGAGCTTGTTCGGGCGCACGGGCGTGAAGGTCGCCGTCCCGAGCACGCCGCGCGACGCGCGGGCACCGGCGGCCGGCGACAGCGCCGCCGCGGCGACTCCCTCGGCACCGAGCACGGAGCCGACCACGAGTGCGCTGCCGGCGAGCACGCCGCCGCGCAGGAGGCCGCGGCGGCCGACGGCGCGGGCGATCTCGTCCTGCACGTGGCCGTGCGCGGTGGCGTTGGGCTCGTCCTGGTCGCAGGCGTTGCCGCAGCGGAAGGTGCAGGTCATGAAGGAGCGGGAGCCGTGGCGGGTGCGACGGGCTCCGGCGTCGTCGTCGGCGGCGTCGGCGCCGATCGGCGTGAGGGACAGCAGCGGGCGGTTCTCGGGTCGCACGGAGGTCATGGGCCGAAGCGAAGCGGTGCGGCATGAACCCGGCGGGGCTGATCGGTGGCACGTCGGTGAACCGACGGTACCCGCGTGGCGACATCGCACGGTTCGCCGCGAGGATGGCTCCGTGGAGACCTCACCCGCCGTGCCCGAACCGGCGCGCAGCGCCGGCAGCACGCGCGAGGTCGTGCTGACCTTCCTGCGCCTGGGCGTCATCGCCTTCGGCGGCCCCGCCGCGCACATCGCCCTGATGCGCGAGGAGCTGGTGCGGCGCAAGCAGTGGGTGAGCGACGAGCGCTTCGTCGACCTGATGGGCGCCACCAACCTGATCCCCGGCCCCAACAGCACCGAGCTCGCGATCCATCTCGGCCACGACCGCGCCCGCTGGCGCGGCCTGGTGGCGGCCGGCGTGTGCTTCATCGTGCCGGCGGCCCTCATGGTCGGCGCGCTGGCCTGGGCGTACGTGCGCTACGGCCGCACTCCCGCGGTCGAGGGGCTGCTCTACGGCATCGTGCCGGTGGTGCTCGCCATCATCGTGTGGGCCGTCGTGCCGCTGACCCGCACCGCGGTGAAGGGGTGGTGGGGCTGGCTCCTCGCGCTGGCCGCTCTCGGCGCCTACCTCGCCGGCGTGCCCGAGCTGCTGGTGCTGGCGGCCGGCGCGGTGGCCGGAGCTCTGCGCCACGGGGCGGTGGACGCCGCGACGCGCTGGCGCACGCAGGGCCCGGGGGCGCTGGCGTTCCCGCTCGTCGCACCCGTGATCGCGGGTCGGCCGGGCAGCGAGGACCTCACCACGCTGTTCTGGACGATCCTCAAGATCGGCTCCGTCCTCTACGGCAGCGGCTACGTGCTGCTGGCCTTCCTCGAGGGCGACTTCGTCGATCGACTCGGCTGGCTCACGCAGCAGCAGCTGCTGGACGCGGTCTCGATCGGCCAGGTGACACCGGGCCCGGTGTTCACGACCGCCACCTTCGTGGGCTACCTCGTGGCGGGCTTCTGGGGTGCGGTGCTCGCGACCGTCGCGATCTTCCTGCCGTCGTTCGTCTTCGTCGGCCTGCTGACCCGCCTCACCGGCTGGCTGCGCTCCCGGGCGTGGACGTCGTCGCTGCTCGACGCCGTCAACGCGGTGTCGCTCGCCCTGATGGTGGGCGTGGCCCTGCAGCTCGCGCGCGGGGCGCTGACCGACGTCCTCACCGTGACGCTGCTGGCCGCCGGCCTGGTGGCGCTGTGGCGCACCCGGCTCAACAGCGCCTGGCTGATCGGCGGCGGCGCCGTGGTGGGCGTCGTCCACCAGTTCGCGGGCTGACCCGGCGCTCCTCCTCGCCGACGCCGCCGGCCGCGCGGTCTTGTCACTCAGTGTTCGGTCATCCACCACGGTGATGGAGCAGCTACCACGGTGTTGTGACCGGTCACACCACCGTGGTGGACGACCGAACACCGAGTTACATGCGGGCTCAGACCGGGTCGACGGGGTCGACGAGATCGGCGAACTCGGTGTGTCGAGAGAGCCAGTCGACGACGTAGGGGCAGTGCGCCTGGATGCGCAGGCCGCGCTCGCGCACGTCGGCGAGGGCGAAGGCGACCACCTGGCCGGCGAGGCCGCGGCCGCCGTAGGAGTCGTCGACCTCGGTGTGCACGAAGTCGACGTGGACGTCGTCGGGCAGGCGGTACTCGGTGAAGCCCACCAGCACCGGCTCACTGCCCGCGGCGTCGTCGCGGATCTCGTAGCGGTGCAGCTCGGGCACGTGGACGTAGGAGATAGACGACTCGCTCACCCGCCCATCCTGCCGCCCTGCGCCAGGAAGCACGAGAGGCCGCCCCCCATGAGGGGAGCGGCCTCTCGTCAGACGTGACGGACGATCAGTCCAGGTCGAACCGGTCCGCGTCCATGACCTTGACCCAGGCGGCGACGAAGTCGTCGACGAACTTGGTCTGGGCGTCGGCGCTGGCGTAGACCTCGGCGAGCGCCCGCAGCTGCGAGTTCGAGCCGAAGATGAGGTCGTTGGCGGTGGCCGTCCAGCGCACGTCACCGGTGGCGGCGTCACGGATCTCGTAGACGTTCTCGGTGTCCTGCGACGCCTTCACGACCAGGCCGGGGGCCAGGAGGTTGGTGAAGAAGTCGGTGGAGAGCACACCGGGACGCTCGGTGAGGACGCCGTGCTTGGCGCCGCCCACGTTGGCGTCGAGGCTGCGCAGGCCACCCACCAGCACCGTGAGCTCCGGAGCGGTGAGACCCAGCAGGTAGGACTTCTCGAGCAGCAGCTTCTCGGCCGGCAGCTTCTCGCCGTCGCGCAGGTAGTTGCGGAAACCGTCGGCGCGGGGCTCGAGCACCGCGAACGAGTCGGCGTCGGTCTGCTCCTGCGTGGCGTCGGTGCGCCCGGGGTGGAACGGCACGGTGATCTCGGTGCCGCCGGCCTTCGCGGCCTCCTCGATGGCGGCGCCGCCGGCGAGGACGATGAGGTCGGCCAGCGAGATCTTCTTCTCGCCCTTGGCGTTGAACTCGGCCCGCACGCCCTCGAGCTTCTCCAGCACCGCGGCGAGCTGCGCCGGCTCGTTGACCTCCCAGTCCTTCTGGGGAGCCAGGGCGATGCGGGCGCCGTTGGCGCCGCCGCGCTTGTCGGTGGAGCGGAACGACGAGGCCGAAGCCCAGGCGGTGCGCACGAGCTCGCTGGTGCCCAGCCCCGTCGCGAGGACGGCGGCCTTCAGCTCGGCGACGTCCGCGTCGTCCACGAGGGGGTGGTCGACGGCGGGCACCGGGTCCTGCCAGAGCTGCGCCTCGGGCACCCAGGGGCCGAGCAGACGCTCGATCGGGCCCATGTCGCGGTGGAGCAGCTTGTACCAGGCCTTGCCGAAGGCGTCCGCGAACTCCTCGGGGTTCTCGAGGAAGCGGCGCGAGATCTTCTCGTACTCGGGGTCGAAGCGCAGGGCGAGGTCGCTGGTGAGCATGGTGGGCAGCTTGTTCGGGCCGCCGTGGGCGTCGGGGATGATCGCCTCGGCGTCCTTGGCCTGCCACTGCTTGGCACCGGCGGGGCTCTCGACGAGCTCCCACTCGTAGCCGAAGAGGATCTCGAAGTAGCGGTTGCTCCACTCGGTGGGCCGGTCGGTCCAGGTGACCTCGAGGCCCGAGGTGATGGTGTCGCCGCCCTTGCCGGAGCCGTGGGAGGAGATCCAGCCCAGGCCCTGCTGCTCGAGCGGGGCGCCCTCGGGCTCGGGGCCCACGAGGCTCGGGTCGCCGGCGCCGTGGGTCTTGCCGAAGGTGTGGCCGCCGGCGATGAGCGCGACGGTCTCGTAGTCGTTCATCGCCATGCGGGCGAAGGTGTCGCGGATGTCGCGCGCCGACAGCAGCGGGTCGGGGTTGCCGTTGGGGCCCTCGGGGTTGACGTAGATCAGGCCCATCTGCACGGCGCCGAGCGGGTCGGAGAGCTCGCGGTCGCCGCTGTAGCGCTCGTCGCCGAGCCAGGTGTCCTCGGTGCCCCAGTTGATCTCCTCGGGCTGCCAGATGTCCTCGCGACCGAAGGCGAAACCGAAGGTCTTGAAGCCCATCGACTCCATGGCCACGTTGCCGGCGAGCACGAGCAGGTCGGCCCACGAGATCTTCTGGCCGTACTTCTGCTTGAGCGGCCAGAGCAGGCGGCGGGCCTTGTCGAGGTTGCCGTTGTCGGGCCAGGAGTTGAGCGGGGCGAAGCGCTGGGCGCCGTCACCGGCACCGCCGCGGCCGTCGTGGATGCGGTAGGTGCCCGCGGCGTGCCACGAGAGGCGGATCATCAGGCCGCCGTAGTGACCGAAGTCGGCGGGCCACCAGTCCTGCGAGGTGGTGAGGACGTCGATGAGGTCGGCCTTGAGCGCCTCGACGTCGAGCTTGGCGAACTCCTCCTTGTAGGAGAAGGAGGGGCCGAGCGGGTTCACGCCGGCCGGAGCGTGCGCGTGCAGCACGGTGAGGTCCAGCGCGTTCGGCCACCAGTCCTGGTTGGTGCGCGGACGGGTGCCGGTGGCGGGGGTCGGCGGCGACAGCGCCGGGTTCTCGCTCTCGGAGCCCTCCCCGTGGACGACGGGGCAGCCTGCCTGGTTCTCAGTCATGCTCAACCTTTCGATGACGATTCTTCGGTGAGTCGGTACTTCGGTGAGGTCAGTGGATCAGGTCGGGACGAACGGGTGCGGTGCGCTCGGCTCAGGTCGCGGCGGCCGTGATGGCGCAGTCGGGGCAGGTGCCCCAGTAGATGACCTCGGCCTCGTCGACGACGAAGCCGCGGGAGTCGGAGGCGGTCAGGCACGGCACGTGGCCGACCGCGCAGTCGACGTCCACGATCGCGCCGCACGAGCGGCAGACCGCGTGGTGGTGGTTGTCGCCCGTGCGGGCCTCATAGCGCGCCACCGAGCCCGCGGGCTTGAAGGAGCGCACGAGACCGGCGCCGGTGAGGGCGTGCAGCGAGTCGTACACGGCCTGGTGCGAGACGTCGGCGAGCAGGGCGCGGGCGGCGCTGATGAGCGACTCCGTGTCGGCGTGCGGGTGCGCGTGCACCGCGGCGAGCACCGCCAACCGCGGGCGGGTGACCCGCAGCCCGGCCTCGCGCAGCTGCTGCGTGAAGTCGACGTCCGGCATGAGCGCCAGTCTGCCACTTATCTTGAACGAGTCAAGAAAGACTCGGTGAACAGTCGTACCGACCGACTGGGGTGCCGACTGCCGGGTATCGAATGATCATGTCTGCCATCGGAATCTTCATCGGCCTCGCCGTGGTGATCATCCTGTTCATCGCCGGCGGCATGGTCGCAGCCCACCTCGTCGACCGGCGCCGCAACCAGGCGGTCGCCCACGACCACGAGCGCTTCGAGGAGCAGCCGGACGCCACCAGCGCGCCGGTCACGCCCCCGGGCGCCCCCCGCCGGGACTGACCGGCATCCCCACTCCACCGACCACCGCACCACCCGGCACCGGCTGAGATCCTCCGATCTCAGCCGGTGTTGCGCATCCCGGCCGCGATGCCGTTGACCGTGAGCAGCAGGGCCCGCTCCAGGGCGGGATCGTCCTCCCCGCGGCGGCGCCGGGCGAGCAGCTGCACCTGCAGGTGGTGCAGCGGCTCGAGGTAGCGATCGCGCACCGCGAGCGTGCGGCGCAGGATCGGGTTGCCCTCCAGCAGCGCGGCCTCCCCCGTCACGGCCAGCACGCCATCGAGGGTCCGCTCCTGCTCGGCGCGCACGACGCCGAGCAGCGGGCGCAGGTCGTCGTCCACGAGCTCCTCGACGTAGAGCGCCGCGATGTCGAGGTCGGTCTTGGCGAGCGTCATCGCCACGTTGTCGAGATAGGTGCGGAAGAAGGGCCACGACCCGTACATGCGGCGCAGGTCCTCGCCGTGCCCGGCGTCGACGGCCGCCGCGAGGCCCGTGCCGACGCCGAACCAGCCGGGGAGGATCTGGCGCGACTGCGTCCACCCGAAGACCCACGGGATCGCCCGCAGGCCCTCGATCCCGCTCGAGGAGTCCGGGCGCCGCGCGGGTCGCGAGCCGATGTGCAGCGAGCCCAGCAGCTCCACCGGGGTCGAGGCGAGGAAGTAGGCGGGCAGGCGCTCGTCGTCCACGAGGCCGCGGTAGGAGGCCAGGGCCGCCTGCGACACGGTGTCCATCACCTCGTCCCAGCGCTGCGCCGTGCCCTGAGGACGACGATCCGCGCGGTGCAGCGTCGCGGCCTCGAGCGAGGCCGCGAGCAGCAGCTCGAGGTTCTGCCGTGCCAGCACGGGCAGCGCGTACTTGTCGCTGACGACCTCGCCCTGCTCGGTGATCTTCACCTCGCCGGTGAGGGTGCCGTAGGGCAGCGACATCACGGCGTCGTAGGTCGGACCACCGCCGCGGCCGACCGATCCGCCCCGGCCGTGGAAGAAGCGCAGCCGCACGCCGTGGCGGGCGGCGACGTCGCGCGCGGCCCGCTGCGCGCGCTGGATGAGCCACTGCGAGGTGGTGATGCCGCCCGACTTGTTCGAGTCGGAGTAGCCGAGCATCACCTCCTGCACGTCGCCGCGCGAGCGGAGCAGACGGCGGTAGGCGGGGTCGGCAAGCAGGTGCTCGAGGATCTCCGCGGCCCGCTCGAGCTCCTCGACGGTCTCGAGCAGCGGCGCGAAGTCGAGCTCGCTGGTGCCGGCGACGGCGTCCACGAGGCCGGCCTCGCGCGCCAGCACCACCGCGGCCAGCACGTCGTCGGCCCCCTGGGTCATCGACACGATGTAGGTGCCGATCGAGCGGGCGCCGAGCCGACGCAGCGCCCACCGGGCGGTGGCGAAGACCTCCGCGGTGCGTGCGGAGGCCTCGCTGAGGCCGGCGCGGTCGCGCGCCAGCGGACGACGCCCCGCCAGCTCGCGCCCGAGCACCTCGCGCCGCTCGTCGGCATCGAGCTCGGCGAAGGGCACGTCGAGCTCGCCGACGGCGTCGATCAGCTCGCCGACCGCGGCCCGGTGCCGTTCGGCGTGCTCGCGCAGGTCGAGGCGGGCGAGCGTGAAGCCGGTGGCCGCGACGATGCCCACCGCGCGCGCCGGGATGCCGGCCGCGATGAGCGCACCCTGGTGCTCGCGCACGGAGTCGTGCACGAGCACCAGGTCGGCGAGCAATTCGGCGTCGTCGCGGTAGTCGCGCCCTGGCCGGTGCTGCGCGTCACGGCGGATGCGCTCCGCGGTGAGTCGCAGACGCTGGCGCACGCAGGTGAGGAAGAGCCGGTAGGGCTCCTCGGCGTTAAGGCGGCGGTAGCGGGGCTCGACGTCCAGCTCGGCCAGGTAGACCTCGAGGCGCTCGCGCAGCGCGGGCGAGACGCCCGACAACCGCTCGCTCACCGACAGCTCGCGCCGCATCGCGTCGACGAGGTCGCCCAGCCCCTGCAGCGCGTGGGCGGCCTGCAGGCGCAGCACGTCGCGGGTGACGGCCGGAGTGACGTTCGGGTTGCCGTCGCGGTCACCGCCGATCCACGTGCCGAAGCTCAGCGGCGCCGAGGACGCCGGCAGCTCGACTCCTGCGGCCGCCAGACCCTCACGCAGCTCGTCGAGCACGGCCGGCAGCGCCTCGGCCGCGAGGCTCTGCAGGTAGTAGACGCCGTTGCGCGCCTCGTCGGCCGGCGTGGGCGGCTCGACCCGCAGCTCGTCGGTGGCCCAGAGCAGCTCCACCACCTGGGCGATGCGGTGCTCGCGGCGCGGCCCGTCGGGCTCCTCGAGCAGGCTCGCGAGACGACCCAGCTTCTCGATGGTCGAGCGGCGCGCCACCTCGGTGGGGTGGGCGGTGAAGACCGGCTGCACGGCGAGGTCGGCCACGGCCGCCGCGAGGGCCTCCCCCGTGACGCCGGCCGCCGCCAGTCGCTCCAGCGCGCGAGCGAGCCAGCCCTCACCCGGACCGCCACGCTCCTCGAGCAGACGGCCGCGGTGCACCTGCTCGGTGGTGTTGGCGAGGTGGAAGTACATGGCGAAGGCTCGTGCCAGACGCGTCGTGGTCTCCAGGTCCGTCTCCTGCGGCAGCGCCTCGCCCTTCGCGCGGGTGCGCACCTCCTCGACGAGCTCGAGCAGCTCGTCGCCGTGATGGCGGCGCAGGGTCTCGCCGAGCAGCGCGGTCACGCGGCCGACGTCGTGGTGCAGTGCCTGCTCGGTGGCCGCGTCGAGACGGATTGGATCGTTCACAACGTCCACCCTAGGGTCCAGACGCCATGCGGCGGCGGGCTCGGCGAGCGTCGTCCCGGGGTACGGACGAGTAGCCGGATCAGCCGGTGGCACCCGGCGCGAGCAGCCGCAGGAAGATGTCGCGCGCGACCGGCTTGAGCTCGCGCATGCGGTGCCCCTCGCCGCCCAGGAAGGCGCGGAACACCAGCTCGTTGATGGCTCCGACGGCGGCCACGACGAGCTCGCGCGAGGGGTGCTGGCCGAGCCGCGCGGCGGTGCGGGCGATGACGTCGACGAAGTAGTCGAAGGACTCGACGCGGCGGGCGACGATCCGCTCGGTGGCGCCCAGGGCGTCGAGGGTGATGACCCGGGTGATCGCGCCCTGGTCGGCGAAGATGCCGAACTGCAGCTCGAAGCCCACCTCGAGCGCCTCGGTCACCGACGTGCAGGAGGCGAGCACCTCGGCGAGCAGCGTGATGCCGGCGTCGAGGAGGATGTAGAGGTCGAGGAAGGCCGCCTCCTTGTCGGCGTACATCTCGTAGAACGTCTTGCTCGACACCCCGGCGCGGCGTCCGAGCCCGGCGACGGTGACCCGGTCGTAGCCGTGGTCGAGCACCTCGTGCACCAGGGCGGCGAGGATGCGGGCCTGCTGGCGACGACGCACCTCGGTGCGTGAGAGGTCGTGACGGTGGCGCGGCAGGGCGGCGGTGGCGGGATCGTTGATGGCACTCAGCACCCGCACCGCCATCGCCTGCTGGGCGGCCGGAGCGAGGGCTTCCTGGTCGGCGACCCCGTCGTGCGCCTCACCCGCAGCGACACCCTCGGCCGACCCGGGCTCGTCGGTCGTCTCCACGAGCTCAGCGGTGCCGGACGCGGCGGCGCGGACCACGGCAGGAGGCGGGGAGGCGGTCACGGCTCTCACTGTGCCAGCCGTTCGGCGAGCATTCGCCGAAGTTCGGACAGCGGAGTTGAGAAAGTGTAATCTTTCTCTAGACGGCCCCGGGTCCCCCGGGATCGTCACCGGGGCGGTGATGCGTCGCGGGGTTGTAGGGGGGACGACGGTGAGACTCGGGCGCGTCGGTTGTGCCGAGGTTGCTTCGACCGGACCCCAGACGGTCGAATCGGCCGCCGGGATCCGACCACCGCCGTGCGACCCCCGCACGCCCACCCCCCGACGCGGTCGGTCTCAGGCCCCCTATGAGACCGGCCGCGAGACCTTTTCGGCACCGGGCGCCCCGCCCGGCTGGGCGCTCACGTGTCGGCGGCGACGCGGAACCCGATGTTGCCGGTCGTGTCACCGGGAGCGCTGTGGTCGCGCGCTGCCACCCGGTAGCGGTTGCAGTAGGAGTCGTGGCACAGGTAGGAGCCACCCCGGCGCACGCGGTCGGCATCCCCGACAGCTGGGACGACGCCGAGCGCGCCGCCGTCCCAGCAGCTGCTCGTCCACTCCCACACGTTGCCCACCGCGTGGTGCAGGCCGAAGCCGTTGGGCGGCAGCGAGGTGACCGGTTGCGTGCCCACCGCGTCGCGCCCGCGGGCATGGCGGTGCGGGAACTCGCCCTCCCAGATGACCGCGCGGCGGGCGCGGGCGTCGTCCGGGTGCTCATCGCCCCACGGGTAGATCGCGCCCTCGAGGCCGCCGCGGGCGGCGTACTCCCACTCCTGCTCGCTCGGGAGCCGCCCACCGGCCCAGGCGCAGTAGGCCTCGGCGTCGTGCACCGACACGTGGACGACGGGGTGCGCGGCGAGGCGGCGCACGTCGCTGCCCGGGCCTCCGGGGTGGCGCCAGTCCGCGCCGTCGACGGCGGCCCACCACTCCGCACCGGCCACGCGCCCGCGCTCGGCGCGGGGATCGGCGACGAGCAGGTGGAAGACGAAGGACCAGCCCTCGCGCTCCGCGTCGGTGACATGGTCGGTGGCCTTGGCGAAGGTGGCGAACTGCTGGTTCGTCACCGTGGTGGCCCCGATCGAGAAGGGAGCCACCTCCACCTCGCGCACCGGGCCCTCGCCCTCGCCGGGATTGGCGAGCGGGCCGTCGTAGCCCATCGCGAAGCGACCGCCCGGCAGGTCCACGAGCCCTCGCGGACGACGCGTCGACGCCGTCGCCGACACGGCGCGCGACGGACCCGTCGCCTGGATCGGTCCGGGCTCTGCCGAGCCGTCCGACCGGCGTCCCGGCGCGCAGCACTCCCCCACCCGACCATCCTCTCGTCGCCGCGCCGAGAGCGCGATCACACCAATTTCTAGTGACTTTATCGTGTTCGGGTCGTTGGCGGGACGTGTTCCCCTCCCACGACTCCGCTCTGCGTCGCCGCGCCCTGCTCGGCGGGGCCGTCGCCGCCGGCCTCCCCCTGGCGACGGCCGGTGCCACCAAAGGCCCGGCCGCCGCCGCGGCCGCCGGCCCCTCTCGCAGCTCCGCTCGCCCCACCACCCGCACGCGTCGTCCGAACATCATCGTGATCCTCGCCGACGACCTCGGCTACGGCGCACTGGGCGCCTACGGCCAGCAGGTGGTGCGCACCCCCCACCTCGACCGGCTCGCCCGCGAGGGCATCCGCTTCACCCAGGGCTACTCCGGGGCCAGCGTCTGCGCGCCCTCGCGGACCACGCTGCTGACCGGCATGCACGCCGGACACACCCGGGTACGCAGCAACGCCTTCCGCACGACCGGCGAGCAGCCGCGCCTGGAGCGGGGCGACACCACGATCGCCGAGGTGCTGCGTGCCGGCGGCTACCGCACCGGGGTCTTCGGCAAGTGGGGCTTCGGCGACGACGACCTCGTGACGCCGAACCCGCTCGGCCTCGCCTGCGGGATCCACCAGCCGGCCGACGTCGGCCGGGGGAACTTCGCGGTGGCGAACCGCCGCGACCCGAGCCACCCGCTGCAGAAGGGTTTCGACCGCTTCGTCGGCATGGTCACCACCGAGCACGCCTTCCAGTACTGGCCCGACTTCCTGTGGAGCGACAACCGCCGCTTCCGCCTGCGCGGCAACGAGGGTGAGCAGCGCGGCACCTACGCGCCCCAGGTGCACCTCGACGGCGCGCTCTCCTTCATCGACCGCCACCGCGACGACGAGTTCTTCCTCTACTACGCCCCGCAGCTCGTCCACTTCCCGAACGAGGTACCCGACACCCGCGCCTACGACGACAAGGTGGGCTGGACGCCGGAGATGAAGGCCTACGCGGCGCAGTACACCCTGCTCGACACCTACGTGGGCCGCATCATCGACCGATTGAAGCGCCACGGGCTCGACGACAAGACCCTCGTGGTCTTCACCAGCGACAACGGCCCGACCCCCAACGAGCACGCGCTCGCCGGCTCGGGCCGGTGCACCGACGTCCTCACGCCGTCGCCGACCTCCGGGCTGGCCGACGTGCTGTGGCGCACCAACGGCGGCCTGCGCGCCGGCAAGCACAGCCTCTACGAGGGCGGCATCCGCGTGCCGCTCATCGCCTGGGGTCCGGGGGTGGTGAAGGCGGACCGCCGGGCGGTGGCCGACCGCCCGTGGGGCTCGGTCGACCTCCTCCCGACACTGGCCGACATCGCCGGGGTCACCCCGCCGGCCGACGTCGACGGCGTCTCGGTGCGCCCGTGGATCACCGGCGAGCGGCCAGCCGGACGACGCGCCCACCCACCGCTCTACTTCGAGCGCCCGCCCAACACCGACCAGAACCTGGACGGCGGCCCGCCGGCGCAGCTGGTCTACACCACCGCGGTGCGGTGGGGGCGGTGGAAGGCGGTGCGCCACGCACCCGGGCGCACCCCGACCATCGCCGACAACCAGGCGCTCTTCGAGCTCTACGACCTCGCCGCCGACCCGGCCGAGAGGCGCAACGTGGCAGCGCTCAACCCGGCCGTCGCGCGCCGGCTGCAGGCCTACCTGCGCTCGGCGCACTCCCCCGCACCCAAGCGGCGGCTGCGCTACCGGCCGCGGCTGACCGGGCGGGCCGTGCGGGTGCGGCGATGAGGCGCGCGCGGCGGGCGCTGGTCGGCGTCCTCGCCTCGGCGCTGGGCATCACCGCCTGGGCCGCCACCTCGCAGGCGGCGCCGAGCGGCGGGCTCGTCGGTCCGTCGATGCCGGCCAATCGCTGGGTGGGACCCGACGGCACGTCGTCCATGCACGGGGATGCGGGCGCCTCCGACGCCACGCCGTTCGCGGGGCCGGGCGCCGACGCGCAGCCGGCGGCGAGCGTGTTCCTGGGCTCGGTCTGCCCCACGATCCTCGCCGGACGCGACCGGATGCCGCTGGCCATGTGCACCGAGTACCTCGACCGCGCGCCCACGGTGAACCTGCTCGATCGCACCACCCTGCGTCCCGTCGCACGGCTGCACCTCAGCGCGGGGTCGTTGCTCGGCGGCGTCTACGCCTATCTCGACAGCGCCGACCGGCTCGTCACCGTGGACGGCGCATCGGGCGACGTCGTCCGCATCGCGCACGACCGGGGCGGCCCCGCCGGCACCTGGCGGCTGCGCATCGCCGACCGGTTCCCGCTGGGTGCGGCGCTGCGCCGGGCCTGCGGCGGTCAGGCGTGCGACGCGGTGGTGAGCGTGTCGCCCGGCTACGACGGGCGGATCTGGTTCGCCACCGAGAAGGCCCGGGTCGGCTACGTCGAGCCGCGCACCGGACGCATCGCGCTGCGGCAGCTGAGGATCGGCGAGAAGGTGGCCAACAGCATCGCCAACGGCCCTCAGGGAGCGGCCGTGACGACCGATCGCGCGCTGTACCTCGTCTCGCCCACGACGAACGGCGGGCTTCGTGTCGCCTGGCGTCGCGCCTACGCGCGCGGACCGGCCCGCAAGCCCGGCAAGCTCAGCCACGGCAGCGGCGCCACCCCGACCTTCTTCGGCCCTCGCCGCGGCGCCGAGTGGGTGGCGATCACCGACAACGCGGCGCCCCGCGAGAACCTCCTGGTCCTCGAGGCCGCCTCCGGCCGCCTGCTGTGCCGCCAGCCCCTCTTCCGCGCGGGCGCCTCGGGCACCGAGAACTCCCCGATCGGCGTGGGCCGCAGCGTGATCGTGGCGAGCACCTACGGCTACCCCTACCCCGCGGGCGCCGACGGCCCGTCGCAGCCGGCCTCTGCGCCGATCGCGGGCGGACTCACCCGGGTCGACGTCGCGCCCGGCGGCGGCTGCCGCACCCGCTGGACCACGGGGCTGAAGTCGTCGGCCGTGCCGCGCTACTCCCGCGCGGAGGGCGTCGTGTACACCGTGACGCGCGACGGCGCCCAGCGCTACGCGCTCGCCCGCGTCTCACCGGCCGACGGTCGCCTGCTCAGCTCCCAGCCGCTGGGGCAGGGTCCGCTCGCCGACACCCTGCAGCTGGTCGGCACGATCCTTCCCGATCGCACCCTGCTGCAGGGCACGGTCACCGGGTTCGTGGCGGTGCGGCCGCAGGCGGACTGAGGCAGGCTGGGTCGACGTCGCCGCGTGCCGCGGCACCGCACCCGAAGAGGGCCCATGTCCATGCAGATCGCGATCGTGCTCTACCCCGGCTTCACCGCCCTCGACGTCATCGGCCCCTACGAGGTGCTCCGCTTCCTGCCCGGCGCCGAGATCCGCTTCGTCGCCGCCGAGGTGGGGCCGGTGGTCGCCGACACCGGCGTGCTGCTCATCGCCGCGACCCACTCCCTCGCCGAGACGCCGTCACCCGATATCGTGCTGATCGGCGGATCCGGCACCGCCTCGGCCCGCACCGCCCTCAACCACGACATCACGGCCTGGCTGCGGCAGGTGCACCGCACCACCACGTGGACGACGTCGGTATGCACCGGCTCCGTCGCGCTTGCCGCGGCGGGCATCCTCGACGGCCTGCCCGCGACCAGCCACTGGGCGGAGGTGCCGGCACTCGCGGCCTTCGGGGCCGTGCCGGTGGGCGATCGGCGCGTCGTCCACGCGGGCAAGGTCGTCACGGGCGCCGGCGTCTCGGCCGGCATCGACCTCGCGTTGTGGCTCCTCGGCGAGATCGCCGGATCGGCCCGGGCCCGCGCCGCAGCCGCGATGATCGAGTACGACCCCGAACCGCCCTACACCGCACCGAGCCTCGCGGACGCCGGGGCCGCCACCCGCCGCAGCATGGCCGCCCTCGTCGGCCGCGAGCTCGCCTACCTCGCGCGCAACGAGCCGGCCGGGCTGGTGAAGGAGATGGCGGCGTTCGGGCGCATCGGATGGGCGGGGGCCATCAGGGCCGCGCGGAACCGGGGCGGGCGCCGGGATCGAGCTGACGCGGGGGCGGCTGGTCGTCGAGCCCCCGAAGGGGCTGGAGCTGAGGGCCTGGGCGCGGATGACAGCGCGGCGGCTTCGGTCCTCGACGGCGACGCACGGCGGCCGGCACTTCATCCCGGAACCAATAAAGAGTCACCCCCGTCCCACGACGGAGAGGACCATCGACCTGGAGGTTGCCGTGCACCGCTCGCTCGCCGTCGTCCCGCTCATCCTCCTGTCCGCTGGCTGCGGCAACTCCAGCGGCGAGGCCTCCAGCGACTGCAACCTGCTCCTGCGCATCGATGGCGAGGTCTACCGCGGTGCCGGCGTCGTGGCCGCGGACGCACGACCGCTGGGGCGCGCCGACTACGCCGCCTGAGTGACGGCGGCGACAGTCCGCGGGGCGCCTACTTCCCGTCGAATCCGGAGCAGGTCGACACCTGGGTCCTCGAGGGCCACGACCCTCGCCGGGTCGTCGGCGTCCGGCAGGGCGACGGCACCTACCAGGTCTTCGTGGCGAACGGTGTCGACGCCAGCGCGGTCGTGGACCGGCTGACCCCGTGAGCGCCCGGCCGGCCGTGTGGAAAAACAAGAAAGCCGCCCGAAGGCGGCTCCTCTTGTGGAGCTGAGGGGACTCGAACCCCTGACCCTCTGCATGCCATGCAGATGCGCTACCAGCTGCGCCACAGCCCCATCCGTCTCACCGCCGGGGCGGATCGACTCGCAGAACATTAGCCGACGGCGGTCGGCGAGGTGAAATCGGGGGGCAGGTTGTACGACGTCAGCGCCCAGTCGCCGCCCTCGCGCTGCTCGAGGACGACGCGGCCGCAGTTGCCCATGCCGCGCAGCGTGCGGGCGGTCTCGAGCGGCCAGCCGAGGAAGGCGACGAGGCCGGTGCGGATCGCAGCCCCGTGCGAGACCGCGACGCCGGTCGCACCGTCGTCCAGCGCCCCCGCCAGCTCGGTGAGGACGGCGACCATCCGCTCGGCCACCTCGCGCGGGTGCTCGGCGCCGGGGATGTCCTCCCACGCGCCGCGACGGAAGCGCTCGAAGCCGGCGGGGTCCTGCGCGCGCAGCTCGTCGTGGGTGAGGCGCTCGTACTCCCCCAGGCCGAACTCCCGCAGGCGCACGTCGGTGCGCAGAGGCAGACCGGTGGCAGCGGCCACCTCCTCGGCCGTGCGGTGCGCTCGGGCGAGGTCGCTGCTCCACAGCAGGGACGGCGACATCCCCGCCACCGCGGGCGCCACCGTGCGTGCCTGCGCCAGCCCCACGTCGTCCAGGTGGGAGTCCTGCTGGCCCTGGATGCGGTGGGAGGCGTTCCAGTCGGTGCGGCCGTGGCGCAGGAGCACCAGGCGCCGCGGGCCGGTCACTGCTGGCGAGCGGCGGCGGGGTCGGTGACCTCGAGCGGCAGCTCGATGGCCGGGCAGTCGCGCCAGAGGCGCTCGAGGGCGTAGAACTGGCGCTCCTCGGTGTGCTGCACGTGGATGACGACGTCGCCGTAGTCGAGCAGCACCCAGCGGCCGTCGCGGTGACCCTCGCGGCGCACCGGCTTGGCGCCGTGCTGCTCGCGCAGCTGGTCCTCGACCTCCTCGACGATCGCGCGCACCTGCCGGTCGTTGGCGCCCGAGGCGAGCAGGAAGGCGTCGGTGATCGCGAGCTGCTCGCTGACGTCGAAGGCCAGCTGGTCGGTGGCGAGCTTGTCGGCGGCGGCGATCGAGGCGGTGCGGACGAGCTCGACGGCGTGGTCGGTGGCGGTCATGGGTCTCCGGGTTCGCGATAGTGCGGTGCTAGTTCGTGGTCGCGCCGTGGGGCGCGGGTCGGGACAGCTGGTCGGGGGTGCCGGCAGGGGCGGCATCGGCGGCATCAGCAGGCGCGGGCTCCGCGTAGAGCCCGTGCTTGGTGATGTACTGCACCACGCCGTCCGGCACGAGGTACCACACCGGCTGCCCCGCCCGCTGCCGCTGACGGCAGTCGGTGGAGGAGATGGCCAGCGCCGGCACCTCGACCATCGTCACACGGTCGGGCGGGATCTTCGCCAACGTCGCGGGGTCCATCTCGGCCCCGGGACGGGTCACACCGACGAAGTGCGCCAGCGAGAACACGTCCTCGGCGTCGCGCCAGCTGAAGATGTCGGTGAGCGCGTCGGCACCGGTGATGAAGAACAGATCGGCGTCCGGACGCTCGCGGCGCAGGTCGCGCAGGGTGTCGATGGTGAACGTCGGGCCGTCGCGGTCGACGTCCACGCGGCTGACGGTGAAGCGCGGATTGGCCGCCGTGGCGATCACCGTCATCAGGTAGCGGTGCTCGGGGGCCGAGACCTCGCGATCGGCCTTCTGCCACGGCCGGCCGGTGGGCACGAAGACGACCTCGTCGAGGTCGAACCAGCTCTGCACCTCGGAGGCTGCCACGAGGTGGCCGTGGTGGATGGGGTCGAAGGTGCCGCCCATCACCCCGATGCGACGACGCCGCTCGGCGGCCGACGCCGTCATGAGCCCGGCTCGATCAGCTGTGCTCGCGGCCGCCGCCGAACCACACCAGCGCGATCAGGAGGAAGAGCAGGAAGGCGAGCGTGCCCGCCCCGACGAGCCACGGGTTGACGCCGCCCTCGCCGCCCTCCTCGGCGGCACGGACGACGGTGAGGGCGAGGGTGCTGATCTGGCTGGCCATGCCCCCAATCGTAGCCAACGGCCGACTCCTCACCGCTCACGCACCCTCCGCGCGGACGACGACCGCCGCCGGGCGCGGCGCCCGCTCAGTGGATGGCGAAGTCGACGCCGAGGAACAGCAGCGAGAACCGGATCGACCGGCCGACGAACACCGTGGGCACGAAGATCCACATCGGCATCTTCAGCAGGCCGCCCACGGCCGCCATCACCAGCAGCGGCGGGATGCCGACGCTCGCGGCCACGAACATCACGCCCGCGGCGTACCAGGGGCGACCCTGCATGCGCCCCAGCCACTTCTCGTAGCCGGCGCGCACCTTGGAGTTGCCGAGCTTCTTCTGCGCCCAGGCGGACTCGACCCCGCGGCGGGCGACCTCGTACCAGACGACCTTGCCGATCGTTGCTCCCGCACCGGCGGCGATGCCGAGCCCGATGGCGGTGGCGGTGCCCTCCTGGGTGGCCCCGGCGCCGACGATGTAGACCTCGATGGGGAGGAACGGCAGCAGGGCGGACGCGACGCTGAAGGCGAACGTCGTCAGCCACAGGATCATGCCGCGGCGGCCTTCTCGCGCTCGGGGACGGGCAGGCCGAGGTCGAGCAGCCACTTGAGCGACACGCACTTGAGCGCGAGCAGCGCCACGGCAATCACGATGCCGAGCCACACCCAGCCGGTGGCCAGGAGGATGACGGCGAAGGCACCCGAGTTGGCGGCCTTGCCGACCCGCGACCAGTTCCAGAGGTAGATGCGGCGGTCGATGACGCCGAAGTAGTTGGGGCTGCGGATCGGCCAGGCCAGGAACGCGAGCGACAGGTACATGTCGATCACCATGAACTCGAAGAGGTAGATGGCGATCGGGATGCCGATCCACGTCATCGGCTCATCACTGAGCCAGCCGGTGGGCTGCAGCCACATCAGGCCGACGTAGAGCGCGCCGCAGCTGAGCCGGTCGCACATCATGTCGACCACGGCACCCGTGCGGGTCTCGCAGTCGAAGTGACGCGCCCACTCGCCGTCGATGCTGTCGCCCACCCAGTAGACGACCAGGCCCACGACCAGCAGCGTGAGGCTGGCCTCGTAGGCGCCCCACACCGCGATCGCCAGCGTCAGGATCGTGCGCACGAAGGTGATCACGGTGGCCCCGGTGAAGAGCCTCTCGACCGATGCATCGGCGTAGATGCGGTCCGGGGAGCCTGCCATGGCTGGCAACCTACCTGTAGCGGGCGGACGAGGAGTGAATCGGGCCCGCGCCCGATGCGACGTGGAGGTGCACGCTCAGCGCACGTGCCCGTCGCCGATGACGACGTACTTGGTCGAGGTCATCTCGGGTAGGCCCATGGGCCCCCGCGCGTGCAGCTTCTGCGTGCTGATGCCGATCTCGGCGCCGAAGCCGAACTCGCCGCCGTCGGTGAACCTGGTCGAGGCGTTGACGAGCACCGCGGCCGAGTCGACCTCGGCGATGAAGCGGCGGGCCGCGCGCTGGTCGTCGGTGACGATCGCGTCGGTGTGCGCGCTCGAGTGCCGGCGGATGTGGTCGATCGCCTCATCGAGGTCGTGGACGACGCGCGCGGCGATGTCGAGGCTCAGGTACTCCACGTCCCAGTCGTCGTCGGTGGCGGGCACCACGCCGTCGAGGGCGGCGAACGCGGCGTCGCCGTGGATCGTGACGCCGGCCTGCTGCAGCGCGGTCGCCACCCGCGGCAGGAACTCCTCGGCCACCTCGGCGTGCACCAGCAGCGACTCGGCGGCGTTGCACACGCTCGTGCGGTGGGTCTTGGCGTTGAGCACGATGGCGAGCGCCTTGTCGAGGTCGGCGGCGCGGTCGACGTACACGTGGCAGTTGCCCACCCCGGTCTCGATGACGGGCACCGTGGAGTCCTGCACCACCGACTGGATCAGGCCGACGCCGCCGCGCGGGATGAGGACGTCGACCAGTCCCCGGGCGCGCATGAGGGCCTTGACGCTGTCGTGGGTGTCGCCCGGCACCAGCTGCACGGCGTCCTCGGGCAGGCCCGCCGTCGCGAGCGCGTCGCGCAGGACGGCGACGATGGCGGCGTTGCTGCTGCGCGCCGACGAGCTGCCGCGCAGGAGCACCGCGTTGCCGGACTTCAAGCAGATGCCGGCGGCGTCGGCGGTGACGTTGGGCCGGGCCTCGTAGATCATGCCGACGACGCCGAAAGGCACGCGGATCTGGCGCAGCTCGAGACCGTTGGCCAGCACTCCCCCGCGCACGACCTCGCCCACGGGGTCCGCCAACCCGGCGACGTCGCGCAGCCCCTGGGCCATCGCCTCGAGCCGCTCGGGGGTGAGCCGCAGCCGGTCGATGATGTTGGCGGGCGTGCCGTCGGCCTCCGCGCGGGCGACGTCCTCGTCGTTACCGGCCAGGATGCGCGGCGTCTCGGCCAGCAGGGCGTCGGCCATGGCCTGCAGGGCGGCGTCCTTGCGCTCACGCGTAGCGACGGCGAGCGAACGGGCGGCGACGCGGGCGCGCTCGGCGACTTCGCGGACGTCGGCTTCGGCGGTCATGGGCCTCAGGATACGGCGAGGCAGGACGCCGCTGGTGCGGCGTCCTGCCTCGTGATCGTGGGTTCGGCTCAGCCCTTGCAGGGGCGGGTCTTGGGCTCGCGGTAGACCGGGTGGGTGGCGCTGTTGCTGGCCCACATGCGCTTCCACTTGTCGGTGTACTGCGCGGCCACGCGACGGTCGTGGATCTCGTAGGTGACCTCGTCGCTGCTCAGCGAGGGCGCCGACCAGTTCTCCGAGCCGGTGAAGGTGACGGCGGTGCCGGCGCCCTTGTAGGTGCCCGAGAGGGTCATGAACTTCAGGTGCATGTAGCAGCGGGGGCCGTAGACCATGCCCTTGCCGCTGGTGGCGAGCTTCTGGCCGAAGTCCCAGTCGGCGGCCTTCACCGGGATGCGGCCCTTGCGCAGGATGCCCACGACCGTGTTGGACACGACCGAGCCGATGACGGCGACCTGGCAGCCTTCGCTCTTGCGCTTGGCCAGGGCGCGAGCGATGCGCTCGCCGCGGGTGCCGTACCAGGCGTACATCGCCACGCGGATGACGGTGCGCCCGCCAGCGCCGAAGCCGGGCTTGGCGCGGCAGGAGACGAGGTTGACGCGGTCGAGGGGCGCATCGCCGCTGGAAGCGGCCTTGGCCACCGACACGGTCTCGCGGGTGTTCGGCTGGCCGGCCTTCACGCGCTGGTAGTGCACCGACAGCGTCTCGGAGCGGTAGCTGACCCGACGCGGCGACGCGGCGCGGTCGAGGCTCTGCTGGCGGAAGATGTTGACCCAGCTGTCGAAGAGCGCCTTGTTGCCGGCCACGGTGTAGGAGTCGTTCCACTGGCCGTTCACGGCGCCGCCGGTGAGGTTGGCCGAGCTGTTGATGATCACGTAGTCGGACGCGCCGGTCTTGCTGAACGAGTAGGTCTTCATGTGCTGGTTGCCGCCACGGGCGTTGTTGCGGCAGGCGGCCTTGCAGATGATCATGAAGTTGGAGTTCTTGGCGCTGCGACCGAGGCGCTTCTGCAGGCGCAGCTGCACCGGCGAGCTGACGTTGTCGTTGACGACGATCTGCACCTTCACGCCGCGGGCGTGGGCCTGGCCGAGGTACTTGACCGTGTCGGCGCGGTCGATGCTGTAGGTGGAGAACCGGATGACGGAGCCGCGCGGGGCATGCCGGATCGCGTCGTTGATCCGCTTGAGGATCACGAGCCGCGACGACGCCGCCTTGGCGTTGGGGCTGTTGAAGGCCGGCCCCACCGGGGGCCTCCACGTGTCGGCGCGCGCCGCCACGCGGGCCGACTCGGCGGCGGCCGCGGAGGCCGAGGACGGGACGGCGGGGACACCGCCGGCCACGACGGTGATCAGGAACAGTCCGGCTGCCACGAGCATCCTCACCGGCGAAACCTAACCCACGTCCCTTTACTCGCCAACACCGGCCGCGTGGCGACACGCCGACGATCGGGTCACAGCTCGGTGACGGGCGGTGGACGGCCCCGGCTGTCACGGCGCGAGGCACCGCCGTCCGTGTCATGGGCACTGCCGGGAAAACGCCGCGCGGGGCGCCGTGCTGAGCACGACGCCCCGCGAGGGACGAACCGGTGAGCCGGAACGATCAGCCCTTGCGCTGCTCGACCTGCTCGGTGACCTTCGGGAGGACGGCGTGGAGGTCGCCCACGACGCCGAAGTCGACGAGCTCGAAGATCGGCGCCTCCTCGTCCTTGTTGACCGCGATGATGGTCTTCGAGGTCTGCATGCCGGCACGGTGCTGGATCGCACCCGAGATGCCGTTGGCCACGTAGAGCTGCGGCGAGACGACCTTGCCGGTCTGGCCGACCTGGAAGGTGTGCGGCTTCCAGCCCGAGTCGACGGCGGCACGCGAGGCGCCGACCGCGGCACCGAGCGCGTCGGCGAGGCCCTCGACGGCGGTGAAGTCGCCGCCGGTGCCACGGCCACCCGAGACCACGATGGCGGCCTCGGTGAGCTCCGGGCGACCGGTCGCCTGACGCGGCTGCGAGGCCACGATCTGGGCGGTCTTCGCGGCGTCGGAGATGGTGACGGCGAACTGCTCGACGGCGCCGGCGCCGGCCTCCTGCTCAGGAGCGGCCGCGTTGGGCTTGACCGCGATGATCGGGGTGCCCGTGGTGACCTTGGAGTCGACGGTGTAGTTGCCGGCGAACACCGACTGGGTGGTGACGATCTCGTCGCCCTCGACCTTGACGTCGACGGCGTCGGTGATCAGGCCCGAGGTGAGCTTGATCGACAGGCGGGCGGCGATCTCCTTGCCCTCCGCCGAGGCGGGGATGAGGATCGCGGCGGGCTGCGCCTTCTCGGCCACCTGCTGCAGCACCTCGGCCTTGGGGGCCACGAGGTAGCCCTTCACCTCGGCGTCGTCGACGACGTACACCTTGTCGGCGCCGTAGCCCTTGACGGCCTCGGCGACGGCGTCAGCCTTATCGGCACCGCCGATGAACACCGCCGAGGGCGAGCCGATGCGCTTGGCGATGGCCAGCAGCTCGTAGGTGGGCTTGCGGACCGCGCCATCGACGTGGTCGACCAGAATCAGGACTTCAGACATGGGTTTCTCTCTCCCCCGCTCAGATGAACTTCTTGGAGGCGAGGAAGTCGACCAGCGCCGAAGCGCCCGAGCCGTCCTCGTCCTTCACGACCTCGCCGGCGGTGCGCGGCGGGCGGGCGGCGGTGGTGGCCACCGTCGTCCACGCGGCACCGGCGCCGACCTCGGAGGCGTCCACGCCGATGTCGGCGAGGGTCAGCGTCTCCAGCGGCTTCTTCTTCGCGGCCATGATGCCCTTGAAGGAGGGGTAGCGCGCCTCGCCGGTCTGGTCGGTGACCGAGAGCACGAGCGGCAGCGTGCCGCCGATGACCTCGGTGGCGGTGTCGGAGTCGCGCTTGATGCGGACCTGGTCACCCTGGGTCTCGACGACCGCGGCGAGGGTGACCTGCGGGAGGCCGAGGCGCTCGCTCAGCATCGCGGGGACGACGCCCATGCCGCCGTCGGTGGAGGCCAGACCGCCCATGACGAGCTCGTAGCTGCCGATCTTCTCGAGGGCCTTGGCGAGCACCAGCGAGGTGGCGGCGGCGTCCGAGCCGGCGATGGCGTCGTCGACGACGTGGACGGCCTTGTCGGCACCCATCTGCAGGGCCTTGCGCACGGCGGCCTCGGCCTCGGGGGGACCCACGGTCAGCGCGGTGACGGTGATGTCCTCGTCAGCCCGCTTCTCCTTGATCTGCAGGGCCTGCTCGACGGCGTACTCGTCGAGCTCCGACAGCAGACCGTCGACACCGACGCGGTCGACGGTGTTGTCCGACTCGAACTTCCGGTCGCCGGTGGCGTCCGGGACGTACTTCACAAGAACGACGATGTTGGAGAGTGTCATGGTTGTGGCCGGACCGGCCCCTTCCTGTGCTTCGTGAGCCCGCACCCCGGCTCGGGAAACGGGAACAGCTGTGGTCCATGAAGGACAGCAATTTGTTAGGTTACCGTCCGGTCACGAACCGCGGGAACGACCCGTCAGTGGACTACCTCACACGGCTGCGCGAGACGCCCGCGGACTGCCGGTGGGCTGACCGGCAGGCCGATCGGATCAGGGTCGGATGACGCGCTCGAGGGCGCGCCCGATCACCAGGTAGGCGGCCGAGGCCAGCCCGTAGTTGAACAGCGCGGTCTTCACCGCGGCGTTCGTGCCCGAGAAGGCCTTCACGGGGTTGCCGAGGTCGAAGAACCCGAGGTCGAAGGTGTCGCCGAGGTCGCGCACCAGCCGCACGAGGTCGTTGTCGGGGTTCGCCTCCAGCGCGTAGCTGAACGCGGCGGTGGCCAGCACCAGGGCGATGAGGACGAACACCGTCCACAGCGCTCGGGAGATCAGGTCGCGCAGTCGCGTGGCGTCCACGTGGGGACGACGGCGCCCGCCGTCGGCGGCGCGCTCGGTGCTGTCGGTGGTCTCGTCGCTCATCTCGCTCACCGTCCGTCGAAGGTGGCCTTGCCAGGCCCGTTGTCGATGAAGGACCGCATGCCCGTGCGGCTGTCCTCGGTGGCGAAGACGGCCGCGAAGGCCTGACGCTCGATCTGCAGGCCCGTCTCCAGGTCGCTCTCGCTGCCGCGGTCGACCGACTCCTTGATCGCGCGCAGCGCGTAGGGGGCGGCGGTGGCGAAGCGGCCCGCCCAGGCGAGCGCCTCGGTGTAGACCTCGGCCGCCGGCAGGACCCGGTCGACGAGACCGATCGCGAGGGCCTCCTCGGCCTTGACGAACCGGCCGCTGAAGAGGAGGTCCTTGGCCCGGCTGGGTCCGACGAGCCGCGGGAGACGCTGGGTGCCGCCCGCGCCGGGGATGATGCCGAGCAGCACCTCGGGCTGGCCGAGCACGGCGTTGTCGGCGGCGAAACGGAGGTCGGCGGCCAGCGCGAGCTCGCACCCGCCGCCCAGGGCGTAGCCGTTGACGGCGGCGACGACCGGCTTGGGGATGCGGGCCACGGCGTTGACCGCACCCTGCAGCGCATCGACCCGATCGACCATGTCGGTGTACGACATCGTCGCCATCTCCTTGACGTCGTTGCCGGCCGCGAAGACCTTCTCGCCACCCCACACCACCACGGCGCGGACGTCGGAGCGCTCGGTGGCCTCGGCGGCTGCAGCACGCAGCTCGTCCTGCACCTGGAGGCTGATGGCGTTCATGGCCTTCGGTCGGTCGAGCCGGATGGTGCCCACACCATCGGCGACCTCGAGGCGAACGAACTCCGCAGTCATCGCTTCCCTTCCCATGCCCGTGATGGCTCCTGATCCCGTGATGGAGCGCCCGGCCGATCGCGGCCGGTCGTCAGGTGGTGTGCCTGGTGGTGTGCATTGTGCCGTCCCTCGCACAACAGGGGTACCGGACCCGCCGTCCACGGACACGCGATCACGCCGTGGGCACGCCGTGGGCACGCCGTGGGCACCCGTGGACGACGGGTCCGGCCGCCCGCGACGCCCCGTGCCCGCTCCGACACAATGGGGCGATGAGCCTGGGCATCTGGCGGTCGTTGGGCGAGCGCGCACCTCTGTGGCCGGGCCGCAACTGGCCGCTCGGGGCGACGTGGACGCCGGAGGCGACCAACTTCGCCGTCTACGCACCGCGAGCGAACGGCGTGTGGCTCTGCCTCTTCGACGACGGCCCGGGCGAGGGCGAGCGACGGCTGCCGCTCACCGAGCAGTCCCTCGGCATCTGGCACGGCGCCGTGCCCGACCTCGCCCCCGGGACCCGCTACGGCTACCGCGTCGACGGTCCCTACACGCCCGAGGAGGGGCTGCGCTTCGACAGCGATCTCGTGCTGCTCGACCCCTACGCCCAGGCCGTGAGCGGCACGGTGGGCGACGCGCGCAGCGTGGTGGTCGACCCGGCCTTCGACTGGCGCGGCGAGCGACCGATCCAGCGCCGCTGGCGCGACACGGTGGTCTACGAGCTGCACGTGAAGGGCTTCACGAAGCTGCACGACCGCATCCCCGAGCACCTGCGCGGCACCTACGCCGGGCTGGGCCACCCCGTGGTCACCGAGTACCTGCACGACCTCGGCGTGACGGCCGTGGAGCTGCTGCCGGTGCACCAGTTCTTCTCCGAGCCGGCGCTCGTGGAGCGGGGAGCGGTGAACTACTGGGGCTACAACCCCATCAGCTACTTCGCGCCGGACGCCGCCTACTGCTCCTCCGGCGACCGGGGCGAGCAGGTGCGCGAGTTCAAGGAGATGGTGCGCTCGCTGCACGCCGCCGGCATCGAGGTGATCCTCGACGTCGTCTACAACCACACCGCCGAGGGCGGGCCCGACGGGCCTACCTACTCCTTCCGCGGGCTCGACGACCGCGGTTTCTACCGCCGGGTCCCCGTCGCGGACGGCGGCTTCGACGACACCTACTGGGACGTCACGGGCTGCGGCAACACGGTGAACTCCGAGGACCCGCTGGCCCTGCGCCTGATCCTCGACTCGCTGCGCTACTGGGTCACCGAGATGCACGTCGACGGCTTCCGCTTCGACCTCATGTCGGCCCTGACCCGCACCGCCGGCCCGGACTCGATCGGCGTCGACATGGCCTGCAAGCTGCTCGTGGCCATCGGCCAGGACCCCGTGCTGCGCCACGTGAAGCTGATCGCGGAGCCGTGGGACACCTCCATGGACGGCTACCTCGTCGGCGGGATGCCGCCACCGTGGGTGGAGTGGAACGACCAGTACCGCGGCACGATCCGCGACTTCTGGCGCGGGCACGCGAGCGGCGTCCACGAGGTGGCGACCCGTCTGGCGGGCTCCTCCGACCTGTACGCCGACGACGGGCGCTCGGCCTACAACTCGGTCAACTTCATCACCGCCCACGACGGCTTCACCGTGCGCGACCTCGTGACCTACGACCGCAAGCACAACGAGGCCAACGGCGAGGACAACCGCGACGGCACCGACGACAACCGCTCCTGGAACCACGGGGTCGAGGGCGAGACCGACGATCCCGCGATCCGTGCGCTGCGGCGGCGCCAGGCCGCCAACCTGATGGCGACGCTGTGCCTGTCGAACGGCGTGCCGATGCTGACCGCCGGCGATGAGCGCGGGCGCACCCAGCGAGGCAACAACAACGCCTACTGCCAGGACAACGAGATCTCGTGGCTCGACTGGCGCGCGGACGACGCCTGGCTCGACGTCTACGAGGTCACCCGCGCAGCGCTGCGCCTGCGCCGCGAGCACCCGGCGCTGCGCCAGCGCCACTGGTTCGAGGGTCGCCCCACGATGGTCGGCGGCCCGAAGGACCTCGCCTGGCTGCACCCCAGCGGGCGTGAGATGACCGACGGCGACTGGCACGACCCCGCCCTCGCCACCATCGGCGTCTTCGTCTCCGGCGGCCCCCTGCGCTCCCCCGGCCCGCGCGGCGAGCAGCAGATCGACAGCTCGTTCCTCATCTGGTTCCACGCCGGCGCGGACGACGTGCAGGTGCACCTGCCCGACAACGACTGGGTGCACGCCGGCACGGTCGTGGTGTCGACCGACCCCGACCTGCCCACCGGACGACGCGTCGCCGTCGGCGAGATCATCACGCTCGCCGCGCGGTCGGTGATCGTCATGCAGGAGGGCACCGCCGCCACCTGAGCCCGGCGATGCCGGACGACGCATCGATCCTCCGTCGGAGGAGGGGGCTAGGTTGAGGCGTCCAGTGACAGCCATCTCGGGAGGTCATCGAATGTCACGACCCGTCCGGCGTGCCCTCGCACGCACGTTCCTCGGCGCCACGCTGGCCGGCGCACTCGCCGGCTCGCTCGGCGCTCCAGCACTCTCCGCGCCCTCCGGCCCGGCCGTGCGGCACGCTGCGCCGCAGGCCCCCGCCAGCGACACCGACATCGCCGCGCAGGTCGCCGCCCTGCCCGGCGTCACCTCGGTCACCGAGGCCACGGCGCCCGCCGGGTACCGGTTCTTCCGGCTGACCTTCCGTCAACCGGTCGACCACCGCCATCCCTCGCGCGGCACCTTCGAACAGCGGCTGACCCTGCTGCACAAGGACGTCGCCCGCCCGATGGTGATGTACACGAGCGGCTACTACGTGTCGCAGAACCCTAGTCGCAGCGAGCCGACGCAGATCGTCGACGGCAACCAGCTGAGCATGGAGTACCGCTTCTTCGCACCGTCCATCCCCGAGCGGCCCGACTGGCCGAGGCAGCTCACCATCCGGCAGGCCGCCGCCGACCAGCACGCGATCATCCGGGCGTTCCAGCGGCTCTACCGCGCCCACTGGCTGACCACGGGCGGCTCGAAGGGCGGCATGACCGCCACCTACCACCGGCGCTTCTACCCCGGCGACGTCGACGGCACGATCCCGTACGTGGCGCCCAACGACGTCGACAACGACCACGACGCCTACAACCGCTTCCTCGCCCGCGTCGGCACCGATCCCGCCTGCCGGGCCGCGCTCACCGCCGTGCAGCGACGCATCCTCGGCCGCGACCGCGCGTGGTTCCTCGCGCGCACCGAGCAGGAGGCGGCCGCCACGGGCGACACCGCCACGATCCTCGGCAGCATCGACCGCGGCATGGAGACGGCCGTGGTCGACCTCTACTTCACCTTCTGGCAGTACTCCCCGCAGTCGGCGTGCGCCGACGTGCCCGGCCCCGGCGCCTCGAACGAGCAGGTGTGGGATTGGACGCAGGGCGTCGTGCCGCTCACCGGCTACCTCGACCTCGGGCTGCGCGACAGCCGAGCGTACTACTACCAGGCGGCCTACCAGCTCGGCTGGTACGAGGCCTACGAGCGGCCTTTGCGCGGGGTGCTCCGCCACCCCGGCGGATGGGGCGGAGCGAACTTCGTGGACGCCTCGCTGCGCCCGATCCGGTTCGACCGTCGGGCGATGCCCGACATCGACCGCTGGGTGCGCACCCGCTCCACGCAGATGCTCTACGTCTACGGCGGCAACGACCCGTGGAGCGCCGAGGCGTTCGACTGCGGACGCCGTGCCGAGCGCCGCGAGTGCTCCGTGCACGTGGTCGCCGGCGGCACCCACGGCGCCCGGATCGCGCAGCTGCCGGAGGCCGAGCGCTCCGCGGTGATCGCGCGGATCCAGCGCTGGGCCGGGTTGGGCAGCACCGACGCGGCGGTCCGCGCCACCGCCGGTGACGCCCGTCCCGTGCGTCGAGCTGCTCTCGACCGGGCGCCGGACTACCTCCGACCGCCCGGTCGCTGACATCGGGACGCCCGCCCCACCCCGCACAGCGAGGCGGGGTGGGGCGGGCCTCACCTGATCTGTGTCCAGGGCCGTCAGGGCAGGGCAACGACCCCGAGCTCTGCGGGAGCGACGAGCAGCGGGTGCTGTGGGAGCACCCGCACGGTGTAGCCGAACGGGCCCGAGCGCTCGAGCGGCACGGCGGCGTCGAAGCGGTGGCGCCCGCCCTCGTAGCTCTCGACGAGCTCGGTGCCGCTCACGTGTGCGGCGACGAGGTCGTCCTCGGCGTCCACGCGGCCGTGCACGACCTGCACCGCGACGTCCTCGGGGCGCAGGTCGCCGAGGGCCACGTAGGCGTGCACGGTGAGCTGGGCGCCCACCTCGGCGACGTCGCTCACGCCGCCGGCCTCGACGTGCTCGACGCGCACGTGCTCCCAGGCGCCGCGCACGTGCGCCTTCCAGCCGGCGAGGCCACGCGCCCCGTCCGGGCTCGCGGCCAGCGCGCGCGAGGAGCCGGCGGCGGGTGCGTAGAGGCGGGCGACGTAGTCGCGCACCATCCTGGTCGCGAGCACCTTCGGGCCGAGCGACGACCACGTGTGGCGCAGCATCTCGACCCAGCGCGTGGGCACGCCCTCGCCGTCGAGGTCGTAGAAGCGGGGCGCCACCTCGTGCTCGATGAGGTCGTAGAGCGCGGCCGCCTCGAGGTCGTCGCGCTTGTCGGCGTCGTCGATGCCGTCGGCCGACGGGATCGGCCAGCCGAACTCCGGCTCGTACCACTCGTCCCACCAGCCGTCGAGAATGGAGAGGTTGAGCCCCCCGTTCAGCGAGGCCTTCATGCCCGAGGTGCCGCACGCCTCGTAGGGGCGCAGCGGGTTGTTGAGCCACACGTCGCAGCCGGGGTAGAGCGGCTGGGCGAGCGCGATGTCGTAGTTCGGCAGGAAGACGATGCGGTGGCGCACGTCCTCGGCGTCGGCGAAGCGCACGAGCTCCTGGATGAGCCGCTTGCCGCCGTCGTCGGCCGGGTGGGCCTTGCCCGCCACGACCAGCTGCACCGGCCGCTCGGGGTGCAGCAGCAGCGCGCGCAGGCGCTCGGGATCGCGCAGCATCAGGGTGAGCCTCTTGTACGACGGCACCCGGCGCGCGAACCCGATGGTGAGGATGTCGGGGTCGAGCGCCTCGTCGACCCAGCCGAGCTCGGCCGGCGTGGCGCCGCGCTTGGCCCACGACCGGCGCAGACGGCGGCGGGCGTCGTCCACGAGGCGGGTGCGCAGGGTGCGCTTGGTGTCCCACACCTGACGCGCAGGCACCTGCTCGAGAGCGGCCCAGAACGCCTCGGAGTCGTCGCCGTCGGGGTCGGCGCCCTGGGCGGCCGCGAGCGCGACGATCTCGGGGGCCACCCAGGTGGGGGCGTGGACGCCGTTGGTGATCGAGGTGATCGGCACCTCCGCCTCGTCGAAGGCGGGCCACAGGCCGTTGAACATGCCGCGGCTGACGTGCCCGTGCAGCTGCGAGACGCCGTTCGCGCGCTGCGCCAGGCGGAAGCCCATGACCGCCATGTTGAACACGCCCGGGTCGCCGCCCTCGTAGTCCTCGGCGCCGAGCGCGAGGACGTCGCCCACCGGCACGCCCGGCGTCGTCCCGGCGTCGCCGAGGTACTGCTCGACGAGGCTGCGCGGGAAGCGGTCGATGCCCGCCGGCACCGGGGTGTGCGTGGTGAACACCGTGGAGGTGCGACCGATCTCGAGGGCGGCCGCGACCCCGAGGTCGGGCTCGGCCTCGAGCAGCTCGCGGATGCGCTCGATGCCGAGGAAGCCGGCGTGGCCCTCGTTGGTGTGGAAGACCTCGGGCTCCGGGGCGCCGGTGATGCGCGAGAAGGCGCGCAGGGCCCGCACGCCGCCGACGCCGAGCAGCAGCTCCTGGCGCAGGCGGTGCTCGGTGTTGCCGCCGTAGAGGCGGTCGGTGACCAGGCGGTACTGCTCGGGGTTGTCCTCGATGTCGGCGTCGAGGAGGAGCAGCGGCACGCGGCCGACCCGGGCCACGAGGATGCGCGCGATGAGGTCGGGCCCGCCCGGCATCGCCAGGCGCACCAGCGCCCGGGAGCCGTCGGCCTCCTGCAGCACGGTGAGCGGCAGACCGTCGGGGTCGAGCACCGGGTAGCTCTCGAGCTGCCAGGCCTCGCGCGAGAGTGCCTGCTTGAAGTAGCCGTGCCGGTAGAACAGGCCGACGCCCACGAGGGGGACGCCGAGGTCGCTGGCCGCCTTGAGGTGGTCGCCGGCCAGGATGCCGAGTCCGCCGGAGTACTGCGGCAGCACGGCGGTGATGCCGTACTCGGGCGAGAAATAGGCGATCGAGCGCGGCCACGCACCCTCGACCGGCGCGCCCGCGGCGCTGGCGCGCTGGAACCATCGCTCGCCGGTGAGGTAGTCCTCGAGGTCGGCGCGGGCGGCGGCCACGCGGGCCACGAAGGCGTCGTCGGCGGCGAGCTCGGCCCACCGGGCGGCCGGCACCTCGCCGAGCAGGCGGCCGGGGTCGCGGCCGAGCGTCGTCCACAGCTCGGGGTCGACGGCGGCGAACAGCTGCTGCGTGGGGTGGTGCCACGACCAGCGCAGGTTGGCGGCCAGCTCACCCAGCGCGGCGAGCGAGGCGGGCAGGACGGGGCGGACGGTGAACCGTCGGATCGCACGCATGCGCTGACCGTAGCGCCCGCTTCTGGATCGTTCCAAGGGTTCCGGCGAACTGGGACCAAAGCCCTGTTTATCGACCGATAGCCGGGCAGCGCATAACCCGCGCGGCGGGCACCGCGTTGAGGGGGTGTCGACGGACGGGGCGGAGTCATGGGGCTGCCTCGTCTGTCCGTTTCCGCCCTCGGCCGGCCGGGTCCCGGCCGGCCGAGGGGCACGACACGAGGCGCCGGGCGGGGCGCCGCCGTAGGCTGCTCGCGATGAGCGCCGATCTCCGCCCCGTGCCCGAGCACCAGCAGCGCGTCGCCGACCTCCTGGCTGGTCGCCATCCGGGCGGGCCGAGCGCCTGGCCCAGCGAGCAGGTCGCGCTCACCGCGGCGCGCGGTCGCGTGCTCGCCGCCGACGTGGTCGCCCCCGAGCCGCTGCCCGCCTTCGACAACTCCGCGATGGACGGCTACGCGGTGCGCGCCGCCGACATCGCCGGCGCGAGCGACGCCTCCCCCGCCGTGCTCCCGGTGGACGGCGACGTCCCGGCCGGCGCGCCGGTGGCCGACCTCGCCCCCGGGCGCACGCTGCGCATCATGACCGGCGCTCCCCTGCCCCGCGGCGCCGACGCCGTCGTCGAGGTCGAGGCGACCGACGGCGGCACCGACGAGGTGAGGGTGAGCGCGGCCCGCGAGGTCGGAAGGTACGTGCGCCCCGCCGGGTCCGACGTGCAGGTCGGTGCGACGGTCCTCACGGCCGGCGCGCTGCTCGGGCCCGCCCAGATCGGCGTGCTCGCGGCGCTCGGTGTCGACGAGGTCGCAGTGCGCCGTCGTCCGCGGGTGCTGGTGTGCTCCACCGGCTCCGAGCTCGCCGAGCACCCCGACCCCGCAGCCGGCCAGATCCGCGACGCCAACGGCGCGCTGCTGGCCGCCGCCGTGGAGGAGGCCGGCGGCCAGGCCGTGCGGGTGCTGTGGTCGGCCGACGATGTCGACGCCTTCCTCGGGCTGCTCGACGAGGCGGTGGCCGGGGGCGACATCGACCTCGTGCTCACCTCGGGCGGGGTCAGCGCCGGCGCCTACGAGGTCGTCAAGGACGGCCTCGGCCCGCGCGGCATCGAGTTCGCGAAGGTCGCGATGCAGCCGGGCATGCCGCAGGGCTCCGGCACGCTGCCCCACCCCGGCGGCGACGTCACCGTCGTGTGCCTGCCCGGCAACCCCGTCAGCGCCCTGACCTCGTTCGAGGTGTTCGTGCGCCCCGCCCTGCGGGCCGCCGTCGGTCACCCGCACCCGGCGCGACGTGTCGTCCGTGCCCGCCTCGCGGGCCTCGACGAGCCCCTCACCCCGATGCGTGGACGACGCCAGCTGCGCCGCGCGCGCCTCGACCGCTCCGCCGGCACCGGCGCCGGCGCCGAGCCCACCGTCACGCCGTGGGGTCCGCCCGGGTCGGGCTTCCTCGGCTGGTTCGCCGGCGCCGACGCGCTGATCGACCTGCCGGCCGACGGCGCCCCGCTGGCGGCCGGCGACCTCGTCGACGTGTGGGACTTGGCCACGGGCTAGCCGCGCGGGCTAGGTTCGTGGCATGTCTCGAGGCAAGGTCGACCGCACCCCCGCGCGCAGCACCGGCCCGTCGGGACGAGGTGCTCGCGCGGCGTCCGCCGCACCCGCCCCGGCGCCCGCCGCCGGCGCCGCGCCGTCGCGTCTGGGCCGGATCCCGGCCGTCGACGTCACGCCCGTGATCGACCTCGGGCCGGGCTCCTCGCTGCTGCCGGTCAAGGCCGTCGTGGGCGAACCCTTCCCCGTGCGCGCCACGGTGTTCCGCGAGGGCCACGACCGGCTCGGCGCCGAGGTGGTGCTGGTCGGCCCCGACGGCGTGGCCCGCCCGCCGTCGCGGATGAACCTGCTGCCGCCGGCCGATCGCCACACGGTCGATCGCCACGAGGCGTGGGTGAGCGCCGACGCCGAGGGCCCGTGGTCCTTCGAGGTCGTGTCGTGGTCCGACCCCGTGGCCACCTGGCAGCACGCCGCGGGCATCAAGATCCGCGCGGGCATCGACGTCGAGCTGATGTTCGCCGAGGGTGTGCTCCTGCTCCAGCGGGTCATCGCCGGCATCCCCGCTCGCACGAAGGCCGGCAAGGCGGATCGCGCGGTGCTCGAGGCCGCCGTCGCCGCCGCCGAGGACGACGCCCGCCCGGTCGAGGCGCGCCTGGCCCAGCTCGAGTCGCCCGAGGTCGCCACGATCCTGCGCGCCCACCCGCTGCGCGACCTGATGAGCACCGTCGGCCCGTTCCCCGTGCACGTCGACCGGCCCCGCGCGCTCTTCGGCAGCTGGTACGAGCTCTTCCCCCGCTCCGAGGGCGCCCGCCTCGACCCGACGACCGGCGAGGTGGTGAGCGGCACCCTGCGCACGGCCGCCGAGCGGCTGCCGGCGGTGGCCGCGATGGGCTTCGACGTCGTCTACCTGCCGCCGATCCACCCCATCGGCGAGGTCAACCGCAAGGGCCCGAACAACACCGTGCTGCCCGCCGGGGAGCCGATCCCGGCCGACTGGGCCGGATCACCGTGGGCGATCGGCAGCCGTCACGGTGGGCACGACGCCGTCCACCCCGATCTCGGCACGATCGAGGACTTCGACGCCTTCGTCGAGACCGCCCGGGCCAACGGCCTCGAGGTGGCCCTCGACCTCGCCCTGCAGTGCGCCCCCGACCACCCGTGGGTGGCCGAGCACCCCGACTGGTTCACCACCCGTGCCGACGGCTCGGTGGCCTACGCGGAGAACCCGCCGAAGAAGTACCAGGACATCTACCCGCTCAACTTCGACGCCCTGCCCTACGACGACCCGGCGAGCCTGGCCGCGGAGGTCGAGCGGGTGGTGCGCCACTGGATGGCCCACGGGGTGCGGATCTTCCGCGTCGACAACCCGCACACCAAGCCGGTGGACTTCTGGCAGTGGCTGCTGGCCCGGGTGCGCGCCACCGACCCCGACGTCATCTTCCTGGCCGAGGCGTTCACCAAGCCGCCGATGATGCAGACCCTCGGCTCGGTGGGCTTCCACCAGAGCTACACCTACTTCACGTGGCGCACCGAGAAGGAGGAGATCGAGGACTACCTGCGCGAGGTCGCCGAGGAGTCGGCGCACCGCGTGCGCCCGAACTTCTTCGTCAACACCCCCGACATCCTCCACGAGTTCCTCCAGTACGGCGGCCCGGGCGCGTTCCGCATCCGCGCCGTGCTCGCGGCGATGGCCTCCCCCAGCTGGGGTGTCTACGCCGGCTACGAGCTCGGCGAGAACGTCGCGGTGCGCCCGGGCAGCGAGGAGTACCTCGACACCGAGAAGTTCCAGATCCGCCTGCGCGACTGGGACCGTGCCGACGACCACGGCCTGCGGGAGTGGATCACCCGTCTCAACGAGGTGCGCCGCGCCCACCCGGCACTGCAGCAGCTGCGCAACCTGCGCCTGCACGCGGTCGACTCCACCTCGATCGTGTGCTTCTCCAAGACGGCCCGATCCGCCGCCGGCGACGCGGACGACCGGGTGATCGTGGTGCTCTCCCTCGACCCGCACCAGGCCCAGGAGTCGATGGTGCACCTCGACCTCACGGCGCTCGGCCTGCCGCCGGGGGCGAGCTTCGCCGTCCACGACGAGATCACCGGTGCCGACTGGACGTGGGGCGAGCACGACTACGTGCGCCTCGATCCCGCCGTGCCCGCCCACGTCCTCACCATCAGGAGCCCCCGATGAGCACCCCCGACACCCGTCCACCCTCCGCCGCGCCCCTGGGGGGCAGCCGGGTGCTCAACGACGAGCCGGAGTGGTTCCGCACCGCGGTGTTCTACGAGGTGCTGGTGCGCTCGTTCCGCGACTCCGACGCCGACGGCACCGGTGACTTCCGCGGCCTGGTCGAGAAGCTCGACTACCTGCAGTGGCTGGGCGTCGACTGCCTCTGGATCCCGCCGTTCTTCTCCTCGCCGCTGCGCGACGGCGGCTACGACGTGGCCGACTACACGGGCATCCTCCCCGAGATCGGCACCGTCGAGGACTTCCACGCCTTCCTGGACGCCGCGCACGCCCGCGGCATCCGCGTGATCATCGACTTCGTCATGAACCACACCAGCGACCAGCACCCGTGGTTCCAGGCCTCGCGCAGCGACCCCGAGGGCCCCTACGGCGACTTCTACGTATGGAACGACACCGACGACCTCTACGCCGACGCGCGCGTCATCTTCGTCGACACCGAGCCGTCGAACTGGACGTGGGACCCGGTGCGGGGGCAGTACTTCTGGCACCGCTTCTTCCACCACCAGCCCGACCTCAACTTCGACAACCCGGCGGTGCACGAGGCGATCATCGACGCGATGCGCTTCTGGCTCGACATGGGCCTCGACGGCTTCCGCCTCGACGCCGTGCCCTACCTCTACGAGCGTCCCGGCACCAACGGCGAGAACCTCCCCGAAACCCACGACTTCCTGAAGAAGGTCCGCCGCTTCGTCGACGAGCACTACCCCGGCCGCGTGCTGCTGTGCGAGGCCAACCAGTGGCCGGCCGACGTGGTGGAGTACTTCGGCCCCGAGGAGCAGCCCGACGGCCGCGTGATCGGCACCGAGTGCCACATGGCGTTCCACTTCCCGGTGATGCCGCGCATCTTCATGTCGGTGCGTCGCGAGTCGCGCTTCCCGATCTCGGAGATCATGGCGCAGACCCCGCCCATCCCCGACGGCTGCCAGTGGGGCATCTTCCTGCGCAACCACGACGAGCTGACGCTCGAGATGGTCACCGACGAGGACCGCGACTACATGTGGGGCGAGTACGCCAAGGACCCCCGCATGAAGGCCAACATCGGCATCCGCCGCCGCCTGGCCCCGCTGCTCGACAACGACACCAACCAGATCGAGCTGTTCACGGCCCTGCTCCTCTCGCTGCCGGGCTCGCCGGTGCTCTACTACGGCGACGAGATCGGCATGGGCGACAACATCTGGCTCGGCGACCGCGACGGCGTGCGCACCCCGATGCAGTGGACGCCGGACCGCAACGCCGGCTTCTCCTCGGCCACCCCGGGCAAGCTGCACCTGCCGACGATCCAGGACCCCGTCTACGGCTACCAGTCGGTCAACGTGGAGGCCCAGCTGGAGAACCCCTCCTCGCTGCTGCACTGGACGCGGCGGATGATCCACATCCGTCGCCGCCACGACGCCTTCGGCCTCGGCACCTTCGCCGACCTCGGCGGCTCGAACCCCACGGTGCTGTCGTACGTGCGCGAGCTGGTGGGTACCGGCGAGGCAGGCGCCGAGGACGACGTGATCCTCTGCGTCAACAACCTCTCCCGCTTCCCGCAGCCCGTCGAGCTCGACCTGCGGCGCTTCGAGGGCCGGGTGCCCGTCGAGCTGCTCGGCGGCGTGCCTTTCCCGCGCATCGGCGAGCTGCCCTACCTGCTCACCCTCAGCGGTCACGGCTTCTACTGGTTCCGACTCACCGATCCCGACACGACGGGGAGGCCCGTGCTGTGAGCACGCCGGAGAACGAGCAGCAGGTCGACCGGCCGGTCGACCGGCCCGACGACGCCACGCTGCACGAGCACCTGGCGGCGGCGCGCTGGTTCGGCGGCAAGGGTCGCGACTTCGCGATCGGCCCCGTGCAGCGCCTGGGCGAGCTGGGCGGCGGGAGCGTCGTCCTGTGGGTGGTGGAGGTGCGCTACCTCGGCGCGCCCGACGACGAGGTCGAGCACTACCAGCTGCCACTGGCGCTGCACGACGCCCCGGTCGAGCGCCTCGAGCACGCGCTGGTCGGTCCGGTCGTGCGCGCCGACGGCACGCCGGGCGTGGCCTACGACGCGGTGCACGACCGTGACGCGACGGCCCTGCTGCTGCAGGCCTTCGGTGCCGACGGCTCCGAGACGCCCGACGGCCTCCGCTTCGTGCGGGTGCCCGGGCACGACCTCGACCTCGAGGCCACCGGCAGCCCGTTCAGCGGCGAGCAGTCGAACTCGTCGGTGTTCTACGGCGAGGACGCCGTGCTCAAGCTCTTCCGCAAGCTCACCCCCGGCGAGAACCCCGACATCGCGATCCACCGCGTTCTCACCGAGGCCGGCTCGACCCACGTGGCCAGCCTCTACGGGTGGATCGAGCACGGCGACGTGCAGCTCGGCATGCTCCAGCAGTTCCTGCGCACGGCCAGCGACGGCTGGGGCCTGGCGCTGGCCAGCGTGCGCAACCTGTTCGCCGAGGCCGACCTGCACGCCGAGGAGGTGGGCGGCGACTTCGCGGCCGAGGCGGCGCGACTCGGCGAGGCGCTGCACGAGATCCACGCCCAGCTGCGCGAGTCCTTCCCGACGGCCTCGGTGCCCGGGCACGAGCTCGCGGCCACGATGACCGATCGGCTGCGGCACGCGACCTCCGTCGTCCCCGAGCTGGAGGAGCACGCCGCGGCGGCCGAGGCCGTCTTCGCCGCCCTCGGCGACCTCGGCGAGATCGCCACCCAGCGCGTGCACGGCGACCTCCACCTCGGCCAGACGCTGCGCACCACCGCGGCGTGGAAGCTCGTGGACTTCGAGGGCGAGCCGGCCAAGACGCTCGCCGAGCGGCTGCTGCCCGACGCGCCGTGGCGCGACGTCGCGGGCCTGACCCGCTCCTTCGACTACGCCCCGCACGCGGTGGCCGCCTCCCTCGCGGACGACGACCCCGACGTGCTGCTGCAGCGCGCCGTGCGCGCCAAGGAGTGGGCGCGGCGCAACCGCAAGGCCTTCCTCGCCGCCTACTGCGGCGAGGGCGGTTTCGGCGAGGTCGACCGCGCGATCCTCACCGCCTACGTCGTCGACAAGGCCGTCTACGAGTGCGTCTACGAAGCACGCAACCGGCCCACGTGGCTCTCGATCCCGCTCGCGGGCATCGCGCGGCTCACCGCCGGCTGAAACGCCGAGTGGGGCGGACGATCAACGGGGCCGCGTCCCGCGTCCCGCCCTCAGCTGGCAACGCGCGGCTTGGGTTCCTTCCCTGCCGCGATGCAGGCGGCCTCGGGGTTGCGGGCCTCGGCCGGCGATACCTCGACGACCGCGTCGGCCGGCGGTGGTTCGGCCACCAGCGAAGTGCCGAAGTCGGAGTAGTACACCTCGAGCTCGCCCAGGTACAGCTCGTCGTCGAAGACCCGGTTCAGCCGTGGCGATCCCGCGGCGTCGACCACCTCGCGCAGCGGCACCAGGATCTCGGACAGGACACCGTCGGCGTCCAGGGAGAGGATCGCCGAGACCTCGCGCCGCGAGGTGCGGAACGTCGGCCCGAGCTCCTGCGACACCGCGGGGAAGATCAGGTCGACGACGTCGACCAGCCGCACGTCAGCGACCACGTCACCGGCGCTGACCCGGGACGTGCCGAGGGCGCGGGCCCTCAGCGCGAGCCGTACCGCCGGCGCCTGTTCGACACTTTCGAGGGCAAGGTGCAGCCAGCACTTCTCGCTCCACACGGCCTGGCCGTCGGATCGGGTCGAGACCCAGAAGTCGCGGGGCGAGGAGCGCAGCGTCAACTCGGTGTCATCCAGGAGGTAGGTCGTCTCCGCGCGCCGACCGCTCATCTCCCAGATGGCGGAGGCGAATTCGCTGTCCGGCACTCCAGGCTCGCTCAGCCGGAAGAAGCCGGTGTTCTCGCGCCGGAACGTCGCGGCCACCCTGGCGAGCGCACGCTTGGCCTCCGCCCGCGAGCCGGGCACGACGCCCAGGTCGATGCCGTCGCCGGCGGCGTACCGGGGTCGGCCAGGAAGACCGAGCGGCCGACCGTCGGCGTCCAGCGCGGGTCCGTCGTCCGCGGAGGGAGCGCCGGTGGTGGCCGGCGTGTGCCACGGCTCGTCCACCGCGGAGCCGAAGGGAGAACCGGAGCACCCAGCGAGCAGCGTGGCGCTCAGCCCGAGGGCGAGGGTCGAGACGAGAACACGGGGGCCGAGAGGGGGCATGGCGGCATTCAACCGCCTCGGACGGCGGCGTGGGACCGGTTCGCCCCGCCCACGCTCTGGCGCGGTCTCCGCGGCGTCGCGATGATGGGCAGGTGAGTCGGCGCGGCGCGGACGACCCGTGGACGCCATGGGGAGACTTCCAGGTGCTGCGCGCCGTCGTCCGCGATGCCGGCTCCCGGATCCGCCGCCACCGGCGCCACATCGACCTCGACACCGCCGTCGACATCCTGCGGGTCGAAGCGGGCCAGGCCGGGCTGAGACTGCCCGACCACCTCGTCCGCGACCTGGCCCAGTGGCACCACTCCGGGCCGCTCGGTCGCTGGCGGATGATGCGCTCGAAGCGTCGCCCACGCCGACCGAGGCGTTGAACGCCGCTACTCCCTCACACCCGAGACGACATCCGGACGGCAGGCGCCGTCAGCGCGCGCTGCCACCCCCACAACCCCGCCCCGAGGACGACGCCCACCGCCGCCGCGAGCGCGAACCCGAGCGCGGACCCTCCGATCAGGGGCACCACCGCCACGGACGTGACGGCGTTGAGCAGCAGCGCGAGGAAGGACGACAGCGACACGACCGACCCCAGACGCTCGGGTGCGAGGTCGAGCAGCATCAGCTGGAAGGCCGGGTAGGTGGCACCGTTGCCGAGCGCGACGAGGCTGACACCGAGCACGGCCCACGGCAGCTGCGCGCCGAGCGGCGAGGCGGCGATCGCGACGTCGACGGCCGCGCCGACGAGCGCCACCGCCAGGCCCAGGGTGATCAGGCGCTCGATCGGGATGCGGCCGGCGGCACGCCCGCACAGCCAGGAGCCGACCATCATCGAGCCGATCATCGGCACGAAGAGCACCCAGTAGTCGAGCGCGCCGCGCCCCAGCACGTCGTCCACGAAGACGGCGGCGCCGCCGATGTAGAGGAACTGGGCACCGAAGACGAACCCGGTGGCCCACGCGAGGCGGTGGAAGGCGGGGATGCGGGCCACGGCTCCGAGCGAGCGCAGCAGCTCGCGCGGGACCAGTGGGGTGCGTCGTTCGCGCGGGTGGGTCTCGGGCAGCAGGAGCAGCACCGCCAGCGCCAGCCCGACCCCGAGCGCGGCCTGGAAGCCGAAGATCAGCGGCCACGGGCCGACCTGCAGGATCGCGCCGCCGAGCACCGGACCGATCGCCGGCGCGATGCCGAAGATGAGGGCTACCCGGCTCATCAGCCGCTGGGCGAGGTCGCCCTCGAAGAGGTCGCGCACCACGGTGCGGCTGACGATCGTGGCGCCGCCCGCGCTCAGCCCCTGCACGGTGCGTCCGACGAGCAGCCAGGCGAGGTTCGGCGCGAACGCGCACGCCACCGAGGCGACCACGAACACCGCGAGCGAACCGAGCATCACCGTGCGCCGTCCGACGGCGTCGGAGAGCGGGCCGTGCACCAGGCTCATGAAGGCGAAGGCGGCCAGGTAGGCGCTCACGACCAGCTGCAACGAGGCCGTGCCCGCGCCGAGGTCCTCGCCCATCTGCTCGAACGCCGGGAAGGGCGTGTCGATGCTGAAGGGCCCGATCATCGACAGCAACGCCAGCACGATCGGGACGACGACCAGCAGTCGCCGTCCTGCAGTTGCCTGCGCCACCCCGGCACCGCCGCCGGTGGCTGCCGCACCCTCCGTCGTCCTCACCCGCCCATCCCACCACCGGGGTGGTCGCCGCCCCTCCCGAGGGGATGGGAGGGCTCGCCCCGGGGCACCGGGGCGAGCGGACGGGATCGGCATGGATCGGCATGGATCGGCATAGGGTGGAGTGATGGTGGGAGACGACGCAGCGGGATCCGTGCTCGGCGAGGTCGATCTGCACCTCATCGGCGAGGGACGCCACGAGCAGCTCTGGCAGGTGCTGGGCGCGCGCACGCGCGCGGGCGCCGACGGGGTCGTGACCGGCACGAGCTTCGTGGTGTGGGCGCCCAACGCCCGCTCGGTGAGCGTCATCGGCGACATGAACGGCTGGGACGGCGCGGCGAACCCCATGACGCCGCGGGGCTCGGGCCTGTGGGAGGCCTACCTGCCCGGCGTCGGCGACGGCACCGCCTACAAGTACCTCGTCGAGGGCGCCGACGGCGTGTGGCGCGAGAAGGCCGACCCGATGGCCGCGCACGCCGAGGTGCCGCCGCGCACCGCCTCGCGCGTGTTCACCAGCACCCACGTGTGGCAGGACGACGCGTGGCTGGCCGAGCGTGCCCGCCGCCAGCCCGTCGCCGAGCCGATGGCCACCTACGAGCTGCACCTCGGCTCGTGGCGACGCCACCCCGACGGGTCGTTCTGGACCTACGACCAGCTCGCCGACCCCGAGCACGGCCTGCCCGCCTACCTGGCCGACCTCGGCTTCACCCACGTCGAGATGATGCCGGTGATGCAGCACCCGTTCGGCGGGTCCTGGGGCTACCACGTCACCTCCTACTTCGCCGCCGACTCCCGCTTCGGCGACCCCGACGGTTTCCGCCGCCTGGTCGACGCGCTGCACGCGGCGGGCATCGCCGTCGTCCTCGACTGGGTGCCGGGGCACTTCGCCACCGACGAGTGGGCGCTCGTGCGCTTCGACGGCACCGCCCTCTACGAGCACCCCGACCCGCGCCGCGGCTGGCACCCCGAGTGGGGCTCGCACATCTTCGACTTCGGCCGGCCGGAGGTGCGCAACTTCCTGGTGGCCAACGCCCTGTACTGGCTCGAGGAGTTCCACGTCGACGGCCTGCGCGTCGACGGCGTCGCCTCGATGCTCTACCTCGACTACGGCCGCAAGGACGGCGAGTGGGCGCCCAACCGCTTCGGCGGCCACGAGAACCTCGAGGCGGTGCAGCTGCTGCAGGAGCTCAACGCCACCGCTTACAAGCGGGTGCCGGGCATCGTCACCATCGCCGAGGAGTCGACCGCCTGGCCGGGCGTCACCGGCGCCACGTCGGGGGGCGGGCTCGGCTTCGGGTTCAAGTGGAACATGGGCTGGATGCACGACAGCCTGCGCTACCTGGCGCACGACCCGGTGCACCGCGCCTACCACCACGGCGGCATGACCTTCTCGCTCGTCTACGCCTTCAGCGAGAACTACGTGCTGCCGCTGAGCCACGACGAGGTCGTGCACGGCAAGGGCTCGCTCATCAACAAGATGCCGGGCGACCGCTGGCAGCAGTTCGCCACACTGCGCGCCTACCTCGCCTACATGTGGGCCCACCCCGGCAAGCAGCTGGTGATGATGGGCACCGAGCTCGCCCAGACCTCGGAGTGGGCCGAGTCGCGCGAGCTGGACTGGTGGCTGCTCGAGCACCCGGAGCACCGCGGGGTCCAGGACTTCGTGCGCGACCTCAACCACCGCTACCGCGAGCAGCCCGCGCTGTGGCAGCGCGACAACGAGCCGGGCGGCTTCGCCTGGATCGACGCGCAGGACGCCGGTCACAACGTGTTCAGCTTCGTGCGCCGCGGCCTCGACGGCACCCCCGACCTCGTGTGCGTCACCAACTTCGCCGCCGTGCCGCACGACTACCGCCTCGGCCTGCCGCTCGCCGGCGAGTGGGCGGAGGTGCTGAACACCGACGCCGAGGGCTACGGCGGCAGCGGGGTCGGCAACCTGGGCGTCGTCCACGCCGAGGCCGCCGGGCCGATGGAGGCCGGCGCCCCGGGCGGCAGCCCCGCCTACGCCCGACTGGTGCTGCCGCCGCTCGCGACGCTGTGGCTGTTGGCACCGTCCGCGCCCGCGACGTCGTCCTGACACCTCGGGCCGGGGAGGCATCTCCCACCGGTCCTCTAGGGTTTCAGGTGTGACCCACCAGCCCGCCGAGCCCGAGGTCAGCCACCGCACCGTCGACGACGGCATCGCCCGCCTGACCTGGTCCCCCGACCTCGTCGAGCGCGGCTGGCAGGCAGCGGTGGACGTCGTCCGCCGCCAGGTCGCCGAGGCGCTCACCGAGCACGAGCGGGTCGAGGTCAAGGTGCCCGCGGACGACGAGCAGGCCCAGCGCATCGCCACGTGGTCGGGGTTGCGCCGCGAGGGCGTCCAGCGCGGCACCGGCGGCGACCTCGTGGTCTACGGCCGGCTCGTGGACGACGTGCCGGTGCACGAGCCAGGCGGCTTCCGCGCGCTCCTCAACTCCTTCCTGCCCCGCAAGCGCGGCATCGGCCAGATGCTGGTGCGCCAGGACTCCCCCGCCTCCGAGGGCCCGCGGGTGCTGCTGTGCGAGCTCACCTACAAGGCCGACTGGGACCTGCCCGGCGGTGTCATCGAGGTCGGCGAGTCGCCGCGCCTGGCGGTGACCCGCGAGGTCGAGGAGGAGCTGAGCCTCGAGATCGAAGCGGGCCCGCTGGTGCTCACCGACTGGCTGCCGCCGTGGGGCGGGTGGGACGACGCCGTGTGCCTCGTCTTCGACGGCGGCACCCACCCCGCCGACCTGGTGCAGCGGATCGTGCCTCAGGCCCGCGAGATCCGCTCGGCCGCCTTCCTGACGCTCGAGGAGGTCGACGAGCGGGCCGCCGACTTCACCGCGCGTCGCGTGCGGGCCGCGCTCGCGAGCCTCGAGGGCCGCGGGCCGGCGTACACCGAGTCGGGGCGCTGAGCCCCACCGTTCGGCCGCACCGTGCCGCGCGGCGGACGTGAGGCCGCCAGCACGCCAGCGACGAGGATGGCGCCGCCCACCAGCTCGCCCACCGAGGGTCGCTCGCCGAGCAGCAGCCACGCCGAGGTGATCGCCACCGGCGGCACCAGCAGGATCCAGGGCACGACCGCAGCGGAGGGGTTCCGGGCGAGCAGCCCGTTGAAGATGCCGTAGCCCACGAGCGAGGCCAGACCGGCGGTGTAGAGGGTCGAGAGCGCGGCCGCCGGGCCGAAGGCGTGCGCGGCGTCACCGAGCGCCGACGGGCCGTCGACGACGAGCGACAGCAGCACCAGCGGCACCGGCACCACGAGTGCCGACCACACGGTCAGCGACAGGCCGCTCGCCGCCCGCGCCGGCGCGGGCACCGCCTGCGCCCGACTGCCCGACGCGCGGGCGATCACGTTGCCGACCGCCCACATGGCCGCACCGGCCAGGCACAGGGCGAGCGCGCCGAGCGGCACGTGCCCGCCGCGCCCCAGCGCCACCACCGCCAACCCCACCACCCCGAGGACGACGCCCGCGCGCTGCCCGGCGGTCGGCCGCTCCCGCAGCACCGCGGCCGCCAGCACCACGGTGAGCACCACCTGCGCCTGCAGCACGAGCCCGGCCAGGCCGGGCGGCATCCCGGTGTCCAGGGAGAGGTAGAGGAAGCCGAACTGGCCGAGCGACATCGTCAGACCGACACCAACGACCACCTGCCAGCCGACCGTGGGGCGCGGCACCAGGAAGACCGCGGGCAGGACGACGGCGGTGAAGCGGGCGGCCAGGAACAGCAGCGGCGGCACGTCGCCCATGCCGACGTCGATCACGACGAAGTTGACGCCCCAGATGAGGGCGACGAGGGCGGCGAGCGCTTGGTCACGGCGGGTCACCGGGCCAGCCTGATGCCGAGGACGATGAAGCACCAGCGAATAGATGTTCCGTTGATTCGGTAGCATCGCTTCATGATCGATCTGGAGGCGCTGCGCGCCCTGCGCGCGGTGGCCACCCACGGATCCGTGGTGGGCGCGGCTGGAGCGCTGGGCTTCACGCCGAGCGCGGTGTCGCAGCAGGTGAAGCGGCTCGAGCGGCAGACTGGCGTGCCCCTCCTCGAGCGGGTGGGGCGCGGTGTGATGCTCACCGGGCACGGGCGGCACCTCGTCGACGCCGGCGAGCGGGTGCTCGACGACCTCGAGGCACTGGAGGCCGGGCTGCAGCAGCGCGCGGGCGTCGTCACCGGGCGACTGCGCCTGGCCGCCTTCTCCACCGCGGTGCGCGGCCTCGTGGCGCCGATCGCGCGACGCCTGCGCGACGCCCACCCCGACCTCGATCTCGTGCTCGACGAGCGTGAGCCGTGGGACACCGTCGACCTCGTCGCAGCCGGTCACGTCGAGATCGGCGTGGTGCACCGCTGGGGCGGCGTGGCGCTCGCGGTGCCCGAGCACGTCGTCCGCACGCCGCTGGCCGACGACGTCGCCGACCTCATCGTGCACCGCGACGACCCCCTCGCCGCCCGGCGACGGGTGAGTCCGCACGACCTGCGCGAGACCCCCTGGATCGCCACGCCCGAGGGCTCGATCTGTCGTCAGTGGCTGCACCGCATGTACGACGGAACCGGCGGCGTGCCGCGCATCGCGCACACCTCCGCCGAGTTCGACTCCCACCTGGCCCTGGTACGGGCGGGCCTCGGGGTGGCACTCGTCCCGCGCCTGGGGCGAGCGCCGCTCGGCGCGGACCTCGTGGCGGTCGAGGTCGTCGATCCGGTGCCCGTGCGCCTGGTCGACGCCCTGCACCGGCGGACCATGGCCGAGTCCCCCGCTGTCGCCGCTGTGCTCCGCGCGCTCGCCGAGGCGTGAGGCGCCGGGCTCAGACCTTCGCGACGGGAGCGCCGCCGGCCGCACCGGCTGGGTCGGCCTCGAGCACCGCGCGCGCGAGGTAGGTGGCACCGGCGACCGCGGCCGGCATGACCGCGATGCCTCCGAAGGGGATGAGGAAGCAGGCCTGCACGCACACCCCGAAGCCGAGCACCGCCCCGCGGTGGGGGCGCAGCAGCCGCGCCCGCGCGGCGCGGTCGAGCCCGCGCGCCTCGAGCGGGCGCGAGATGAGCTCGGCCGCGAGCAGGCGCCCGGAGAGCACCAGCCCCAGGACGAACCCGACCACCGCGCCGACCACGGGCAGGAAGCCGCAGACGAACACCAGGACGGCGGTGAGGATCCCGGCGCCCACGAGCACAAGACCGTCGAGCGCACCGCGGACCCACCCGACCCCGTGCTCGGGCACCGTGCCGCCGAGGGAGATCTCGACGTCCTTCCAGATCCGCTCGTAGAAGGGGTCGCCCACCGCGAGCGTCAGGCCGGTGAAGGTGACCATCGCCAGCACTCCCGCCCCCACGAGGACGACGAGCAGCAGCCCCACCCGCAGCAGACCGCGCCACAGCCCCGGCCAGTCGTCGGCGAACGGGGTGAGCGCGGCGATCGCGTCGTCGGCGTAGATCACCAGCAGCACGAGGGCCGTGAGCACGAGCGCCGCCACGATGAGGGCCGGCACGAGGCCGAGCAGCATGAGGCGCGGCCGGGTGCGCCAGAGCCGGAGCCCCTGCCCCAGGAAGCCCGCCCCGCGGGCGAACCCGAGGTCGCGCACGCCGACGGGGGGCGGGTACGGCGGCGGGCTGGTCATGCGAGCGCGGTGGGGCTCAGTAGAGCGCGGAGGCGAGCGCCTGGCGTCCCTTGAGCACCCGGGCGTCGTCGTTGCCCACGGCCGCGAACAGTCCGAGCAGGTGCTCGCGCGCACGATCGCGCTCCTTGCCGGCCGTGCGACGCACGAGCTCGACCAGGCGGGCGAAGGCGTCCTCCACGTGGCCGCCGAGCATGTCGAGGTCGGCCACCATCGTCTGGGCGTCCACGTCGTCGGGCGCGGCGGCCGCGGCGGCGCGGGCGGCGTTGAGGTCGACGCCCTGGGTGCGCTGCAGCACCTTGGCCATCGCCAGGCCGGCGGCCGCCTCGTGGTCGGCGGGGTTGGCGTCGACGAGGCGCTGGTACTCGGCCACGGCCGTGTCGATGTCGCCGGCCGCCAGGGCGTCCTGCGCGGGGGCGTAGCGCGGGTCGACCTCGGGCTCCTCCCCCTCGGCCACCGGGGCGGACGCACCGAGCGCGTGCGGCTGGTGGCGTCCGGCGATGCCCTGGGCGGTGAGCTGCTGGGCGAGCTGGTTGAACAGCGCGCGGATGTCGTCGATCGGCGCAGCGCCGGGGATCGGCTGGGTGGCGGGGCGGCCGTCGAGGATGACGAGCATCAGCGGCACCTGCGGGATCTGCATCGCCTGCGCGATCTGCGGCACGGCGTCCACGTCGATGGTCGCGGCGAGGAAGCGGCCGTCGTACTCCTCGGCCACGAGCGCGACGTCGTGCGCGAGCTGGTCGCTCTCGGGCGAGCGCGAGGGCGAGTGGAAGACCAGGACGACCGGGGCGGTCATCGAGGCCTCGAGCACGTCCTGGAAGTTGGCCTCGTCGACGGCCACCGAGTAGGCGCCGCCCGCACCACCAGCGGACGACGCGGCGCCCCCGGCGGGCGGTGCCGCCGCGGGCGACGGGGACGGCGACGCCGGGCGCCGCAGCGCGGACAGGTCGATCGCACCGGGACGGGAGAACGGCTGCTGCGTCATGGCCTCATCCTACGAAGGCGCCCGGGTCGGCCCGCGCGGAGGTTGGGGCGTGGGAACGCCGTGCTCGGCCGGCCCTGCCGGCCCGGCCCGGCCCGGCCCGGCTCAGTTGGGCACGCGCGGACCGCGCAGGCCCGCCCGCTGCACCACCCGCTGGATGGCGAGGTCGCGCTCGTCGGGGCGACCGACGTAGCGGATGTCGCGCAGCCCCTGCTCCTGGGCGGCCGACTCGAAGCAGAAGTGCCCGAAGCCCAGCACCCGGCCGTGCAGCGGCTTCGAGACGGAGATGTCGAGGATGCGGCTGAGCGGCATGGTGGCCAGGCTCTGCGAGAACACCCCGTGCACGCGGAACACCCTCATGTTGGTGATGACGAAGCGATCGCGCAGCACCGCCAACCAGCCCCAGGCGGCGCGCACCATCAGGAGCACGGCAGCGCCGATGAGCACCCAGGCCACCGCCATCGGCACGAACCAGCTGGCGACGAGGAGCAGCAGCGCCAGCCCGCCCTCGGCTGCCGGGCGCAGGTAGGCGAACCAGTGGTGCATCACCTCGTCGACCACCACCTCGCCCTCCTCGCGCAGCAGGTGGCGACCGATCCGCGGATCGCCGAGCCGGTCGACCACATCGCTCACGAAGCCCATCTCAGTGCTCCTCCCGCGACCTGTCGGTGACCGTCATCCCCGCGAGCGGGTGGTCAGTTCAGGGCCCCGACGAAGTCGATGATGCCGTTGAAGGCGTCCTGGGTGAGCGTCCAGCCGCTGTCGGCGGCCGACTTCGAGGTGTCGGCCAGTCCGGAGGGATCGGTGAACATCCAGAACACGAGGAAGGCGACCACCGCGAGTCCGAGCAGCTTCTTGGTGTTCATGGTGGAGGGCTCCATCGCATCCGGGGCCGCAGGTCGGCCGGGGCACAGTGCAGTTCCTCAGCATGGCAGCGACGTCGGCGAGGACGACGCAGGCGCGCCGTCCGGCGGGATCGCGGGCGGGGCGCGGGCGGGGCTCAGCCCACGGGGCAGGCGGCGCGCAGGCCGTTGTCGGCCGTGACGGCCGGCGGGCGACCACCGCGCAGCCAGGCGTCGAAGAAGCCGGAGAGTTCCTCACCCGTGCGGGCCGCGGCGAAGGCCTCGAACTGGGCGGCGTCGACGTTGCCGTTGCGGTGCGTGGTCGCCCACGCGCGGAGGAGGTCCTGCATCGCGGCCGCCCCGATGCGGTTCTGCAGCGCACCGAGGGCGAGGGCGCCGCGCTCGTAGACGGCCGTGTCGAAGATGTTCGCCGCACCGGGGTCGTCGAGGCGCAGTGTCCAGAAGGTGTCGTCCGGCACCGTGCAGCGCGAGGTGTAGGCGTCGTCCACCCAGGCGGCGACGCTCGGGCCGCCGTGGGCGGCGTCGTAGAGGCGCTCGGCGAAGGTGGCGAAGCCCTCGTTGAGCCAGATGTCGCGCCAGCGGCGCACGGCGAGGCTGTCGCCGAACCACTGGTGGGCGAGCTCGTGCACCAGCAGGTCGTCGCCGACGGCGCCGAGGGAGCCGGGGTAGGTGGGCCGGGTCTGGTTCTCCAGCGCGAACCCGACGTTCAGGCTGGTGACGAGGCCACCGGTCGAGACGAACGGGTAGGGCCCGAAGCGGCTCGCGAGCCAGTCGGTGATCGCCGGGGTGCGGCGCAGGGCCCGCAGCGCGCTCGCCCGAGCACCGGCCGGCAGGGCTCGTGAGACGGCGTGGATGGAGGGGATGCCGGCCGCGGTGCGCGAGGCCTCCACGGCGAAGTCGCCGGCGGCGAAGAAGGCCAGGTAGGTGGCCATCGGCTGGGTGGTGCGCCAGTGGGTGGTGGCGTTCGCGCCGGTGACGGTGCGCCCGACCCGCAGGCCGTTGCTGATCACGACCTTGCTGCGCGGCACGGTGACGCGCACGTCGTAGGCCGCCTTGTCGGTGGGGTGGTCGTTGCTCGGGAACCACCACGGCGCCATGTGCGGCTGGTTCATGCTCACGACCTCGCGGGAGTCCGCCAGCCAGTTCCTCTCGCCGGCGTACGCCAGCGGGGCGGGCCGCCCGCGGTAGTCGACCTGCACAGTGAAGGTCCGCCCGGCCGGGAGCGAGCGGCGCGGGACGATGCGGACCTCGTGACGGTTCGGCTTGGAGAAGCGGGCGGCGACGCCGTTCACCTTCACCGCGGTGACCGGCAGCAGGAGGTCGAGGTGGAAGCTCGACAGGTCGCGGGTCGCGCGCATCGACACCACCGTGCGCCCCCGCAGCACGCCGCGGGCGAAGTCGTAGGCCACGCGGACGTCGTAGTGGCGCGCGTCCGTGCCGCCGTTGCCGTCGAGGGGCCAGTACGGGTCGGGGCCGTTGGCACTGCCCGCCACCGGCGTCCGCTCCGCGGCCAGCGCCGAGGGCGCGAGAGGGCTAAGACCTGCCGCGGGGAGGCCCGAGAGGGCGGGCACGAGCAGCAGCAGGAGGGCTGCGAGACCGAGGCGACGACGCACGGTCGGCAGCCTACGTCAGGGCGGACGTCGGGCGGGCGGGGTCGAGCACACCGTCGAGGTGGGCGCGCACGAGCTCGTGGTAGCCGGGCGGACGGAGCAGGAACGAGTCGTGCCCCCAGGGCGAGGCGACCTCCGCGTGCTCCACCGTCGCCCCGCGAGCCGCCAGCTCGTCGCGCAGGCGCACCGAGTGCTCGGTGGAGAAGCGGCGGTCGGAGTCGAAGGAGATCAGCTGGAACCGGGTCGTCGGCCGCACCCCGGGGTGGGCGGCGAAGGGATCGAAGTAGTCCATCGCCCGCGTCAGGTGCAGGTAGCTCCACGCGTCGAAGCGCCGCAGGAAGGACTCCCCCTGGTGCTGCAGGTAGTGCTCGACCTCAAAGTCGGCGTCGAGCCGCGGCGGCGCGGCGGGATCGGCCCGGCGCACCCCGAACTTGTCCTCGAGCGAGCGCGCCGACACGTAGGTGATGTGCGCCATCATCCGCGCCACCTTCAACCCGTGGCGCGGGCTCACGCCCTGCTCGAGGTAGCGCCCGCCCCGGAAGTCCGGGTCCTCCAGGATCGCGGCGCGCGCGACGGCGGAGAAGGCGATGTTCTCCGCCGTGAGCCCACCGCTGGCCGCCACGATCACCGCACGCTCGATGCGCTCGGGCTCCTGCAGCGCCCATTCGAGGGCCTGCATGCCGCCCAGGGAGCCGCCCACCACCGCGCGCATCCGGTCGATCCCGAGATGGTCCAGCAGCCGCCGGTGCGCTGTGACCAGGTCGCCGATCGTGAGCAGCGGGAAGTCGGGGCCGTAGGGCCTGCCCGTCTCGGGGTCGGTGGACGACGGCCCGGTGGTGCCGGCACAGCCGCCGAGCAGGTTCGCGCACACCACGAAGTGGCGATCGGTGTCGACCGCCCGCCCGGGGCCGATGAGACCGTCCCACCAGCCGGGGCGTCCGGCCCCCTCGTGGAGGCCGGCCGCGTGGGCGTCACCGGTGAGCGCGTGGCAGATCACCACTGCGTTGTCGCGGGCAGCGTTGAGCCGCCCGTAGGTCTCGTAGGCCACCTCGACGTGGGCGAGCTCGGCCCCGGAGGCCAGCCGCAGCGGGCCGTCGCCGGTGACGACGGCCCGCTGGGTGGTGACGGTTCCGACGCCGCTCACCTGGTCACTTCGCCGCGGTGAGCGCCTGGTCGAGGTCGGCGAGGATGTCGTCGATGTTCTCGATGCCCACCGAGAGACGGACGAGGTCCTCCGGGACGCCGGCCGCCTCGAGCTCGTCGGCGGTGAGCTGCGAGTGGGTGGTGCTCGCGTTGTGCACCGCCAGCGACTTGGCGTCGCCGATGTTCACCAGGTGGCTGAACAGGCCGAGCGACTCGATGAAGCGCTTGCCGCCGTCGCGCCCGGACTTCAGCCCGAAGGACACCAGCCCGCCGTAGCCGCGACCGGTGAGGATCCGGTCGGCCACGGCCCGGTAGGCGTCGCCCTCCAGGCCGGGGTAGTTCACCCAGGCCACCGCGTCGTGGTCCTGCAGGTACTGCGCGACCTTCAGCGCGTTCTCGCTGTGCCGCTCCAGGCGCAGGTGCAAGGTCTCGAGACCCTGCAGGAACAGGAAGGAGTTGAGCGGCGCGATAGCGGCGCCGGTGTTGCGCAGCAGCACCGTGCGGGCGCGGATGATGTAGGCGAGGTTGCCGACCGCCTCGGTCCAGACCACCCCGTGGTAGGCCGAGTCCGGACCGGTCAGGCCCGGGAACCGGTCGGCGTGGGCGGCCCAGTCGAAGTTGCCCGAGTCGACGATGATGCCGCCGATCGAGGTGCCGTGGCCGCCGATGTACTTGGTGGCCGAGTGCACCGAGATGTCCGCGCCGTGGTCGAAGACCCGCGCCAGGTAGGGGGTGGTGGCGGTGTTGTCGACCACCAGCGGCAGACCCTGCTCGTGGGCGGCATCGGCCCAGGCACGGATGTCGACCACGTTGACCTTCGGGTTGCCGATCGTCTCGGCGAACACCAGCTTGGTGCGGTCGTCGACGTGGCGGGCGAGGTCCTCGGGCTTCTCCGGGTCCACGAAGCGCACCTCGATGCCGTACTGCGGCAGCGTGTGCGCGAAGAGGGCGTAGGTGCCGCCGTAGAGGGTCGAGATCGCCACGATGTTGTCGCCGGCGTAGGTCAGGTTGAGCACCGAGTAGGTGATGGCGGCCGACCCCGAGGCGACGGCGAGTGAGCCGACGCCGCCCTCGAGCTGGGTCAGGCGCTCCTCGAACACCGACTGCGTCGGGTTCATGATCCGGCTGTAGATGTTGCCGGGCTCCGCGAGCGCGAACAGGTTCGCCGCGTGGTCGGTGTCGTTGAAGACGTAGGAGGTGGTCTGGTAGATCGGCACGGCCCGGGCGTTGGTGGCCGGGTCCGGCTCCTCCTGGCCGGCGTGCACGGCGAGGGTCTCGGGGCGATAGGTCATCGGGCTCTCCTGATCCGTGGGCGTCGCGGGCGCGATCCGCGTTACCCGACAAACCGTATCAACTTGATTGACTTGTGGCATCCCCCCGTCGGCTACCGTCCGTGCCGTGAGATCCGTGCGCACCCGCCGCCTCGTCGTCGACGCCCGGGCGGCGTCGGAGGCCGACATCGCCTCGCGTGCCGGCGCGGCCGCCGCGGCCCTCGAGCGGCTGGGCGGCCTCGACATCGAGCGCACCGGCCTCTACACCGTCGACGAGCTCTACGACGCCCCCGCGTGGGCCGACTCGCTCGACGGTCGCGCCCACCAGTGGGCCCTGCACCGCTGCGGCCCCGCCGCCGCGCTCGCGCAGGTGCTGCACGACCAGGCCATCGATGCCGCCCTCGAGGCGTGGACGACGGACCGCTCCCTGGTCGGCGTGATGGGCGGGCACGCCGCCTCGCGGGGCACGGTCGTGTTCTCCGACGCCGCCCGCCTCGGCGCCCTGCTCGGACGCCACCACACGGTGGCCACCGGCGGCGGCCCCGGGGCGATGGAGGCCGCGAACCTCGGCGCCCGCCTGGCGCGGGCGTCGTCCACGGAGGAGGGGGTGGAGGAGGCGGTCACCGAGGCCGTGCGCACGCTGGCGCGGGTGCCCGACTTCCACCCCTCGGTGGACGCGTGGGTCGCCGCCGCCCGCGAGGCGCTGGCCCTCGCGCCCGCCGACACCGAGCCGACAGCGACGCTGGGGGTGCCCACGTGGCACTACGGGCACGAGCCGCCCAACCTGTTCGCGACCGCGATCGCCAAGTACTTCCGCAACGCCATCCGCGAGGCGATCCTGCTGCAGATCTGCGACGCCGGGATCGTCTTCCTGCCCGGTGCCGGCGGCACCGTGCAGGAGGTCTTCCAGGACGCCTGCGAGAACTACTACGCCGAGGAGTCCTCGGTGGCTCCGATGGTGCTGGTGGGGCGAACGTACTGGACGCACACCCTCCCGGCGTGGCCGCTGCTGCAGGCGCTGGCCAGCGGTCGGGCGATGGAGGAGCACATCCACCTCGTCGACACGGTCGACGAGGCGGCCGCGCTGCTCACGTAGGTCGCCCGAGGCCGTCGCATCAGGCGACGCGGTCGACGCCCCCGCGAGCGGCCGCGACCGCCCGGTAGTGGCCGAGCAGCTGGTCGTTGATCGCGGCCCAGGAGCGGGTCTGCACGGCGCTCACGGCGTCGGCGGCGAAGCGTCGACGCAGCGCCACGTCGTCCACGAGGCGGCCGACGGCCGCTGCGAGCGCGGCGCCGTCGCCGGGGGCGTAGAGCAGGCCGTTGCGCTCGTGGTCGACGACGTCGACGGGGCCTCCGGCGCCGGGGGCCACCACCGGAACGCCCGAGGCGAGGGCCTCCTGGGCGGACTGGCAGAACGTCTCGTAGCGGCCCGTGTGCACGAACACGTCGAGAGAGGCGTAGGCCGCGGAGAGGTCGTCGCCGTGCAGCAGCCCCAGCAGGTCGGCGCGGTCGCCGAGGAGCGCCCGCAGCCGGTCCTCCTCGGGGCCGCCACCCACCACGACCAGCCGCAGCCGCGGATCGTCGGCGAGGTGCTCGAGCAGGTGGAGCTCCTTCTCGGGCGCGAGCCGCCCGACGTAGCCCACGAGGAGGCGACCGTCGGGCGCGAGGCGACGCCGGAGCTCCGCGTCGCGGTGGCGGGGGTGGAAGGCCTCGAGGTCGACGCCGCGACCCCAGCGGTGCACCTCCGGCACACCGAGGTCGCGCAGCTGCTCGATGCTCGCGGTCGAGGGCGCGAGCGTGCGGTCGACCTGGGTGTGGATGCGCCGGGTCAGTCGCGCGGCGGCGCGCACGCCGCCGGGCAGGTCGTAGCGCTCGGCGAAGCCGACGAGGTCGGTCTGGTAGATCGCGACCGTGGGCACGCCGAGCTCGGCGGCCGCGCGGGCGGCCTGGTAGCCGAGCGTGGCGGGTGAGGCGATGTGGACGACGTCGGGCCGGAAGCGGGTGATCACCTGGCGCAGGCGACGACGCGTCTCGAGGCCCACCCGGAAGTCGGGGTAGAACGGCAGGTTGGCGCCGCGCGCGCGGCGCACCGGGAAGCCCGCGTAGCGCTCGGGGCCGGTCGGCGCCACCAGCTCGGCGCGGTGGCCGTGCGCGGCGAGGTGCTCGAGCACGCGGCGCACCGAGTTGGTGACCCCGTTGACCTGCGGCAGGAAGGACTCGGCCACGACCAGGACGCGCAGCCGTTCGTCGTCCGAAGGGAGGCGGCGCACCGGGGGCAGCGACACCGCGGGAGGCAGGAGCGAGGAGCCGGGGGCGGCCACGGAGAGGACGCCGGGCAGGCTCAGCTGGTCGAGGGGACGCGGGGGCGTGAGGACCTGGTCCATGGTCAGTGACGCTAGGAGCGCGGCCGCAACGACGATCCACGCTCGCGCGAGTGTTCGGCGTCGCCTTCGTGAACGTCGGACGACGCACGAGCGCGACGCGACGGTCCTGGGACGAAAGTCGTGACGTGACGCCGATCACCTCGTAGGGTGAGGGACTTGTGGAGCTCTCCCGCCGTGACCTCGTCCGCCGCGCCCTGACCGCCGGAGGCCTCGCGGCCGCCGCCATCGCCGTCCCCGGGAGCCTGCGGGCCGCCGTGGCCGGCCCTGCACCCGGAGGTGCCGCGGCGAGGGCCGCCGGCGCGCCGGCACCCGTGGGCACCCTCGCCCGCACCCTCACCACCGGCACCCCGAACGCCAAGGGCTACCGACCGGTGGTGGCCGCCGCCGGCGAGGCCCACGTCGTGCGCACCGAGCTGGGCGTCGCCGCCGCACCCGGTCGCGCCGCCGCGCGGGCCGGCCTGCTGTCGTTCGTGCAGCTCTCCGACATCCACGTGATCGACGCGCAGTCGCCCCTGCGCCTCGAATGGGTCGACCGGCTCGACGACCCGGGCGGCCTGCCGGCCACCGGCCTGTTCACCTCCTCCTACCGACCGCAGGAGATGCTCACCGGCCAGGTGGCCGACTCGATGGTGCGCACGGTCAACCGGATCGGGTCCGGCCCGGTCACGGGCAAGCCCTTCGCGCTCGCGATCCAGACCGGCGACAACTCCGACAACTCCCAGGCCAACGAGGTGCGCTGGAACATCAACCTGCTCAACGGCGGCCGCGTGCGCGTCGACTCCGGCTCGCTCGCGCGCTGGGAGGGTGTCGCCGACGGCGACTACCTCACCTACGACGCCGCCTACTGGCACCCCGACGGCAACCCGCTCGGTCGCCCGGTCGACCGTCCGCGCGCGAAGTACGGCTTCCCCGTCGTCCGCGGGCTCCTGGACGCCGCCCGCCGACCGTTCACCGCCGAGGGCCTCCACATGCGGTGGTACTCGGTGTTCGGCAACCACGACGGCCTGGTGCAGGGCAACTTCCCGGCCACCACCCTGCAGCTCAACGCGATCGCCACGGGCAACCTCAAGATCGTCTCGCCGCCCGCCGGGATCAACCCCGCCCAGCTCTTCGAGGACCTCCTCGCGAACCCGGCGGCGCTGCTCACCGGCCTGCTGAACAACCTGCTCGGCGGCGGCCTGAACCTCGGCATCCGCTTCGTCAGCGCGGACGCCGAGCGACGCCTGCTCACCCGCCAGGAGGTCGTCGAGCAGCACTTCGCCCTCGGCGGCGCCCCGTTCGGACACGGCTTCACCGACGTCAACCGCCGCGAGGGCACCGCCTACTACTCCTTCGACGAGGGATCGTTCCGCTTCGTCGTGCTCGACACCGTCAACCCGAACGGCTACGCCGACGGCTCGCTCGACCCCGCCCAGTTCGCCTGGCTGAAGAACCTGCTCGCCTCCTCGCAGGGCAAGGCGGTGATGGTGTTCAGCCACCACACGTCGTCCACGATGGGCAACCCGCTGGTGGCCACCGGCGGCAGCCTCGAGCAGCGGGTGACCGGGTCGGCGGTGCTCGCCGAGCTGCTGAGCCACCGCGAGGTCATCGCCTGGATCAACGGCCACACCCACACCAACACCGTGGTACCGCGGCCCCGCACCGGCGGGGGCGGGCTCTGGGAGATCACGACGGCCTCGCACATCGACTGGCCGCAGCAGGCACGCATCATCGAGATCGCCGACAACCGCGACGGCAGCCTGTCGATCTTCACCACGATGATCGACCACGAGGGGCCCGTCTCGGCCGGCGCCGGCACGGGCGACCCCATCGCGCTGGCCGGCCTCTCGCGCGAGCTCGCCGCCAACGACTGGCACGCCCACGGCTTCGGCCTCGGCGCCGCGACCGACCGCAACGTCGAGCTGCTGGTGGCCGATCCGCGCTCCTGAGGACGCCGTCGCCCCAGTGACACTGTGACGCGCGTAACGGCGCGTCGGCGTCGACCGTTGATCCCCCGGAGCGCGGTACGAGCGCGTTCCACCATGCCCGAGCAGTGCCCCGGCAGATGTGAGGAACCGATGACCCTGCGCCGCCCGACCGACCGCTCCCCCGCGCGCCGTCGACTCGCCCGCCGAGTGACCGCGCTGATCGTGGCGTTCGGCGCCGCCGTCGCACTCGCCGGCGCGCCCGCGCCGGCCCGGGCTGCCGACGACCCGCTCGGCCCCCTGGCGCCGGTGACCGGTCTGCTCACCGGGCTGCCGAGCGACCTGCAGGCGATGGCCGACGCCTACGGACGCATCACCGGACCGAACGGGCAGCTGCAGAACCCCGCCTACCTGCCGGCGCTCGTGCAGCAGTCGACCGCCGGCTCGATCGAGTCGCTGCGCAACCTCGCCGCCTCCCCCACCCGGCCGTCGCTGACCGGTGGAGCGCTCGTGCCCGGCTTCAACGTCGGCAACCCGCTGCGCGCGGGCTGGAACGGCACCCGCGGCATCGAGACGAAGGTGGCGTTCACCAACCGCTACGGCGCGCTGCTGCGCGGCACGGTCTACTCGCCGAAGCCGGGCGCGCGCGACCCCTACACGGGGGAGGTGCTGCGCGGGCCGTTCCCGGGCGTCGTCCTCACGCCGGGGTCGGTGCAGGGCTCCTCGGGCATGTACACGTGGCTCGGGCAGGACCTCGCCGAGCGCGGCTTCGTCGTCCTCGTGTACGACGTGCAGGGCCAGGGGCTCAGCGAGACCCTCCCGCACGAGAGCGGTTCGAACCTGCCGCTCTGCTTCCCCATCGCCGCCGCCAAGCCGCTCGAGCTCAGCGGCTGCCCGGGAGTCCCGTTCCAGCAGCCCGCGAACTTCATCTACGGAACGCTCGACGCCACCGACTTCTTCTTCTCCACCCCCACCGCGCCCTACGCCAACCCCCTGCGCGGCAGCGCGAAGGTCGACGCCTTCAACCCGCTGTGGCCCTCCTTCGACCGCACCCCGCTGGCCCGCCCCACCGCCCCGGGGCGTACCGCGAAGTTCGCGATCATCGGCCACTCCCTCGGCGCGTTCGCGGTGAGCTACGTGCAGTCGATCGACCCGCGCGTCTCGACCGTGGTGGCGCTCGACAAGCTCGGCTCGGGCGGCAGCGGCCTGCTCAACGCAGCCGCGCCGATCCCGCCGAGCACGCCGAAGGTGCCGGCCCTCGGCGTCCACGCGGAGTACGGCTTCACCGTGGCGCCCGCGATCCTCGGCGCCAACTCGCTCACCCCCGGCCTCTCGCTCAAGGACGACCCGCAGCGCGAGCTGAAGCCCGGCTACCAGAACTGGACCGGCGCCGGCCAGGACACGATGGTCGTCGTCCCGCGCTCCTCGACCCACCTCGACTTCACTGACATCCCGCTGGTGCTGCCCGCCAGCCGCTACGGCCAGGCGCTCACCTCGGTCTACACCCAGGCGTGGCTGGCCCGCTGGCTCAAGGGCGCGCCCGTCGCTCCGCTGCTCGCCGAGCGCTTCTCGTACCTCGAGCCCGCCGGCAACGGCGTGTGGACGCCGATCACCCTCGACCGCACGGGCCTGCTCAGCCGCCGCTTCTGCTCCGCCTACCGCCTCACCGACGCCGGGTCCGTGCGGGCCGACGGCGACGTGAACAAGGTGACCCCCGCCGCCGGCTGCTGACCGGCCGCGGGGTCGGCACGGCATGTAACACGCCGTCCACCTGACTACCCGGCGCGTGTCAGTCGCCCACCGCCCGAAATCGGGCTCCGGCCGACTGACTCGCGCCAGGTAGAGCGGTGGACGGCGTGTTACATCGGGGCGCGCGAGCGCCAGCGCGAGGGCGTGGACGACGGAGCGACCCGCCGAGGCGGGTGGCACCGCAGCGATCGCCGGGCGGGTCAGTCCTCCAGCGCCGCGAGCTGCCCGCAGGCGGCGTCGATCTCGTTGCCGCGGGTGTCGCGCACGGTGGTGGGCACGCCCTTGGCCTCGAGGCGGCGGACGAACTCGTCCATGTCGGCGTCGCGGCTGCGGGTGAACTGCGAGCCGGGCACCTCGTTGAGCGGGATGAGGTTGACGTGCACCCAGCCGCGACCGTGCTCGTTGAGGACGTCGGCGAGGAGGTCAGCACGCCAGGCGTGGTCGTTGACGTCGCGCATCATGGCGTACTCGATCGAGACCCGGCGTCCGGTGCGCTCGAAGTAGTGGTGGGCGGCGTCGACGGTCTCGGCCACGGAGAAGCGGGTGTTGATCGGCACGAGGGTGTTGCGCAGCTCGTCGTCGGGGGCGTGCAGGCTCAGCGCGAGGGTGACCGGGATGCCCTCGTCGGCGAGCTGGCGCATGCGGGGCACGAGACCCACGGTGGACACGGTGATGCCACGCGCCGACATGCCGTAGCCGTCGGGCGCGGGATCGGTGAGGCGGCGCACCGCACCCACGACGGCGCCGTAGTTGGCCAGCGGCTCACCCATGCCCATGAAGACGATGTTGTTGACCCGACCCTCGCCGCCCGGAACCTCGCCGCGCGCGAGCGAGCGGGCACCGGCGATCACCTGCTCGACGATCTCCGCGGTGGACATGTTGCGCTGCAGGCCGCCCTGGCCGGTGGCGCAGAACGGGCAGGCCATGCCGCAACCGGCCTGGCTCGAGACGCACATCGTGGTGCGGCCCGGGTAGCGCATCAGCACCGACTCGACCAGCGAGCCGTCGAAGAGGCGCCACAGCGTCTTGCGCGTGGTGCCGCGATCGGCCTCCAGCGTGCGCACCGGCGTCATCAGCGGCGGCAGGAGAGCCGCCACGAGGTCGTCGCGCTGGGCCGCGGGGAGGTCGGTCATCTCCGCGGGGTCGTCGACGAGCCGCGCGAAGTAGTGGGCGGCCACCTGCCGCGCCCGGAACCCGGGCAGCCCCATCCCGCTCAGCTGCTCCTTGCGCTCGGCCGGGGTGAGGTCGGCCAGGTGGCGCGGCGGCTTGCGGCGTCCACGGGGCGCCTCCAGCACGAGCGGGAGGGAGGTTCGGGAGGTGTCGTCGTTCATCGCCCTCGATGATCCCACTGAGGCCGGGCCGATCACGAACTCCCGCGGGGACCTCCGGACAGGCTCAGCCGCCGTGGTTGAGCAGCCACCACAGCACCGCGGCGCCCACTCCCCCGACCACGACGACGGTCGAGACCATGCCGAGCAGGAGGTAGCGCCCGAAACGCCGGGTGCGCCGCGGCACGATCAGGCCGATCGGGATGACGAGCACGAGCAGCAGGAACGGGAAGAGCTGCTCGGCGCGGTCGGTGCCGGCGATGCCCTGGAGCACGGCTGCGAAGGTGCCTGGGACGACGATGACGCCGACCATGCCGGTGAAGAAGCCGGCCAGCGGGAAGAAGACCGGATGGCCCCGGTGGAACCAGTCGGGACGACGGGAGCGCTCGGCGCTCGGCGCGTCCTCGTCGGCCTCGGGGGCCCCGATCAGGTCGTTCATGGTGCGTTGATGGTAGCCACCCCGGGGCCACGGGCCATGCTTGACCCGTGGATCCGAACCGACGGCCTGCCGAGCACTCCGACTCCCCCGAGCTCCTGCTCGCCTCCGACGCCCCTGCAGCCGCTGCCGCGACCGCCGACACCTCCCCCCACCCGGCGCTCACCTACAGCGCCTACCTCGCCCTCGACGAGGTGCTCGGCGCCCAGCGGCCGCGCTCGGAGGAGCACGACGAGCTGCTGTTCATCGTCATCCACCAGGTCTACGAACTGTGGTTCAAGCAGATGCTCCACGAGTGCACGGCGCTGCAGCGCCACCTCGAGCGCGCGGACGCCTCCGCGGCCCTGCACACCCTCGGCCGGGTGCTGGCGATCCTCAAGGTCGCGGTGGCGCAGGTCGACGTCCTCGAGACGATGACGCCGCGGCAGTTCACCAGCTTCCGCGGGCGCCTCGATGCCTCGAGCGGGTTCCAGTCGGCGCAGTTCCGTGAGCTCGAGGCCGTGCTCGGGCGCCGCGACCGGCGCGTCGTCGTCCACTACCCGGAGGGCAGCGACGAGCGGGCCCGCATCGACCTCGCGATGAGTCGCCCCTCGGTCTTCGACTCCTACCTCCGCCTGCTGGTCGCCGCCGGCTTCGCCGTGCCCGCCGACGCCCTCGAGCGCGACGTCGCCCAGCCGTGGACGCCGCACGACGGTGTCCAGAGCACCCTCCTCGCCGTCTACGTGGACGACGCCAGCCCGGCGCAGGTGGCCGAGCGCCTCGTCGACCTCGACGAGGGGCTGCAGGAGTGGCGCTACCGCCACGTGAAGATGGTCGAGCGCACCATCGGCGCCCGTCCGGGCACCGGCGGGTCGAGCGGGGCGGCCTACCTGTGGAGCACGGTCACGCAGCCGCTGTTCCCCGACCTGTGGGCGATCCGCGACCGACTCTGAGGCGCACCCCTGCGCGGCAGCGCCGGGGGTCAGAAGACGCCGTAGTGCAGCAGCAGCCAGATGGGGCCGATCGTGGCGAGCAGCGAGTCGAGGCGGTCCATCAGGCCGCCGTGGCCCGGGATCACCTGGCTCATGTCCTTGATGCCGAGGTCACGCTTGATCACCGACTCGCACAGGTCGCCGAGCGTGGCCATGACGACCGCGATCAGGCCGAGCAGGACGCCGATCCACCACGAGCCGTCGAGCAGGTAGACCACCAGCACCACACCGGCACCGACCGTGGCGAGCGCCGACCCGGCGAACCCCTCCCACGACTTCTTCGGCGAGATGACCGGGGCCATCGGGTGCTTGCCGAACAGCACTCCCGCCACGTAGCCGCCGATGTCGGAGGCGATCGTGACGAGGATGAAGACGATGATGCCCTTGACGCCGTCGTCGCCCAGCCCGCCCCCGGCGAGGTCGTCGCCCTCGGCGAGCATGAGCGCGACGAACGACCCGAGGAACGGCACGTAGATCAGCGCGAACACCGACGCCGTGGCCGTCTGCACGTAGCCGTCGACACCGCGGCGCAGCAGCCAGAGCATGATCACCAGGGCCGTGACGGCGGTGGCGGTGACGAGCGCGGCGGGGCCGAGCAGGTAGGCCACGACGACCATCACGACGCCGCCGATCATGAGCGGCTGCTCCGGGAGGTCGATGCTCTTGGCGAGCATGCCCTTGCGCAGCTCCCAGATGGCCACCACGACCGCGAGGGCCACGATGCCCATGAAGGCGGGCTTCCAGAACGCCAGCGACGCCGCGATCGATCCCAGCAGCACGACCGCGGAGGTGATCGCCGCCGGAAGGTCGCGACCCGCACGACCGTGGTTCTTCGCGGCCGGGGTCGGTTGAGGCGCCGACGGCGGGGTCGACGGCGGTGTCGACGAGGTCGAGGTCATGGAATGAGCGTGGCCGACGAAGGGCGAGCGTGTCGAGGTCAGACCTCGAGCAGCTCGGCCTCCTTGTGCTTGAGCAGCTCGTCGATGGCCTCGGTGTGCTTCTTGGTGAGGCCGTCGAGCTTCTTCTCAGCGCCGGTGACGTCGTCCTTGCCGACCTCGCCGTCCTTCTCGAGGCGCTCGAGGTTCTGCTTGGCCTTCTGGCGCACCTGGCGCACGGCGACCTTGCCGCCCTCGCCCTTCTCCTTGGCGAGCTTGATGAACTCGCGGCGGCGCTCCTCGGTGAGCTCGGGGAAGACGCAGCGCAGCTGCTTGCCGTCGCTCGAGGGGTTCACGCCGAGGTCGGAGTCGCGGATGGCGCGCTCGACGTTGTTGATCGCGCCGACGTCGAAGGGCTGGACCAGGATGATGCGCGCCTCGGGGGCGGTGAAGGAGGCCAGCTGCTGGATCGGGGTCTGGGTGCCGTAGTAGTCGACCATGATCTTGCTGAACATGCTCGGGTGGGCGCGGCCGGCACGGATGGTCGCGAACTCCTCCCGGGTCGCGTCGACCGACTTGCCCATCTTCTGATCGGCCTCGGCAAGGATGTCGTTGATCACCGTGTCTCCTCTGTGCTGGTGGGGGCGGGCTGCTGTCGCGTACTGGTGCTGCGGCGGCTCCGCCCGGGGGCGGGTCGTCGGGGTCGTCGGGCGGGTCGGCGGCGTTCAGCCGGCGCTGACCCTCGTCCCGATCCTCTCACCCTGCACCGCACGAAGGATGTTGCCCTCGGGCTCCATCCCGAACACGATCATGGGCAGCTTGTTCTCGCCGCACAGCGCGAACGCCGTCTGGTCCATAATCCGCAGGCCCTTGCCGATGGCCTCGTCGTAGGTGAGCTCGTCGTACTTGGTGGCGGTGGGGTCGACGTTCGGGTCGGCGCTGTAGACGCCGTCGACACCGCTCTTGGCCACGAGGACGACGTCGCACCTGCTCTCGAGCGCTCGCTGCACGGCCACGGTGTCGGTGGAGAAGTAGGGCATGCCCATGCCGGCGCCGAAGATCACGACCCGGCCCTTCTCCATGTGGCGGATCGCGCGGCGCGGGATGTAGGGCTCGGCGACCTGCCCCATCGTGATCGCGGTCTGCACGCGGGTGTCGACGCCCTGCTTCTCCAGGAAGTCCTGCAGCGCCAAGCAGTTCATGACGATGCCGAGCATGCCCATGTAGTCGGCGCGGACGCGGTCCATGCCACGCTGCTGGAGCTCGGCGCCGCGGAAGAAGTTGCCTCCGCCGGTGACGACCGCGATCTGCACACCGGCATCCACGACCGCCTTCACCTCGCGGGCGATGGCCTGCACCACGTCGGGGTCGACGCCGACGCGGCCCCCGCCGAAGACCTCACCGGACAACTTGAGCAGCACGCGCTGGTAACCGGGCACCTGGAACCTTTCATCGCTGGCGACGGGCGAGGCGAGGCTACCAGCGCGCGGCGGGCAGGGCGTCGTCCACGAGCCGATGGGGCCGGTGAACGACGCCCGCTCGCCGCTGCGGGCTCACTGCACGCGCTGCACGCGCTGGCGGTGGGAGTGGCGGTTGTCACCGTCGATGTCGGAGTCGCGGGTGCGACCGATGTGATCGATCTTGTCCTCGCCGCCGGTGACCTGCTGGGCCTCGATGAGCGTGTCGCGCTCGTAGGCGTGCGACTTGTCGGTGTTGCGGTAGTAGCGGTAGATCAGCCAGTAGGTGCCGACCGCGCCGACGGGGCCGGCGGCCAGCAGCCAGATGCCGCCGTCGCCGGAGGCGAGCGGCACGAGCTGGACCAGCTGAGCCAGGTGCACCAGCACCAGCGAGACCGCGCTCATGCCGTGGCCACCAGGATCGCGCCGGCCAGACCCTCGAGCACCGTGCCGATCGTGAGCGCGGCCAGGATCAACTTGGGCTGGGAGACCGGGATGCTGCCCATGGTCTCGCCCGTGCGGGCGTTGACCGCGATGTAGTGCAGCATGCCGCCGCTCTTCTGCTGGTAGGAGTAGAGCCACACCGGGAGGTACATCGAGACCCACCGCGAGCCGCCGACGTCGATCTTCTCCTGCTCCCAGCGCACACCGCGGTCGAAGCGATCGAGGGAGCCCTCGACCTGGGAGCGGCCGATGGAGAGCAGCTGGTCCTCGAGGACGGGGGCCAGGCCCTCGACGTTGAGGTCGCGCTTCTCGCTGCTGTAGCCGACGAGGTAGCTGGCGTTCCACTTGACGGCGTTCTTGGTGTCGAAGGGCAGCACGGTGTTGACGATGTTGTTGGTCGTCTGCGAGCCGAAGTCGGCGCGGGCCGAGGAGCCCTCGATGGTGAGATCGTCGACGGTGAAGGCGACCTCACGCTGCAGTCGGTAGACGTCGGCGGCGTAGTAGGTGACGCGGTCGTCGCCCTGCTTCTCCGTCCAGCGCCGCGTCTCGACCTCGCCGGTGCCCCAGTAGGAGGTCTCGGCGCGGGCGTCGACCACCAGGTAGGGCAGGTAGACGCCGAGCACGTTCTCGGGCGTGAACTCCGCCTTGAACCGCTTGTGGGCGAAGAGGCGGCGCTTGCCGGCGAAGGCGCGGATGCGCTCGACGGCCTCGTCCTTGGTCAGCTTGAAGGGCAGGACGGCGTCCGGCACCGCACCGTTGGGGATCTGCTGGTTGACGTTGAAGGTGTGACGGCACCAGTGGCAGCGCGCGTTGAGGGCGTGGGCGGTGTCGACCACCACCTCCGCGCCGCACGCGTCGCACTTGAAGGTCACCATCTGCTCGGCATCGGCGGCGATGTCGCGCGCACCGCTGGCGATCACGGTGCCCTGCAGGTCGTCGATGCCCTCGCCGAGCCCGAACTCCTCCTCGACCCGCGCCTCCTGCCACTGGTGGCGGCAGAACAGGCAGACCAGCATGCCGGTCGACGCCCTCAGCTGGACGTCGGTGCCGCCGCACTTCGGGCAGCGATTGAGGCCGTCCTTCAGGCTGGCGTTGACGGTCTCGATCGAGGGTCCGGGCTCGGGCTCGGCGCGTGCTGCGGCGAGCTCCTCCTCGAGCGACAGCGGCGGCCCGTCGAAGGTCGGCTGCTGCGGCTGAGGGTCGGTGGCGTCGGTGGACATGTCAGAGACCGAGCGCCTTCGCCTTCGCTGCGTCGTAGTCGGCCTGTGTGATGAGACCGGCGTCGAGCATCTCCTTAGCCCGCTTGAGCACAGCCATCGGGTCCTCCGCCGCCGGAGCGGCGGGTGCGGCCGGCGCGGCGGGAGCCGCGGGAGCGGCGGGCGTCTGCTGCGGAGCGACGGGCTGCTGGAGACCGCCCACGCCGAGACCACCGGCCGCCATGCCGAGGCCGACCAGACCGCCCGGGCCCGCATTCTCACCAGCCGCCTCGATGCCGGCGGCCACCGAGGCCTGCAGGTTCGAGTTGCCGCGAGCGCCCGACAGCGCGTCGGCACGCTGGACGTTCTTCAGCAGCTCGCGGGTCGTGGCGTCGTACTCGATGGAGATGATCGCCGTCTTGACGATCTCGAGGCCCCGATCGGTGCGCCACTGGTAGTTCTGCTCCACGGCGGCCGAGAGCGACTGGGCGAAGCCCACGCTGTCCTGCTGCAGCTTGGCGATGCGATTGCCCTTGGCCGGATCGTTGGTGTACATCGAGAACGCCGGGGCCAGCGACCCCACGACCTCGTTGAACAACTGCTCGCCGGCAGGGTTGTCGATGTCGGTGAAGTCGAAGACCTTGCGCCCGTTGATGACCTCAGCGGGCAGGAAGTTGCGCACGAAGGTGAGCGGGTCGGTGATCTTCAGCGTGTAGGTGCCGCGGGTGATCGCGCCGACCTGGGTGTTGAGGAAGGCGTCGTCCCAGTAGATCTCGGACTGGGTGCCGAACTTGTTGTTCGGCAGCTCCTTGAGCGAGACGAACAGCGCGCTCTGCTGGGACGACGGGCGCCCGCCGAACTTGAAGCGCTCCCACGCCTGCTTGACGATCGAGTCCACGAGACCGCCGCCGGTGAAGATCGACTGCGAGGCGGCCTCGTCGGAGTCCCACACGTAGGCGCCGGGCTCGGCCGCGAACCCGGTGAACGCGCCGTCCTCGAGGAGGACGAGGCCGTAGCCCTGCGGCACGATGATCTTCGAGCCCTTAGTGATCACGCCGTCGGAGCCCTGCGTGTTGCTGCCGCGGCCGGCGTTCTGGCCGCGCTGCACCGCGGGGAAGACCGCCGCCGTCGAGCCGATGCCGTCGGGCACGGTGAAGAAGTCGACCCACTGGTCGGCGAGCGTGCCGCCGATCGCGCCGGCGACGGCCTGGATGAGTCCCACGTCAGGTTCTCCTTCGAACGATCGCCAGCACCGCATGCTCGGCTGGCGCGAGTCGGTCGCGCCCGGGTCGGACGCGCGCCCAAACTACCGCCGACACGGCCCCCGCGGCAGGGCGAATCCCCAAAGGGACCCTTGAATCGGCGGCTCGGCCGACCCGGCACGGCGTACTACTCGACCGAATCTCGTGCTTCTTGGCTGAAGCTTCGGTCGACAAGCAAGGGATTCACCGGTGCACCGGTGAATCCCCGCCCGGGCGCGAACGCCGACGGGCCGCCCCCCCGGGGGGGGGGCCCCGCC
>NZ_CAXRAZ010000036.1:0-22650 GCF_964229035.1 Nocardioides sp. | reverse complement strand
CGGGTGGTTGATGATCTTCAGCGGCTTGCCCAGCCCCGAGCCGCCGTCGTCCTTCGTGAGGGGCACCGTGTAGTGCTTGCCGCGGAACTCGACCGGCTCGCGGCGCCACACCTGGCGACAGATCTCGATGACCTCGCGGGTCCGGCCCAGCGGGGCGTCGTAGCGCACGCCGTGGAAGCCCTCGACGACCTGCGGGCCCGAGGCGCCGAGGCCGAGGTTGAAGCGCCCCCCGGAGACGAAGTCGAGGCCGGCGGCGGTCATCGCGGTGAGCGAGGGGGTACGGGTGTAGATCTGGAAGATCGCCGAGAGCAGCTGCACCTTCTCGGTCTTCGCGGCGATGTAGCCGAGCTGGCTCACGCCGTCGAAGGAGTAGGCCTCCGGCATCGCCACCAGCTCCAGGCCGTTGCGCTCGTACTCCTGGATGAGCTCCACGGTCTCGGCGAACCCGCCGGAGTAGTCGATGATCATGCCGAGCCGCACAGCCGCCTCCTGGAAGGGATGAGGGAGAGGTCACATCTCGAGGACCGTCCGGCAGCCTAGACCGGGGCCCGCCGTCTCGGGGGTGGCGGCTACTTTTGTGGGGTGCCCACTCTCGCCGCCCAGATCCGACAGCTCGGGGTGGCCGAGGTCTCCGATGCGGGCGCCGTGCTCGGCGCCTACTCCACCGACGCCTCGCTCTACCGCGTGCCGCCCGCGGCCGTGGTCTTCCCGCGCGATGCGGACGACGTGCGCCGCGCCCTCGAGGCGGCCCGCGCGCTGGGCCTGAGCGTCACCGCGCGCGGCGGCGGCACGTCGGTGGCGGGCAACGCGATCGGGCGCGGCATCGTGCTCGACTTCAGCAAGCACATGAACAAGGTCCTCTCGATCGACCCCGAGGCCGGCACCGCGGTGGTGCAGCCGGGCGTCGTCCAGACGGTGCTGCAGAAGGCGGCGGCGCCGCACGGGCTGCGCTTCGGCCCCGACCCGTCGACGTCCTCGCGCTGCACGATCGGCGGGATGATCGGCAACGACTCCTGCGGCGCTCGCTCGCTGGCGTTCGGCCGCACCGCGCACAACGTCCTCGGCCTCAGAGCACTGCTGGCCGACGGTTCCGAGCTGGTCACCGGCTACGACACCGCCGACAAGCCCGTGGCCGAGGGGCCGGCGCCGGTGATCGACGCCGTGCGCTCGGTGGTGGCCGGCGACCTCGCCACGGCGCGCACCGAGTTCGGCACCTTCGGACGCCACGTGTCGGGCTTCGCCGTCGACCGGCTGCTGCCCGAGCACGGCTTCGACCTCACCCGCGCGATCGTCGGCTCCGAGGGCACCCTGGCCATCGTCACCGAGGCCACCGTGCGCCTGGTGCGCCTGCCGGCGGCCAAGCGCATGGTCGTGCTGGGCTTCCCCGACTTCCCCGCGGCCGGTCACGCCACCCCCGCGGTGCTCGAGCACGACCCGTCGGCGGTCGAGGGCATCGACCGGCGCATCGTCGACGTCATCACCGAGCGCAAGGGACCCGACGCCGTGCCGCCGATGCCGAGCGGGCGGGCCTGGCTGCTCGTCGAGGTCGCCGGCGACGACGAGGCCGCGGTGCAGGCCCGCGCCGAGGCGCTCGCCGCGGCCGGTCTCGGCGAGTCGGCGCAGATCGTCGTCGACCAGGCCGAGGCCGACGCCCTGTGGGGCATCCGCACCGACGGTGCGGGCCTGGCCGGCCGGGCGCCGTCCGGCAAGCCGGCGTGGGCGGGCTGGGAGGACTCCGCCGTGCCGCCCGAGAAGCTCGGCCCCTATCTCGCCGACCTCGACGCCCTGCTCGAGAAGCACGGGCTCACCACCATGCCCTTCGGCCACTTCGGCGAGGGCTGCCTGCACATCCGCATCGACTACCCCCTCGGCCACGAGGGCGGCGCCGAGGCCTACCGCTCCTTCATCGAGGACGCCGCCGACCTCGTCGCCAGCTACGGCGGCTCGCTCTCCGGCGAGCACGGCGACGGCCGGGCGCGCAGCGCGCTGCTGCCGCGCATGTACTCCCCCGCTGCGCTGGCGCTGATGAGCGGGGTGAAGAAGGCCTTCGACCCGGCCGACCTGCTCAACCCCGGCATCATCGTCGAGCCGCCGCCCATCACCGCCGACCTGCGCTCCTCCAGCGTGGTGCCGGTGCGCCGGCGCCTCGCGATGGCCTACGAGTCCGACGGCGGCGACTTCGCCCAGGCCGTGCACCGCTGCACGGGCGTGGGCAAGTGCCGCGCCGACAACTCGAGCTCCGGCGGCGTGATGTGCCCGTCGTTCCAGGCCACCCGGGAGGAGATCCACTCCACCCGCGGTCGTGCGCGCCTGCTGCAGGAGATCGTCAACGGCGAGTCGTCGACCACGTGGAACTCGCCCGAGGTGCACGAGGCGCTCGACCTCTGCCTGGCCTGCAAGGGCTGCGCGTCCGACTGCCCCACCGGCATGGACATGGCCTCCTACAAGGCCGAGGTGCTCCACCAGACCTACAAGAACCGCCTGCGACCGCGCTCGCACTACGCGCTCGGGTGGCTGCCGCGGTGGTCGAAGGCGGGCTCGCTCGTGCCCGGCGCCGCCAACGGCCTGATGAAGGCCGCGCCCGTGCGCAAGGTGGCGCTCAAGGCGGCCGGCGTCGACCAGCGCCGCTCGATCCCCGCGTTCGCCGACACCACGTTCCGGCGCGCATTCAAGAAGGCGGCGCGGGCGTCGTCCTCGGGGGCGGCTGCGACGAGCGCCCCGCGGGGACCGGTGGTCGTGTTCGCCGACTCCTTCAGCAACCACTTCTCCCCCGCCGTCGCCGAGGCCGTGGTCACGGTGCTGCGGGCCGCCGGCTACGAGCCGCGCATCACGCAGCGCCAGGAGTGCTGCGGCCTGCCGTGGATCAGCACCGGCCAGCTCGACGGCGCACGACGCCGCATGAAGGGCCTGCGCGACGCCGTGCTCGCCGACGCCCGCGCCGGGGTGCCGATCGTAGGCGTCGAGCCCTCGTGCACAGCGGTGCTGCGCCACGAGCTGCGCGAGCTGCTGCCGGGTGAGGAGAGCGATGTGGTGGCCGCGGCCACCGTGACCCTCGCCGAGCTGCTGGCCCGCGACCCCGACTGGCAGGCACCCGACCTGTCCGGCTACTCGATCGTGGCGCAGCCGCACTGCCACCATCACGCCGTGCTCGGGTGGGAGGCCGACAAGGCCCTGCTGGAGCGCACCGGCGCCACCCTCGAGGCGGTGCCCGGCTGCTGCGGCCTCGCGGGCAACTTCGGCGTCGAGGAGGGGCACTACGAGGTGTCGGTCGCGGTGGCCGAGGCCAACCTGCTCCCGGCCGTGCGGCGCGCCCGCTCCGGCGGCGACCAGCAGCGCACGGTCGTGCTCGCCGACGGCTTCTCGTGCCGCACCCAGCTCGACGACCTCGCCCCCGAGGCCCAGCCGATCCACCTCGCCGAGCTCCTGGCGCAGCACCTGTGAGCGCGCAGCAGGCGGCCACCGAGCCGCCCGTGATCCTGCGTCGCCACGGCCACGCCGGGCACATCGTGCTCAACCGGCCGCGGGCGATCAACGCGCTCACCCACGAGATGGTGCGCCTGATCCGCGAGGCGCTCGACGCCTGGGCCGTGGACGACGCGGTGCGGGTCGTCGTCCTCTCAGGGGCCGGGGAGCGCGGGTTGTGCGCGGGCGCCGACGTCGTGGCGCTCTGGCACGACGCCAAGGCGGGTGGCACGGAGGCGGCGGCGTTCTGGGCCGAGGAGTACGAGCTCAACGCGCTGATCGCGCGCTACCCCAAGCCCTACGTGGCGATCATGGACGGCATCGTGCTGGGCGGCGGCATCGGACTCTCCGCGCACGCCTCCCACCGCGTCGTCACCGAGACCTCGTCGGTCGGCATGCCCGAGACCGGCATCGGCTTCATCCCCGACGTCGGCGGCACCTGGCTGCTCGCGAACGCACCGGGCGAGGTGGGCGTGCACCTCGCCCTCACCACGGGTCGCATGGACGCCGGCGAGGCCATCGCCTGCGGCTTCGCCGACCACTACGTGCCGCGCGCCCACCTGAAGGCGCTCTTCGACGACCTCGCCGAGCTCGACGCCGACGACGCCCTCGCCTCGCGTGCCCAGCCCTCGCCCGACGCGCCCGTGCTCGAGCACCTCGCCTGGCTCGACGCCGCCTACGCCGGTGACGACGCCGAGGCGATCGTCGAGCGGCTGCGCACCGTCGGCACCGAGCACTCGCTGCAGGCCGCCGACGCCATCGAGTCGAAGTCACCCACGGCCGTGAAGGTGACGCTGCGCGCGCTGCGGGAGGCACCCGCCCTCGGCTCGCTCGAGCGCGCCCTCGAGGTGGAGTACCGCCTCGCGCTGCGGTGCCACGCGATGCCCGACTACGTCGAGGGCGTGCGCGCGCAGGTAGTCGACAAGGACCGCAACCCCGCGTGGTCACCCGCCACGCTGGGCGAGGTGGGCGACGACGACGTCGACGCGTTCTTCGCTCCCCTCACCGACGCCGAGGGCGGCGAGCTGCGCCTGTCGTGAGGCCGCCGGTCACCACACGACCCCGCGGTCGACGACGAGGTTGGCGGCGGTGACCGAGCGGGCGACGTCCGAGGCGAGGTAGAGCAACGCCTCCGCGACGTCCTCGGGGGGCATGAAGCCGGGGATGACCGACTGGCTCTTGGCGACGAGGTTCCAGTCGGCGTCGGCCGGCAGACCGGCGGCGGCCGCCTGGATCATCGGGGTCTCGATGCCGCCGGGCGAGACGGTGTTCACGCGCACGCCCCGGCCCCCGAGCTCGACCGCGAGCGAGCGCATGCCGAGCAGCAGCGCGGCCTTCGAGGCGCAGTACTGCGTGTTGTACGGCTGGCCCATCACGGCCGAGATGGAGGCGACCGAGACGACGTTGCCCCGGCTCTCGATGAGCGCCTCGGCGAAGCCCTGGGTGAGCAGCAGGGGGGCCAGCGCGTTGACCTCGAAGTGGCGACGCAGCGAGTCGGCGGTGATCTCGCTCAGCACCGCGAACTGCTGGATGCCCGCGACGTTGCACAGGACGTCGAGTCCGCCCAGCTCGCCGAGGGCGTGCTCGATGAAGGCGGTGCGCGCGGCGTCGTCGGCGAGGTCGCAGGGCACGACGCCGTCGGCCTCGGCGACGTCGGTGGCCACCACCCGCGCCCCCTCGGCACGGAACAGGGCGGCCACCACCTGGCCGAGCCCACCGGCCGCGCCGGTGACGACGACGCGGCGGTCGGTGAAGCGGGCGGGGCGCTCAGGGCGGGGTGCGTCGGTCGACACGGTGGGGCCTCCTCGGCGGGGCGACCGGGCGTCGTCCACGCGGAGGTCAGACTAGAACGTGTTCTAGGTTTTGTCGCGTGCTGTTCGGCGGCGACCGCCGGCCTGAGCGCTCAGGCGGTGCCGTGGACCTGGCGGTGGAGCTCGGCCATGCGGGCGTCGAGGTCGTGGGCGACGCGTGCTGCGGCGTTGAGCTCGTCGAGCAGCTCGGCGGGCACGTCGCGGTCGAACTTGTAGTGGATCTTGTGCTCGACGCTGGCCCAGAAGTCCATGGCGACCGTGCGGATCTGCAGCTCGACCGGGACGCGGTGGGAGGCGTCGGAGAGGAAGACCGGGATGTCGATGATCGCGTGGAGGCTGCGGTAGCCGTTGGGCTTGGGGCGCGCGATGTAGTCCTTGATGGTGCGCACGGTGATGTCGGGCTGCACGGTGAGCATGTCGAGCACGCGGTAGGCGTCGGGGATGAAGCTGCACACCACGCGGATGCCGGCGATGTCGAGCACCTGCGCGCCGATCGAGGCGAGGTCGAGCGAGCAGCCCAGGCGGGTCGCCTTCTCCCGGATGCTGTCGACGCTCTTGAGCCGACTGCTCACGTGCTCGATCGGGTTGCTGGACCCGCGGAAGGCGAGCTCCTCGCGCAGGATGTTGATCTTGGTGAGCACCTCGTCGAGGCCGAACTTGTAGCGCAGCAGGAAGGTGCCGAGCTCCTGCGCCGCGACGGGTATCCCGGGGAGGTCCGGAAGATCCGGAGCGTCGGCGGGGGCGGCGTCGGCAGGCATGGCGGGGCTCCTCGAGGCGGGGGTCGGTGCCTAGTGTGCCCAGCGTGCCCTGAGGGACGCACCGGGTCGGCCCGCAACGCGGACCGACCCGGCACGACCTCAGCAGGGCCGGACGGGACTCAGCGCACCGCGTCGAGGGCGTCGACGACGCCCTCGCCGGAGTAGCTGTTGTTGCGGGCGTCGCCCACGCACGGCGCACCGGCGGTGGCGGTGCCGCAGGCGTGGTCGTCGGCCTGGGCGCGCAGGCGCTCGACCATGCGCGCGGGGCTCCAGCGCGGGTGGGCCGACTTCATCAGGGCGAGCACACCGGCCACGTGCGGGGTGGCCATCGAGGTGCCCGACTTCAGGCCGTAGCCGTTGTCGGCCACCACCGTGGAGAGGATGCGCGAGCCTGGCGCGGCGACGTCGATGACGCCGAGACCGCGGTTACTGAAGCCCGAGAGGCGGTTCTCGAGGGTGTCGGCCGGGAAGCGCTCGAGCGAGGAGACCGTGACGACCCCGGGCAGCTCGGTGGGGATGTCCTGGCACTCGTTGTTGATCGTGCGCTCGATCGGGGTGCCGTCGTCGGGGCTGGTGGCATCGGTGGTCTTGTTGGCGAGGTCGTAGCTCGAGTTGCCGGCCGCCGCAGCGTGGACGACGCCCTGCTTGGTCGACCACGCGACCGCGCGGCGCACGGCCTCCTTCGCGGCCGCCTGGTCGGGCTGGTCGGAGCAGTAGAACTGGAACGGGTCGACGTAGTAGCTGTTGTTGGTGACGTCGAAGCCGTGCTGGCCGGCCCAGACGAAGCCGCACACGGCGTACTCGGGGTAGATGAACCCGTCGTCGTTGACGACCTTCACCGCCGCCAGGCGCACGCCCGGCGCCACGCCGACGATGCCGACGCCGTTGCGGGCGGCCGCGATCGTGCCGGCCACGTGGGTGCCGTGGTCGCTGGTGGTGGGGTACCAGCCGGTGGGCGAGGTGTCGGGGCGCCCGGCATCGGTGCAGTTGACCGAGTCGCGGGTGTCGATGTTGGCCGCGAGGTCGGGGTGGTCGGGGTCGATGCCGGAGTCGAGGACGCCGACCACGACCTTGCGCGAGCCGTCGGTGATCTCGTGCGCCTGGTCGGCCTTGATCATCTTCAGGTCCCACTGCTCGCCCTCGCGGGGGTCGGGGGTGGCGGCCACGGTGCGCTCGGCGCCGGTGGTGTCGGTGCGGCGCTCGGCGCGCTGGCGCAGGTCGCTGCTGGCCCGGCGGCCGGGATCCCACGACGACGCGACGCCCTCGGGCGTGCCCTCGGTGACGGCGACGGTGCGGGTGGCCCCGACGGAGGCCAGCAGCGGGCCGGCCGCGCGGCGCACGTCGGCACGGAAGGCGGCGCGGTCGCTGTGGACGACGAGCACGCCGATCTGCGGCCAGCTCTGGACGACGACGCCGCCGGCGCGACGCGCGGCCCGCTCGACGACGCGGGTGATGCCGGGCGTGGCCAGGCGGGTGTTGAGCACGTAGGACGACACGACGCCGTCGGGCGTGGCGATCGGCACCGGCGTGGACACCGGCTGCGCCGGGCCGTGGCCCGGGCCGGGGCGGTGGCCGTCGGCGCCGGGCGCGGCGGTGGCGCCGGACACGCCGGTGGAGGCCAGGCCGAGCGTGGTGACGCCGGCGGCGAGGACGAGTGAGGCGGCACGAAGCCGCCCGCTGCGCAGAGGCATGCGAGTTTTCCTTCCCGAGAGCGGACGCAGGTGGTGCGCCCGCCGCTATCCAAACATCACCCTCCGACGCTCCACCACCCCTCCCCCGCGTCGCCGGCCCGGCCCGGGCCACGGACGATCACTGGCGCACGCGCGTGACGGCTGTCACAGTGGCGCCCGTGCAGGTGGGGATGACCGTGGGGATGACGCTGCCGGTGATGGAGCCCGACATCGGGCCCGACCGGCTCCACGAGTGGGCCGGGCTGATCGACGAGGGCCCCTTCGGCTCACTGTGCTTCGGCGAGCGGATGGCCTTCGACAACCCCGACGCGCTCACGCTGCTCGGCGCGGTGGCCGCGTGGACGACGCGGGTGCCCATCGTGACCACCGTGATCGTGCCGCAGCTGCACGATCCCGTCGCCCTCGCCAAGGCGCTGGCCACCGGCGACCGGCTGTGCGGCGGCCGGCTCAGCGTCGGGCTCGGCGTCGGCGGGCGCGAGGAGGACTACGACGCGGTGGGCGCCGACCACGCCGCACGGACGATGGCGGGGCTGGCCGAGCGGGCCGTCGTCCTCAAGAGGGTGTGGGCGGGCGAGAACCTCACCGGGGCCACGCGGCCGGTCGGTCCACCGCCGCACACCCCGGGCGGCCCGCCCCTGCTGGTCGGCACCCTGGGGCCCAAGACGGTGCGTCACGCCGCCAGTTGGGCCGACGGCCTGGCCGGCATGACCCTCGACGTGGACGTCGACGGCACGGCCGCGCTCTTCGACGTCGCCCGTGAGGCGTGGGCCGAGCGCGGTCGCCCGGCACCGCGGCTGACGACGTCGTTCTGGTTCGCGCTGAGCGAGACGAGCGACGACCCGCGTGCGCAGATCCACCGCCACCTGCGGCACTACATGAACTGGATCCCGACCGAGTTCGTCGACGCGCTCGCGCCCACGGCCGGGTACGCCGGCGACCTGGCCGGGCTGCGCGAGGTGCTGGCGCGCTTCGAGGCGATCGGGGCCGACGAGGTGCAGCTCATCCCCACCGGCGACGACCCCGAGCAGGTGCGGCGGGTGGCCGACCTGCTCGGCTGAGCGCACGTCGTCCACCTCGGCGCACCCTGCGTGCCACCTCGGCGTGGGACGGCCCTTGAATGTTTGAGTGCACCCGTGTTCACTCGGGCTATGACGCAGGTCACAGATCGCCCCGCGGGGGGATCCGGTTCCGGGGAACCTCCGATCACGTGGGAGCGGGTGCGCAAGGCGGCCGACAAGCTCACGACGCCGCTGCTGCCCGACGACTACCTCACGCTCCTCAACCCGCTGTGGAGCTCGCGCGAGCTGCGCGGACGGGTGGAGAAGGTGGTGCGCGAGACCGACGACGCCGCCACCCTCGTCATCCGCCCCGGCTGGGGGTGGCGCTACCACCACCGTCCGGGTCAGTTCGTGGGCATCGGCGTGCAGGTGGGGGGCAAGTACCACTGGCGCTCCTACTCGGTGAGCTCGCCGCCGAAGAGGCACGGCCGCACGCTCGCGATCACGGTGCGCGCCATGCCGGAGGGTTTCCTCTCCGACCACCTCGTCAACGGCCTCGAGCCGGGCACGATCGTGCGCCTGGCCACGCCCAGCGGCGACTTCGTGCTGCCCGACCCGCCGCCCGCGACGTCCCTGTTCCTCGTCGGCGGCAGCGGCATCACGCCGGTGATGTCCATGCTGCGCACGCTCGACCGCCGCGGGACGATGAGCGACGTCGTCCTGCACTACAGCTCGACCACGCCCGAACGGATGATCTTCCGCACCGAGCTCGACGCACTGCACGCCAAGCACCCGACCCTCACGGTGCACCAGCGCTTCACCGACACCGAGGGCATCTTCGACCTCGCCACCTTGGACGACGTGGTGCCCGACTGGCGCCGCCGCGAGGTGTGGGCCTGCGGGCCGGCGCCGATGCTCGACGCCGTCGAGCAGCACTGGGAGGAGGCCGGCCTCGCCGAGCGCCTGCACCTCGAGCGCTTCTCGCTGCAGGTCAGCGGTGACGGCGGCGAGGGGGGCGAGGTTCGCTTCCAGAACTCCAACAAGGCCGTCGAGGTCGACGGCGCCACCACCGTGCTCGAGGCCGGCGAGCAGGCCGGGGTCGGCATGCCCTACGGCTGCCGCGTGGGCATCTGCCACACCTGCACCGTCACCAAGATCTCCGGCACCGTGCGCGACCTGCGCAACGGGACCGAGTTCGACCAGCCCAACGAGCAGGTGCAGACGTGCGTCACCGTGCCCGTCGGCCCCTGCGTGCTCGATCTCTGAGCCGCTCCCACCCGCTCCATCCACCGCTCCACCAGCCCGCCCGGAGGAACCATGGCCATCTCGGATGTCGCCGCCTACGCCCACCTCACCGACGACGAGGTCGAGCAGATCGGCCGCGAGCTCGACGCGCTGCGCCGCGAGGTCGAGGAGTCGCGCGGCGCGAAGGACGCCGCCTACATCAACCGCGTCATCCGCACCCAGCGGTGGATGGCGGCCGCCGGTCGCATCGGCATGATCGCCGCCGCCCCGCTGGACAAGAAGGCGCGTCGTCCCCTTCAGGCGATGAGCATGGTGAGCCTCGGCCTGGCCAAGATCCTCGAGAACATGGAGATCGGCCACAACGTCATGCACGGCCAGTGGGACTGGATGAACGACCCCGAGATCCACTCCTCCACCTGGGAGTGGGACACCGGCCAGCCGGCCGAGCAGTGGAAGCACAGCCACAACTACATCCACCACCAGTTCACCAACGTGCTGGGCTACGACAACGACATCGGCTACGGCGTGCTGCGCATGGCCCGCGAGCAGCAGTGGCACCCGGTGAACCTCGGCCAGCCGGTCTACAACGCGCTGCTCGCCGCCCTGTTCCAGTGGGGGGTGGCGCTGCACGACCTCGACCTCGAGGCCATCCGCAAGGGCACCAAGGACCCGAAGGAGATGAAGCGGCAGCTGCGCCAGATCGTGCACAAGGGCCGCAACCAGATCCTCAAGGACTACGTGCTCTACCCGGCCCTCACCGGCCCGCGCTGGAAGGAGACGATGGCGGCCAACGCCGGCGCCAACCTGATGCGCAACTTCTGGGCCTACCTGATCATCTTCTGCGGCCACTTCCCCGACGGTGCCCTGCACTTCACCGAGGAGGAGCTCGAGAACGAGACCCGTGCGGAGTGGTACCTGCGCCAGATCTACGGCACCGCCAACAGCGAGGGCGGCCCGCTGCGGCACATCATGAGCGGCAACCTCGGCTACCAGATCGAGCACCACCTCTACCCCGACCTGCCGAGCAACCGCTACGCGAAGATCGCGCCCCGCGTGCGGGCCCTGTGCGAGAAGTACGACATCCCCTACACCACCGGCCCGCTGCACCGGCAGTACGGCCAGGTGCTGCGCGTGATCATGAAGCTCTCGCTGCCCAACCGGATGACCAGCGACGACAAGCCGCCGACCGACACCCACGTCGAGGTCGCGCACGGGCGCCGGGCCGACGAGCAGCGCCAGTCGCGGCGTCGCGAGCTCGGCGGGTGGTCGGGAGCGGGGCGGGCCTCGGCGTGAGCGGTGAGGCGGCGTCGTCCACGAGCCTCGACGGGGGCGCGGCGCTGCCGGGCGCCCGCGGGCTCGAGGGCTTCGCCTGGGACGACGGCCGCCTCCTGCGCGCCCGCGTCGTGGAGTGTGCGCTCGGGCGGGTGTGCGGGGGCTGCGGCCGCCCGCTCGGTCGCCCGATCGCGTTCGTCGGCGACGCCGAGGAGCGAGAGCGCAACGCCTTCCACCTGCCGCCGCTGCACGTCGCGTGCGCCGCGACGCTGCAGCGGCAGCCGGCGGCCCCCGCCGAGCTGGTGACGACGGCCGGCTTCGAGTTCGTGCGGCCCACCCGCGACGACGCCGACCCCGAGCCGCGGTTCGTGCCGAACTCGCTGCTCTGAGGGGTCGCGGCGCCGCCGGGCGCGCTCAGCCGATCAGGGAGTGACGTCGCCGCGCCACGCGCCGGTCTCGGTGCCGCGGGACTCGATGAAGTCCTTGAACCGCTCGAGGTCTCCCTCGGCCCGACGCTCCACGATGTTCATCGCGTCGCCCACCTTCTCAACGATGCCCTCCGGCTCGATCTCCATGTGCAGCGTGATCCGGGTGCCGCCGGCCCGCTCCGCGGGCGCGAACGACACGGTGCCGACGTTGGTGGTGCCGTCGGTGGCCCGCCAGGTGATGCGCTCGTCGGGCGTCTGGTCGACGATCTCGGCGTCCCACTCGCGCGAGACCCCCAGCACGGAGGCCTTCCAGTGCAGGTGGGTGTCGTCGAGCTGGGTCACCGACTCCACCCCCTGCATGAACTCGGGGAAGGTCTCGAACTGGGTCCACTGGTCGTAGGCGATGCTCAGCGGGACGTCGACGTCGATGGTCTTCTCGATGGTGCTCATCTGTTCCTCCTCGAGGGCGGTGGTGCTCGGATGGAGTACTCCGGTACCCATCGGGGCGACGAGGCGTGCGGCCGCCCTCAGGGGCCGGCCCGGGCCGGCGATCACCAGAGCCGGGCGGAGGGGTGGCCGTCGTCCACGCGGGCCATCGCGCCCTGGAGGACTCCGGCCAGAGCTGCCGGCGGCACGGGCTCGGCGACGTGGAAGCCCTGCACCATGACGACGTTCTCGCGGCGCAGGAAGTCGAGGGTCCAGTCGTCGCCGACGTGCTCGGCGATGGTGGCCTTGCCGAGCTCCTCGGCCACCGACACTATCGAGCGCAGCAGCACCCGGTTGACCGAGGAGGTCCGCAGGTCGGCGATGAACTCGCCGTCGATCTTCACGTAGTCGAACGGCAGGTGCTTGAGGTAGGCGAAGGAGCCGAAGCCGGAGCCGAAGTCGTCGAGGGCGAAGCGGCAGCCCAGCGACTTGATGCGGGTGGCGAACTCCCGCGCGCGCCACAGGTCGCGCACGGCGGCGGTCTCGGTGATCTCCAGGACGATCGCGGCCGGATCGATGCGGTGCTCGCGCAGGCTGCGCACGAGCTGCTCCTCCACGGTGGGGTCGCCGATCGAGAGGCCGGAGAGGTTGATCGCCAGTCGCAGGCCGGGCAGCTCGCGGCTCAGCTGCCCGAGCATCGGGATGGCGTGACGGATCACCCAGGCGTCGATGCGTGCGGCGAGGCCAGAGCGCTCGGCGATGTGGAGGAAGTGCTCGGGACCCACCAGCCGGTCGCCGTCGCGCAGGCGCAGCAGCACCTCGGCCATCGGCGCGTTCGGCCCGCGCAGCGCGAGCACCGGCTGGACCACGAGCTCGAACTCGTCGGCCGCGAGCGCCTCGGCCACGCGGCGCTGCCAGTGCAGCACCGCGGTGGTGCGGGGCAGCTCGCCGCCGTCGGCACCGAGGACGACGACCCGGTCGCGCCCCGACTCCTTCGCGTCGTACATCGTCATGTCGGCGAGCGCGAGGATGTCGGTGTCGACCGAGGCCGCCGCGGCGAAGGTGACCAGACCGGCGCTGGCGGTGACGCGGCGGCGGGTGCCGTCGAGCAGGGCGGTGTGGGTGGCGATGGTCTCGACGACGCCGTGCGCGACCGCGGCGAGCTCGGCGTCGTCCCCCTCGTGCAGCAGGACGGCGAACTCGTCGCCGCCCAGCCGCGCCACCACGTCGCTGGGGCGCACGGTGTCGCGCAGGAGGTCGGCGAGACCGACGAGCAGCTCGTCGCCGGCCGCGTGACCGAGCGTGTCGTTGACGAGCTTGAAGTCGTCGAGGTCGATCAGGAGCACCGCACCCGAGGGGCCGTTCGTGGAGCAGCGCACCAGGTGGCGACGCAGCTCGGCGTCGAAGAGGCGCCGGTTGGCGAGTCCGGTGAGGGCGTCGTGGTCGGCCATGTGGGCCAGCTGCGCCTGGTAGCGCAGGCGCTCGCTGACGTCGACCACGTGGGTCAGCAGCGTGCGTGCGCCGGCGTCGTCGGCGATCACGGTGGTGGTGAGCACGGCCTCCACGCGCTGGCCGTGCGAGGTGGCCAGCTCGACGTCGTCCGAGACGGCCTCGTCGGCGGCGAGCGCCCGGCCGAGGTGGCGCAGCGCATAGGGCGCGGGGCGCACGAGGTCGGCGAGGCGTCGTCCGGTGAGGTCGTGGGGGCGCACGCCGAGCATGGAGGCCAGCGCCGCGTTGGCGCGCTGCACCGAGCCGTCGGCGTCGAGCAGGGCGATGCCGTGGGGAGCGTCGGCGAACAGCTGCTCGCTGCGCCGGTTGGCCCGCGACACCGCCGTCTCGTGCGCCCGCTGCGCCACGACGAGATCGCGCCAGCGCGCCTCGGCGCGCACCAGACGCTGCACGTAGCCCTGGATCACGGGCGCCACGAGGCTGGAGAACAGGATCCACAGGAAGGCGCGGCGCCAGTCGCCGGGCGGATAGTCCGGGGATCCGATCAGCAGCACCGGCAGCACGAAGACCGCTGCGACACCCACGGCCACCACCATCAGCTGGCGCCGGTTGCCGGTGACCGCGAGCCACAGCAGCGGCAGGCCCACGAGGGCCGGCAGGCTGGACGACGAGCCGCCGCTCGCGTCGCGGGCGACGCCGACAACACCCAGGAAGAGCAGCGGCGGGATCGTGGCCGCCATCGAGGACGGCGACTGGTGGCGCACCATCGCCCCCGCGGCGACGACGACGAGCAGGCCGCCCCACATCGCCACGAGGTGGCCGGCGGACGGCGGGTCCGGCGGCAGCGAGGTGGCGACCAGGCCGGCGATCGCGACGCCGAGGAACGGCCACGCCAGGTGGGTGCTCGCCCGGCCTACCTGCGCGCCGTCGCCGTTCTCGCCCACCGCCAGGCTCCTACCTACGTGTGCGCGCCGCGGCACGCACGATCCACGGCTCCGCCCCCGCCGCCTTTACCCAGGCTAGGGACGTGCGGCGCCGGCGAGGAGTGGACCTGAGGAGAACGGGACGATGGTCCCGAGCGATCGGACCGATCGCTCGGGACCACCGCCCACCCCGGGGACGCGGCAGACCGTGGCAGCGACGCCCGCGGGCGGCGGGTGGAGGCGTCAGGCGCGCGGCGCCAGGCCGCCCAGCAGACCGCCGAGGCCGAGCAGGTCGAGGATGCCGTCGAGACCGAGACCGCTGGTCGGGCCGGTGCCGCCGGAGGTGCCGCCGGTGAGGCCGAGCAGGTCGGTGACGGTCTTGACCAGGCTGTCGAGCCCGAGTGAGGACACCAGGTCGGGCAGGCCGAGGGACTTCAGGAGCTCGACCACGCCGAGGGAGTCGAGCAGGTCCGAGACGCCGAGGGCGGCGACGAGCTCGTCGACGAGACCGCCCAGGGTCTCGGTGGAGGCGCCGGCCGCCGCGGCGGCGCACACGCGCTTGGCGGCGACGGCGGCGCGGACGTCCTTGAGGTGGCCGACGCGCTGGCGCTGGGCGATGACGAGCTGACGCTGGACCTTCTTCAGGCGCACGACGGCGCGCTGGTGCACGCGCTTGGCCTTAACCGCCTTCTTGCCCTGGGTGGCCTTGGCGATGCGCTGCAGCTTCTTCGCGGTGGCGCGCAGCGTGCCCACCTGCTTGGTGGAGGCGGCGTAGCGGGCACGGGTGATGCGCTCGAGCTTGGCGATCTGGGCGCAGGTGGTGGCCGCCGGGGCGGCGGCGGGGGCCGCGGAGGTGGCGGCGCGCACGGGTGCGGCGTGGGCGGTGGCGGGGGCCACGAGGGCGATGCTGAGCACCGCGGCGAGGGCCGCGGTGAGGCGGGCGAGCAACGTCGTCATCGGGTCATTTCTCTCTTCGGGAACCGTCGCGGGCGACGGGATGCGGAGGGAGCGCTCCGCAGGGTGAGGAGACCCGTCGCGGCCACCGAGCAGGCCGCGCCCCATGGGGGTCTGTGACGAGGCCAGAGGCTACCGAGGCGCGGCCTTGGTCCCGCACCGAAAACGGCGGATGTTCACCAGAATCCCGGAAGTTCAGGACGATCGTCCCAGGACCTCAGTTCTCCGGATCGGGGCTCGGGCTCAGAGCTCGAAGCGGGCGATGAGCGCCTTCAGCTCGCCCGCCATCCCCGCCAGCTCGCCCGCCGCGAGCAGCGTGTCGTGGGCGCCGGCGGCGGTGTCGCTGGCGGCGGTGGCCACGCCGGTGACGTCGCGCGCGATGTCGCTGGCGCCGGTGGCGGCCTCGGTGACCGAGCGCGCGATCTCGTTGGTGGTGGCGGTCTGCTCCTCCACGGCCGAGGCGATCGTCGACTGGATGTCGTTGATGTGGGCGATCACCTCGGAGATCCCGTGGATGGCGCCGGCGGCGCTGTCGGCGTCCGACTGCAGCGCTTCGATGCGGCCGGCGATCTCCTCGGTGGCCTTCGCCGTCTCCTTGGCCAGCTCCTTGACCTCGCCGGCCACCACCGCGAAGCCGCGGCCCGCCTCGCCGGCGCGGGCGGCCTCGATGGTGGCGTTGAGGGCCAGCAGGTTGGTCTGCTGGGCGATCGAGGTGATCACCTTGAGCACGACACCGATCTCGGTGCTCGACACCCCGAGCGAGGCCACGGTCTGCTGCGCGGCACCCGCGGTGTCGACCGCCTCCGCCGCGACGGTGGCGGCATTGGTGGCGCTGTGGGCGATCTCGCGGATCGAGGCGGTCATCTGCTCGGCGGCGCTGGCCACCGTCTGCACCGACACCCCGACCTCGGCCGAGGCCGCGCTCACGCTCGCGGCGTGCTCGGAGGTCGACTCCGCGCCCTCGTCCATGCGGTGGGCGAGGGCGGTGAGCCGCGAGGCCGACGACTCCAGCGCGACCGAGGTGCGGTCGATCTCGGCGAGCGAGGTGCGGAAGGCCCCGAGCACCAGCGCGAAGCCGGCGGTCAGCTGGCCGACGACGTCGTCGCCGGTGTCGGGCAGCCGCACCGTCAGGTCGCCCTCGCTGGCCGCGCGGACGACGGTCAGCACCTCCTCGACCTTGCGGTGCAGCGTCGCCGCCTCCTCGCGCGCGGCCTCCTCGCGCGCGATCCGCTCGAAGGACGCCGAGACCAGGCGCCCGACGTTGCGGAGCGCGTCGAGGCGGTTGGCCGACGGGCGGATCTTCTCGAGCATGAAGAAGTCCATCGTGCCGACGACCTCGCCGTTGCTGATGATCGGGAAACACACGCCCGACTTCACACCGACGCGCTGGGCCACGGGCGCCCGCACGCAGTCGGTCATCTGGCCGATGTCCTCGGTGAAGAACAGGTCGCGCTGCGCCCAGGTGCGCCCCGACAGCCCGACCCCCTCGGCGAAGGTGGCCTCCCCGGTGACGCGGCGGAACTCCGGGCCGGCGTCACCGGACTCGTAGGCGAACTTGAGCAGCCGGTCGGCAGGGTCGACGCGCCAGAACGAGCCGTAGGCCCAGCCGAACACGGAGCGGACGGCGTCCAGCGCGCGCCGGGCGACCTCCTCGACCGTGTCGGCCTGGGTGACCCTGGCCAGCACCTCGTCGACGGCGGTGGAGTCGCTGCTGTTCTCGTCGCGCTCGCGCTCGGCGAGCGCGAGGCGGTCGATGGCGGCCGAGAGGATGCGGCCGATGCGGCGCAGCGAGTCGAGCCGCGCCCGGCTGGGGGCGAGCTGGTCGGTCGTGAAGAAGTCCATCGTGCCGACGACCTCGCCGTCGATGAGGATGGGGAAGCACACCCCCGAGCGCACGCCGGCACGCTGAGCCTCCGGGGCGCGCACGCAGTCGGTCATCAGGCCGAGGTCCTCGACGAAGTAGAGGTCGCGCTGCGCCCAGGTGCGCCCCGACAGCCCGACGCCGCGCGCGAAGGAGGCCTCGCGCGTGACCCGCCGGAACTCGGGCCCCACCTCGCCCGACTCGTAGGCGAAGCGGAGCACCTGGTCGACGGGGTCGACGCGCCAGAAGGAGCCGTAGGCCCACCGGAACGCCCGACGCACGCCGTCGAGGGCCACGCGCACGGCGTCCTCGACGGTGACGGCGCCCGCGAGGTCGGAGAGCACGGTGGTGAGGGCGGCGGTGTCGGCCAGGATCTCGGCCAGCTCGCGCTCGGCGTCACGTCCCGAGGGGTCGGCGGTGGCGCGTTCGACCGCGTCGACGATCTCCGACGGCGCGAGCGCATCGAACGAGCGGTCGAGCGGCGTGCCCTGGGGCGCGACGTGCGGGACGACGTGCGGGAGCGTCTGGCTCATGGCTGTTCTCCTTCGCCTTGCCGAGAGGTGCCGGGGGATTCGGCGACCTGACCCATCGGCAGCGGCAGCGCGCGGATTGAGAAATGGTGGGGTTTCTTAACCTTCGGTCGTCGGCCCTGGGATCCGGCACGCGGAAGCCGTCCGATCGGACGGGAAAGCGCCTACGATCGGAGGGTGACGACCGAGACCCGCGTGACCTACTGCCGGATCTGCGAGCCGCTGTGCGGGCTCGTCGCCACCGTGGAGGACGGCCGCCTGCAGTCGCTGCGGCCCGATCCCGACCACCCGCTCTCGCGCGGCCAGGCGTGCCCCAAGGGCATCGCGTTCACCGACATCCAGAACGACCCCGACCGGGTGCTGCACCCGCTGCGACGCACCGCGTCGGGCGAGTTCGAGCAGGTGTCGTGGGACGAGGCGCTCGACGACATCGGGCAGCGCCTGCGCCGCATCGCCCACGACGAGATCGGCATCTACTACGGCAACCCCTCGGCGTTCTCCTACTCCCACGCGCTCTGGGCGATCGGCTTCGCGAAGGGCCTGGGCACCAAGCACGTCTACGGCGCGGGCTCGCAGGACATCAACAGCCGCTTCGTCGCCAGCCAGCTCCTCTACGGCTCGGTCACACAGATCCCGTTCCCCGACCTGCCCCGCACCGACTTCCTCCTCATGATCGGTGCCAACCCGCTCGTCAGCCACGGCAGCGCTCTCAGCGCCCCGCGGATCAAGGACCACCTCTCGGCGATCGTCAAGCGCGGCGGCCGCGTGGTCGTCGTCGACCCCCGTCGCACCGAGACCGCGAAGGCCTACGAGCACCTCGCCGTGCGGCCCGACGGCGACGCGTGGCTGCTGCTCTCGCTGCTCCACGTGCTCTTCGCCGAGAACCTCGTGGACGACGCCGCGATCGCCGCGCAGAGCACCGGGGTCGAGCTCATCCGCTCGGCGGCGGCCGCCCACTCCCCCGAGTCGACGGCCGCGATCACGGGGGTGGAGCCGGATGTCGTCCGTGCGCTGGCACGCGATCTCGCCGCCGCCCCCAGCGCCACCGTCTACGGCCGCACCGGCGCGTGCCTCGGACGCAACGCCACGCTCGTCAGCTTCCTCATCGACGTGGTGACGCTGGTGACCGGCAACCTCGACCGCGCGGGCGGCACGCTGTTCTCGCACGGCATCATCCCAGCCGAGGAGATCGCCGAGCGGGTCGGCCTCATCACCTACGACAGCGGACGTTCGCGCCTCGGCGGGTTCCCCGACGTCCTCGGCACCTACCCCGCGGCGCTGATGGCCGACGAGATCACCACGCCGGGGGCGGGACGGTTGCGCGCGCTCGTCGTCACCGCCGGCAACCCCGTGCTGTCGTGCCCCGACGGCGAGAAGCTCGAGGCGGCGCTCGAGCAGCTCGACCTGCTCGTGTCGGTGGACCTCTACGTCAACGACACCAACAAGCACGCCGACTACGTGCTGCCCGCCACCACTTGGCTCGAGCGCGAGGACTACCCGATCGGCGTCGCCTCCGCCTCGCCCACGCCCTTCCTGCAGTCGACCGAGGCCGTGGTTCCCGCCTACGGCGAGGCGCGACCGGAGTGGCAGGTGATCGACGAGATCGCGCGGCGCGCGGGCATCGGCCTGTTCCACCTCGGCGCCCTGCGCCGCCTGGCCGGGCTCACCACGCGCCTGCCCGTGCGGCCCACGCCGCGGCTGATGATCGAGTCGATGCTGCGCATCGGACCCCATGGCGACCTCTTCGGGCTGCGCCGCGGCGGCCTGAACCCCGCGAAGCTGCGGGCGAACCCGCACGGGGTGCGCCTCGACGAGTTCGCCGCGACCGGTCGGCTCACCTCGGTGGTGCGACGCCGCGGCACCGGCCGCGGCAAGGCGCGCCTCGACCCGCCGGAGATCGCCGCGGAGCTCGCCGCCCTCACCCCGGTGATCGACGACGAGCACCCGCTGCGCCTCATCGGGCTGCGCGAGCTGCGCTCGCACAACTCCTGGCAGCACAACGCCCCCACGCTCATGAAGGGCAAGCGGCGCCACACCGCCCGCATCAACCCCGAGGACGCCGCAGCCGCCGGCATCGAGGACGGCGCTCGCGTGGCCATCACCTCCCCCCACGGCCGCATCGAGACCATCGCCCAGCTCACCGACGAGGTCGGGCCGGGCACCGTCGCCGTCCCCCACGGGTGGGGGCACCGCGGCGGCGGCTGGCAGCGGGCCAACGCCGCCGGCGGCGCGAACGTCAACCAGCTCATGTCGACCGCCGTCGAGGACGTCGAGCGCCTCGCCGGGATGAGCCACCTCAACGCCGTGCCCGTGCGGCTGGAGCCCGTGGGCTGACCTGCGGGCCGCGGCACCCGCTACCGCGTGATCGTCACCACCACCGCCCCGCTGTAGCTCACACCGCCGACGCGCTGCGAGGCCTTCACGCGGTAGCGCCATCCCGAGCGGGCTGCCTGCGCCTTCTCGCTGTACGACGTCGTCGTGCCGGTGACGGCGCCGCCGGCGTTGCGCCAGGTTCGCCCACCGTCGGCGGAGACCTCCCACCGCAACGACGGCACCGGGTCGGCAGCGACCGCTGCGCTCAGCGTGAAGACCTCCCCGGCGCGCACCGTGACCGGCTCAGGCGCGCGCGTGAACGACACGGGCGCGAACGGCGTCCCTCGCGTCGTCGCCACCCGGCCCGCGCCGGCCGCGTTCACCGCGACCACCGAGAAGCTGTAGGTGCGCGCGTTCACCAGACCCGCGACCTCGCACGACAGGCTCGCGGAGGCCGGGACGAGGCACACCGTCTCGTCGCCGGAGGGATCCAGCAGCTGCACCACGTAGCCCGAGACCGGCAGCGGCTTGTTGCCGACCGACTCGCTCCACGACAGCCTCACCCGACCGTCGCCCGGCGTGGCCTTGAAGCCCGCTGGCGCGCGCAGCAGCCGCGACACCGAGAGGCCGACGGCGTCCGAGGTCACCGCACCGCCTTCGTTCGTGACCACGGCGCGGTAGCGCGAGCGGTGCAACACCGCGCCGGCGGTGACCGACAGCCGTGACATCAGCGTCGAGGTCGAGATCGTGAAGCCGTCCGCGGTGCTCACCGGCGCCCAGGTGGCGCCGCCGTCGGCAGAGACCTCCCAGCCCACCGACGGCGTCGGCGCACCCGTGAAACCCACCGAGAAGGACGCGCTGCGACCATCCATGGCCAGGACACCCACGGGCTGGAGCGAGATCACGGGCGCGGCCGCAGGGACCCGCGGCGTCACCGGCGCCGACGGGGCGGACGCGGGGCCGGCTCCCCTCAGGTTCGAGGCGCGCACCGTGAAGGTGTGGGCGCGCCCGTTCTCGAGACCGGTGACGACACAGGACGTCGCACCGGTGGTGACGCAGGAGCCCGCGGGCGACCCGGTCACGGTGTACCCGCGCACCGCAGCGCCACCGTCGGCAGCGGGCGGCGTCCACGACACCGTCGCCGACCCGTCGCCCGCGACTGCGCGCACACCGGTGGGTGCATCCGGTGCGACAGCGGGCGTGTAGGTGAGCACCACGTAGCCGTGGCCGGTGTTGCCACCCAGGGAGGCCTCGGTGGCGATCGAGCCGCTCAACCCGCCCGAGTAGCCGCTGCCACCGCCGCCGGCGTGGCTCGCTCCGCCGCCGCCTCCCCAGTAGCCGCCTCCGCCGCCGCCGCCCACGGTGAACGAGTTCATCTCCCGGCCGCCGAACCCGCCCGGGCCGGGCAGGATGACGCCTGCCTCCACCGCGGCCGGTCCCGTGCCACCGTTGTTAGGGGTCAGACACTCGGGTCGATAGCCCCCGGACGTCGCGGTGGCTCCCTCGCCGGAGCACGAGGAGCCGATAGTGGCCACAGGGGCAGCGGATCCGGCGGTCGAGGATCCCGATCCCGATCCTCCCGCGGTGTTCGGCCGCACGCCACCGCCGCCGCCGGCGACCGCGAGGAGGACGTCGGTGGCCGCGCTCGCGAGGAACGTTCCTCCTCCTCCTCGCGTGTAGAACGACGACGTGCTGGCGCTCGCCCCACCGCCGCCCACCGTGCGGGTGCCCGCAGTCAGGTCGCCGACCTGGCCGACGAGGTACACCAGCCGCTGGCCGGCCGCGCCGCGCAGATCGCCGCGCAGGCGTCCACCGCGCCCCGGGAGCGACGTGGGGAAGTCCTTGAGGACGCCGCCCGAGGCGCCCGCGAGATCGACGGTGACGAGGTCGGCGTCCTCCGGCAGCGTGATCTCACCCTGCTGACCGGTGTAGTCGAGGCGTACCGTGCACACGCGTCCGACCAGCGAGAAGGGCTCCGCGCAGGTCCTGCCCGCGGCGCCCACGACGGCAGCCGCCGTGGCGCTCACGGTCCTCGCGAGGTAGCCGTCCTTCGACCCCGTCACCGCCACGGTCAGCTTCGCCCCCACCTGATCGTCGCCGGGGGTGAAGGTCGACCGGGTGGCACCGGGGATCGCCACGCCGTCGGCCGACCACTGGAACGCGGCGTCGATCCCGTCGACGCTCGCGTCGCTCACCGTCGCCGTCACCTCGTCGCCCGCACGCACCGGCGCTGCCGCGGTGGACGACGGGCTGGTCGCCACAAGGAAGTCGAGCAGGCCCAGGGAGGGGCCGACCACGTTCGAGTAGGCGGTCGCGTCGGGGTAGCCGTCCTTCGCGTAGGTGACCGCCAGCCGGTAGAACCATCCCGGCACGAGCCCGTCGCCCGAAAGCGGCACCACCGACGCCGTCGTACCGGTCGCGCCCGGCACGTCGCTCCACGCGGTCAGGCCGTCCGGCACCCGCTGCCACTGCCACCGCACCGAGGACGACGCGGGCGTCGACGCACCCAGATCCGCCGACACCTCGTCC
>NZ_CAXRAZ010000035.1:0-6157 GCF_964229035.1 Nocardioides sp. | reverse complement strand
GCGGCGGCGACCCCCCCCGCCCCCAGGGGGCCGACCCGCCCGGCGGGTCGGCCCAGTGGGCTGTTCAGCCTCACCCCCACCTCGGGCCTCGGCCTCGGCGTGGCCCTCGTGTGGTTCTCGTTGCTCGTGCTCCTGCCGCTGGCGGCGGTCGTGGGCGCCGCTGCCGCCGGAGGCTGGGGTGCGTTCTTCGACACCCTCACCGACGCCCAGACCTTCGCGGCGCTGCGACTGACCGTGCTGGAGGCGCTCGGCGTGACGCTCGGCAACGCCGTGGTCGGCACCGTGATCGCGTGGGTGCTCGTGCGCGACCACTTCTGGGGCAAGCGGGTGCTCGACGTCATCATCGACATCCCGTTCGCCCTGCCCACGATCGTGGCCGGCCTGGTGCTGCTGAGCCTCTACGGTCCCGACAGCCCGGTCGGGGTGAACGTGGTCAACACGCGCACCGGCATCTTCTTGGCCCTGCTGTTCGTCACGCTGCCCTTCGTGGTGCGCACGGTGCAGCCCGTGCTCATCGAGCTCGACGCGGACGTCGAGGAGGCCGCCGCCTCCCTCGGCGCCTCGCGCGCCACGACCTTCCGCCGCGTCATCCTGCCGAGCCTGGTGCCGGCGATCGCGGCCGGCTCGTCGCTCGGTTTCGCACGCGCGATCAGCGAGTTCGGCTCACTGGTGCTGATCTCGGGCAACACCCCGTTCAAGACCGAGGTGGCCTCGCTCAAGATCCTCAAGTTCATCGAGGGCGACAACCAGGCGGGGGCGGCGTCGGTCGCCGTCCTGCTGCTGCTCGTGGCCGTGCTCTCGATCGTGGCGCTCGACCTCATCTCGAGGAGGGTGGCCGCCCGTGCCTGACACCCGTGACATCCGGCGTCGCCGCGGCCCGGTCACCTACGCCCTGCGTATCTTCGCCATCACCTACCTCGCGGTGCTGGTGGTGCGGCCGCTGTTCGAGGTCGGCAAGCGCACCTTCGCCCCCACCGAGCAGGGCGCGGACGGCGGCGTCGGCGCCTTCCTCGAGCGGCTCCAGGACCCGTCGGTCACCTACGCCTTCAGCCTCACCGCCACCGTCGCCTTCTGGGCGGTGCTGATCAACCTGCTGTTCGGCGTCGGCATCTCGCTGCTCATCACCCGCTACCGCTTCCCCGGACGACGCGTGCTCTCGGTGCTCATCGACCTGCCGATGTCGGTCTCGCCGGTGGTCGTCGGTCTGGCGCTGGTGCTGGCCTACAGCACCGGCCAGGGCTGGTTCGGCGAGTCGCTCGCCTCGGTCGGCATCTTCATCATCGGCACGACCCCCGGGTTGATCATGGCGACGGCCTTCGTGAGCCTGCCGCTGGTGATCCGCGAGATCGTGCCCGTGCTGCAGGAGATCGGCATCGACGCCGAGCTCGCGGCGCACTCGCTCGGCGCGAGCGGCTGGCAGACCTTCCGCCGCATCACCCTGCCCAGCATCCGCTGGGCGGTGATCTACGGCGTCGTCCTCTCGCTGGCGCGCTCGCTCGGCGAGTTCGGCGCGGTGAAGATCGTCAGCCCGGGTGCCGAGCTGCGCGGCGAGACCGCCACCATCTTGATCCAGAACCGCTACACCAACTACGAGGAGTCGGTCGCCTACGCCGCGGCCTTCGTGCTCGTGCTGGCCTCCGTGCTGGCGCTCGTGGTGGTGGCGCTCATCCGCAAGGAGGATGCATGAGCATCGAGGTCCGAGGCGTCTCGAAGAGGTACGGCGACTTCGTCGCCCTCGACGACATCAACGTCTCCCTTCCCACCGGGCAGCTCACCGCGCTGCTCGGCCCGAGCGGCGGCGGCAAGTCCACGCTGCTGCGCATCATCGCCGGGCTCGAGACCGCCGACGGCGGCTCGGTGCAGATCGAGGGCACCGACGCCACGAAGCTGCCGCCCCAGAAGCGCAACGTCGGCTTCGTCTTCCAGCACTACGCGGTGTTCAAGCACATGACGGTGGCCAAGAACGTCGCCTTCGGTCTCGAGATCCGCAAGCGTCCGAAGGCCGAGGTGAGGAAGAAGGTCGACGAGCTGCTCGAGCTCGTGCACCTCTCGCAGTTCGCCCACCGACTGCCCTCACAGCTCTCGGGCGGTCAGCGCCAGCGCCTCGCGCTCGCCCGGGCCCTCGCTGTCGAGCCGACCGTGCTGCTCCTCGACGAGCCCTTCGGTGCGCTCGACGCCAAGGTGCGCAAGGAGCTGCGCGACTGGCTGCGCCGCCTCCACGACGAGGTGCACGTGACCACCGTGTTCGTCACCCACGACCAGGAGGAGGCCCTCGAGGTCGCCGACGAGATCGTGGTGATCAACGAGGGCCGCATCGAGCAGGTCGGCACCCCCGACCAGCTCTACGACGAGCCGGCCAACGACTTCGTCATGGGCTTCCTCGGCGAGGTCACCCGGCTGGGCGACCTGCGCCTGCGCCCGCACGACATCGACCTGCTCGTCGAGCCCGGCGCCCCCGGGGTGGTGGCGGGCACCGTCGTCCGCTCGCTGCGCATCGGCTTCGAGGTGCGCCTGACCGTCGAGGTGGCAGGGCAGGACGAGCCGTCGCTCGTCGTCCTCTCGCGCACCCACGCGCGGGCGCTCGGCGTCGAGGAGGGCAGCTCGGTGTGGCTGCGGCCCACCGCGGGCGCCCTGTCGGTGCCGGCCCTCGGCTGAGGCTGGCGCACCGCTCAGGCGAGGGACTCGGCCCTCGCCCTGAGCGCCTCGGCGTGGCGCCGGAACCCGTCGGCCACGCGGGCCGGGCCCGCCAGGCGCACGAGAGGCCCTGAGAACTCCTCGACCGTCGCGTAGGAGGTCGCGCCGCCGGGTTCCTGCGCGAGGCGCTGGTGACGGGTGCCGCGCACCAGCCCGAGTCGGGCGGGCCAGCCCTCGTAGACGTAGGACAGCAGCGCCCGCTCGACGCCGTCGGCGTCGGTGTGCGGCGGCTCGAGCGCGGTGATGCGCTCAGGTGAGGCGGTGGTGAGACCGTCCGCCCAGGCGACCTCGAGCCGGATCGGCGCGCCGACACGGGGCGGCTGCTCGGTGCGGGCGTCGCGCACGAACGGGTTCCACTCGCCGTAGGCGTCGGTGTCGAGCATCACCGCCCAGACCACCGCGAGGGGCGCCGCGATCTCGATGCGGGCGGCGGGGCGGGCGATGGGCACGCGGCCATCGTGCCCCACCCGGCCGGCCGACGGGGCCCGTGCCGCTCGGCGGCGCTCCTACGATGGCGAGCGTGGGCATGGGCGAGGAGGTCATCGGCGTCGTCGGCGGCGGGATCGTCGGCCTCGCGGTGGCGCGCGAGCTGGGGCTGCGTCGTCCGGGGGCCCGGGTGGTGGTGTGGGAGCGCGAGCCGGAGGTCGGTGCGCACCAGACGGGGCACAACTCGGGCGTCGTCCACGCGGGGATCTACTACCAGCCGGGCAGCCTGAAGGCCGAGCTGTGCACGCGCGGCAGGGCGCTGCTGCGCGAGTACTGCGCCGAGCGCGGGGTCGCCTACGTCGAGTGCGGCAAGCTCGTCGTCGCCGTGGACGACGCGGAGCTCCCGCGCTTCGAGGCCCTCGAGGCTACGGCGCGGGCCAACGGCGTCCCCGGCCTGCGCCGCGTCGACGCCCGGGGCATCGCCGAGATCGAGCCCCACGCCCGCGGTGTGGCCGCGCTGCACTCGCCGCACACCGCGATCACCGACTACGTGGCGGTGGCTCGCGCGCTCGCCGCCGACGTCGAGGCAGCGGGCGGGGAGGTGCGGCTGGGCCGGGCCGTCACCGCGGTGCGCGCGGTGCCCGGCGGCGTCGAGGTGGGCACGGCGGACACCGTCACGAGGGTGGGGCGGCTCGTCGTGTGCGCCGGGCTGGAGTCCGACCGGATGGCCGTGGTGGTCGGGGCGGAGCGCAGCCCGCGCATCGTGCCGTTCCGCGGCGAGTACCTCGCCGTGACGGCTGCGAAGGCCGACCGGGTGCGCGGCATGGTCTACCCGGTGCCCGACCCGCGCTACCCCTTCCTCGGCGTGCACTTCACCCGCCGCGTCGACGGCGGCCTGGAGGTCGGACCGAACGCCTTCCTCGCCCTCAGCCGTCGCCGCTACGGCCGGGCGTCGCTCACGCCGCGCGACCTCGCCGACACCCTCGGCTACGCCGGGTTCTGGCGCTTCAGCAGGCAGCACTGGCGCACAGGGGTCGACGAGCTGCGCGGCGTCCTCTCCACGCGGGCCTACCTGCGCGCCGCGCAGCGCTACGTGCCCTCGATCGGCGTGGACGACGTGCGACGCTCCCGCCTCGGGCTGCGCGCCCAGGCGCTCGCGGACGACGGATCGCTGCTCGACGACTTCGTCGTCCACCGTGCGGGGCCGGTGACGGTGGTGCGCAACGCGCCGTCGCCGGCGGCGACGTCGAGCCTGGCGATCGCCGAGCACGTGGTGGCGCACGTGCTGGCGGGCTGATGAGGGGTCAGCGCGCGGCGCGCTGGGCGTAGACGTTCGCGTAGCTCGCGATGTCGGCGACGTAGACGTCGGAGTGGTTGTAGCTGAAGATCGCGCGCCGCCACGTCTCGGGATCGCGCAGGTTGCCGGCGGCGCAGAGGTAGCGCGTCGAGGCCAGCGCGGCGTCGTCGATCTGGTCGGGGTCGGCCACGCCGTCGCCGTTGCCGTCGGCCGCCCACCGCTCCCAGGTGGAGGGGATGAACTGCATCGGGCCGACCGCGCGGTCCCACTTCGGGTCGCCGTCGAGCGAGCCGCCGTCGGTGTCGCGGACGACGCCGAAGCGCCCGCCGCTGAGCTCGGGGCCGCGGATCACCGGGGTGGCGCGGCCGTCGGGCCCGAGGACGGCGCCGCCGATCGACCCGTGCTGCGACTCGATGCCGCCGAGTGCGGCGATCGTGTTCCAGGCCACCTGGCAGCCCGGCTGCTCGGCGGCCACCCGCAGGTGGGCGCGGGCGTAGGCGACGAGGGCGCGCGCGGGGATGCCGGTGGCCGCCGCGGTGCGCTCGACCCAGGCGGCCGAGGGCATGAACGGATCGCCCGCCGCGGGCGCCTGGGCCTCCTCGCCCAGCCGGGCCTGCTGCTGGGCGGCGCCCTGCAGGTCCGTGCCGGCCGGTGCGTCGGGGCGCCGAGGAGGAGCCTCGGCGACGGAGCCGGCCGTGGCGGCCGGCGCAGCGAGACCGGCGTCCTCGGGCGAGATCGTCGAGCGATCGAAGCCCGCCACCACCGCGAGCGCACCGGCAGTCGGCACCAGGACGAGCACGGCGGCGATGGCCGGGCCGAGCAGTCGGGTGCGGCGGGCGGGTGTCATCGCAGTGGCGGCGGTGGGCGGCGGTTGGCGGCGGTTGGCGGCGGTGGAGGGAGGGGCCGTGCGGCGTCAGCGGTAGTTGGTGAACTGCACGGCGAACTCGTAGTCCTGCGCCTTCACCAGCGCGATGACCTCCTGCAGGTCGTCGCGCTTCTTCGACGACACCCGCAGCTCGTCACCCTGGATCTGCGCCTTGACGCCCTTGGGGCCCTCGTCGCGGATGAGCTTGGAGATCTTCTTGGCGTCCTCGGAGGTGATGCCCTCCTTGAGGGTGATCGAGATCTTCGAGACCTGGCCGGACTGGCGCGGCTCGGAGGCGTCGAGGATCTTGAGCGACTGGTTGCGCTTGATCAGCTTGTCCTGGAAGACGCTGAGGACGGCGTTGGCGCGGTCGTCGGCCGAGGCGCTGATCTCGATCGCGTGCTCGCCCTTCCACTCGATGGAGGCGCCGGTCCCCTTGAAGTCGAAGCGGGTGGAGATCTCGCGCGCGGTCTGTCCCAGCGCGTTGTCGACCTCCTGGCGGTCGATCTTGCTGACGATGTCGAAGGAGGAGTCGGCCATGGGTCTCACCTGCGCTGTTTTCGGCTGGACGGACGTGCTGCGCTATTGTTTCGCGTCGTTGTCGAGTGACCAATTCGAGCAGGCTTCCGGGTCGCTGGAAGTGGGTCTCGACAGCAGCCCCCGGCAGGTTGCCCGAGCGGCCAAAGGGAGCTGACTGTAAATCAGCCGGCATTGCCTACAGTGGTTCGAATCCACTACCTGCCACAGAGCGACGCTCTGAGCAACGAAGCCCCACCGCGTGATCGCGGTGGGGCTTCGTCGCTTCTGCGGCGCCTTCCCGGTGGTGGTGGGGGTGGGTGCGCGCGGCGCCGGAGGGTTGCGGTTTGGCGCCAAAC
>NZ_CAXRAZ010000034.1:0-90380 GCF_964229035.1 Nocardioides sp. | reverse complement strand
GAGGATGTGGACACCGAGGCGTTTGAGGTCGGCTGGTGCGTGGTCGGCGGCGAAGTGGATGAGTGAGGCTTCGGCGTCGAGTTTGACCTGGGTGCCGAGGCGGTCGGGGAGGTTGTCGACCGTCTCGATGATGACGCGGGCTTGGCCCTCGTTGACCAGACCGGATGACATGGCTGCTGCGAGGCGGGGCAGGCGCTCCAACGCTTGGGCGAGGCGGTACTGCGTGGCGGTGATGCGCCGGTCGGTGCGGGTGGCGTGGGCCAGCCAGGCGCCGGGGTCGCGGGCGCCGGTGTCGTCGGCGACATCACCGGAGGCGGCCAGGACCCGTGCCTTCAGCTCGGCGACAGCGGCCTCGACCCGGGTGAGCTCGATCAGGGCGGTCTTCTTGTCCTCCACGCTCATGTACACCGCCTGCACCTCACGGACCTCACCCAAGGCGGTTTGAAGGGTGTGGGCGCAGGCGATCACCGGGTGGGTGGTGGTGACGTCGACGCTCATGCGCTGGTTCTCCGAGATCCCGAGGAGGACTTGTGGGGACCATCATGAGATGGGGGTCCGACACAATGACCCGCTCGGCCCCGGGTTCTCCACACCCACCCCGGGCCGCCCCGAGTGCACTGCCGGCGGTCCGTCGTCCACGCCCGAAATCACCTGACTACTCGACCGAAACTCGTGCTCCTTGCATGAAGCTTCAGCCGACCAGCACGAGATTCACCGGCCCACCGGTGAATCCCGCCGCGGCGCGGACCGGAGCCCGGCGAGGACCACGGCGAGGTAGGTGGCCCGGCGCTCAGGAGAGGTGGGGACGGCGGCGAGGATCTCGAGGACGTCGGCCGCGCCGACGTCCGCACGCAGGGTGCCGGCGCGATGGGCTGCGGCGACGAGGTCGTCGAGGGCGGCGTAGCCGCGCGCCTCGAGTTGATCGGCTCCCGGCAGGTCGACCGCTGCGCCGCGGGCCTGGGCGCGGTACTCCTTGAACGCGCGATCGGTCGCGTAGGTCTCGGCCGCGGACGCCAGGGCCGTCTCGAACTCGCGACCCACGTCGCCGTCGGTCTCGATGCGCGCGAGGGCGGCGTCGAGGAGGTCGACGAGGCGGCGGGTGGCGTCCTGGACGACGGCGCCGACGAGATGGTCCTTGCTCGGGTGATGGCGGTACAGGGTGCCGACGGCGACGCCGGCTCGTTCGGCGATGCGGACCATCGAGGCGCCGATGCCCTCCTCAGCCACGACGTCGCGCGCCGCCTGCAGGATCGCCTCGCTGTTGCGGGCGGCGTCGGACCTCATGGCTCGCATCATGAACCATGATTCATCTTGTGGTCTAATATGAACTCGCATTCACCTTCATGAGAGGAACGACCATGGGCTGGACCCCCGCCGACCTTCCCGACCTCGCCGGGCGACACGTCGTCATCACCGGCGCCAACGCCGGCCTCGGCTTCGAGACCGCCCGTGTGCTCGCCGGTGCCGGCGCGAGCCTCACCTTCGCCTGCCGCAACCGCGCGAAGGCCGATGCCGCCGTCGCCCAGCTGGTGGCCGAGCACCCGCGTGCCGAGGTGACGGTGGTCGACCTCGACCTCGCTGACCTGTCGTCGGTCGCTGCGGCGGCCGAGCGGCTCCACGCGGAGGGGCGGGCGATCGACGTCCTCATCAACAACGCGGGCCTCATGGCCATCGACGAGGCGCGCACCGCCGAGGGCCTCGAGATGCAGTACGCCGTCAACCACCTCGCGCACTTCGCCCTCACCGCCCGGCTGATGCCGCTCGTGGCCGCCTCGCCGCAGGGCCGCGTGGTCAACGTGGCGAGCATGGGCCACCGCGCCGCCCGCGGCCAGGCCGACCCGCGGCTGGAGAAGCCGTACGACCGGTGGAACGCCTACTTCCACAGCAAGCTCGACAACATCCTGTTCACCTCCGAGCTGCAGCGCCGCCTGGCCAGCGCCGGCTCGCACGTGAGCGCGATGGTCGCCCATCCGGGCGGCGCCGACACCGACCTCGGCTTCGAGGGCACCGGCGTCAGCAACCTGCTCATGCGCCGTGTCGCCCGCTTCGTCACGCAGCCCGCCGCCGCCGGGGCGCTGCCGATCGTGCGCGCGGCCACCGACCGCACCCTGCCGCCCGGCGCCTTCGTCGGGCCGCGTTTCGTCGTCCGCGGGCGGACGCCGGTGGTGGAGCGCCCGAGTCGGCGGGCTCGCGACGAGCAGGCTGCGCGGGTGCTGTGGGAGGACTCGGTGCTGCAGTCCGGGCTCGACCCGGTGGCGGCGCTCGGCTGACGCCGCGGCTCGTCGTCCACGCCGTGGCCGGACTGGTCGACCGAATCTCGTGCTTCTTGCATGAAGTTTCAGCCGAGAAGCTTGGGATTCGCCGGTCAACCGGCGAATCTCAACCGACGCGAGCCCCCGCTCGAGCGGGCGGCAAACCGCTGCGGCGAGCGGGTCGGAGGCGTACATTCGGCGGTCGCGGGGTCATGGGGGCTCCGCGCCGGCGCTCTCGGTTAGGCCCGCTCATGCTCTCGAACAACCGCCGACCCCTCGGGGCGCCCGCGGCCGCGCTCGTCGCGCTCCTCGCCGTGCTCGCCGTCGTCCTCGGCCTGGCAGGTGCGCAGGTGGCGGCAGCGCGGACGACGGCAGCGCTCGCCCCGGGCTCGACACACGCAACGCCCGCCGCGCAGGCGAGCTCCGGTGAGCTGCCGCGCAGCAGGTTCACGCCGTTGTGGTTCCCAGGGCCGAACCCGACCGGGTTGACGGCCTTCGCCTACGTCCCGCGCAGCCTCGCGCCGGAGCCCGGTGTGCTGCTGGTCGCCCACGGGTGCGGCACCACCGCCCGCCGCACCTACGAGCAGATCTCGCACGAGCTGGTGCCGGCGGCGGAGGAGTACGGCTTCACCGCGGTGTTCCTGCAGTCGCCGCGCAGCGACTCCTGCTTCGACGCCTCTACGCCCGCCGCCCTGCGTCGCGACGGCGGCGGCGATCCGCAGGGCGCAGCCTCGGCCGTGCGGTGGGCGCAGGCGATCACCGGCGCGAGCCCGTCGCGCACGAGCGTTCTGGGGTTCTCCTCCGGCGCACTGCTCACCACGGTGCTGCTGGCCGAGTACCCCGACGTCTTCACCGCCGGCTCGGCGTTCATGGGCGCGCCCGCGGGCTGCTTCGCCGCCTCCGGCGGCTCGATGTGGAACCCCGACTGCGCCGCGGGCCGCGTCGACCGCACGCCCCAGGAGTGGGCGCGCGTGGCCCGCGCACTCGGGGGCCCACTGCCCGCCGACGGGTCGCCCGGCATCCCGCGCCTGCAGTTGTGGCACGGCACCCGCGACCGGTCGATCGCCTACGCGAACCTCCGCGAGAGCGTCGAGCAGTGGACGACGCTCGCCGGCGTCGGCCTCGAGCCCGCCTCGGTCACGGTGCCGGTGCCCACGTGGCGGCGGGTGCGCTACGGCGACGACGGCGCGCACCCGGCGGTGGAGGCCGTCACGGTGGCCGACGTCGGCCACGTGCTGCCGTTCACCGCGATGGTGAGCTTCGCGCTGCAGTTCCTGCGTCTCGACGAGGGGCAGCCGGTGGACGGCGGATCCGCGACGCCCACCCCCAGCCCGACCCCGAGCCCGACCCCGCCCCCGCTGGCCACCCCGGTGCTGCGCGGGCTCCCGGCTCTCACCTCCGACGCTCGCCCGGCCGTCACCCTGCTGCGCGCTGACGGCACCACCGCCGGCATCGACGAGGTGCGCCTGTGGGTGGACGACCTCAGCGGCCCCGGGGTCGCCCTCGCGCCGGGCGTCGCGCGCACCCTCGACCTCGCGGGCCTGCGCGACGGACGCCACGTGATCCTCGTCGACGTGTGGGAGTCCGACGGACGCCTGACCCGCCTGCGTCCCTCCGTCACGCTCGACCGCGATCCGCCCCTGCTCCGCCCCACGCAGGTCGGCCGCACGCTGCTCGGTCGGCCCGGCGGCGTGGCGGCGGCCCCGGGCGCGGTCGACACCGGCTCGGGCATCGCGAGCGCCGGCTGCGCGAGCGCGAGCGCCCAGCGCCTCGGTGAGGTGCGCGTCGTGTGCACCGCCAGCGACCGCATGGGCCATCGCGCCAGCGCCGCGATCACCGCGCTCGTCGAGGCCGCGCCCCAGCTCTCCATCGGCTCGGGTGCGCGCGTGCGGGGCGGCCAGCCGGTCGTCGTCCACCTGCTCGATGCCCGTGGACGACGTCTGCCCGACCCCCTCGCCCGCGTGCTGGCGCGGGGGTGCGGGGTGAGCGCCGCCCTGGCTCGCGGCGTCACGACCCGGGTGAGCTGCTTGACCTACGACGCCGCGCGCGACCGCTTCGCCGGGCGCCTGCCCGCCGGTGCGCCCGCCGGCACCGCCCGACTCTCGCTGCAGGTGCGCTACCCCGGCGGCGGCCGCACCGACCTCGCGCGCTCGGTGCGCGTCGTCCGCTGATGGAGAGCTGACTGAGCGCCGACCCGCGGGCAGGTCTCAGCGCGCCGCGCGCCGGCGCGCGATCGCCGTGGCCGCCATGCCGACGAAACCCACCGTGGTGGCCACGAAGGAGGCGCCGGCGGCAGCCTTGTAGCCGGGCTCGTCGATCAGCTCGGGCTTGAAGGCGAGCGGGAGGAAGAGCATCGCGTTGGTCCAGGCTCCCGTGGCCAGCGAGCCCTGGACGATGCGGGGCGCGTCGGGCACGGCCACGCCGAGCGCCACGGTGCTGGTGCCCAGGGCCACGAGGTCGAGGTGCCACTGGCGGATCCGGGGCACGCTCGCCACCCCGGCCCTCCGCGCGCCCTCGGGGTTGCTGATCGCGTAGGTGAACGCCCAGCCCGACAGGGCGGCGGCCGCGAGCTCGACGACGCCCGAGGTGACCAGGGCGGAGGGTCGCTCGCTCATGGGCCCATCGTAGGAGGCGCCCGCCGAGGGGCCGGTCGTCGGAATAGGCCGGCAGGCCCTAGGGTTGAGGAAGTTGACACGTCCACCACTTCGCGGACGCGACTCTCCGGAAGGCGATGACCCCCATGCAGATCGGCATCTTCACCGTCGGCGACCTCACCACCGACCCCACCACGGGTCGCACCCCCACCGAGCACGAGCGCATCAAGGCCACCGTCGCCATCGCGCAGAAGGCCGAGGACATCGGGCTCGACGTGTTCGCCACCGGCGAGCACCACAACCCGCCGTTCGTGAGCTCGAACCCGACCGCGACGCTCGCCTACATCGGCGCGAAGACCGAGCGGATCATCCTCTCGACGGCCACGACGCTGATCACCACGACGGACCCGGTGCTCATCGCCGAGGACTACGCGAAGATCCAGCACCTCACCGACGGCCGCGTCGACCTCATGATGGGGCGCGGCAACACCGGGCCCGTGTACCCCTGGTTCGGCAAGGACATCCGCCAGGGCCTCAACCTCGCCATCGAGAACTACGCGCTCCTGCGCCGGCTCTGGAGCGAGGACGTCGTCGACTGGCAGGGCCGCTTCCGCACCCCGCTGCAGGGCTACACCTCCACGCCGCGCCCGCTCGACGGCGTGGCGCCGTTCGTCTGGCACGGCTCGATCCGCAGCCCCGAGATCGCCGAGCAGGCCGCCTATTACGGCGACGGCTTCTTCCACAACCACATCTTCTGGCCGGCCTCGCACACCGAGCAGATGGTGCGCCTCTACCGCGAGCGGTTCGAGCACTACGGTCACGGCCCGGCCGACACCGCCATCGTCGGGCTCGGCGGCCAGTTCTTCATGCGCCGCAACAGCCAGGACGCCTGGAACGAGTTCCGCCCCTACTTCGACAACGCGCCCGTCTACGGCCACGGCCCCTCGCTCGAGGACTTCACCCGCCAGACGCCGCTCACCGTCGGATCGCCCCAGCAGGTGCTCGAACGCACGCTCTCGTTCCGCGACTACGCCGGGCACTACCAGCGCCAGCTGTTCCTCATCGACCACGCGGGCCTTCCGCTGACGACCGTCCTGGAGCAGCTCGACCTGCTCGGCGAGATCCTGCCCGACCTGCGGGCCGGCTTCGCGGAGGGCCGCCCCGCCCACGTCCCCGACGCACCCACGCACGCCTCGCTCGTCGCCGCACGCGCTGCCGGGCAGGTCGAGCAGGCGGGAGCCGTGGCATGACCCGCCTGGTCGTGGTGTCCGCGGGCCTGTCGAACCCGTCGTCCACGCGGTTGCTCGCCGATCGCCTCACCGCTGCGGTGGTCGGCGAGCTGGGCGGGCCGGGCGAGGGGGTGGACGTCGTCCACGTGGAGCTGCGCGACCTCGCCCACCAGCTCACCGACCAGCTGCTCGTCGGGTTCGCGGCTCCCGAGCTGGCCGCGGCCCAGGCCGCGGTGCGCGACGCCGACGGCCTCATCGTGGTGACGCCGGTGTTCTCGGCGTCGTACTCGGGGTTGTTCAAGACCTTCTTCGACACCCTCGAGCAGGGCGTGCTCGACGGCACGCCCGTGCTGATGGGCGCCACTGCCGGCACGGCGCGTCACTCGCTGGTGATCGATCACGCGCTGCGCCCGCTGTTCGCCTACCTGCACGCGGTGGCCCTGCCCACCGGCGTCTTCGCCGCCACCGACGACTTCGCCGGCCCCGACCTCGACCTGCGCATCACCCGCGCGGCCCGCGAGCTGGTCGGCGCGATGGGTGTCGGCGGCAGCGCGGTCGGCGAGCGCCGCGAGCTCGTGGACGACGCCCTCGCCGCCGTCACGCCCTTCGAGGAGCTGCTGCGCCGTTCGCGCGGTTGAAGACTCCCAGCCCGGCCACGACGGGACCTTCGACTCTATCGAGCACACGCTGTTGATGTTTGGCGTGAAACTCGGCGAACTTCTGTTGAGATAAAAGATTCCCTTTCGCGAGAAGTTGCGAATATCTGAACTCAACAGTTCCATCGCGGGGCCGAATCGATAGCTCGAGCCGCCCGGAGCCACTGGGGCGACCGAGAAGTTGGGACACCCCCCGTGACCGAGATCCAGACCCGCCCCGTCCGTCGCGACCACCCCGGCGCCAGTCCCGGTGCCGTCGGCTCGCCGCTGCACCTGCAGCCCTCCGTGCTCGATCAGCTGCCCACCCGGGTGATGGTCGCCGACCGCGACTTCGTCATCACCTACATCAACCCGGCATCCCTGACCGCGCTCACCGCGCTGGCCGACTGGCTGCCGGTGGCGCCGGACGCCGTCGTCGGCTCGAGCCTCGACGTCTTCCACAAGAAGCCGGCCTACCAGCGTGGTCTGCTCTCCGACCCCCGGGCGAACCTGCCGCGCCAGTCGCTCATCCAGCTCGGCCCCGAGACCCTCGACCTGCGCATCGCCGCCATCACCGACGAGTCGGGCACCTACCTGGGCGCGATGGCCACGTGGGACATCGTCACCGAGAAGCTCGTGCTCGAGGCCGAGGTCGCGCGGATGACCTCGATGATGGAGCAGGCGCCCACCAACATGATGTTCGCCGACCGCGACTTCGTGATCACCTACATGAACCCCAAGTCGCTGGAGACCCTGCGCGGGTTGGAGCAGCACCTGCCGGTGCGGGCCGACGAGGTGGTGGGTTCGAGCCTCGACATCTTCCACAAGAACCCGGCCTACCAGCGTGGGCTGCTGGCCGATCCGTCGAAGCACCTGCCGCGTCGCGCGAACATCCAGGTCGGCCCGGAGATCCTCGACCTCAACGTCTCGGCGATCACCGACGCGCACGGCGAGTACGTGGGGGCGATGGCCACGTGGGAGGTCGTCACCGACGCGATCAACCTCGCCCAGGACCGCGACGCGGCCGAGTCTGACACGACCGCCGCCAACCGGGTCGAAGCCGGCGTGAGCGCCGCCACCACCCGCGCGGAGGCGGTGATGGCCGCGATCGAGCGGGTGCGCGAGGAGTTCGGGTGGGCGTACGGCTCGTTCTGGGCCGTGGACCCGGTCGAGCGGGTGCTGCGATTCGAGGCCGAGTCCGGCGACGTCGGCGAGGAGTTCCGCGCCGTCACCCTCAAGGCCACCTTCGCCGAGGGCGTCGGCCTCTCCGGCCGTGCCTGGCAGGCCCGCGACGTCTTCACGACCCGCGACCTCGGTGAGATGACCGACTGCGTGCGCGCCCCCGTCGCGCAGCGCGTCGGCGTGAAGTCGGGTGTGTGTTTCCCGATCATCGTCGGCGGTGAGGTGGTCGGAACCATGGACTTCTTCTCCACCGACGTTATCGAGCTCTCCGAGCGCCGGCTCAACGTGCTGCGCACCGTGGCCCGCCTGGTGAGCGCGGCCTTCGAGCGGATCAGTGCTGCTGAGGCTGATCGTGCGGCGCAGGAGGATCTCGCGGCCAAGGTCGCGCAGATCCTGGACGTCGTCCAGGCCGCCGCCAGCGGTGACCTCACCCGTGCGGTGGCCTTCGAGAGCGACGACGCCGCCGGCCAGGTCGCCGCCGCCCTCAATGCCCTGCTGGAGATGCAGCGCGCGTCGATGACCGAGATCGGCCACACCGCCGAGCAGCTCGCTGCTGCCGCCGATCAGCTCAACAGCCTCTCGCAGGAGATGGAGCGCGGTGCGGCGTCGACCTCCGAGCGCGCGACCAGCGCGATGGGCGCCTCGGGCGAGGTGAGCGGTGCGATCCAGACCGTGGCCTCGGCCGCTGAGGAGATGACCGCCTCGATCCGCGAGATCTCGCAGAACACCACCGAGGCCGCGACGGTGGCCACCGGGGCCGTGAGCGTGGCCGGCTCGGCGCAGGAGACCATCGCCAGCCTGGGCGAGTCGAGTGCGGAGATCGGTCAGGTGCTGAAGGTGATCACCTCGATCGCGCAGCAGACCAACCTGCTCGCCCTCAACGCCACGATCGAGGCCGCGCGCGCCGGTGAGGCGGGGCGCGGGTTCGCGGTGGTGGCCGGCGAGGTCAAGGAGCTGGCCAAGGAGACCGCGCGGGCCACCGAGGACATCGGGCGGCGGATCGAGGCCATCCAGGGCGACACCCGCGGCGCGGTCACCGCGATCGCGGAGGTCACCGAGGTCATCCAGCGCATCAACGAGATCCAGACGACGATCGCCTCCGCGGTGGAGGAGCAGACCGCCACCACCAACGAGATCGCGCGCAACGTCACCGACGCCGCCACCGGCGCCGCGGGCATCGCCGAGGACGTCACCCGCGTGTCGACGTCGGCCGACGACACCCGTCAGGGCGCCCAGGCTTCGCTGACCTCCGCCGGCGAGCTCACCCGCATGGCCGGCACCCTCGAGAGCCTCGTCAACCGCTTCACCTACTAAAGAACCCGACCGCGACCGACGCGCGTCGTCCACCGACCCCCCAGGGAGAACGAGGGCCCGGGAAGCAGCGCTTCCCGGGCCTTCAGCTCTGCCGGGCCAGCTCAGCGCAGCTGTCGCTCGAGCCAGTCGATCGTGAGGTCGAGCCACTGGTGGTAGTGGCCCATCGCGCAGTGGTCGTCGTCGGGGTAGAGCACGAGTTCGCCGAAGGGTGCGGCCGCCGCGAGGTCGATCGAGTCGCGGGTGCTGGCCAGGGTGTCGCGCTCGCCGTTGATCACCAGCAGCGGAGCGGTGATCGCCCCGTATCGGCGGCGCAGCGAGAGGCGGTGCAGCCGCAGCGCCATCGCCCACGGGTGGGGTGCGCCGGTGGTGTGCTCGAGGGTGCTGAGCATGATCTCGGGCATCCCCCACACCGCTGACGGACGGAAGCTGCGGTGCAGCAGCCCGCCGTTGGCCACCACCGCGCGCAGGCGCCGGTCCTGCGCCGCCATCCGGGCGGCCCAGTGGGCGCCGAAGCTGAAGCCGACCATCGCGATGCGCTCGGCGTCGATGCGCGGGTGCGCCGCCATGCGGTCGATGAGGGTCGAGTACACCGCCGAGGACGCCGCCGACATCGGCACCCGGTCGAGGTAGGTGCCCGGCATCTCGGTCACCAGCACGGCCAGGCGCCGGTCGCGGTAGCGCAGCAGCGGCAGGAGGAGCTCCTGCACCGTGCCTTCGAGCCCGTTGCTCACCAGCACGCCCGGCACCACGTCGTCCCCGGCCGGGAGGACGACGATCGCCGAGCTGCGGTGGCCGTCGACGCTCATGTCGAGGTGCTCCACCACCACGCCGAGCGGTGCGGAGAGGCCGTGCAGGAGCAGCTCGAAGAGCGCCCGCGAGCGGCGGTAGGCCTCGAGGCGCGCGGGCGTCCACCCGGGCCAGGCGGCGGCGAAGGTGTAGGTGATCGCCGCGATCCAGGCCGTGAGCGCCGCCGAGGCGTCGTCCTCGGTGGCGCCCGCCTCGCCGGCTCCCGCGAAGGCGGAGGCGGCGGCGCCGAGCACCCGGGCGAGCTCGGTGGCGGCCGCGTCGTGATCGGCGCTGAGCAGCTCGGCGAGCGAGGGCGCGCCCTGCTCGCGCAGGTGGCGGTCGACCACGGCGATCCGCTCGTCGGCGAGCGCGTTCCAGTAGGTCGTCCACCCGTCGTCCTCGAAGGTGCGGCAGGCGGCGAGCTGGTCGGTGAAGAGCTGCTTGTCGAGCCCGCCCATGAGCGAGAAGCGGTCGGCGAAGAGCGCAGGGAGGTAGTAGCCGGCGCCGCCGCGGCGGGTGCCGCGCTCGGTGGTGTGGCTCAGCGCCCGCGCGGTGACGGCGAGGTCCTGGGCGAGCGTCATGGGCCGACGGTAGGGCGCGATCGGCTGTTAACGCAAAGATCTGTGCGATAGCGTGCGGGCCATGTCAGCCCTGCGTGAGGACGTCGACCGCTCGGTGCGCCGTCGCACGGGCGGTCGCTCGGCCGCGGTGCGCAGCGCGGTGCTCGGGGCCGCTCTCGCCGCGCTGGAGGAGGGGTCGACGGCACTGAGCCTGCCGGACCTCGCCGCGCGCGCCGGGGTCGCGCCGTCGTCGCTCTATCGCCGCTGGGGATCGTGGGAGGCGGTCGTCGTCGACGCCCTGCTGGCCAGCAGCGAGGCGGCGGTGCCGGTGCCCGACACGGGCACCCTGCGCGGCGACCTGCTCGCCTACGTCGGCACGGTCGCCGGCCACCTCGCCTCGCCGCGCGGGCGCGCGCTGGCCCGAGCCGCCGTCTCCTCGGGTCACCACGCGGGCGCCCACGAGGTGCGCCGGCGGTTCTGGACGACGCGCTTCGAGCTCGCCCGCGTGATGTTCGACCGCGCGCGCGAGCGCGGTGAGCTGCCCGCCTCGGGTGCGGACGACCTGCTCCTGCTCGAGCTGCTCGTGGCGCCCCTTCACTTCCGCGCCCTTGTCACCGGCGACGACGCCCGCGCCGCGCTCGCCGAGCGGGTCGACCTCGTGCTCGCCGCCGCTGGGGCGGGGCGATGAGCACGGTCGTGAGTGCCGTCCTGGGCAGCGTGCGCCGCCGGCTGGTGGAGGGGGCTGCCGTCACCGAGGTCCTCGAGGACGACGGGTGGCGCCCGGTGCCTGACGACGCCCCGCAGCCCTTCGACCTCCCGCCGGTGCAGCCGTGGCGCGACCTCGCCGGACCGGCGCCCGACGGCACGCTCCTGCCGTTCGCGCCGTCGTCCTTCCGCGACTTCATGCTCTTCGAGCGCCACGTCGTGGCGGCCTCGCGCGGCATGGCCCGGCGCTACCTGCCGGCGGCGGCCCGCTTCGCCTCGGTGGTGGAGCGCACCACGCGGCGCGACTTCGCCGCCTACCGGCCGAAGCGGATCTGGTTCGAGCAGCCGATCTACTACTTCGGCAACGCGCTCACCTTCGTGCCCACCGGCACCCCGGTCGCGGTGCCGACCTACACCGCGGCGCTCGACTACGAGCTCGAGCTCGGCGTGGTGATCGACCGCCCCCTGCGCGACGCCACAGTGGAGGAGGCCCACGCCGCCATCTGCGCCGTCGTCGTGGTCAACGACCTCTCCGCGCGCGACGTGCAGCTGCGCGAGATGCGCAGCGGCTTCGGGCCGCAGAAGTCCAAGCACTTCCAGAGCTCCCTGTCGGGCGCGCTCGTGCCGCGGCGCGGGCTGCCGGACCTCGACGCCCTGAGCGGGTGGGTGCGGGTCAACGGGGAGGAGGTTGCGCGCAGCACCACAGCGGGTATGCGGTTCACGATGGCCGAGGCGATCGCCCACGCGTCGCGCTCCGAGCAGCTCTTCCCGGGTGAGCTGTTCGGGAGCGGCACGCTGCCCGGCTGCTGCGGTCTCGAGGTCGGTCGCCTGCTCGAGGCGGGCGACCGCCTCGAGCTGGGCCTCGACGGCATCGGCGCGATCGTGCACGACGTCGTCGCCGCCACCCCTGGGAGCGGGTCGTGAGGATCGCCGAGGTCGCCGAGGGGCTGCACCTGGTCACGGGCACCAACGTCAACTGGATTGTCGTCAGCGAGGGCTCGTCGGTGACGCTGATCGACAGCGGCTACCCCAACGACGGCGAGGCGCTGCTCGCCTCGCTCGCCGCACTGGGTCATGGGCCCGAGGACGTCGAGGCGGTCCTCCTCACCCACGCCCACCTCGACCACCTCGGCGGCGTCCGCACGATCCGCCGCCACCGTCCGGTGGAGGTGCTCACCAGCGAGGAGGAGGCGCGGCACGCGCGCCGCGAGTACCTCGACCAGATCACCCCGCTCCAGATGCTCGCGCAGTGCGGCCGCCCGGCCGGTCGCCGCTGGGTCGCCCAGACGCTCCGCGCCGTGCTCCCCCACGCCTCGATCTCGGTGGACGACGCCCGCGGCGTCGCGCTGGGCGAGCCGCTCGACCTTCCGGGCCGGCCGGTGCCGGTGGCCACCTCGGGCCACACCCCCGGCCACACCGCCTGGCTGCTGCCCGCGCACGGTGCGCTCGCGAGCGGCGACGCGCTCGTGACCGGCCACCCGATCTCGCGGCGGGGTGAGGGACCGCAGCTGCTCCCGAGCGTCTTCGCCGCCGACGAGGTCGGTGCGCGCGACGCACTGCTGCCGCTGCGCGACCTTCCGGTCGACGTCGTGCTGCCCGGGCACGGAGAGGTGCACCGGGGCCCGATCGGCGATGCGGTCGATCGGGCGCTCGACGCCGGGTAGGCCTCAGGCTCCCATGGGGTCGATCGGCGTGAAGGTGCCTGCGCGGTCCTCGATCGCCTGGGCGGCGTCGAGGATCCAGCTCTCGCGGTAGCGGCCACCGACGATCTGCACCGAGCCCGGCAGGCCGTCGACCACGCCGGTCGGCACGGTGGCGCCAGGGAGGCCGAGGCAGGGCACGAAGGTCATCGGCCACTGGCCCTCCATGAGCTCGCGCGCCTCGTCGACCCCGCGGCAGTCGGCGCCGTGCAGCGGTGCGAGCACCGCCGAGGCCGGGGTGAGCAGCAGCGGCAGCTCGAGGAAGCGCGCCTCGAGCTGCGAGAGCAGCTGGTTGCGCCGGGTGTAGCCCTCCATGAACTCCTCGAGGCTCGCGGGCCCGCCGCAGACGGCGTCGACGATCTCGAAGCTGTTGGCCATGGAGGCGGCCAGGTCGCGGCCGCCGATCTCGGCCATCTCGGCGCGCGCCGGTCGCAGCTCCTCGTAGAGCAGCCGCTGCCACACGCGGTGGGCCTCCAGGATCTCGGGCACCTCGACGTCGATCACCTCGTAGCCCGCGTCGCGCAAAGCCTCGGCCGCCTTCTCGACCGAGGCGAGGTTGGCCGCCACCGTCTCGACGCCCGGCACCGCGCGGACGACGCCCACCTTCGCCCCGCGCGGGAGGGCCGGCTCGTCGCGGTAGGGCAGGGGGAGGGAGGCGGAGTCGCGGGGGTCGAAGGTCGTCATCGCGGCGAGTGCGAGGCGCAGGTCGCCCACGGTGCGGGCGATGGGACCCTCGACCGCCATCAGGTTCTCGGCCAGCGACGCCGGCGGAGCGGTGGGGGAGGGGGAGGTCCACTTCGCGACGCGGCCGATGGTCGGACGGATGCCTGTGACCCCGCACATCGCGGCCGGGTAGCGGATGGAGCCGCCGATGTCGTTCGCGTGGGCGATCGGCACGATGCCCGAGGCCACCGCTGCCGCGGCGCCGCCGCTGGAGCCGCCCGGCGTGCGTTCCGGCGTCCACGGGTTGAGGGTCCGCCCGTGCAGCTCGTTCTCGGAGAACCAGCGCAGGCCGAAGGAGGGCAGGTTGGTGCGGCCGATGAACACCGCGTCGCTGGCGCGCAGGGCGGCGACGACGGAGGCGTCGGTGGCGGCGACGTTGTCGGACGCCGACACCAGGCCGTTGCTGGTGACGTGCCCGGCCTCGTCGGTGTTGTCCTTGATCGCGGTGGGCACGCCGAAGAGCAGACCGTCGCGAGCGCCGTCGGCGCGCGCGTCGAGCTCGGCGGCGCGGGCGAGCGCCTCCTCGCGCGAGGTCTCGACCATCGCGTTGATGGCCGGGTCGACCTGGGCGCAGCGCTCGAGGTGGGCCTCAGCGACCTCGGCTGCGCTGACCTCGCGGGCGCGCACGGCGTCGCGCAGTGTCGTGGCCGACCACCGCCACAGCTCGCTCGGACGCTCGGCGTTCTGGTTGCTCATGGGTTCCTCTTCCTCGCCGGGCCCCGAGGGGCGGATGGCGCGCGACGGTGGCGCACCTAATCAACAGGATTCCTGCTTTGTATCACCGACCATCCAGTGAGCGGAAGAGGTTCGACGGCGCTGTGTGCCCTCAAGACCCCCGCCCTGCGGGCCTGAATCGATCGTCATGGGTCGCCGCCGTGTTTCGGGGAGGAAAAAAATCATCAGGAATCCTTCCCAATCTCGGAAGCGTGATCTACGTTACCGAAACCAACCCCCTCGCCCTCGACCACCCGGGAGACCGCTATGGCTCACACCCTCGATCAAGCCGGCTCGGGCCAGCTCCGCAAGAACAGTCTCGGTGCGCGCGACATCGTCTTCTTCGTCATGGCGGCTGCTGCGCCGCTCACGGTGATGGTCGCGGTGGCGCCGATCGCCCTGCTCATCGGCGGCGTCGGCGCTGCAGCGGGCTACCTCGCCGCCGGCCTCGTGTGCATCGTCTTCTCCTACGGCTACACCCGCATGGCCAAGCACGTGCACAACAACGGCGCCTTCTACTCCTACGTGCGCCACGGTCTGGGCAAGCCGGCCGGTGTGGCCGCGGCGCTCGTGGCGCTGCTCAGCTACACGGGTCTGATCCTCAGCACCTTCGGCGTCTTCGGCGGTGCCACGGCCGACACCATGTCGACCATGTTCGGCATCGACGCCCCCTGGTGGGTCTGGGGCTTGATCGGGGCGGCCATCGTCGCGGTGCTCGGCTACCAGTCGATCGACCTGGGCGCCAAGGTGCTCGCCGTGCTGCTCGTTGCTGAGGTCGCCGTCCTCGCCGTCCTCTGCGCGGCCGTGCTGTTCCAGGGTGGAGCCGACGGGCTGAGCCTCGAGCCGTTCGCCCCGAGCAACGTCTTCAACGGCAACATGGGCGCGGTGCTGGCCGTGGCGTTCGCCGCCTTCTGCGGCTTCGAGGCCACCGCGATCTACCGCAGCGAGGCCCGCGACCCCGACCGGACCGTGCCGCGCGCCACCTACGTCGCGGTCACCTTCATGGCGCTCTTCTACGGCTTCGTGCTCTGGGTGATCGTGATGGCCTTCGGCGTCGTCGACACCGTCCCCACCGTCGCCGCCAACCCGGTGGCCCCCTTCTTCACGGCGATGGACACCTACGTGGGCGGCTTCGCCACCGACGTGATGCGCCTGCTGCTCATCACCAGCGGCCTCGCCGCGCTCCTCGCCTTCCACAACGCGATCAACCGCTACGGCTACGCCCTGGGTCGCGAGGTCGTGCTCCCGCGGGTGCTCGCCAAGGTGCACGACCGCCACGGCTCGCCGTATGCCGCCAGCATGATCCAGACCGTGATCTGCGTCGTCGCCGTGATCGGCTTCGGCATCGGTGGTGCTCAGCCGCTCACCCAGCTCGCGGCGTGGACGGCGGGCATCGGCGTCATCGGCATCGTCAGCCTGCTCTCGCTCACCTCGCTGGCGGCCGCCGTGTTCTTCCTGCGCCCGGGGCGCGACCGCAATCCCGTCACCGCAGCGGTCTCCCTCGTCGCCATGGTCCTGCTGATCGGCTGTCTCGCCCTGGTGCTCCTGCACCTCGACATCGCGACGCTCACCACGAACAAGGTCGTGAACACCACCATCGTGGCGCTCCCGGTGCTGACCTTCGTGGCCGGGCTCGTCTACGCGGCGATCCTCCGCTCCGCCAGGCCCGAGCTCTACGCGGCACTCGGCACGACCGACGCTGACGAGCCGGTGCGCGAGGAGAAGACCTTCACCGAGCCGTCCGCGCCGGCCACCCCGTTCGCCGGCCCGGCCGCCGTCTGAGCGGCCGGGCTCCGGCCCGCCCCCCCCCATCTCCAGGAGGACGCATGACCCCGAGCGCCGTGGGCGCCCTGCCCCAGCTCCGCCACGCCTTCACCATCGACGCGTTCGTGGCGCCCGACCGGCGTATCGGCGCCATCGACGAGGGCGAGCTGATCTACATCCCGATCACCGGCGGGCGCGTCCACGGCGACATCGAGGGCGAGGTGCTCGAGGGTGGTGGCGACTGGTGCGTGGTGAAGGGCCACTACTGCACGGTGGAGGCGCGCTACCAGTTCCGCACCGCCGACGGCGACGTGGTCGACGTCCTCAACACCGGTGTCGCGCACTTCCTGGACGACGCGCAGCTCGACGTCGGCTACTTCCCCACGCGGCCCGTCTTCCGCGTCGAGAACCCCGCCCTGCGCCACCTCGTCGACCGCGTCTACCTCGGCTGGGCGCGGTCGACGCCGGAGCTCACCGCCATCGACATCTTCGAGGTGCTCGATCCGCTTCCGCAGGCCGGGGAGACTCGGTGAGCACCGGATCGCGCAGGATTCCTGGTGACCGCTCGCGCGGACTACGCTCCGCGCATGGCTGCGAACGAGCACTCGCCCTCGCTCCTCTACGCCGTGAAGCAGGTCGAGCTGGCCATCCGCTCGCGTCTCGACGACCTCCTGCGGCCCTCCGGCATCACCGCGCTGCAGTACACCGCGCTCACCGTGCTGCGCCGGCGCGAGGGGCTCACCGCGGCAGCGCTGGCCCGCAACTCGTTCGTGGCCACGCAGTCGATGGCCGACCTGGTGGGCGCGCTGCAGCGGCAGGGCCTGATCGATCGCCATCGCGACCCCGACGATCGTCGGCGCATGCTCATCGTGCTCACCGATGCCGGCCGTGCGGTGCTGGAGCGCCACGACGAGGAGGTGGTTGCCCTCGAGCGCGAGATGACCGCTGGCCTCGCCTCGCTGGAGGTCGCGGCCCTGCGCACGGTGCTCAACAGGTGCCGGGAGAACCTCGGGCCCGCGTCACGCTGACGCCCGCTCCGGGCACCGCCGCGCGGAGGACGACGTCGTGAGCGGCGCTCCGCAGAGGGTCGCGGTGATCACCGGCGCCGGCAGCGAGAGCGGCATCGGGTTCGCCTGCGCCCGGGCGCTCGCGCCCACGCACCGCCTCCTCGTGGCCGCCACCAGCGACCGCATCGACCACCGGGTCGCGCAGCTGCGCGCGGAGGGCGCCGTGGCCGAGTCGTTCGTGGGCGACCTCTCGCGCTCCGACGTCGCCGACGCCCTGGTCGAAGCCGCGCTCGCCCACTGGGGTCGCCTCGACGCGCTGGTCAACAGTGCGGGCATGGTGGCGACCACGGGGGAGGAGGAGCAGTCGAGCGCGACGGGGACGACCGACGAGCAGTGGCGCGCGGTGCTCGCCCGCAACCTCGACACCACCTTCTTCGTCACGCGCGCCGCGCTGCGCCCGATGGTGCAGCAGGGATACGGGCGCGTCGTGTGCGTCGGATCGCTCTCGGGTGCGGTGATGGCCTACCGCGGCGACGCCGGCTACCACGCCGCGAAGGCCGCCGTCGTGGGGCTCGCGCGCTCGATCGCGGTCGACCACGCCCGCCTCGGCATCACCAGCAACGTGGTCGCACCCGGGTGGATCGACACCGGGTCGGCCACCGACCACGAGCGGGCGCTCGGCGCCGCCACGCCGATGGGCCGCCCGGGCACGCCCGCCGAGGTCGCCTCGCTGGTCGCCTACCTCGCCTCGCCCGCGTCGTCCTACGTGACGGGGCAGGTGCTCGTGGTCGACGGCGGCAACGCGATCGACGAGGAACCCTTCACCCAGTCCGCTCCCCGGCCCGCGGCCGGTGACAGGAAGGACCACCCATGAACTGGCGCATGCCCGCGGAGACCGAGCCCCAGGAGCGGGTGTGGATGGCGTTCCCGCCGAGCGCCTCCTACGTGGCCGACGACCCCGAGGAGGCCCACCGCGCCCGCTCGGCCTGGGCGCGCGTGGCGGCGGCGATCGTCGACTTCGAGCCCGTGACGATGGTGGTCGACCCGGCCGAGGTCGAGATCGCCCGCACCTACCTCGACGAGCGGGTCGACATCGTCACCGCGCCCCTGGACGACGCGTGGATGCGCGACACCGGCCCGAGCTTCGTCCTCGACGAGGAGGGCCGCCTGGGTGCCGTCGACTGGGTCTTCAACGGCTGGGGCCAGCAGTCGTGGGCCGCCTGGGACGACGACGAGCACATCGGCGCGTTCGTGGCCGACCGGGCGGGTGCGAAGGTCGAGTCGTCGCCGATGGTCAACGAGGGCGGCGCCATCCACGTCGACGGGTTGGGCACGGTCCTGGTCACCCAGACCGTGCAGCTCGACCCCCATCGCAACCCGGGCTGGACCAGGGCCGACGTGGAGGCCGAGCTCGCGCGCACCATCGGGGCGCGCCACGTGGTGTGGTTGCCGCGCGGGCTCTACCGCGACTCGCTGGCGCTGGGCACCCGCGGCCACGTCGACATGACCGCCACCATCGCGTCGCCGGGAGTGCTGCTCGTGCACGTGCAGAACGATCCGATGCACCCCGACCACGCCATCACCCGCGAGATTCTCGAGGCGCTCCGCGCATCGCACGACGCCGACGGCCGGCCCTGGCGCATCATCGAGGTGCCGGCTCCCCTGACCGTGCGCGACGAGGAGAACTGGGTCGACTACAGCTACATCAACCACCTCGTCGTCAACGGCGGCGTCATCGGCTGCGCCTTCGACGACCCCCGCGACGCCGACGCCAAGGCGATCCTCGAGGAGGCCTACCCCGGACGCACCGTGGTGATGGTGCCCGCCCGCGACATCTTCGCCGGAGGCGGCGGCATCCACTGCATCACCCAGCAGCAGCCGGCGACCCCGACGCGGGCGGGCCGATGACCACGTCGATGAGCCTTTCGACGAGCACGTTCGACCCGGTCGACCTCCCCGCCCCCCGGGTGGACGAGGCGTGGGCGGAGCAGGTGGCCGCGGAACGCTGGGGTCTCGCCGTCACCGCCCGCGGGCTCGGGAGCAACCAGGACGCCAACTTCCTGCTCTCCGCCGGCGCCGAGCCGGTGGCGGTGCTCAAGGTGTCGAACCCGGTGTTCGGGCTGCCCGAGGTGGAGGTGCAGGATCGCGCGGCCGACCTCATCGCCGAGGCCTACCCGGAGCTGCGCATCTGCCAGGTGCTGCGGGACGACGCCGGGGCGCCGCAGCGGGCGGTCGTGAACACTCCCGACGGTCCGGCCGTCGCCCGCCTGATCCGGTTCCTCGGAGGCGGCACCCTGTTCGACCGCGGGCACGTGTCGCCGCGGGTGGCGGCCCGCCTCGGCGAGGTCGCGGCCAAGATCGACGTCGCCCTCGCCCGCCTCGACGATGGCGGCGCAACGGTCGACGGCGTCGACCGCGAGCTGCAGTGGGACCTCCGCTTCGCCGCGCAGGTGCTCGACGCCCTCGGCGGCGCGCTGCCCGAGCACCGGCGTGCGGAGGTGCTCGCTGCCGGTGCGGCCGCGTGGCGGCAGGTGGCCCGCGTGGCCGACGACCTGCCGCGCCAGGTCGTGCACCTCGACGTCACCGATGACAACGTGGTCGTCGACGCCTCCTCGGGCCTGATCGAGCTCGACGGCGTGATCGACTTCAGCGACCTCACCCGCACCTGGACGGTGAGCGAGCTCGCCATCGCCGTCTCCTCGATCCTGCACCACCCGGGCAACGACCCCGTCGACGTGCTGCCCGCCGTGCGGGCCTACCACGCGGTGCGTCCGCTGAGCGCCGCCGAGGCCGATGCGCTGTGGCCCCTCGTGGTGCTGCGCGGTGCCGTGCTCGTGGCCAGCGGATGCCACCAGACCGCGCTTGACGGCGACAACGACTACGCCGAGACCCGCCTCGCGCACGAGTGGCGCATCTGTGAGCAGGCGATGTCGGTGCCGCTCGCGGTGATGACCGCGCTGGTGCGCGAGGCGATCGGTCTGCCCGTCGACCGGCCGGCTCCGCCGTTGGCTGCGACGCAGCTGCTCGACGCGGCGGGCGCGGAGGTGCTCGACCTCTCCTCGACCTCCCCCCTCGTGGACGACGGGGCCTGGCGCGAGGCGGAGCTGGTCGAGCGGCTGGTCGCCGCCCATCTCCAGCGCGGACACCGCGTGGTCGCGGCACGCTTCGCCGAGGCGCGCCTGGCCGGCACCACCGAGCCCACTCAGGAGCCCCCCGCCACCGTGGCCACCGGCGTCGACCTGTGGACGACGGACCCCGCAGACCTGCGCGCCCCGTGGGGCGGCGACGTGCGCGTGCGCGACGGGCGCGTCGTCCTCGTGGGGGAGGGTATCGAGCTCGTGCTCGCCGGTGCCGAGGTCGCGGTCGCCGACGGTGCGGTGGCGCCCGGATCCCTGCTGGGCCGCACGCGGCCGGGGGCGCGCCTGCGCGTCACCGTCGGTCGCAACGCGTCGAGCGCCCCGGAGGCCGTGCCGTCCGCCTACGCCGCCGGCTGGCTGGCGCAGCTCCTCGACCCTGCGCCGCTGATGGGCCTCGAGCCGTCGGGGCTGGCGGAGGATCGCACGCGCGAGCGGCTGCTGCAGCGCCGCGAAAAGACCCTGGCGGAGGTGCAGGAGCACTACTACGCCGCGCCGCCGCGGATCGAGCGCGGGTGGCGCCACCACCTCGTCAGCGACGACGGCCGCCCGCTGGTCGACATGCTCAACAACGTCACGGTGGTGGGCCACGCCCACCCGCGCGTCGCCGAGGCGGCCGCCCGGCAGCTGCGCGTGCTCAACACCAACTCCCGCTTCCACTACGAGGCGATCGTCGAGTTCGGCGCGCGCCTGGCCGAGCTGGCGCCCGAGGGCCTCGACACGGTGTTCCTGGTCAACTCGGGCTCCGAGGCCACCGACCTCGCGATCCGCCTGGCGATGGTGAGCACGGGGCGCACCGACATGGTCGCCGTCACCGAGGCCTACCACGGCTGGACCTACGCCTCCGACGCGGTGTCGACCTCCATCGCCGACAACCCCGCGGCGCTCGAGACCCGCCCCGACTGGGTGCACACCGTGCCCTCGCCCAACCCCTACCGCGGCACCCGCCGTGGTGCGGACGCGGTGGCCTACGGCCCGGAGGCCGCGGCGATCATCGACCGCCTGGCCGCCGAGGGACGCCCACCGGCCGGCTTCATCGGCGAGGCCTTCTACGGCAACGCCGGCGGTATCGCCCTGCCCGAGGGCTACCTGCAGGCCGTCTACGCCGCGGTGCGCCGCCACGGCGGCGTCGCGATCGCCGACGAGGTGCAGGTGGGCTACGGCCGGCTGGGGGAGTGGTTCTGGGGCTTCGAGCAGCAGGGCGTGGTGCCCGACGTGATCGCCGTGGCGAAGGCGGTGGGCAACGGTTCGCCCGTCGGCGCGGTGATCACGACCCGCGCGATCGCGGACGCCTATCGCGGCGCCGGCTACTTCTTCTCCTCCACCGGAGGCAGCCCGGTGTCGTCGCGCATCGGCCTCGCCGTGCTCGACATCATCCGCGACGAGGGGCTGCAGCAGAACGCGCGCGACGTGGGCGGCCACCTCATCGCGCGCCTGCGCGAGCTCTCGCAGCGCCACGAGCTGCTGGGCGCCGTCCACGGCAGCGGGCTGTACATCGGGGCCGAGTTCGTGCGCGACCGCGCCACCCTCGAGCCCGCCACGGCCGAGACCCACGCGATCTGCGACCGCCTCCTCGAGCTGGGTGTGGTGGTGCAACCCACCAGCGACCGGCTCAACGTGCTCAAGATCAAGCCGCCGCTGTGCATCGACGTCGCCGCGGTCGACTTCTTCGTCGACGCGCTCGACCGCGTGCTCACCGAGGGCTGGTGAGGGAGGGTGACGCTGTGCGACTGACCCCGAGCGAGCAGGACCGCCTGCTCATCGCCACCGCCGCCGACCTCGCCCGCCGCCGACGCGCCCGCGGGCTGCGGCTCAACGTCCCCGAGGCCACCGCGCTCATCGCCGACACGGTCTGCGAGGCCGCCCGCGACGGCCGGCGGCTGGCCGAGGCGATCGAGGCCGGGCGCGCCGTCCTCGGCCCCGACGACGTGTTGCCCGGCGTGCGCGAGGTGGTGGGCGAGGTGAAGGTCGAGGCCGTGTTCGACGACGGCACGCGCCTGGCCGTCGTCCTCGACCCGATCGGCGGGCCCGACGCTGCCGTGATGGACGACGCCCCTCCGGGCGGCGTGCTGCTCGGCGACGCGCCCGACCTGAGCTGGCCCGACGTGGTGGAGCTGACGGTCGTCAACACCTCCACGGTGCCGATCAGCGTGACCTCGCACTTCCATTTCTTCGAGGCCAACCCGCGGCTGCGCTTCGACCGGGCCCGGGCCTACGGACGACGACTCGCGGTGCCGGCGGGTTCGTCGGTGCGCTTCGGGCCGGGCGAGACCGGGGCCGCGTGGCTCACCCCCATCGGCGGCGACCGCATCGCGATCGGCTTCGCCGGCCTGGTGGACGGCCCGCTCGACGCGCCCGGCGCCGCCGAGGCGGCGTTGGAGCGGGCGCTGGCCTGCGGCTACGAGCACGCCCCCGAGCCGGGGAGCGAGGAGCGGACATGACCTTCACCGGCAGCGACTACGTGGGCGCCTACGGGCCCCGCACCGGCGACCGCGTGCGCCTGGGCGACACGGGTCTCGTGGTGCAGGTGGAGTCCGACAGCAGCCGACCCGGCGACGAGTTCGTGGTCGGCTTCGGCAAGACCGCCCGCGACGGCCTGCACCTCAAGGCCGCCACCGCCCGCGAGACCTGCGACCTGGTCATCAGCAACGTGCTCGTGATCGACGCGATCCAGGGCGTGCGCAAGACCTCGCTCGGCGTCCGCGACGGCCGCATCTGCGGCATCGGCCGCGCCGGCAACCCCGACACCCTCGAGGGCGTCGAGGTCGTGGTGGGCAGCGGCACGACGATCGTGGCGGGCGAGGGCCTCATCGCCACCGCCGGCGCGATCGACACCCACGTGCACCTGCTCTCGCCGCGCGTGGTCGAGGCCGAGCTCGCCTCCGGCGTCACCACGGTGATCAGCCAGGAGTTCGGGCCGGTGTGGGGCCCGGGCATCAGCACCCCGTGGGCGCTGCGGCACGCCTTCGGCGCCTTCGACGCCTGGCCGATCAACGTCGGCTTCCTGGGCCGCGGGTCGGTGTCGGCGCAGGGGCCCCTCGAGGAGGCGCTGGTGGAGGGCGGCGTGTGCGGCTTCAAGGTGCACGAGGACATCGGCGCCCACGCCCGCGCGCTCGACTCCGCGCTCACCGCCGCCGAGGCCTTCGACGTGCAGGTGGCGCTGCACTCCGACGGCCTCAACGAGTGCCTCGCCGTGGAGGACACCGTCGCCGTGCTCGAGGGCCGCACCATCCACGCCTTCCACGTGGAGGGTTGCGGCGGCGGGCACGTGCCCAACGTGATGCGCCTGGCCGGCGAGCCGAACATCATCGCCTCGTCCACCAACCCGACGCTGCCGTTCGGGCGCGACGCGGTCGGCGAGCACTTCGACATGATCATGGACGCCCACGACCTCAAGGCCGACCTGCCCGGCGACGCCCTGATGGCCCGCGAGCGCATCCGCGCCAGCACGATGGGCGCCGAGGACGTGCTGCACGACCTCGGCATCATCGCCATCACCTCCTCCGACGCCCAGGGCATGGGCCGGGCCGGCGAGACCGTGCGGCGCACGTTCGCGATGGCCTCGAAGATGAAGCACGAGCGCGGCGCGATCGACCTGCGCCACGACAACGACCGCGCGCGCCGCTACATCGCCAAGCTCACCATCAACCCCGCGATCGCCCATGGCATGGCGCACGAGATCGGCTCCCTCGAGGTCGGCAAGCTCGCCGACATCGTGCTGTGGCGCCCCGACCACTTCGGCGCCAAGCCCGAGCTCGTGCTCAAGGCGGGCTTCCCGGCCTGGGGCGTCACGGGCGATCCGAACGCCAGTATCGACGCCGCCGAGCCGCTCGTGCTCGGCCGCCAGCTGGGCGCCCACGGCCCCACGCCGGCGGAGCTCTCGGTGGCCTTCGTCAGCCAGGCCGCGCTCGACGCCGACTCCGACGGCCTCACCACGCGGCGGCGCCGGGTCGCCGTCCGCGGCACGCGGGGCATCGGTCCGGCGTCCATGGTGCACAACGACCGCGTGGCCGAGGTGCGCGTGGACGACGCCGGCCGGGTGAGCGTGGACGGCGAGCACGTGTCGTCCGAGCCCGCCGACTCCATCGCCCTCTCGCGCCTGTACTTCCTCTAGCCTCCCGAGCCCCCAGCCGGATCGTCGCCCACAGGCTCGTTCGACGACGATCCGGCTGGGTGCCTCGGCCGCCCCCCTTGCTAATAGACAGGAATCCTGATTAATGTGGGCACCATGACGGACCCCCTGGCGGCCGACCTCGGTCTCGGCTCGTGGCCGCGCCGCCGGGCGCGCATCGACGCTGCGGCGGTGGCGCTGGTCCACGGGGACCGCAGCCTCACCTACGGCGAGCTGGCCGGCAGCGTCGAGCACCTCGCCGCCGCGTTCGCCGCCCTCGGTGTCCGTGCCGGCGACCGCGTGGCCTACCTCGGCCTCAACGACGTGCTCACCGTGCAGGCCATGTTCGCCGCCCACCGTCTCCGGGCGATCTTCGTTCCGGTCAACCTGCGCCTGGCGCCGGCGGAGGTGCAGCACGTGCTCGCCGACGCCGCGCCCGCGATCGTGGTGGTCGGCCCGGACGGCGGTCGGCTGCTCGCCGCCGCGCTCGTCGCGCTCTCCGCGTCGTCGGTCGCCCACGTGGTCGCGGTCGACGAGACCGAGGGCGCCCCGATCGCGGCCGCCGGGCACCGCGAGGTCCACCTGGTCGCACCCCTGGTCGAGCACCCCGGTGCAGTGGCGCCGAGCGTCGCGGTCGCCCTCGAGGACGACGCGGTCATCCTGTACACCTCCGGCACCACCGGCCGCCCGCGCGGCGCGGTGCTCACCCACGCCAGCCTCACCTGGAACACGGTCAACCAGCTGGCCCACCTCGACATCCTCAGCACCGACCGCGCGCTGTGCATCGCCCCGCTCTTCCACGCGGTCGGACTCAGCCAGGTGACCCTGCCGGTGCTCTTCAAGGGCGGCACGGTCGAGATCGTCGAGCGCTTCGAGGCCGGCGACGTCCTGCGCCGCATCGAGGAGCACCGCATCAGCAGCTTCGCCTGCGTGCCCACGATGCTGCAGCTGATGATCGAGCACGAGCGGTGGGCCTCCTCCGACCTCGGCTCGCTGCGCCAGGTCGTCTACGGCGGCTCGCCCGTCTCCGCGCCGGTGGCCGCCGCCTGGCGCGAGCGCGGCGTGCGACTCCAGCAGGGCTACGGCATGACCGAGGCCTCGCCGGGGGTCGCGATGGCCCCCCTCGACGGCGCCGAACGGGCGCTCACCTCGGTCGGCGTGCCTCACTTCTTCACCGACATCGCCCTCTTCGTCGACGACGAGCCGGCCTCCCTCGCTCCGGGTGATCGCGGCGAGCTGCTCGTGCGCGGCCCGCACGTCTTCCGCGGCTACTGGCGCGACGACGAGAAGACCGAGGCCGCCATGGTGCGCACCCCCTCCGGCGACTGGTACCGCACCGGCGACGTGCTCGCGGTGGACGAGGACGGCTGGCTGCACGTGGTCGACCGCGTCAAGGACCTCATCATCTCGGGCGGCGAGAACATCTACCCCGCCGAGATCGAGGCGCTCCTCGTCGCGTTGCCCGAGGTGCGCTCGGCCGCCGTGGTCGGTCGCCCCGACGAGCGCTGGGGCGAGGTGGGCGTCGCCTACGTCGAGCTCGCCGCCGGGGTCGTCGACCCTGCCGACCCCGCCGCCCGTGACGCGCTGGTCGAGCGCCTTTGCGCCCACCTCGCCGCTCGTCTCGCCCGCTTCAAGCTGCCCCAGCAGGTCGTCGTGGTCGACGAGCTGCCCCGCAACGCGGTCGGCAAGGTGCTCAAGCCGCAACTGCGCGCCGACGCCGCCGCCCGCACTCCCCAGGAGGACCCGTGACCACCAGCCACGCCCGCGCCCACGCCGACGCGCCCCACGAGCAGCTGCCGCCCACGCTCGTCCTCGAGCGTCAGGGTGCGGTGGCCGTCGTCCGCATCGAGCGCCCTCACAAGCGCAACGCCCTGGACGACGCCACCGTGCTCGGCCTCGGCGCGTTCTTCGACAGCCCGCCGCCGTGGGCGCGCGCGGTGGTGCTCGACGCCGCGGGCGACCACTTCTCGGCGGGGCTCGACCTCAGTGAGCTCGCCGCGCGCGACGCTTTCGCGAGCCTGCAGCACTCGCGTATGTGGCACCGCGCCTTCGCCTCGATCGAGAACGGCACGCTGCCGGTGGTCGCCGTGCTCAAGGGCGCGGTGGTCGGCGGCGGCCTCGAACTCGCTGCCGCCGCGCACGTCCGCGTGGCCGAGCCGAGCGCCTTCTACGCGCTGCCGGAGGGTCAGCGCGGCCTGTTCGTCGGTGGCGGCGGCTCGGTGCGGGTGCCGCGCCTGATCGGCGTGGCGCGGATGACCGACATGATGCTCACCGGCCGCGTCATCGACGCCGTGGACGGCGAGCGCTTCGGCCTCAGCCAGTACCTCGTCGGCACCGGCGACGGCCTCAGCACCGCCCTCGAGCTCGCGGCGAAGATGGCCGAGAATGCGCCGGTGTCGAACTTCGCGGTGCTGCAGGCCCTGCCCCGCATCGCCGAGGCGTCCGGCGACCAGGCCTACCTGCTCGAGGCGCTCATGGCCGCCACCGCCTCCAGCAGCGCCGACGCCCAGCAGCGCATGGCCGACTTCCTGGCCGGCCGGGCCGCGAAGGTCGGCGCGAACGGCTCCGGACCGCACCGCTCATGACCGCCGCTCCGGAGGCCGCGCGCCTCGAGCGGGAGGTCGTGTGGACCCCTCCCTCCGACTGGCGCACCACCACCCGCATCGGGGCCTTCGCCCGCGACGCGGAGGCCGCGACCGGTCGGCACTTCGACGACTACGCGTCGCTGTGGCGCTGGAGCGTCGAGCGGCCGAGCGAGTTCTGGGGTCGGGTGTGGAGCCACTTCGGCGTCGCCTCGCCCACCCCGGTGGGTGACGTGCTCGCCGAGGCGCGCATGCCCGGCGCCCGCTGGTTCGCCGGCGCCGGCGTCAACTACGCCCGCCACCTCCTCGAGGACGCCGACCCCGAGCGCCGCCACGACCACCTCGTCGCCCTGCGCGGCCACTCCCAGACCCGCGGGCCCGTGACCCTCACCTTCGCCGAGCTGCGCGCGCAGGTCGCGCGGGTGCGGGCCGGTCTCGAGCGCCTCGGCGTCGGCCCCGGCGACCGGGTGGCGGCGGTGCTGCCGAACATCCCCGAGACGGTGGTGGCCTATCTCGCCACGGCGAGCCTGGGAGCCGTCTGGGCCTCGTGCGCGCCGGAGTTCGGCGTCCAGAGCGTGGTCGACCGCCTCGCCCAGATCGAGCCCGCGGTGCTGCTCGCGGTGTCGGGCTACGTGTACGGCGAGAAGCCGGTCGACAAGCGCGACGACCTCGCGCGGATCGTGGCGCAGCTGCCCGGGCTGCGCCACGTCGTCCACGTGCCCTACGGCGCCTTCGACGCGCTGCCGCAGGTGGCCGTCGAGGCCCTCGGCTGGAGCGAGCTCACCGAGGCGCAGGGATCGGTCGAGCCCGCCTACGCCGACGTGGCGTTCGACCACCCGCTCTGCATCCTGTTCAGCTCCGGCACCACGGGCCTGCCGAAGGCCATCGTGCACGGGCACGGGGGCATCCTGCTCGAGCACCTGAAGAACCACGCGCTCAGCTGGGACCTCGGGCCCGGCGATCGCATGCTCTGGTTCAGCACCACGGCCTGGATGATGTGGAACGCGCTGGTGTCGTGCCTGCTCGTGCGTGCCGGCGCGGTGCTGCTCGACGGCAACCCGCTGCACCCGGACGCCGACCTGCAGTGGCGCCTGGCCGCCGAGGACGAGGTGACCCACCTCGGCGTCAGCCCCGGCTTCATCATGGCCGCCCGCGCCGCCGGCGCCGAGCCCGCCCGCCGCCACGACCTGAGCCGGGTGCGGCAGATCGGCGCCGCCGGCAGCCCGCTGCCCGCCGAGGGCTACCGCTGGATCGCCGAGCAGTTGCCCGGCGTCCTGCTCAACGTGGGCAGCGGCGGCACCGACCTGTGCTCCGGCATCGTGCAGGGCTCGCCCCTGCAGCCGGTGGTGGCCGGCGAGATCTCCGGGTCCTGCCTCGGTGTCGACGCGTGCGCCTACGACGACGAGGGCCGCGAGGTCGTCGGCGGGCTCGGCGAGCTCGTCATCCGCCAGCCGCTGCCCTCCATGCCCGTGGGCTTCTGGGGCGACACCGACGGATCCCGCTACCGCGCCGCCTATTTCGAGGAGTTCGACGGCGTGTGGCGCCACGGCGACTGGGTGCGCTTCAGCGAGTCCGGCACGTGCGTGGTCGCCGGCCGGTCCGATGCCACCCTCAACCGCGGTGGCGTGCGCCTGGGCACCGCGGAGTTTTACCGCGTGGTCGAGGAGCTGCCCGAGGTGCTCGACAGCCTCGTCGTGCACCTCGAGGACGCTGCTGGTGGCATGGGAGAGCTGCTCATGTTCGTCGTCCCCGCTGCCGGGGCCGCGGTGGACGACGCCCTGCGGCGCCGCATCGTCGCCGAGATCCGCGGCGCACTCTCGCCGCGCCACGTGCCCGCCGAGGTGGTGGCGGTGTCCGCGATCCCGCGCAACCGCACCGGCAAGAAGCTCGAGCTGCCGGTGAAGCGGCTGCTCCAGGGGCGCGCCCTCACCGAGGTCGTCAGCTCTGGCTCCCTGGCCGACGAGACCGCCCTCGACGACTTCGTCGCCCTCGCCGCATCGCGTGCCGCGACGGTCACCTCGTGAGCATCGCGATCGTCGGCGCCGGCGTCATCGGGCGCGGCTGGGTGGCCCACCTCGTCGCGCGCGGGCACGACGTCACGGTCTACGACCCGCACACGGAGGCGGGCGTCGTCCACGAGGCGGTGGCGGAGGCGGCGCCGGCGCTGCACGCCCTCGGCTTCGACGAGGCGGGGTTCGGTCGGGTGGAGGTGGTCGACGACCTGGCCGCGGCGGTGGCGGGTGCGACCTGGGTGCAGGAGAGCGGCCCCGAGACCGCGTCGGTGAAGGCCGCGGTCATGGCGGCGCTCGACGAGCTCGCCGACCCCGCGGTGCCGATCGCCAGCAGCACGTCGGGCATCACGCCCACCGAGCTCGGCGCCCTGTGCCCCCGCGCACCCGAGCGGGTGCTGGTCGGGCATCCCTTCAACCCCGTCTACCTGGTGCCGCTGGTGGAGGTCGTCGGCGGGCGGGCGACGTCGCCGGCCGTGGTGGAGCAGGCGCTGGAGTTCTACCGCGCTGTGGGCAAGCGGCCCGTGCACGTGCGCCAGGAGGTGCCCGGCCACCTCGCCAACCGGCTGCAGGCCGCGCTGTGGCGCGAGGCCTACTCGCTCGTGGAGCGAGGCGTGGCGAGCGTGGCCGACATCGACACCGCGATCGCCCACGGCCCGGGCCTGCGGTGGGCGCTCCTCGGGCCGCTCGTCAACCAGCACCTCTCGGGCGGTGCCGGCGGGCTGCGGCACATCCTCGAGCACCTCGGCCCGCCCACCCAGATGTGGATGGACAGCCTCGGCGCGCCCCAGCTCACCCCCGCCCTCGCCGACCTCCTCGTCGCCGGTGTGGACGACGAGCTGGCCGGCATCGACCAGCACGAGCTGCGCCGGCAGCGCGACGAGCTGCTCGTGCGGCTCCTGCTCGCCAAGTCCGACGCCGACGCCCTGCCCTGACCTGCCCTGACCTGCCCGAGCCCTCGAGGAGACCTCCGTGATCCAGCGCTACGAACCGGCCATCGACCTCGATGCGGTGGTGGCGATCGACGTGCACACCCACGTGGAGGCCGACGCCCACGGCCACTTCTCGCTCGACGACGAGCTGATGGACGCCTCCGCCGCCTACTTCAAGGGCGATCAGCCCCGCACGCCGACGATCGACGACCTCGCCGCCCACTATCGCGATCGGCGGATGGCGGCGGTGGTGTTCACCGTCGACGCCACCACGCAACTCGGTCACCCGGCGCTGTCGAGCGAGGAGATCGCCCAGGGGGCGGCGCGGCACAACGACGTCCTCATCCCGTTCGGCTCGGTCGACCCGCGCCAGGGCGCCGCGGCGGTGGAGCGGGCGCGGATGCTGGTGGAGGACCACGGCGTGCGCGGCTTCAAGTTCCACCCCACGCTGCAGGGCTTCGCGCCCAACGATCCGGCGCACTACCCGCTCTACGAGGCCCTCGCCGACCTCGGCGTCATCGCCCTCTTCCACACCGGCCAGACGGGCATCGGCGCCGGCCTCCCCGGCGGTCGCGGACTCAAGCTGCGCTACTCCGACCCCATGCTCCTCGACGACGTGGCCGCCGACTTCCCGAGCCTGCAGATGATCCTCGCCCATCCCTCGGTGCCCTGGGCGGACGCCTCGATCTCCATCGCCACCCACAAGGCCAACGTGTTCGTCGACCTCTCCGGCTGGTTGCCCAAGTACTTCCCACCGCAGCTCGTGCGGGCCGCCGGCTCGTTCCTGCGCCACAAGACGCTCTTCGGTTCCGACTTCCCCGTGATCACCCCCGACCGCTGGACGGCGTCCTTCGACGAGCTCGGCCTCAAGGACGAGGTGCGCCCGCTGATCATGAAGGACAACGCCGCCCGTCTCCTCGGGCTCGGCTGAGCGCGCGCGCAAGCGTCGTCTCGAGACCGGGTGAGGTGAGAGAGAACCGCGGGCAGACGCTATTCGCGCTGGGGGTGGGTGCCGGTGGGGGTGACGAGGAACCGCCTGCCGAGGGGGCTGGTCCACCGGTAGATCCCCGGCGCCAGCGCGGTGTAGCGCCAGCGGCTGTGGGTCTTCGACCGGTGGTGGCGACGGCATAAGGGCGTGAGGTTGCAGGGGCAGGTGGCGCCGCCCTGGTCGTAGGGCGTGCGGTGGTCGAGGTCGCAGCTGGTGGCCGGGTGGGTGCAGCCGGGGAAGCGGCAGGTGTGGTCGCGCCAGGTGGTGTGGCGGCGGAGGCGGTCGGGGATCTCGTAGGCATCGACGTGGTCGCAGTCGGCGAGGTCAACCACGGGTCGCACCGTGATGTGGGAGGCCTGCTGCAACCACTCCCGGATCTGAGTCGTCGCGACCGGCCTGCCGTTGCAGCGCCCGACCGGGTTCTCACCCGTCAGCGACTCCGGCGTCAGATGGACAACCACCTCGGCCTTCCTTCCCACGGACGCGGTGACGAGTTCGCCGGTGCTCTCGTCGACCGTGGTGAGGTCGAGCTCGAGGTCGTTGCGGGCCATGTCGCCGAGTGATCTGGCCATGCGGACGTCGTGGGAGGCGTCGTCCCCGAGCTGCGCCCGCGTCGCCGCCCGCCGCTTCGCAGCGGCTTCGAGGTCGGCGGCGTCGCCGGCGTCGAGGGTGGCGTCGAGGTAGGCGATGCCGTCGGGGCTGGGGTCGGAGAACCGCACACCCAGCTGCTCGCACTCGCGCTGACGCTGGGCCTCGGCCAGCTCGGCGTCGAAGCGCTTGATCGCCTCGTCGATCAGCCGGTCCAGCTGGGCCCACGACACCTTGTGGGCGGCGAACAGCTGACGGTCCACGAACCCGGCCGCATCAGCGTTCAGATCGATCGTCGCGTCGGCGATCTTCATTGCCCGCCACGGAGCCAACCGCCCAGAGATCACAGCGGCGTAGACGTGCGGGAGTCGCCAGGCGCATTCCAGGATCCGTGCGACGTAGCGGCGTCCACCCTCCGGCGTACGACCGAGGACCGCGACCAGCTCCATCAGGGCGAACTCCGCCACCAACGGCGCACCCTCACCCGCGAGGCGCACGCCGGTGTCGAGCGCGGCGACCACGTCCTCGACCTCTCGCTCGCTCTCACCGTCGTGGAGGTTGCGCTCGGCCCAGGCCACGATGCCCTGCCAGGTGCGGATCTCGGAGGCCTGACGCGCCGCCTCCTCACCCACCAGCACATCCAGCAGCGCCGACGACGCGACGCCGTCGAACGGCGCGACAGGACCGTCGTCCACCCCACCGTTCACGTCGTCGAACCCATCCCCGAGAGTCATACGAAGATGGTGGCACGAACCCCCGACACAACCCGAACGTGCCGCAGAACCCTGTGGACAAGTGCTTTCCCCGGCGCTCATCGATTCCCGGGAGGTCCTCCGCGATCTCCGTCGACCGTCGGCGCTGCTACCGCTGCAACCACCACTCGAGGTTCATCTGGAAGATGAAGACCGCGATCAAGCCCACGACGGCGAACGCCGGGAGGCCGACAGCGATCCCAACCTGGCGGCGGGCCCACCGCGCCGAGCCGCCGATCCGCTGCTCGTGGCGCAGCACCCGCCGGGTCAGGAGCCCGGTCAGGACGACCAGCGCCGTCGCGATGCCGGCGTAGGGCAGCATCCGGGACACGTCCGTGCCGTTGACGTCGCAGGTGCTCGCGTCGCGACCGGGGAAGCCCGGCCCGCAGCCAGGCGCGAACCCGTCCTGCAACAGCACCACGAGGGCGATCAGGACCGCCACGGCGCTCACTGTCGCTCCCGTCATGAGCGCGAGCACCGTGGGGGTTCTGCGGACGTCGGTCAGGACCATCTCCCGAGGCTAGGACAGCCGGCGGCCCCGAGCGGTGCGATGCGGGGTAGAGATTCGCCCGAGGCCCCTCAGCTGTCGTGCGAGCGCAGCGCGGTGGCGGCGTCGGCGAACATCGTGGCCTTGATCGCGGCGATGGTGTCGGGGTTCTTGCCCGCCAGGTGCGCGACGAACCCGCCGGCCCGCTCGACCAGGTCGGACTCCGAGGCGACGGCGTCGACGATCCCGGCCGCGAGCGCGTCGGGGCCGCCGAAGCGTCGTCCGGTGGTCATCGAGTCGACGGCGGCGCGGGGGGTGAGCTTGGCCTGGATGAGGGCGGCCATGCCGGAGGTGAAGGGGATGTCGATGTCGACCTCGGGGAAGCAGAAGTAGCCCCGGTCCTCGCGCATCACGCGCCAGTCGCAGGCGATCGCGAGCATCGCGCCCGCACCGAACGCGTGGCCGTTGATCGCCGCCACTGTGGGCAGCGGCAGGGTGAGCAGACGCGCGAAGAGCTCCTGCACGCGCACCACGTAGTCGCCGAAGCTGTCGGGGTTCTGGCCGAGCCAGTCGAGGTCGAGGCCGTTGGAGAAGAACTTGCCGGTGGCGGTCACCACCAGCGGTGCGGGCGAGGCGAGGGCGGCGTCGAGGGCGGCGTGCACGTCGTCCAGCCAGGTGGGGCTGAAGCGGTTCTCGGTGTCGCCCAGGTCGAGCACGTGCAGGTCGGTGCTGGTGAGGCGCACTGCGGTGGTGGTCATGCTGCTCCTTCGGGGAGGGGGAGGTCAGGACTTCGCGCGCGGCGAGCGCAGGCTGCCGATGCCGTTGGCGATGAGGTACTGCCCGACGTTGAGGGCGGCGTGGCGCTCCGGTGCCGGTTCCTTGCCCTTCGCCATGCGCCACATCTGCACGCTGTAGAAGGTGAGCTCGGTGAGGTTGTCGACGAGCGGGAGGCCCATGCGGTGCGGGCGCACCACGCTCTCGTCGACCCGACCCGCGAGCAGGTCGGCCGGGAAGTCCGGCTGCACGGTGAGGGGGCGGCCGAGGCCGACGATGTCGACCGCGCCGGAGGCCACGGCGTCCACCATGCCCGTGGCGGTGCGGAAGCCGCCGGTGAGCATCAGCGGCAGCGTGGGCAGCTCGGCCCGCACGCGCTCGGCGTAGGCCAGGAAGTAGGCCTCGCGTCGGCGCGTGCTCTCCTTGAGCGACGGGTCGACCCCGAGCATCGCGGACGACGTGTAGGTGCCGCCCGAGACCTCGAGCAGGTCGACGCCGGCCTCGGCCAGGGCGTGCACGACCTCGAGCGACTCGTCCTCGCCGAAGCCGCCCTTCTGGAAGTCCGCGGAGTTCAGCTTGATGCCGATCGGCACGTCGGCGCCCACCTCGGCGCGCATGGCGCGCAGCACCTCGAGCGCGAAGCGGCGACGCTTCTCCGGGGTGCCGCCCCACTCGTCGGTGCGCAGGTTCGACAGCGGCGAGAGGAACTGGCTGACGAGGTAGCCGTGGGCCCCGTGGATCTGGACGCCGTCGAAGCCGGCGCGCACCACCGTGCGGGCCGCGGCGGCGTAGCGGGCGATGAGGCCGTCGATCTCGGCGCCGGTGAGCTCGCGCGGCGTCGCGAAGAGCTTCGCCGACCCCGGCAGCGCCACCGCGGACGGCGCGACCGGCCGCGGCACGAGGGTGCGCGGGGTCTGGCGGCCCGGATGGTTGATCTGCACCCAGGCGCGCGAGCCGCCGGCGCGCGCGGTCGCGGCCCAGGCCCGCAGCTGCTCGAGGTGGCGCTCGTCCTCGACGATCACGTTGCCCGGCTCGCCCAGGCCGTGGCGTCGGTCGATCATCACGTTGCCGGTGATGGTGAGGCCGACCCCGCTGGGCGCCCATCGGCGGTAGAGCCGCTGCAACCGCTCGCCCGGTGCGCCGTCGCGTTCGGCGAGCCCCTCGCTGAGCGCCGCCTTCGCGAGCCGGTTGGGCACGACGAACCCATTGGGCAGGGTGAGCGGGCGATCGAGCAGGGAGCGGTCGGTGGCGCGGGGCGCGGTGGTCACGGGAACTCCTCGTCGGGGCGGGCAGGCGGGGGTGCGGCGATTCTCCCCGATGGCCCACGGCCGGTGGTGCGTCGTCCGGGTGCCTGCGTTGGTGCGGACCGTGCTGATATACACGCATCATCGGGGAAGGTCCGCCGCGCGACGGATGGGCGGGCGTTGCTCCGACCACTACTGCGAGGCCCGGCGAGGTCCGGGCCGGAGGAGGGATCATGGTCGTATCGCTCAGCAAGGGCGGCAATGTCAGCCTGACGAAGGAGGCCCCGGGCCTCACGAGCGTCTCGGTGGGCCTGGGCTGGGACGCCCGCACCACCACCGGCGCCGACTTCGACCTCGACGCCAGCGCGCTCGTGTGCCGCGAGGGCAACAAGGTGCTCTCCGACGGCCACTTCGTCTTCTACAACAACCTCACCACCCCCGACGGCACGGTGCGCCACACCGGCGACATCCGCGACGGTGCCGCCGCCGGCGACGACGAGGCGATCGAGGTCGACCTCGCGAAGCTGCCGGCCGAGGCCTCGGTGATCCCCTTTGCCGTCACCATCCACGACGCCGAGTCGCGCGGGCAGAACTTCGGCCAGGTGCGCAACGCCTACATCCGCGTGGTCGACCGCTCCAACGACAAGGAGCTCGCTCGCTACGACCTCTCCGAGGACGCCTCCACCGAGACCTCGATGATCTTCGGCGAGCTGTACCGCAACGGCGCCGACTGGAAGTTCCGCGCTGTCGGCCAGGGCTACGCCGGCGGACTCGCCGGCATCGCCGGCGACTACGGCGTCAACCTCGGCTGATCCCGCCCACCCCGGATCCGAAACCCCCAAGGAACCCACATGAGCGTGTCACTCTCCAAGGGCCAGACCGTCTCGCTGAAGAAGAACGACGGCGGCAGCCTCACCCACGTCCGCATGGGCCTGGGCTGGGACGCTGTGAAGAAGAAGGGCTTCTTCGGCGGCTCGAAGTCGCAGTCGATCGACCTCGACGCCAGCGCCGTGCTCTACGACGCGAACAAGAACGTCGTCGACCAGGTCTGGTTCCGCCAGCTCGCCAGCAACGACGGGTCGGTGCGCCACAGCGGCGACAACCGCACCGGTGCCGGCGACGGCGACGACGAGTCGGTCACCGTCTTCCTCGACCGGCTGCCCGCCAACGTCGCCACCATCGTGTTCCTGGTCAACTCCTTCACCGGCCAGGACTTCGGCCAGATCGAGAACGCCTACTGCCGCCTGATCGACGAGACCAACGGCCAGGAGCTCGCCCGCTACCAGCTCACCGGCTCGGGCACGCACACCGCGCAGATCATGTCGAAGGTCAGCCGCGACGGCGGCGGCTGGTCGATGACCGCGATCGGCTCCATCGCCAACGGTCGCACCTTCCGCGACCTGCTGCCCGCCATCCACGCCAGCCTCTGAGCCCGCCGGCCCGGCCGGGTGCGCACGCCGCGCCCGGCGGGGCCGGGTCATGGAGGAGTGACCCGTGTCCGCCACGGAGAGCGCCCCGGGAGGCGTCGTCCTCACGCCACCGCCGGCGGTCGGTGACATCGCCGCCGAGCAGGCGGTCGGCTCGGTGCCGCTGGCACCCGAGCGCGACGCCGCGCTGCTGGCGCGCGCACGCGCCTTCGCCGACGACCTCGCGGCCATCGACGCCCTCGCGCCGGCCTTCGCCGCCAAGGTCGCCTCCATCACGACGATGGGCGCGCGCGACCTGCAGGACGCCGCCCGCGCTGCCACCCAGCTGCTCGACCGGCCGGTGCTGGGCGGGGGCGGGGCGTCGTCCTCGGTGATGGGTGCGCTCGCGCAGGTGCGCGACGCGCTCGCCGACATCGACCCGCGGCGCGAGCGCTCGGGCCTGGCCGGATTGGCCGGCAGGTTCGGACGGCGCCGGGCGGAGACGCCGTCCTACGCCGACGCGTTCCGGGCCGCGGAGAGCCGCCTCGGCGCGCTGATCCGCGCCCTCGACGCCGGACAGGACGACCTGCGTAAGGACAACGCCGCGATCGAGATCGAGAAGGCCAACCTCTGGGTGGCCATGGAGCGCCTCAACGACTACGTGGTGCTCGCCGGCCACCTCGACCGGGCCGTCACCGCTCACGCCGACCGGTTCGACGCCGCCGGCCGCGGCCACGCCGCCACCGTGCTGCGCACCGACGCCCTCCACGCGCTGAAGCAGCGCCGCCAGGACATGCTCGTGCAGCTCTCGGTGTGCGTGCAGGGCTACCTGGCCCTCGACCTCGTGCGGCAGAACAACCTCGAACTGGTGCGCGGTGTGGACGCCGCCCTCACCGCCACCGTCGCCGCCGTGCGCACGGCGGTGGTCGTCGCCCGCGCCGAGGCCCAGCAACGGGCGCTGGGCGAGCGGATCGAGGAGCTCACCCGCGCGAGCGCCGAGGCGATCGAGGCGGCGGCCGAGGGGGAGGACGCCGACCAGGACGCCGCCCTGCAGCGCCTGCGCATCGCCTTCGCCGACGTCGACGCCACGATGGACGCCGTCGACCGCTTCCGCCGCACCTCGCTCGACACCGTGGCGCGCACCGTCGACTCGCTCGGACGCCGCGTGGGCGCCGCGGATCAGCGGTGAGCGGGCGGCTGCGATGATGAAGCGATGAGGTCCTGGCTCCAGCGCTTGCGCGCCGACGCGTCGTCCGCGGGCGCGGGCGCGGGTGCCGGTGGGCACGACCCCGACTCCCCACAGGCCCTCGCCCACGCCCTCGACGAGCTCGAGGCGCGTATCAATCGCAACGGCGGTCGCCTGCCCACCGCGGCCACCGTGGCGGCCCTCGACGTCACCGACCTCGTCGGCCAGCTGCTCGAGACCACGCTGGACGACGCCGTGCCCGACGTCGAGGTCGTGCTCGCCGTGCGCGGCCTGGTGCGCGACTACCTGCCCACCACCCTCGACCGCTTCCTCGCCCTCGACCCCTCGGTCCTCACCCGGCCGCTGCAGCACGGCCGCAGCCCGGTCGAGCAGGTCGTCGACCAGCTCGCGGCGATGGCCGATGCGGCCGCCGACGTCCTCGCCGCCACCCGCGCCCGCGACACCGACGCCCTGGTGTCGCAGGGCATCTTCCTGCGCACGAAGTTCTCCCGATCGGACCTGGATCTCTGATGCCCGCCCCCCTGCCCCGCGGCGCCAATGCGGCGCTCACCCGCGAGATCCCCGGCCTGAAGCGGGTCACGCTCGGCGTCCAGTGGGACGCCGGCAACGACGACGTGCTGCACGGCTCGCTCGTGATGACCACGCTGCTGTGCGACGCCGACAGCCGCGCCCTCTCGCCCGAGCACCTCGTGTTCTTCAACCAGCTCAGCTCGCCGGAGGAGTCGGTGGTGCAGGCCGAGCAGGCGCTCGGCGGCGACCAGGAGCAGGTGATCGTCGACCTCGCCGCCGTGCCGGAGGAGGTCGACCGCGTGCTGGTGGCGTTCTACGTCAACGACAGTCCCGGCCAGCACCGCACGCTGGGCCGGCTGCGCAGCCTGCGCGTGCGGGCCGTGGACGCCGACAGCGACAGCGAGCTCGTGCGCTCCGAGGACCTCGCCGCCGCCCTCGACCGCGAGGACGCCCTCACCCTCGGCGAGCTCTACCGCCACGCGGGCGGCTGGAAGTTCAAGGTGCTCGGCCTCGGCTATACCGGCGGCATCACCGCGCTCGCCCGCGACCACGGCCTCACCCTCTGAGGGCGTCGGAGCAACGTATGCCCCTCGACCCCGCCTCCGCCCGACCCCGGCCCGACCTCGGCTTCCTCGCCGCGCGATCGGCCCGCCGGGCCGCGCCTGCGTCTGCGCCCGAGCCGGTGCCCGAGCCGGTGCCCGAGCCCGCGCCCGTCGAGCCGCCCGCCGCCTCGCCCGTCGAGCCGCTCGAGCCGCCGGCTCCGGTGAATCCGCTCGAGCCGCCCGCCACTGCGACCCCGCTCGAGCCGCCCGCCACTGCGGTAAACCCGCTCGAGCCTCCGGCTCCGGCGAACCCGCTCGAGCCGCCCGCCCCACCGCCGGCCCCCGCCGGCCCGACGATCTCGCTCACCCCGCCGAGCCCGCCGACCCCACCGTCGACCGGCGGCTCGCTGCTCGACCTCTTCCCGGACGACGAGCCCGCCTCGCCGCCCGCGGCGGCGGCGCCGGCACCCACCCCGCCCGCTCCCGCCGCGGCGGGCGGCGCGTCGTCCACGAGGGCGGCGGCGCGCTGGCAGCGCCCGCGCCTCGACCTCGAGGGCCGCATCACGCTGGGCGGCGCAGTGCCGGCGCTGACGCTGTCGCGCGTGGCCTCGGGCATCGGCGCCATCACCATCGACCTCGCGGTGGGTCAGACACAGGGGCCGGTCGGGCTCGCGGGCGTCTACGAGCTGTGGGGCGACGCAAGCGCCCCCGACTCGCCCGATCCGGCCGCGCGGCCGTCGAGCTCGGTGGTCACGCGGGACGCGCGGGAGGCGCCGACGCGTTCGCGTCGTCCGGTGCTGCTGGCCGGGCGCGACCGCTTCGATCGCGTCGCGATCGACCTGCGTCAGGTGCGCCGCCTGCGCCGCCTCCTGCTCGTGGTGCGCCGACCGATCGGCGTGCCGATGACGATGCCGTGGGCCGGTGCGCTCGTGGTCACCACCCACGCAGGTGCCCGCGTGGATGTTCCGCTGGAGCCGATCGGCGCCGCACCCGCGGCGGCGGCGCTGGCGGTCTACCAGGTCGACGGCGAGCTCGTGCTGCGCGCCGAGGCCCGACCGGCCGGCAGCCTGCGCGAGGCCGCGCAGGCCTTCGGCTTCGAGGCGATCACCTGGCTCGACGACCACACGCCGCTGCAGTAGCCACCGTCCTTGCACGCGCCCCGACGGCGGATCCCGTGGGCGCCACGCCCGAGCGGCGCGCGGACCTCGCGGCCGGGGCGGCGGCCGGCGTCCAGGAGCTCGGCCACGCGGCGCTGCCGCCCCGGTCACCGCTCGGCTTGTAACACGCCGTCACCCGGTCTGGGCGGCGGTTGTCAGTCGTTCCGGCCCCGGATCGACCCCGGGAACGACTGAGAAGTGGCGAGTAGTGAGGTGGACGGCGTGTTACATGCCGCGGCACCCGCCGCGGCACCCGCCGCGCGCACCCGGCCTGCACCCGCCACCCCGCCCGAGCCGGTGGACGACGACGCGCGACGTCACACGCACGCCTCCCGGATGGAGGTGGTCGGCGGGGGTAACTGCGCCTACGAACCAGTGGGGCCACTCAGCGTCGCCGGCCCTCTTCCCACGAGCGCGCACGGCCGCAGGCCTGCACCAGGAGGCCGCGGCATGTGCTTCTCCCCTGAGATGGACCTGGTGGCGGGCGTCGTCATCTCCGGCGTCGGCATCGACACCCTGCGCCGCGTGCGCGACCCGAAGCACCTGCCGCTGGCCTCGCTTCCGCTCGTGTTCGGCGTCCACCAGCTCGTCGAGACCCTCGTGTGGTGGGAGCTGCAGGGGCAGGTGTGCCGCGAGGCGGGCGGTATCGCGGCGCGCGTCTACCTGTTCATCGCGCTCTTCCTCGTGCCCGTGCTGGTACCCCTCGCCTTCCGCTCCTCCGGCCTCGGCCGCTGGCCCGTGCTCGACCGCGCCTTCATCGCCGCCGGCACCATCGCGGGTTGCGTCAGCCTGTGGGCGCTGCTCGACGGGCCCGTCGGTCGCCGCATCGACAACCACTGGATCTCCTACTCCGTGGGCCTGCCCGCGGCGACGCTCGTGGTGGGGCTCTACGTCTTCGCCACCTGTGGACCCGGCATCCTCGCGCGCTCGCTCAAGCTGCAGCTGTTCGGCGTCCTCAACCTCGCCGTGGTGGCGCTGCTCGCACTCGTGGCCACGACGGCGCTCATCTCGCTGTGGTGCTTCTGGGCCGCGCTCACGAGCGTGCTCGTGAACCTCTGGGCCCGCCAGCTGTCCCCCCGCGCCAGCGGCGACCGGGTGCTGGAGCCCGCGCGCCGCTAGCCGTGCTCGGGATCGGGGTCGGGCACGGGTCTGCGGGGGTCGCCGTGGGTCTGCGGTCTACCAACACATTTCGTCGTGTTTCGACCGAAAAGACGACAAGGATCGTTGGTGGACCGAACCCCGGACGCCGCGCATCGGCGTGCGAGCGGAAGGCCGACCTGGGGGATCGCCTCAGCCGCGCGTCCAGGTCCTGTCTTTTGCCAAGTTCCTGACGGCGAGCGCGCGCCGTGACACCGTCGGGCCCATGACCCCCTCTCGGAAGATCGCCGCGGCGATCACCAGCGCCCTCGTCCTCTCCCTCGTCGGCACGGCGGGCGCCGCCGGTGCCGCCGATGCGGCGCCCGCCGCCCGCAAGCCCGCGTGGTCGAAGAACTGCACCGCCCTCAACCAGAAGTGGGCGCACGGCGTGGGCAGGGCGAGGGCGAAGGACAGCACGTCCGGCAAGCCCGTGACCACCTTCCTGCGCTCCGACAAGCTCTACAGCGAGGCGATGAGCTACAACCGCGGCCTCGACCGCGATAAGGACGGCATCGCCTGCGAGAAGCGCTGAGCGATCGGCTCCGACGTCCCGACGAGCCTCCCGTGAGGCCGTCACGCCTCGGGTGAGCGGCTACCTGGGCCGTGCCGCCCGCCGCATCCGCGCCGTGGCATCCACGCCGATGCCGACCACGAGCTCCACGAGCTCCTCGCGCGTGACCCCCGACTCCCCGCGCAGCCACGTGGCCACCACGTGGTGGGTGCCGGCCACGAGCAGGCTGCCGAGCAGGCGGGTGGCCTCGGTCGACTGCTCGGGGCCGACGAGGCGCACCAGCAGGTGCTCGGTGAGCAGGTCGGTGCCGGCCTCGCGGGCGGCCAGACCTGCCTGGCTGCTGCTCGCCTCGAGGTAGAAGCGGGCCACGCGGGCGTCGTCCATGGCGTCGAGGGCGCTGCGGGCGGCGACCTCGAGGAGGTGGGCGGGGGAGTCGTCGGGTGGGTCGGAGGCGGCGATGGCCTCGCCGACGCGCACGAAGATGCGCTCGAGGGCGGCGCCGACGAGGGCGTCGGTTGACTCGAAGCTCTCGTAGAAGTAGCGCTTGCCGATGCCCGCGCGGGTGCTCACCGAGGCCACGGTCACCGCGGCCAGGCCGCCCTCGCCGACGACGTCCAGCACCGCCTCGAGCAGCCGTTCGCGGCGCTGGGTGCGGCGTTCGTCGCCGGGGACGCCGCCGTAGGCGCGGGGGGAGGTCGTCACCCGAGCATCTTGACAGAGCGCCGGGCCCGCTGGGACATTTCAGGAACCGGGTGGTTCCGGTTCCTGGGCGGAGTGGCGACGATGGTGTGCTGCGTGATGGCGATGGCGGTGATGAGCGGCCTGCTCAAGCTGCGGCGGGTGCTGCGCGGCGGGAGGGCCGAGGCGTCCACCGCCTTCGCGCCGCCCGCGCGCTACGGCGCCGAGACCGTCGAGCCGGCCGAGCGGGCCCAGCGGGCCGAGGTGGCGGCATGACTGCGCTGGGCGCCGGTGGCGCGCACGACGCCGCCGTGCGCGACGTCGACTACGTGCAGCTGCCGCGGCTCGACGCGCACGCTCCGCTGCTCACCCCGATCGCGCGCCGCGCGATGGCCCGCTCCGGCGCCGTGCTCGCCGCGATCTGGACGACGGGCCTGCTCCTCGCCACCCTCGGCGAGGGGCGGTGGCAGGTGGTCGGCGCCGGGCTCATGGTGCCCGGCGGCCAGCACCTGGCGAGCGGTCACGCGGTGCACGCGCTGATCTCGGTGCTCGCCCTCGCGGTGGCCGTGATCATCTGGTGGATGATCGGCGCCGTCGTCGCGCCGGTGGTCGTGTGGGTGGGCGACCTCGCCCTCGCCGCGACGATGAGCCACCACGACCACGCCGAGCCGAGCAGCGTCGTGGCGGCGGCGGTGGCGCTGCCGGGCGTCGTCCTGCTGAGCCTCGGTGTGCACGCGGTGCGCCATGCCCGTCGGCGTCGCACCGCCGCCGAGCTGAACGCGAGCGTCCTCGCCGCGCCGGCCGCGATCACCCGGGTGCCCTCGAGCCCCGAACCGCCCGTACGTGAGGCGAGCGCCGAGGATCTCGAGCGCCTGCGCTTCGCCCTCGACCTCGCGCTGCAGCCGCTCGAGGCCTTCGACGGCTTCGACCGTCGCGACCAGTTCCGCGAGGCGGCGCTGCGCTACCAGCTGTGCGTGCTCGGCTACGGCCTCGCGGCCTACGGCGCGAACGTCGCCCCCGCCTTCTCCGGTCACCTGGCCGCGGCCCACGCCCGCTCGATCGAGAAGTTCAGCGACAAGCGCGTGTGGGGCTACTGGGCGCTCGAGAACGCCTGGGGCCGGCTCTCGCTGAAGCGCGACCCGGTCGACAACGGCGACAACGTGATGCTCACCGGCTGGCAGGGCGCCACGGTCGGCATGTTCGAGTCCCTGCACGACGACCGGTTCTCGCGCCCCGGCGGGCTCACCTACCGCTGGAGCGACGACGAGGCCTACGGCTACGACCTGCCCGGCGTGGTTGACTCCATCGTCGCGAACTTCGAGCGCTCGCCCTTCACGCTCTACTCCTGCGAGCCGCGCTGGATCTACCCGGTGTGCAACACCTTCGCCATCAACACGCTGCTGATGAGCCGCCGCCTGCACGGCAGCGACGGCTTCGACCGCCTGCAGGGGCAGGTGCGCGATGCGTACGCCGAGGAGTTCCACCGCCCCGACGGCCGCATCATCGGCGTGCGCAACGAGGACCTCGGACTCTCCTGGAACATGTGGGCCGGCGAGGCCGTGTGGCTGCCCACCGTGTTCTGGCTGCACCCCGCCTACCCCGACCTCGCCCACCGCTCGTGGCGGCTGATGCGCGAGACCGCCCTGCAGGAGCGCGACGGCGGGTTCCACCTGCCCCGCGGCCTCGCCAACCGCGTGGACGGCGGCACCTACTCCTTCGGCGGCGAGGCGTTCGGCCTCACCCTGCTGGCGATGGCCGCCCGCGAGATCGGCGACGAGGAGGTCGCCGCCCGCGCCCTCGCCCAGGTGGACGACGCCCTGCCCACCCTCCGCTCGGGCGGCGCCGCCCGCTACGACGGGCTCTCCACGCAGGGCAACCTCTACCACCTGATGGCGCGCTTCGGCCGTGCCTCCGGGCTGCGCGACCTCGTCGCTCACGGCCTCCCGGAGGCCTGGCGCACCGGCCCGCGCCTGGCCGAGGCCGCCTACCCCGACGTGCTCGTGGCCCGCGCCGTCACCGACGGCGCCGCGCTGCGCTGCGTCCTCCGCCCCGGCGTGGACGACGGCCTGCGCACCCTCCTCACGATCGACCGCCTCGTGCCCGGCCGCGCCTACCTGGCCGCGGGCTCGCTCGAGGGCCAGGTCGTGGCCGACGCCGACGGGCGCGCGACGCTCACGGTCGACCTCGCCGGACGCCACGAGCTGGTGGTCGAGCCGATCGGGGCGGTGGCGTGAGCGTCCAGGCGGCGCCGGGGCGAGCGTCGTCCACGGGGCGGATGAGCGGGGCGCAGGTGCGCCGGCGCATCGCCGTCCTCGACCCCGAGCGCGACGCCGACGAGATCGCGCGACTGAGCCTGGTGACGCTGCACGGCCACGACGCCTTCGTCTACCTGCTCTTCACGGTGGCCTTCATGAAGCAGGTGGCGGTGCCGACGATGGCCCGCATCCTGCACCGCCGCGGCACCGGCGACATCCTGCGCCACACGGCCAAGCGCAACGACGACACGATCGTGTTCTTCGGCCACCTGCTCGACCACGGTCCGACCTCGCCGGTGGGCAGCGCGTGGATCGAGCGGATGAACGCCATCCACGCCCACTTCCCGCTGCGCAACATCGACTCGCTCTACACGCTCTCGACGCTCGCCCTCGACCCGCACGACCTCACCGCGCCGTTCGGCGTGCAGTTGTTCAGCGACGCCGAGCGTGAGGCGCAGTTCCGGTTCTGGCGGGGCGTCGCGGTGGGCCAGCGCATCGCGGACCTGCCCGCCGATCGCCACGAGCTCGCCCGCTGGGCCGAGGTCTACGAGCAGGCGGAGTACGCGCCCAGCGCCGAGGGGCGCGAGATCACCGCGGCGCTCATCGCCGCCTTCGGCGAGCGTCACCTGCCCCCGCCGCTGCGGCGCCTGACGCCCCAGGTCATCGCCGCGGTGAGCCCCGAGCGTCTGCGCCGCGTGCACGACCTGCCCGAGCCGAACGCCGCGGTGCGGGCCGCGGTGGCCTCGACGCTGCGCGCCTACGCCGCCACCGTCGACGTCCGCCGGGTGGCGGTGGATCGGTCGTTCGTCACCTCCTTCGGCGACGCCCGCTACGGCCCGCGCGGGCCCGAGGAGGTCGGCTACCAGCGCGGACGACGTTCGGTCGGCTGAGTCGTCTCGCCGGGCGGTGTCGCCGCCGCCGCTCAGGGGTGCGCTGCCATCATCGCCAGCGACGGATCGTCCACCCGCCGGGAGGCAGCAGCCATGACCACGATCGACCCCGCCGCACCCGTTCTGGTGACCGGAGGCAGCGGCTACCTCGCCTCCTGGATCGTGCGCCAGCTGCTGGAGGACGGCCGCACGGTGCGCGCCACCGTGCGCGACTCGCACAAGCCGAAGGGTCTCGAGCACCTGCACGCCCTCGCCGAGGCGCACCCGGGCCGGCTCACCCTGCACCGCGCCGACCTCCTGGACGACGGCAGCTTCACCGAGCCGATGGCCGGGTGCGAGCTCGTCGTCCACACCGCCTCGCCGTTCATCATCGGCAAGGTGAAGGATCCCGAGGCCCAGCTCGTGCGCCCGGCCCTCGAGGGCACGCGCACCGTGCTCGCCAGCGTGGAGGCGACGCCGTCGGTGAAGCGGGTGGTGCTCACCAGCAGCGTGGTGGCGATCTACGGCGACAACGTCGACCTCGCGGGTCGCGAGCGCTTCACCGAGGACGACTGGAACACCACCAGCAGCGTCGACCACCAGCCCTATCCGTACTCCAAGACCGTGGCCGAGCGGCTCGCGTGGGAGATGGCGGGCGCGCAGAACCGCTGGGATCTCGTGACGATCAACCCCGGCCTCATCCTCGGCCCCTCGCTCACGACGGCCAGCGCCTCGGGGTCGATGACGACGATGGCGCACTTCGTCGACCTGTCGATGGCGGCCGGCGCTCCGCAGCTCACCAACAGCGTGGTCGACGTGCGCGACGTCGCGCGCCTGCACATCACCGCCGGCGACACCCCCGCCGCGCACGGGCGCTACATCGCGGTCGCCGAGTGCGTGAGCATGCTGGAGATGGGCCGGATGCTGCGCGGCGCCTTCGGCAACCGCCTGTCCTTCCCGACCCGCGAGCTGCCCAAGGCCCTCATCAAGCTCGCCGCCCCCACGGCCGGCCTCACGCGGCGCTTCGTCGAGCGCAACGTCGGCTACCCGATCGCCTTCGACAACTCCCGCACGGTGGCCGAGCTCGGCATGACCTTCCGCCCGGTCGAGCAGAGCGTCGTCGAGCACTTCCAGCAGATGATCGACGACGGCCTGGCGAAGGGGAAGCGCTCGGCCTGAGGTCGCCGTTCTCCCGGGCCCCCAGCCGATTCGCTGTGTTCGAGCGCCGACGACAGCAGATCGGCTGGGGGCCTCGGGAAACAGCCGGGGAAGGGATCAGTCGGCGATGTACATCAGCCGCTTGTTGACGAACTCCTCCATGCCTAGCGGGCCGAGCTCGCGGCCGAAGCCGGAGCGCTTGACGCCGCCGAAGGGCAGCTCGGCGCCCTCGCCGGCGGTGCTGTTGACGTTGGCCATGCCGCACTCGAGGCGCTCGGCCAGGGCGCGGGCGCGGTCGACGTCCGTGCTGAACACAGAGCCGCCGAGGCCGTAGGCCGAGGAGTTCGCCAGCTCGAGCGCCTCCTCAGCCGACTCGACGCGGTAGACGGCGGCCACGGGGCCGAAGAGCTCCTCGCTGAAGGCGCGGGCCGCCGGCGTGATGCCGCTGAGCACCGCGGGCGTGTAGTGGGCGGTGGGGGCGGGGCCGAGCTCGCCGCCGGCGTGCAGGGTGGCGCCGTTGGCGACGGCGTCCTGCACCTGCTCGTGGAGGGCCTCGGCGGCCTTGCGCGATGACAGCGGCGAGGGGTCGGTGACGGCCTGCGCCTTGGCGGTGAGGCCGGCGACGACGTCGTCGAAGAGGTCGCCCACGACGATGATGCGCTTGTTGGCGTTGCAGGCCTGGCCGGTGTTGTAGGTGCGGAAGTCCCACGCGGCGGTGACGACGGCGTCCACGTCGTCGGTGTCGAGGATGATCATCGGGTCGGAGCCGCCGAGCTCGAGCACGCACTTCTTGAGGTTCTTGCCGGCCAGGGCCGCCACCGCCGCGCCGGCGCGCTCGGAGCCGGTGAGCGACACGCCCTGGATGCGGGCGTCGGCGATGATCGTCTCGATCTGGTCGTGGTCGGCGAAGAGGTTCGTGTAGACGCCCTCGGGCACGCCCGCGTCGGCGAGCAGCTGCTGGATCGCGAGCGCGCAGCCCGGCACCGACTCGGCGTGCTTGACGATCATGGTGTTGCCCAGCACGAGGTTCGGGGCCACGAAGCGGGCCACCTGGTAGTAGGGGAAGTTCCACGGCATGATCCCGAGCAGCGCCCCCAGCGGACGACGCTGCACCACCGCCTTGCCACCGGCGTCGCCGGTGGGGATGGGCTGGTCGGCCGCCAGGCCGGGGCCCTCGGTGGCGAAGTAGCGGAAGATCGCCTCGCAGAACTCCGCCTCCTCGACGCCCTCGGAGTGCGGCTTGCCCATCTCGCGCTGCGCGAGGGTGGCGAGCTCGTCCTTGCGCTCGCCGAAGAGGCGCGCGACCTCGGCGGCCACGGCGGCGCGCTCCTCGATGCTCAGCGCCCCCCACGAGGCCGCCGCGGCGTGGGCGCCCGCGAGGGCGGCCTCCACCTCGGCGTCGGTGGCGGTGTCGTGCTCGCTGACGACGTCTCCGGTGGCGGGGTCGATGGCGCGGTAGGCGATGCTCATGGCAGGTCGGTGCCTCTCGTCAGGTGGTGCGAGGTGGTCGTGCGGGCTGGGAGGGAGCGGGCGTTCAGCCCAGGGCGGCGGTGATCTCGGCCGCGAGGTCGTGGCCGACCCGGATGGCGCCGTCGACGTGCTGGTACCCGAGGCCGGCCACATCACTGCTGCCGAAGTGGATCGGGCCCACGGGCTGGCGCAGCACGGAGCCCCAGCGCACCAGACCACCGACGTCGAAGCTGGTGGCGTAGGCGCCGCCGGTGAGCTCCTGGGTGTGCCAGTCGCTCTCCACGTAGGTGCGCGGCGTGAGGGCGGCGTCGCCGAAGTAGGCGGCGAGGGAGGCCAGGATGCGCTCGCGCCGCTCGTCGTCTGACCAGGTGAGCGCCTCCTCGGCGCGCAGGTCGGACACGAACCCGACGAGCGTGCCGGTGCCGGTGTCGCGCTCGGAGACGTCGTTGGTGTTGTCGTAGACCTCGTGCACCAGCAGGTGCGGCGCGAAGCCGGTGCCGCTGAGGCCCTGCTCGCGCCAGAACGGGGTGTCGTACTCGGCCTGCACCTTGATCACGAGGCCGAAGGAGGTGTGCTGGCGCGCGGCCTGGTGGCGGTGGGGGAGCGGCGGCTCGATGCGGATGCGGCTCACGTGGGTGGGCGGCAGCGCGAGGATGAGCCGGCGGGCGGCCAGCGCCCCCTCCGGCGTGTGGACGACGACGCCCTCCTCGCTGCGGACGACGCGGGTGACGTCGGCGCTGAGGCGCACCCGGTCGCCGAGGCGCTCGGCGAGCGCGGCGGGCACGGAGGCCAGGCCGCCGGCGACACGGCGGTCGAGGATGAAGTCGGCGTCCACGAGGTGTTCGAAGCGGCCCGCGCTGGCGGCCATGAGCCCGGCCTGGAGGGCCGAGAAGGCGTGCGCGGGCTTGGTGAGCATGGCGGGGCCGATGAAGAGGCCGACGGTGGCCACGGCGACGGGGTCGTCGCTCTGGGCCTCCAGCCAGGCCTGGAAGGTGACGGAGTCGAGGTGCGCGGCGTCCGGGTGGTCCCAGGGCGCGTCGGGGTCGAGCTCGATGGAGAGCTTCTCGAGCGCGGCGCTCAGCTTGTCGACCTCGGCGTTGGTGGCCGCGGGCAGGGGCAGGTCGTCGGTGAAGCGCTCGATCGCGCCGTCGGGGGTGACGAACACCGAGTCGCCCTGGCGGTAGCGGGGGTAGGTCTCGAGGCCGAGCTCCTCGACCATCGCCAGGAGGGCGGTCTGGTCGGGCGAGACCCACTGGCCGCCGACCTCGAAGTCGGACTCCTGTCCGCTGGGGCCGTGGCTCTCGGTGGAGAGGCGGCCTCCCACGCGGTCGCGGGCCTCGAGGACGACGACGTCCTTGCCCTGCTCGGTGAGGCGTAGCGCCGCGGTGAGGCCGGTGACGCCGGCGCCGACCACGATCACGTCGTGGGTGCTGGTGGGCTCGGTCGTCATGGCGTTACTCCTCGGGGCGTTCGACGGCAGATGTTTGAACAGCGTACAAACCGAGACTACTGTGCAATGTGGCCCAGGACACGGCCCGCGGTCAAGAGGTCCGGCCGGGTCCGACGGGAAAAGTCGCGAGAGCGCTGCGGGAAGGGGTCGGGCATGGCACGCACGCGCAGCAACCGGCGCCTCGAGCAGCCCCGCGAGCAGGTGCTCGCCGCCACCCTCGACCTCATCGCCGAGCAGGGCCTGGCCGGCGTCACGATGGCCCGCCTCGCCGAACGGCTCGGCACCAGCGGCGGCCACCTCCTCTACTACTTCGGCACCCGCGACGGCCTGCTGCTGGAGACCCTGCGCTGGAGCGAGCAGCGCTACGCGGTCGAGCGCGAGCCCGTGCTGGCGGCCGCCGAGGCCCGCACCGGCACCGAGGGCGACGACCCGGACGCCGTCGTCGCCTTCGCCGAGGTGTACCTGCCCCTCGACCGCGCCGACCCCCGCTGGTTGCTCTGGCTCGAGCTGTGGGCCCGCGCGCCCTACGACGACGACCTGGCCGCCGCGCAGCGCGAGCTCGACGACCTGTGGCACGACGACCTCGTGCGCCTGCTCGGCCGGGTACTGCCCGACCTGGCCGACCCGGCCGGCGTCTCGACCCGGCTGCGGGCGATGTGGGACGGCTTCGCCATCGCGATCATCAACGGCGGCGGGCTCCCGCTGCGCGCCGAGGCGCTCGGGCACACCCGGGTGCTGCTGGGCTGAGCCCTCCTGTCCGCCCGATCGGGCCGCGGTCGCTCGCCGTTTGGTCGAGGCCCCCAGCCAGATCGTCGTGTTGGGGGGCATTTTCCAGCGATTCGGCTGGGGGCTCGGGAGATCGGGCCGGCAACCGGGATCAGTCGGCGGCGCGGTAGCGGTCGTCGACGAACGCCCGCAGCCGCTCGACCAGCTCCTCCACCGCCGCGGCCGTGACGGCCCGCGGGTTCCAGGACGCCGAGAGCCGCAGCGCGAGCGTCGCGCGGCCCGGCAGCTCGATGCGCAGCGCGTGGAGGTCGAAGCGGGGGTCGTCGGAGACGACGGCGACGCCGCGGCCCGAGGCGGCGAGCGCCTGGGCGATGGTGCCGTTGCCGGCCTCCACCAGCTCCGTGGCCGCCAGCTCGGCGCCGGCGAGGGCGGCGTCCAGGGCGGCGCGGGCGGTGAAGCCGGCCGGCACGCTGACGAGGGTCTGCGTGACGAGCTCGGCCAGCGGCACCGAGGCGTGCGCGGCCCACGGGTGGTCGGCGCGCACGTAGGCCCACACGGGCAGGGTCGCGAGGCGCCGGACGGCGAACGGTGCGGGCGCGCGGTCGGCGGCGATGGCGAGGTCGGCGCCGTCCACGAGCATGGCCTGCGCCGACGTGCCGTCGGCCACGCGGGCGTCGACCACGGGGTCGTCGTGGCCGAGGGTGGCCACGAAGGGCGAGACGACGTCGGTGAGGGTCACCGTGGGGGCGGCGATGAGCAGTCGCTCGATGCGCCCCGCCGCCTGGATGCCGGCCGCGCGGCGCAGATCGTCGGCGGCGGTGAGCACCGCGGTGGCCAGGGGCAGCAGCTCGGTGCCGGTGCGGCTCAGCCGCAGGCGCCCGCCGTCGCGGTCGAAGAGCGCGACGCCGAGCTCGCGCTCGAGGTCGCGCAGCTGGCGGCTGAGGCCGGGCTGGGTGAGGTGGAGGTCCAGTGCGGCGGCGCTCACCGAGCCCGCGCGTGCGGTGGCGGCGAAGTAGCGCAGGTGACGCAGTTCCACAGGGCCTCCGCGGGGTGGTGGGCCATGCCCATGAGGCATGAATCGGGTGCCCAAGAAGTATTCGACAGCATAGCTCGACCGGTCGGACACTGGGGGCATCCGCATGCCACCCGAGGAGGACCCCGTGACCGCCACCGTCGAGAACCCCCTGCACTCCGGCACGACGAGCGTCGAGGGCGTCGCTCAGGAGCGCCGTCTGGTCACCGAGCTCCCGGGCCCGCGCTCGGTGGAGCTGATGGCGCGCAAGCAGGCGGCCGTGGCCGCAGGTGTCGGCACCACGCTGCCGGTGTTCGCCGCGCGGGCGGGCGGCGGCGTCCTCGTGGACGTCGACGGCAACCACCTCATCGACCTCGGCTCGGGCATCGCCGTCACCACGGTGGGCAACGCCGCGCCCCGCATCGTCGCGGCCGTGCAGGAGCAGGTGGCCGCCTTCACCCACACCTGCTTCATGGTTACCCCCTACGACGGCTACGTGGCGGTGGCCGAGGCGCTCAACCGCCTCACGCCCGGCGACCACGAGAAGCGCAGCGCCCTGTTCAACTCCGGTGCCGAGGCGGTGGAGAACGCGGTGAAGATCGCCCGCGCCCACACCAAGCGTCAGGCCGTCGTCGTCTTCGACCACGCCTACCACGGCCGCACCAACCTCACGATGGCGATGACCGCGAAGAACATGCCCTACAAGCACGGCTTCGGGCCGTTCGCGAGCGAGGTCTACCGCGCCCCGCTGTCGTACCCCTACCGCGACGGCGGCCTGGACGGCGCCACCGCCGCCCGTCGCGCGATCACCCAGATCGAGGCGCAGGTCGGCGCCGACAACCTCGCCGCCGTGGTGATCGAGCCGGTGCAGGGCGAGGGCGGCTTCATCACCCCCGCCGAGGGCTTCCTGCCCGCGCTCGCCGCCTGGTGCCGCGAGAACGGCGTGGTCTTCGTGGCCGACGAGGTGCAGAGCGGTTTCGCGCGCACCGGCGCCATGTTCGCCTCCGACCACGAGGGCGTCGTCCCCGACCTGATCGTCACCGCCAAGGGCATCGCCGGCGGCCTGCCGCTCTCGGCGGTCACCGGCCGCGCGGAGATCATGGACGCCGCCCACGCCGGCGGCCTCGGCGGCACCTACGGCGGCAACCCGCTGGCCTGCGCGGCCGCCCTCGCCGCGATCGAGACCATCGAGGCCGACGGCCTCGTGGCCCGCGCGCAGGAGATCGAGGCGCTGATGAAGCGTCGTCTCGGCGCGCTGCAGGAGCGCGACAGCCGCATCGGCGACGTGCGCGGTCGCGGCGCGATGATCGCCGTCGAGCTCGTGAAGGCCGGCACCGACGAGCCGGACCCGGCGCTCACCAAGGCCGTGGCCGCCGCCGCGCACGCCCAGGGCGTCATCGTGCTCACCTGCGGCACCTACGGCAACGTGCTGCGCTTCCTGCCCCCGCTCGTGATCGGCGACGCCCTGCTCGAGGAGGCGCTCGACGTCCTCGAGGGCGTGTTCGCCTCCCTCGCGAGCGCTTGAGCGGGGCGGTCGTGAGCCACGCCCTCATCACCGTCGAGGACCCCGCCACCCTCGAGGTCGTCGGCACCGTGCCCGACCACACCGTGGACGACGGACTGGCCGCCGTCGCGCGCGCCTCGCAGGCCTTCGGCGCCTGGGCCGCCACCTCTCCCCGCGCCCGCTCGGAGGTGCTGCGCCGTGCGTTCGACCTGATGATCGAGCGCCGCGACGAGCTCGCCGAGCTGATCGCGCGCGAGAACGGCAAGTCGCTGGCCGACGCGGCCGCCGAGGTCACCTACGCGGCCGAGTTCTTCCGCTGGTTCAGCGAGGAGGCCGTGCGCACCGACGGCGACTTCGGCTCGGCGCCCGCCGGCGGCACCCGCACGATCGTGCACCACCGGCCGGTCGGCGTGGCGGCGCTCGTGACGCCGTGGAACTTCCCCGCGGCGATGGCCACGCGCAAGATCGGCCCGGCGCTGGCGGCGGGCTGCACCGTCGTCCTCAAGCCGGCGGCGGAGACGCCGCTCACGGCGATCGCGGTGGCCGACATCCTGCGCGAGGCGGGACTGCCCGACGGCGTGGTGGAGGTCGTCACCACCACCGACGCCTCGGGCGTGGTCGGCGCGTGGCTGGCCGACGCGCGCGTGCGCAAGGTGTCGTTCACCGGCTCCACCAACGTGGGCCGCATCCTGCTGCGCCAGGCCGCCGAGCGGGTCGTGAACTCCTCGATGGAGCTCGGTGGCAACGCCCCCTTCATCGTCGGCGCCGACGCCGACCTCGAGGCCGCCATCGCCGGCGTGATGATCGCGAAGTTCCGCAACGCCGGCCAGGCCTGCACCGCGGCCAACCGCCTCTACGTGCACCGCGACGTGGTCGAGGAGTTCACCGCGCGCCTGGCCGCCGAGGTCGAGAAGCTCACCGTGGGCGCCGCCCGCGACGGCGCCGCGATCGGCCCGATGATCAGCGCCGCCGCCGTCGAGCGCATCACCCGCACCGTGGACGACGCCGTGGCCGCCGGCGCCCGCGTCGTGGCCCGCGCCGCCGTGCCCGACCCCGCCGAGCTGCCCGGCCACTTCTACCCGCCGACCGTCATCGTCGACGTCGCCGAGGGCGACCCGCTGGTGAGCGAGGAGATCTTCGGCCCCGTCGCCCCGATCCGGGTGTGGGACGACGAGGACGCCCTGCTCGCGGAGGTCAACGCCAGCGAGTACGGCCTCGCCGCCTACGTCTACGACCGCGACCTCCAGCGCGCGCTGCAGCTCGCCGAGCGCCTCGACGCCGGCATGGTCGGCATCAACCGCGGCCTCGTCTCCGACCCCGCCGCCCCCTTCGGTGGCGTGAAGCAGAGCGGCCTCGGCCGCGAGGGCGCCCGCGAGGGTCTCGCCGAGTTCACCGAGACCCAGTACTTCTCCGTCGACTGGGGCCGCTGACCCCCGTCGTCCTCGGTGGTGGGTGTCGGTGGGCGCCGTGGTCTGCGGTTCACCAACGATTCTTGTCGTCTTTCGGCCTCAGAAGCGACAAAAATCGTTGGTGCGCGGCCAACCCGCAGCGACCTCGGACAGTGCGGGGGAGGAGGGTCAGCGTGGGGCGGCCTCGACCGGCAGCCACAGCTCGCACACGGCGGTGCCGGCCTCGGCGTCGTACTCCTGCAGCGCCACGATCTCGGGTCCCGGCCGCAGCCGCCAGGGCTGGGAGGGGAACCACGAGGTGGCGGTGGCGGCCCACGCCTCCTGCAGGGCCTGCGGGTGGGGGCCGTCGGTGCGGAACACCGCCCACGTGCCGGCCGGCACGGCGATGCGGTCCCACCCGGAATCCGTGTCCCCGTCTGCGAGCGGGGGGTGCGCCACGGCGACGCCGTGCAGGTAGGTGAGCTCGGTGCCCTCGGCGCGGTCGGGGTCGAGGTCGTCGCTCACGGCGAGGACGCCGTGCGGCTCGACGTCGTTGAGCCCGGCGAGCCGGACGGTCTCCTCCCTCGGGATCGACGCCGTGTGCGCAGCGATGGCCTCGTTCTCGCCGCGGTGCACGAGCGGCACGCGAGCGGCGCGGCCGATGAGGGTGACGGCGGGCAGGTCGACGATGCGGGTGTCCATGGGGGTGCTCCCTTCGACGCTCAGGTGGAACCTGATGCGGGGTTGTGTGCGCAGAGGGCCGCCGTCGCGTCGCACGTCGCCGGCGCCGGCGCCGTGCACCGAGCGGAACGCGCGGCCGAAGGCCTCGGCCGAGCCGTAGCCGTGGCGCACGGCGACGGTGAGCAGGTCGTCGTCCGCGCTGACGAGGGCGGCAGCGGCGAGCGCCATGCGACGCCGTCGCACGTACTCCGCGAGCGGCATGGCGGCGAGCGAGCTGAACATCCGGCGCAGATGGTGCTCGGTGGTGCCGAGCTCGCGCGCCAGGGCGGCGACCTCGACCGGTGCCGCGGGGTCGTGGGCGAGTTGCTGCTCGACGATGTCGACCACGCGGTTGAGCGATGCGATCACGGGTCCTCCTTCCGCACCCAGCCTGCCCCCGTCGGCGCGGCCGCACCCGATCTCTCGGGGCCCGTTCGATCAGCCCCGCATCACCGTGGTGGACGACGCCCGCTCAGGGCCGCAGCATCGCCCGCAGCCACGCGTCGTCCACCCGCGCCGCAGCGCCGTGCGTGGAGACGACGACGGCGGGATCGAGGTCGACGAGTCGGCGGCGCGAGGCGGCTGCCTCGGCGAGGTCGTGGTTGAGCGCTTCGGGCAGCCGCAGCCAGCGCGGGGAGGTGCGCGAGCCGAGGTTGACCGGACCGTGGCCGATGAGCAGCACCCGGTCGGCCTCGCGCCACAGCGCGATGGAGCCGGGGCTGTGCCCGGGCGTGGTGAGCACCTGCCAGGCGCCGAGCCGGTCGCCGTCCACGAGGGGGCGCTCGACCGTTCGGCGCTCGGGGTCGAGGGCGCGGCTCAGGGCGCGCCCCACGCGGGTCTGCAGGGTGTCGATGCGACCGCCGGCGAAGAGCGTGGCGTCCTCACGGCCCATCGCCAGGTCGGTGCCCAGGTGCCCGCACAGCCACGCGGTGGAGCCGAGGTGGTCGGCGTGGGCGTGGGTGACGACGTGGGTCGAGGCCTCGACCCCGTCGAGCAGGCGCTGCAGCCGACGGCGCTGCCAGCGCAGCCCGCTGTCGACGACCATCCCGCCGGCTCCACTGTCGTCATCGGCATCGAGCACGACGACGTTGATGAAGCTGCCGGGGCCCAGGGCGCCGAGGTGGACGCCGTCGGCGACGGTCTGCAGGGAGCGCATGCGCCCGAGGCTAGCCACGAACAGGGCATGGAGCCGGCGACGGGCGCGGATCGTCTGGTGGACGGGACGGGGCCGGGCGCACACCACCCGACCCCGCCCCCGCTCAGAGCACGAACTCGTCGACGAGCGCCTTGAGTTCGAGCGCGAGCCCCGAGAGGTCGGTGGCAGCGACCAGTGCGCCCTCGGCGCCGGCACTGGTGGTGGTGGCTGCGCCGGAGACGCCGGAGATGTCGCGCGCGATGGCACCCGCGCCGACGGCTGCCTCGGTGACGTTGCGCGCGATCTCGTTCGTGGTGGCGGTCTGCTCCTCCACGGCTGATGCGATGGTCGACTGGATCTCGTTGATGCGAGCGATGACGTCGGCGATCTCGGTGATGGCCGATACCGCGCCGTGGGTGTCGCCCTGGATCGCTTCGACGCGTCGTCCGATGTCCTCGGTCGCCCTGGCCGTCTCCTTGGCCAGCTCCTTGACCTCGCCCGCGACGACGGCGAAGCCCTTGCCGGCGTCGCCGGCGCGCGCGGCCTCGATCGTGGCGTTGAGGGCGAGCAGGTTGGTCTGCTGGGCGATGGAGGTGATCACCTTGATGACCTGCCCGATCTCGGCCGAGGAGTCGCCGAGGTCCGCGATGGTCTGCTGAGCCGCGGTGGCGACGCCGACCGCGCCGGTGGCGACCACCGCCGCCTCGGTGGTGTTCTGCGAGATCTCGCGGATCGAGGCGGTCATCTGCTCGGTGGCCGCTGCGACCGTGTTGATCGAGGTGCTGATCTCCTCCGAGGCGTCGCTGGCGCTGGCGGCCAGCTGCGAGGTGGTGGTGGCGCCGGCGTCCATGGCCTGCGAGAGAGCGGTGAGCTGTTCGGAGGCGGCGGCGAGGCGCTCGGCGCTCTGGCTGATCGCCGTGACCGACCGGCGCTGCGCGTGGAGGAGGGCGTTGAGCGCCTCGGCCACCTGACCGGGCTCGTCGTCGCTGGTGAACTCCACGCGACGGGTGAGGTCACCGCCCGCCGCGCTCCTCACCACGGCCAGGATCTGCCCCACCTTGGCGGTGAGGTCGCGCTGCATGGCCCGCTCCGCCTCGCGCTGTGTGATCTGCTCGATCGCGTTGCTCACGAGCCGGGCCACGGTGCGCAGCACGGTGAGCCGCCGCTCCGACATCTCGATGATGTCGGTGCTGAAGAAGTCCATCGTCCCGACGATCTCGCCGCGGCAGCTGATGGGGAAGCACAGTCCCGAACGGACGCCGACCCGCTGGGCGACGGGGGCCCGCACGCAATCGGTCATCTCACCGAGGTCCGGGGTGAAGAACACCTCACGCGCCGCCCAGGCGCGCCCGGACAGGCCGACGCCCTCCCGGAAGGTGGAGGAGAGGGTGACGCGGCGGAACTCCTCACCGGCGTCGCCGGACTCGCAGTCGAAGCGCAGCACACGCTCCGCGTCGTCCACGCGCCAGAAGGAGCTGTAGACCCAGCCGAACTCCTCGCGCACCAGGTCGAGGGCCAGCATGATCGCCTCGGCCTCGGTGGTCGCCGCTGTCACCGCGGCGGCGACACGGTTGGCGGCCGCGATGTCGGTGTCCGCGGCCGCGCGATCCTTGTCCAGCGCGACCTGCCTGGTCACGACCTCCCAGGTGGCCATGGCGCCCACATACATGCCGTCGGCGTCGGTGATCGCCGACACCAGCAGGTCGATGACCTCGGGCCCGATGCTCACGTTCGCCCGCCGTGGCAGGTGACGGTCGGGGTCGGCAAGCAGTTCTCGCTGGTAGGACGGATCGGTGTGGAAGATGTCCAGGCTCGAGCCGACGATCTCATCGACCGGCACGGGCAGGTGATCGGCCACCCCGCGCAGGGTCTCCAGCGACCGGGGGTTCATGTAGGTCACCACCAGGTCCCGGTCGGCGAGGATCATGTTCGTCGGAGCCTGGTCCATCATCGACCGCATCTGCGCCAGCTCCGCCTCGAGCTGGAGCTTGCCGGTGACGACGTCCCAGGTGGCCACGGCGCCCACGTAGGCACCGGACTCGTCGTGGATGGCGTCGATCGTGAGGTCGAGAGTCTCCGGGCCGAGCCGGATGAAGGCCTGTCGGGGCAGGTGCGACTCGGGATCGGCGAGGAGGCCCCGCTGGTAGCCGGGCTCGTGGTGGAACACGTCCATGCTCGAGCCCACCACCTCGTCGGGTGCCACAGGCAGCCAGTCGGCCACCGCGGTGAGCGCGCGCATCGACGCCGGGTTGACGTAGGTGATGACGAGGTCGTGGTCGGCGACCATCACGCGGGTGGGCAGCTTCTCCAGGATCGACGGCAGCAGGTGCAGGTCGGTCGTGGTGATCGCGCGAGCGAGGTCCTGGGTGGGGACCCGGTGGCGCGTGGGGCTCTCGGTCATCGGCGACCCGTCCTCTACGTAGAGTCGCCTCGCATGATCTCGGCAACGTTGCGAGTTGATGGACGGCCAGGGCGGCGCGGAGGTGAGCCGGAGTGCGACGCGGCGGACTTCGTCCCGAGAGGGCCGGGTCGCTCGTGAGCGTGACCAGGGACCCCCCGTCTCATGATGAGACGCGCGCAACCGCGAACGGGGCTAGATGCGGTGGGGCGGTCCCCGCTCCCATCGGCAGGGTCCCGTCACTTCTCACTACGTCGCCTGAAAGCTAGAAGAATCCTCTCGCAGTCGCCCGGCGAACTCACGTCGGCAGGTGCTGGGGCGCGAGGAGGCCCAGTACCGCGGCGGCGTGGTCCGACGGGTCGCCGGCCGGCTCGTGCAGGGCACGACGGATGGTCAGGGTGATGAGGAGGCGGCTCGTCTCGGCGTGCTCGTCGGCGGGGGCGTCCGGGTCGGCGCGCTCGCGCGCCTCGACCAGCAAGGAGCAGACGTGCTGGACGAGCTCGTCGGTGTGATGGGGCGTGGTGAGCACCTCGGTCAGGTAGGCCGTGGCCTCCGCCGCCCGCGGTGGCACGAGGCGAGCGAGGGCGGTGAGGTGGCCGAGGAGGCTCGCCCACTGAGGCTGCGGGTCGGTGAGGAGCTCGTCGCGGGCGTGCTGGATGAAGAGGGCGACGGCGAGGTCGTGCTTGCTCGGGTAGTAGCGCTTGAGCGTCGACACCGAGGTGTTCGAGCGCGACGCGATGTGGTCGTAGGTCGTGTGCTCGTAGCCGAGGGTGTTGAACAGTCCCGCAGCGGCGTTGAGGATGCGCGCGTTCGCCGCGAGCCCGCGGGCGGTCGTGGGCACCCGGGCCGTGGTGGCGCCGAGCGGGTAGTAGTTGATCTCCGCCAGACGACCATCGGTGTCGTGGCGATCGCCGTCCACCCGCAGGAGCACGAGGTCGAGGGCGGTGGCGGCGCGCTGGTAGTGGTGCCGGGTGAGGGCCTCGGGTTCGATGCGGTGACGCAGCACGCTGCCGTTCACCAGGGCCACCCGCATGGCCATGTAGTGCTCGATCTCGAACGGGGGGCGGAGCGTGCGCGACCAGCTGTCGAAGAGCGCCTTCGCGAGAGCCCCGAGGTGGTCGTCGATGGTGCGCAGGTAGTGCCGGTAGGCCGCGGCCCCCTGCGCGCCGCCGAAGGCCCACAGGCCCACCCGCAGCGGGTAGTCGACGTCGTCGGTGAGCCGGTCGAGCTCGCTCCCGTGGACCTCGAGGGCCGTCGTCAGCGGCAGCTGGCTGTACTTCATCAGCGCGATCTGCTCGAGCAACCCTTCGATCGGCGCCGTGCGCGGCTCGTACACGTGCCCCAGCACGGCGTCGGCGAGACCCTGCAGCGAGCCGTAGTGGTGGTAGATGCTGGCCGGGCTCGCCCCGGCGCGCCGCGCGATCTCGCGGACGCCGACGGCGTTCAGCAGGGCTGCGGTGTCGAGCTCGCGCAGCGCCTCGAGCGCGGCGTCGAGCAGGCGCTGCTTGAGCGGCGGCGGGGCGTCGTCCACGGGTCCAGGGTAGGGCAGGGGACGGGTGTCGGCTGAACGTTCGTTCGGTGATGAACCGATCTCGCCGCGGGCGCACGGTTCCGGCGAATGAACCTTCGGTCCGACCTCGTGGTCCCCCCGGGACGCGTGCCCCACGATGTCGTTGGCTGCATGAAGCGGCATGCGCCCCACCTGGGCGCTCTCGGGTGCCGGTGAGTCCGTCGTTCACGCGCGAGGAGAACCCGATGCCCGTGCTTCCTGTGCCACCTTCGACCGGTCACGACGCTGCGCCGGCGCCGGTGCCGGTGATCACCCGGCAGCCGGCCGACGCGCTGACGATGGTGGAGCGCCCGGCGGTCTTCACGGTGGACGTCGACGGCGCCCCCGGCTCGGCGGTGACCTGGGAGCAGCAGGTGTCGCGCGACGCGGCCTGGACGCCGCTCACCGCCGAGGACGACGCGCGATTCTCCAGCGACGCCGGCACCGCCTCGCTGACCATCGCGGGGACGACCGCGCGGGACGGGATCCGGGTGCGGGCGGTGGTGTCCGGTGCGGCCGGACCGGTGACCTCGCAGGCCGCGACGCTGGGGGTGACGCCCCTGCTCGGGCCGCCGACGTCCGTGCTCGCCGTGCGGGGCGATGGCGGGCTGGTCATCATGTGGGCCGCGCCGTCGCCGGCCGAGGGGCAGCTGCCCGTGACCGGCTACCTCGTGGAGCGGGTGGGGGCCGCGGGCGTGGAGCGGGTGTGCGCGGTGCCGGCCGACGAGCCGCTGTGCGAGCTATCGGGGCTGAGCAACGGCACCCGCTACGAGTTCAGGATCGCCGCGATGAACCGGGCAGGTGTGGGGCTGCCCGCGACGGTGACGGCGCAGCCCTCCCGACCGGTCCGGCTCACCGACCTCTCGGCCGAGTCGTCGGCGGAGGGACCGTTCGCCCCGTCGCTCGGGGCGGGGGCGCTGGTGCGCACCGCGCCTCGCAGCGCCGCCGCCCCCGCTCGGTCGCGGCGACGCGGTCGGCTCCTGCTCGCCCGCTGATCTGCGGTGGCCGGCGGTCGGGATTCACCGGTGAGCCGGTGAATCTCGTGCTCCTCACATGAAGCTTCAGCCGACAAGCACGAGTTTCGGTCGACCAGCAGTCCTCAGGACGACGCCGCCGGCGCCTCGTCGGCGGTCGACACGCGAGGCGGCGTGAGCCGCGCGCGCCCGGCCGGACTGAACGGATGTTCGCCTCGAGCGGCTGTCCCAGGCGTGAGGGGCCCCTGCGGCGGTGAGCCTTCGGCTCATCGTCGCCCGCGACCGTGACCTTGAGGTCGTCCAGCGGTTGAACGGCGTTGTCGGCACGTGTCTCCTCCGCGGGATGCGCTCGGGTGCCCGTCCTGCTCTGCTCAATCCCAGGAGAACTCGTGCGCTCGTCCCCACGTCCCCGTCCGCTCCGTCCGCGGGTCGCCCGCGCGGCGTCGTCCGCGGGGCGCAGCGCGCGGGCGCTGCTGATCGTGCTCGCCCTCGTCGTCGGCGCCCTCGCCGCGACCACGCTGCCGGCGCGGGCGATGACCCTCGTCGTCCAGGTCGCCGGGCCGGGTGCCCGCCTCCAGCTCGACGTGGAGCCGTCCGACAGCATCGAGAACGTCAAGGCGAAGATCCAGGACGCCCAGGGCTACCTGCCCGAGCGTCAGCACCTCTTCGCCGGCACCTCCGAGCTGGACGACGGCCGCACGCTCGCCGACTACGGCATCGGCAAGGACCGGGTGCTCACCCTCACCGTCGACCTCTCGTCGGGGTGCGCGAGCCTGAACTCCACCGTCTTCGACGGCACCTACGGCAGCGTCGACGACCTGTCGGCGGCACCCTCGCGCGTCGGCGCCTACGGCCCGAAGGAGGTGGCGGTCGTCACCGCCACCCGCACCGGGGGATCGGCGACGGCACCCGACGGCGGGGTGACGGTGGCTCTCTACGACCAGAGCGGCGTCCCGACCGTCGACACCGTGCGGACCTTGCCCGACTTCGTCAACGGTGCGAGCTCGGTGACCGTGCCGCTCGCCGAGGCCTACAGCCCGCCCTCGAGCCTGGGCTGGTTCAGCAGCGACGTGTCGTGGACGGTGCGCTGCGGTCTCGACGCCGACGGCAACGACGTCATCGACGCCGAGGAGCCACCGGTGTTCGTGGCCCCCGGGGCGCCCGGCACGCCCCTGATCGAGATCGGCGACGGGCAGCTGACGGTGACGGTCGTGCCGCCGACCTCCGGTGGGCCGGTGGACTCCTACACGGTGCGCGCCGAGAGCGACGCGACCACGGCGCCGGCGACCTGTGCGGTGCTGACGGGCGCGAAACCGCTCGGATGCACGCTGACGGACCTCCGTCAGCCGAAATACGAGGTCACCGTGATCGCCAACGGGCCGGGCGGCTCGTCGGCACCGAGCGTGCGGGTCACCACGAGGCCGGTGACCAACGCCGAGGTGGCGGACCTCTTCCGCTGCGACGGCGCGCCCGGGCAGCCGCGCTCCATCCCAGTTGCCCTCACCGGCCTCCAGCACGTCGGCACCCGCGCGGTCTCCAAGCTGGCGGTGAAGCTGACGCCGGCACTCCCGGCCGGGACGGGAACGGTGGCCGTCGCCGTCGGACAGGTCGGCGTCCCGAGTGAGGCCGGCACCGAGGCGTTCCGCTTCGCTCCGTGGGCCGCCGCCACCCGCGACGCGGCTGAGTCGTTGAGCGGTTTCGGCACCGCTGTCCCGAACGCGGAGGGTGATGCCGGCACCGGAGCCACCACGACCCCGCTCAGTCCGAAGAGGCAGAATGGGCTCGGCGTCTACCTTGTGCCCGGGCTGGGGACGCATACCGACGCCACGTTCAAGGCGTACAACCAGGCCGTGGTGTTCCTCCCGCCACCGGGCTCGCCGTACTGCGCCGACCTGCGCACCTACCCGGTCCGCTTCGACGCCAACCAGGCCTTCTTCGCCCTCGCGCGCTTCCTCGACGACCCCCGGATCATCCCCGGCGCACCCGCGGTGCGGCCCGGCCCGGGCTCGGCGACCGTGACGATCGCCCCGCCGCAGGCCGCGGTGGAAGTGACGTCGTACACCGTGACGGCCTCGCCCGGCGGCCGGACCTGCACGGTGCCGGCGTCGGCGACCCCGCTGGCGTGCACCATCGACGGCCTGGAGCCGCTGCCCGGCGGCCAGCGCTACACCTTCACCTCCACGGCCACCGGGCCGTGGGGCGGGCCCGCCACCAACACGCTGGCCGGTTTCGGCACGGGCTCGCCCGCCGGGGCGAACGACCCGACGGCCGGCACCCAGTCGGCCACCTCGGTGGCCTCGCCCCCGGGTATCGAGGTGCCCGCCATCGTCACCTCGCCGCTCGACGCCCTGACCATGGACGAGCGGGCGGCGTCCTTCTCCGTGGCGGTCGGGGGCAACGGCCCCGCCGCAACGGTCGAGTGGCAGCAGCAGAGCGCGAAGGGCGGCCCGTGGACGCCGCTCACCGCCGCCGACGGTGCCTCCCTCGCCCGCGACGGCGACACCGCCACGCTGTCGATCATCGGCTCCGCGAAGCTGAACGGCGTCCGCATCCGCGCCGTGGCCACCAACAAGGCCGGCTCGACCGCCTCGGCGTCCGCGACCTTGAGCGTGACCCGGCTGCTGCGCCCGCCGTCGTCGGCGACGGCCCTGCGAGGTGACGGGCGACTGACCCTCACCTGGGCGCCGCCCTCGCTGGTCAACAAGCCCCTGCCGGTGACGGGTTACGTGGTGGAGCGCACCGGCGCCGCAGGCGTCGAGCGCCTGTGCACGGTCGCGGTCGGCGAACCGCTGGAGTGCGCGGTGTCGGGCCTGACCAACGGCACCACCTACGGGTTCACCATCACCGCCCTCAACCGGGCGGGCATCGGCCGCCCGGCCAAGGTCGCGGGCATCCCCTACCGCCCGGTGTCGTTCACGAGCCTCCCGGACGACGTCTCGGTCGCCGCCGGCGCCACGTTCACCCTGAACGCCGTGGTCGACGCCGAACCGGCCCCCTCCCTCGTGTGGCAGGTCAGCAAGGACGCCGGCCGGTCCTGGAAGAACGTGGGCTCCGGTGCACGGGGCTCGACGATCTCCTACGCGGAGAAGGCGGTCGCCGCGCGGTCGGGGTGGCGCTACCGGGTGAAGGCGACGCAGGCGGGCGTCGGGGTGTCGTACAGCCGCTCGATCACGGTGACCGTCACCCGCTGACCCGGTCACTCCTCGAGCGCCTTCGCGCCCTCGGCACAGGCCCCGCCCCGGACTCCCGGGGCGGGGCCGTCGCCTTGCCGCCCACCTAGGCTCGCGACATGACCCTCACCGTTCTCATCGCCGGCGCCGGCCCCGGCGTCTCCGGCTCCCTCGCCCGCGTCTACGCCGCCGAGGGTGCCCGCCTGCTCCTGCTCGGTGCGGACGACGACGTGCTCGCCACCCTGGCCGGCGAGGTCGAGGCGGCCGGCGGCTCGTCGTCCACGCGGGTGGTCGACCTCACCGACGACACCGCCACGCGGGCGACGATCGCCGAGGTCGTCGACGCCGAGGGTGGCGACGCGCGCCTCGACGTCGTCCACTTCAACCCCTCGGCCTACCGCGAGCAGGACCCCCTCGAGCTGAGCGTCGACGGCCTGCTGGACGACGTCCGCCTCGGTGTCGCAGCACTGCTGAGCGTCGTGCAGGCCGCCCGCCCGTACCTCCACGACGGCGCGCGCATCACCGTCACCGGCAGCGAGGCCGCCGACAAGCCGTGGTTCGGCGCGGCCTCCCTCGGCGTGCAGAAGGCCGGCGTGCGCAACCTGGTGCGCAGCATCGACACCCGCCTGCGCGAGGACGGCGTCCGCGCGGTGTCGGTGACCGTGTGCGGTCTGCTGGCCGACGAGGGCCCCTTCACCCCCGACCGGGTCGCCGAGCAGCTGCGGGCGGCCGTCGAGCAGGGCGGTGCCTCCGGTGACGACTGGCGCTCCGAGATCCGCTACGAGGGGTGAGGCGGGGGCGGCGGGGATTCACCGGTGAACCGGTGAATCTCGTGCTTGGTGCATGAAGCTTCAGCCGACAAGCACGAGTTTCGGTCGACCAGCAGCCCTCAGGACGACGCCAGCGACTCCCGCAGCGCGCCGACCCACCCCTCCCGGAACGCCCGCATCGCCACTGCGTCCGGCGCGACCGCGTCGGCGCCGTGGTACATCCCCGGCACCACGTGCAGCTCGCACGGCACCCGCGCCACGCCGAGCCGCCGGGCGTACTCCACCGACTCGTCGTGGAAGAGGTCGAGCGTGCCGACGCCGATCCAGGCGGGCGGCAGTCCGGTGAGGTCGTCGCGCCGGGCGGCCACGGCGTGCGGCGGGGGAGTGGGGGCCGTGCGGCCGCGCCCGCCCAGGTAGGCCGACCAGCCGAACCGGTTGGCGGCCGGGGTCCAGGCGATCCGGCCGGCTCCGCGGCGCGAGCGCGTCGTGCGGTCGTCGAGCATCGGGTACACCAGGCACTGGACGACGAGCGCCGGCCCACCCTCGTCGAGTGCACGCTGGGCCAGGCAGGCCGCCAACCCGCCGCCGGCGCTGGCTCCGGCGACGGCGATGCGAGCGGCGTCCACGCCCAGCTCGTCGGCGGAGGCGGCCAGCCAGTCGAGGGCGGCGGTGACGTCGTCCAGGGCGGCGGGGAAGGGGTGCTCGGGGGCGAGGCGGTAGTCGACGGCCACCACGACCGCCCCGAGCTCGGCGGCGAGGCCGCTGGCGAGGGCGTGGTCGCCGGCGGGGTGTCCGGCGACGAACCCGCCGCCGTGCAGCCACAGCACGGCACCGCTCGGCCCCGGCGCGGCGGGCCGGTAGATCACCACCGTGACGTCGGGTCGCCCGTCCATCCCGCGGATCCGCCGTTCCTCCATCGACACCCCGTCGGCCACCGGCTTGGTCACCGCGAGGGCGCGGCGCAGCCGCGGCAGGGTGCGGGCGTTCACCAGGGTGGGCAGGTAGAGCCACGGGTTGCGCAGTGCGGGCGCGACGCGTCGCATCACGAGGTGGCGGCGTGCCCCCGCTGCGCCGGTGGCCACCGCCAGCACGGCGGTGGCGCTCAGGGCGCGTGCGGCGACGGTTCGTCGCGGCGATCGAACGCGCACGGCCGCCTCCTCCCGGAGGCGGGACGCGCCCCCTGGTCGGTGAATCTAGCGCGCCTCGCCCTCGCCCGCGCGGCACGCGACGACGGCGGCGTCGGTGAGCTCGAGCAGCGCACCGGCGGCTGCGAGCAGTGCGCGGACGGCGTCCGGGTGGGTGAGCGAGTAGTACGAGGAGCGCCCCTGCGTGCGCACGCCGACCACGCCGCACCCGAGCAGGCAGGCGAGGTGCTTCGACACCGTCGACTGGGCGAGCCCGAGGTGGGCGGTGAGCTCGACGACGCGATGCTCGCCGAGCAGCAGGTGCTGCACGATCGTCAGGCGGGAGCGGTCGCCGAGGGCGTCGAGCAGAGCGGAGGCCGCGTCCAGCGCCTCGACCTCGCCGGCCAGGACCGCGCCGGTCGCGGCGCCCGGCCCCATCCGCTCCGAGGTGCTCACCACGAGAGCTCCTGGCAGGCGCTGGCGTCCGACTCGACCTGCAGCGTCGCGTGGTCGACCCCGTGGACGTCGCGCAGCGCTGCCCGCGCTCCGGCCAGCACCGTCTCGCCGGCTCCGGCGTGGGCCACCAGGTGGGCGGTGGCCACGTGCATGCCGGAGGTCAGGGTCCACAGGTGCAGGTCGTGCACCTCGGCCACGCCGGGCACGGCGAGCAGCGTGCCCTCGACCTCGGCCGGCTCCATGCCGGCGGGCGCGTGCTGACCGAGGACGGCGAGCACCTCGCGCCCCAGCATCACCGCGCGGACGACGACGAACGCCGCGATCGCCAGGGCCACCGCGGTGTCCCACCAGCCGTCGCCGGTCGCGGCCACGAGCACGCCCGAGGCGATGACGCCGACCGATCCGACGGTGTCGGCCACGACCTCGAGGTAGGCGCCTTTGACGTTGAGGCTCTCGCCAGCGCCGCCGCGCAGGAGGAGGAGGGCGATCACGTTGATCACCAGGCCCAGCGCACCGACGACCAGCACGGGGGTGGTCGAGGGGTCGACCGGTTCGCCGATGCGCGCGATGGCCTCGACCACCACGTACGCGCCGGCGCCGAGCATGAGCAGCACCGTGAGGCCGGAGGCGAACACCTCCGCGCGGTAGGAGCCGAAGGTGCGTCGTCCGGTGCGGTCGGGGCGCGCGGCGATGCGGGTCGCGGCGAGCGCGGCGCCGAGCGCGACGACGTCGGCGGCCATGTGGCCGGCGTCGGACAGCAGCGCCAGCGACCCGGACACCAGGCCCGCGATCAGCTCGACGACGAAGAAGCCGCCGACGAGGGCGAAGGCCAGGGCGAGTCGCCAGCGGTGGGCCGCGCCCGCGTGGGCACCACCGTGACCGTGCCCGTGTCCGTGGCCGACGCCCATCGCGAGTCCTCCTAGAATCATCGCCTGTCGGCGATGATAGACCCGGGAGCTCGCCGCTGTCACTCCCTGTCGGCACGACGGCCAGCGGTCCGGAGGGTTGGCAGGGTCGGGCCGTCGTCCCCGCGGAGCGGTGGGCCGTCCGGGGTCGGCCGTGGTCAGCGCGGCCGCGTGCGTGCCATCCTCGGCCCGTGCTCCCGGACGAGCGCCGACCCCCTCGGCGACCCTCCCGGCGCGGCGCGCCGCCCCCGGTGCGCCGTCGCCCCCACCTGCTGCCCCAGGTCGTGGCCGTGCTGCTGCTCGGTCTCGTCGTCCCGCTCCTCGCGCCCGCCGCGGCGCCCGCCCGGTCGTCGTCCGGACCGCCCGGCCAGCCCGGCCAGCCCGGCCAGCCCGGGGCCCTGCTGGGCGCGACGCCGTTCGTCGCCCACGTGCTGCCGCTCATCCCCTTCGACGCCCGGGCGTGGCGCCTGCGCTACCGCTCAGAGCTGCAGGACGGTCGGCCGATCGAGGTCACCGGCACGCTCCTCGTGCCGACCACGCCGTGGGCCGGGCCGGGTGAGCGGCCGGTCGTGTCGCTGGCCGTCGGCACCCAGGGGATGGCCGATCGCTGCGCGGCCTCCCAGCAGCTCGCCCAGGGCACGGAGTACGAGAGCTACACGATCAGCCAGCTGCTGGGCCGCAACTGGGCGGTCGCGATCACCGACTACCCCGGGCTCGGGACCCCGGGCGACCACACCTTCGTCGTCGGGCGGGCGAACGGTCGGGCGGTGCTGGACGTCGTCCGCGCGGCGCGGCAGGTGCGGGGTTCCGGGCTGGCCCGCGACGGTCGGGTGCTGGTGTTCGGCTACTCCGAGGGAGGCAATGCGGCCGGTTGGGCGCTGCAGCTGGCGCCCAGCTACGCCCCCGAGCTCGACGTGGTGGCCGGCGCGGTCGGCGCCCCGCCCGCCGACTTCCTCGGCATGTGGTCGGCGCTCGACGGCTCCCTGTTCGCGTTCCTCCTGCTCTACACGGGCATCGGCTTCGACGCCGCCTACCCGCAGCTGAAGCTCGACACCTTCCTCAACCCGCGTGGACGACGCACCGCCGACCTGCTGCGCCGCACCTGCATCGTCGGCGCGGTCGGGCTCGGCGCCCTGCTGCCGAAGGACTCGCGCACCTACCTGGCCCGCGACGTCATCAACGACCCGCTGTGGCGCGCGACGCTGCGCAGCGCCGACCTCGGCTACACCGCCCCGCGAGTGCCGCTCATCCTCGGCGCCGCACGCCAGGACGAGGTGATCCCGTTCCGCCAGGCCGCCGACCTGCGCGAGCGCTGGTGCGCCCGCGGCGCCAAGGTCGCCTTCCTCGACGTGCCGCTCGGTGAGCACGTCACCGGCATCGTGTCCTTCGCCGGCCCCGCCATCGGCTTCCTCGCCGACCGGCTCGCCGACCGCGCTGCCGGGCGTCCGGCGGTCGCTCCGGGCGGGTGCGGCTGAGGTCGGAATTCGCCGGTGAACCGGCGAATTACCACCTTCTCGGCTGAAGCTTCATGCAACAAGCACGAGTTTCGGTCGAGTAGTCCGGCTCATTCCCGGGTGGACGACGCCCGCCCGCCACGATCTGCCCCGCCCCCGCCGCCTGCCAGGATGACCCCGTGGCGACGACCTACACGCTCGACGGCGATCCCGTCGACGCCGTGCCGCCGACCTTCGCGCTCTACCCGTACGGCGTCTTCACCACGCTCGTGGTCGAGCACGGCGCCACGCTGGGCTGGGCGATGCACGAGCAGCGGCTCGCCCGAGGCGCCGAGGAGCTGTGGGGGCATCGCCTCGACGTCGAGCGCCTTCGGGGCGTCCTGCGCGCCCACCTCGCCCACCTCGCCCGCACGTCCGGGGCGCCCGCGCAGTCGGTGCGCATCACCCTGTTCCCCGACGGCCTCACCATCGCCGCCCCCGAACGCGCCGACGGCGCCCGCGCGCTCATCGCCTCCACTCCCGTCGACCCGCCGGGCGTCGAGGACGGCGGATTCGTCGTCCAGGCGGTCGAGCACACCCGCGGCACGGCGCATCTGAAGACCACCGACCTCTTCGCCCAGCTCGCGATCAAGCGAGAGGTCCGCCTCGCCGGTGCGGACGACGCCCTGCTCGTCCACCGCGGCACGGTGCTGGAGGGCCTGACCTGGACGCTGCTGCTGTGTCGCGAGGGCGAGCTCGTGGTGCCCGAGGGCCCTGCCCTGCCGAGCATCACCGCCCATCACCTCGCCGCGATCGCCCGCACCTGGGGGTGGACGACGACCGCCCGACCCGTGCTGCTCGACGACCTCGTCGCCGCCGGCGCGCGCCTCGTGCTGGCGGTCAACGCCAACCACCCGCTGCGGGCGCTCACCCGCGTCGGCGAGCGCGACCTCCCGCTCGACGCCGATCTGCTCGCTCGCTTCGCAGCCGGCCTCGCCGGCCTCCCGCGTCACGGGTTGTAACACTTCGTGGCGCAACCGATCAGATTTCTGTAGCGTCCACGGCGTGACCGATCCCGCTCCGTGGCGCCAGCAGGCCGCCCCCTCGGGCGCCGGAGCCGAGGCGCCGCGCTACCGCACGCTCACCTACGAGGTCGACGGCCGCGTGGCGCGGCTGACCTTCGACCGTCCCGAGCAGGGCAACTCCATCACCCCCGACACCCCGGTCGAGCTCGCCGACGCGGTCGAGCGCGCCGACCTCGACCCCCGCGTCCACGTGATCGTGCTGAGCGGGCGCGGCAAGGGGTTCTGCGGGGGCTACGACCTCGCGGCGTCCGCCGAGAACCTCATGGACGGAGCGATGGCCGGCGCCGTCCCGCGCGAGGGCACCGTGCTCGACCCCGACGTGCAGATGCGCAACCACGATCCCCGCGGCACGTGGGACCCGATGGTCGACTACGCGATGATGAGCCGCTTCACCAAGGGCTTCGCGAGCCTGCTGCACGCGAACAAGCCCACGGTGGCGAAGATCCACGGCTTCTGCGTGGCGGGCGGCACCGACATCGCGCTGCACTGCGACCAGATCGTCATCGCCGCCGACGCCAAGATCGGCTACCCGCCCACCCGCGTGTGGGGCGTGCCCAGTGCCGGACTCTGGGCGCACCGCCTCGGCGACCAGCGCGCCAAGCGGCTGCTGCTCACCGGCGACTGCCTCTCGGGTCGGGAGGCGGCCGAGTGGGGCCTCGCCGTGGAGGCCCCCGAATCCGACGAGCTCGACGAGCGCACCGAGGTGCTCGTCCAGCGCATCGCGGCGATGCCGATCAACCAGCTGGTGATGGTCAAGCTCGCCCTCAACTCCGCCCTGCTGGCCCAGGGCGTGCAGACGAGCCAGATGATCAGCACGGTCTTCGACGGCATCTCGCGCCACACCCGCGAGGGCTACGCCTTCCAGCAGCGTGCGGCCGAGGTCGGCTTCAAGCAGGCCGTGCGCGAGCGCGACGGCGCCCCCTTCGACGACGCCGGCCCCTCGACGTTCAAGGGTTGACGACATGGGCTCACCCGGTTCCACCTCCAGTCCCACTCCCCGGCCCACGGTCACGGTCCGCACCGACGGCCCCGTCACCCTCATCGGCATCGACCGCCCCGAGCGCCGCAACGCCGTCGACCGCGCGAGTGCCGAGGCGCTCGCCGACGCCTTCCGTGCCTTCGACGCCGACCCCGACGCCGCGGTCGCCGTCCTCCACGGCGAGGGTGGAACCTTCTGCGCCGGCGCCGACCTGCAGGCCCTCGCCGCCGGCGACCCCAACCGCTTCGAGCCCGACGGTGACGGCCCCATGGGTCCCACGCGCCTGCGCCTGGGCAAGCCGGTGATCGCCGCCATCGCGGGCCATGCGGTGGCCGGCGGCCTGGAGCTCGCGATCTGGGCCGACCTGCGCGTCGTCGAGGACGACGCCGTGCTCGGCGTCCTCTGCCGGCGCTGGGGCGTGCCCCTCATCGACGGCGGCACCGTGCGCCTGCCCCGCCTCATCGGCACCAGCCACGCGATGGACCTCCTCCTCACCGGCCGCCCCGTCGGCGCCGAGGAGGCCCTGCGGATGGGCCTGGCCAACCGGGTGGTGCCGCACGGCACCGCCGTCGACGAGGCGGTGCGGCTGGCGCACCAGCTCGCCGCGTTCCCCCAGACCTGCCTGCGCCACGACCGCCTCTCCGTGCTCGAGCAGGAGGGTCTGGGCGAGGACGACGCGCTGGCGGCCGAGTACCACCACGGCACCGTGTCGATCGCCGAGGCGCTCGCCGGGGCCGCCCGGTTCGCCGACGGCGCCGGCCGCCACGGCAGCTTCGACGCCTGACCCGGCCCCGTCGTCGTCCACGGGCCTCGCGCGCTCGACGCCGCGCGCCCGCCCGCTCGCCCGCGATCTGACAGGGCCCGCAGTCAGAATCCTGAGATCGGCCTTGGTGATCGCCCTCACACGGCCTACCGTCGAGGGCAGCAGGTCCGCACCCGCGGCCCGGCGCACCGCAGCGCCTTTCCAGGAGGTTCCATGGCCCACTCGGCGTCCGACACCGAGACCTTCGACTACGTGGTGGTGGGGGCCGGCAGCGCCGGCGCCGTGATCGCCGCCCGGCTCACCGAGGACTCCCGCACCCGCGTGCTGCTGCTCGAGGCGGGCGGGCCGGCCGACGCCGACGAGATCACGGTGCCCGCCGCGTTCGCCAACCTCTTCCGCACCAAGTGGGACTGGGGCTACCGCACCACCGAGCAGAAGCAGCTCGAGGGACGACGCGCCGACTGGCCGCGCATGAAGGCCCTCGGCGGCTGCTCGTCGATGAACGCGATGATCTACATCCGCGGCAACCACGCCGACTTCGACACCTGGCGCGACGCCTACGGCGCCACCGGGTGGGGCCACGACGACGTGCTGCCGTACTTCAAGCGGGCCGAGGGCAACACCCGGCTGGGCGCTCCGCTGCACGGGCAGGACGGTCCCCTGCACGTCGAGGACCGCCGCTACACCCACCCGATGACCAACCTCTGGGTCGAGTCGGCGGTGGCCGCCGGCCTCAAGCGCAACGACGACTTCAACGGTCGCGAGCAGGAGGGCGCGGGGCTCTACCAGGTCACCTGCAAGAAGGGCCGCCGCTGGAGCACGGCGAAGGCCTACCTCGAGCCCGCCGAGTCGCGGCCCAACCTCACGATCCGCACCGGCGCCCACGCCCACCGCGTGCTCATCGAGGACGGCCGCGCGGTCGGCGTCCTCTACGAGGTGGACGGGCGCCTGCGCACCGCCCGCGTCGAGGCCGAGGTCGTGCTCAGCGGCGGCGCGATCGCCTCCCCGCAGCTGCTGATGCTCTCCGGCGTCGGTCCGGGCGCGCACCTGCGCGAGGTCGGCGTCGACGTCCTCGTCGACCTGCCGGGGGTGGGCCAGAACCTCCACGACCACCCGGTCGTCCCGCTCGTGTTCCGCACCCGCGGCGTCACCGACCTGCTCAACCACAACAACCTCGGCCAGTTCCTGCGCGCCAAGGCCAGCGGCACCGGCCCGCTGGTCTCCAACATCGGCGAGGGTGGCGGCTTCTGGCGCTCGCGTCCCGACCTCGCCGCCCCCGACATCCAGGCGCACGTGGCGCCCACCGGCTTCTACGACAACGGCCTGCACGAGCCCACCGAGCGCGGTTTCACCGCGGCGCCGACGCTGGTCAACGTCGCCAGTCGCGGCACGCTGCGCCTGCGCTCCACCGATCCGCACTGGCACCCCGAGATCGACGCCGCCTACTACGACGACGCCACCGACCTCGACGCCATGACCGCGGGCGTGCGTCGCACGCTCGAGATCACCTTCGGCGGCCCGATCGCTCCCCACATCGTCGGCGGCCTGCTGCCGACGATGCGCGAGTGGCGGGCCGGCAGCGACATCAGCGACACCGCGATCGTCGACCACATCCGCCGGCACAGCCAGACGCTCTACCACCCCGTCGGCACCTGTGCGATGGGCGGCGACGAGCGCGCCGTCGTCGACCCCGAGCTGAAGGTCCGCGGTGTGAAGGGCCTGCGCGTCGCCGACGCCAGCGTCATGCCGATGGTCACCCGCGGCAACACCAACGCCCCCTCGATCATGATCGGCGAGAAGGCCGCCGACCTCCTGCGCGGAAAGGCAGCAGCACGATGACGACCACCGCCCCCGGCCCCGAGGCCGGCTCCGACACCGTGGCCCAGCAGGGCTCACCCACCTTCGACTCCCTCGACCCCCGCACCGGCGACGTCGTCGGCACCCACCCGATCCACACCGCCGAGGACGTCGACGCCGCCGTCGCGCGCGCCCGCACCTCGGCCGAGTGGTGGGCCGCCATCGGGTTCACCGGCCGCCGCGAGGTGCTCGACCAGTGGCGCGGCGTGCTCGCGCGCCGGCTCGCGCAGCTGGTCGACGTCGTCCACCGCGAGACGGGAAAGCCGCACGGCGACGCCCAGCTCGAGGCCGTGCTCGCGATCGACCACCTCGCGTGGGTGGCCTCGCACGCACCCAAGGTGCTGGGGCGCCAGCGCGTGAGCCCCGGGCTGCTGCTGGCCAACCAGGCCGCGTCGGTGGAGTACCTGCCGCTCGGCGTGGTGGGTGTGATCGGCCCGTGGAACTACCCGGTGTTCACGCCGATGGGCTCGATCGCCTACGCCCTGGCCGCGGGCAACACCGTGGTGTTCAAGCCCAGCGAGCACACTCCCGGTGTGGGCGCGTGGCTGGCCGAGAGCCTCAAGGAGGTCGCGCCCGAGCACGACCTGCTGCAGGTGGTCACCGGCTTCGGCGACACCGGCACCGCGCTGTGCAAGGCGGGCGTCGACAAGGTCGCCTTCACCGGCTCGACGGCCACCGGCAAGCGCGTGATGGCCGCCTGCGCCGAGAACCTCACCCCCGTCGTCATCGAGGCCGGCGGCAAGGACGCCATGCTCGTCGACTCCGACGCCGACGTGGAGGCCGCCGCCGACGCCGCCTGCTGGGGCGCCTTCGCGAACGCCGGCCAGACCTGCACCGGCATCGAGCGGGTCTACGTGCACGCCGACGTCTACGACTCCTTCCTCGACGCCCTCACCCGCCGCGCGCGCGAGCTGCGCTCGGGCAGCGACTCCAACGCGCCGATCGGGCCGATGACGATGCCCTCGCAGGTCGACGTCGTGCGTCGCCACATCGCCGACGCCCTCGCCCGCGGCGGGCGCGCGCTGGTGGGCGGGGAGGTGCCCGAGGGGGCGCGCGCGATCCAGCCGACGGTGCTGGTCGACGTCCCCGAGGACTCCGAGGCCGTGTGCGAGGAGACCTTCGGCCCGACGGTGACGGTGCGCAAGGTGGCATCGATGGACGAGGCGGTCCGGCTCACGAACGCGGGCAAGTACGGCCTGGGCTCGTCGATCTACTCCGCCTCCCGCGGCGACGAGCTCGCCCGTCGCCTGCGCACCGGCATGACCGCGATCAACTCGGTGATCTCGTTCGCGGCCGTGCCGGGCCTGCCCTTCGGCGGCGTCGGCGACTCCGGCTTCGGGCGCATCCACGGCCCCGACGGGCTCAAGGAGTTCACCTACGCCAAGGCCGTCACCCGCACCCGCTTCAAGGCGCCGCTCAACCTCACCTCCTTCGAGCGCACCGCGGCGCAGGACACCCAGGTCGCCACGCTCACCACCGTGATGCACGGGCGCGCCACCCAGCTGCCCAAGCTGCCGCGCTCGCTGCGCAAGCGCTGAGGGGTGGTCGCGACCGGTGCCGACACCCGTGCCCTCGAGGAGCTCCGGCAGCTCCTCGAGGGCGATCCGCGGGTGGTCGTCGACCCCGACCTGATGGCGGCGTGGAGCCGCGACCAGAGCCCGATCGCCCCCGATGCCGCGCCCCTCGCCGTCGTCCGCGCCCGCAGCGTGGACGACGTGGTGGCGGCGCTGCAGTGGGCGCAGCGTCACGGCGTCGCGGTGGTCACCCGCGGCGCGGGCACCGGTCTGACGGGCGGCGCCAACGCCCTGGCGGGCTGCCTCGTGCTGAGCGTGGCGGAGATGGACCGCATCGTCTCCATCGACCCGGCCCGCCGCCTCGCCACGGTGCAGCCCGGGGTGATCAACGGCGCCCTCGACCGCGCCGCCGCGGCCCACGGCCTGCGCTACGCGCCCGACCCGGGCAGTCGCGCCACCTGCACGATCGGCGGCAACATCGCGACCAACGCCGGCGGCATGGCGTGCTGCAAGTACGGCGTCACCGCCGACCACGTGGCGGCGCTGACCGTCGTCCTCGCCGACGGTGAGGTGGTGCGCCTCGGCGGGGCCACCCGCAAGAACGTGGCCGGTCTCGACCTGCTGCGGCTCATGATCGGCTCGGAGGGCACGCTGGGGGTGATCGTGGAGGCGAGCGTCCGGCTGCTGCCGGCCGTCACCGCCGCCTCCACCGTGGCGGCGTCCTTCGCCTCGCTCGGCGCGGCGATGGAGGCGGTGGTCGAGATCGGCGGGCGCCTCACGCCGGCGGCGGTCGAGCTGATGGACCGCACGACGGTGGCGGCCGTCGAGCAGATGGCGGGCATGGGGCTCGACACCTCCGCCGAGGCGCTGCTGCTCGTGGTCTGCGACGGCTCCTCGGCCGCGGCGGAGGCCGAGCAGGTGGAGCGCATCGCGCGCGGCCACGGCGCGGGCGAGGTCTACCGCACCGACGACCTCGCCGAGGGGGAGGAGTTCATGGCCGCTCGTCGCCTCGCCCTGCCGGCCCTCGAGCGCCAGGGCTCGATCCTCCTGGACGACGTGGGCGTGCCGCCCGACGCACTCCCGGCCATGGTGGTGGCGATCGAGCAGATCGCCGTCGACGAGCACGTGACCATCGGGACCTTCGGCCACGCCGCCGACGGCAACCTGCACCCCACCATCGTCTTCGACGCGACCGACCCCGACCAGCGCCGTCGGGCCGAGACGGCCTTCGAGCGCATCCTCCACACCGCCCTCGCCCACGGCGGCACGATCACCGGCGAGCACGGCGTGGGCGCGCTGAAGCTGCCCTTCCTCGCCCACCAGGTCGGGCGGCGCGAGCTCGACCTGATGCGGAAGGTCCGGGCCGTCTTCGATCCCGAGGGGCGGCTGAACCCCGGCCGGGGGTGCTGAGCGCCTGGCATCGGGGCCTCGCCGGACTAGGCCGGAGGGCCCGAAGTGGTCAGTCAAGTAGGGACCTTCGAAACCCCACGGCGGGGGTCGCGGCACTCCTATAGTCCGCGACATGTCATTCGCCTCACACCGCGCCCGGCTCGCGACCCTCGTCGGGCTGGCAGCGCTCTCCGGTGCGCTCCTCGCACCCTCGGCCCAGGCCGACAACGACCGCCAGCAGGCCTCGAGCCCGCGTGCGGCCAAGGCGCTCGCCGCCGTCCAGGACTCCTTCGCCGGAGCCGGTGGTGCGGACCGGACCATCGCTCTGCGCGACCTCGCTGCGACGAGGTCCGAGCTCGCGCCCGCGCAGCGGGCCAAGGCCGACGCCTACCTCGCCCGACCGACCGCCGAGCGGCGTGCCAATGTGCGCGGTGACGTCACCTACGCCGTCGAAGAGGCCACGCCCGCGTGCGACGAGTCGATCTGCGTCCACTACGTGACCTCCACCGATGCGGCGCCCGACCCGACCGACCTCCAGGATGCTTCCGGCGAACCCGGTGAGAACGGCATCCCCGACTACGTCGACACGGTGCTCCGCGAGATGGGCCTCATCCACGAGCAGTACCTCGCCGCCGGCTACCGCGCCCCGAAGTCCGACGGCACCGCGGGCGGTGACAGCCGCATCGACGTCTACATCGCCAACATCGGCGCCGACGGCACCTACGGCTACTGCACCAGCGACGACCCGCGCACCAACGTCGAGGGCGCCTACGACGTGTGGGCCTACTGCGTGCTCGACGACGACTACTCGGAGTTCACCGCGCAGAACACGCCGATCGACTCGCTGCGCGTCACGGCCGCGCACGAGTACTTCCACGCCGTGCAGTTCGGCTACGACTACCTCGAGGACGCCTGGCTCCTCGAGGCCACGGCGGCCTGGATCGAGGACGAGGTCTACCCGAGCGTCAACGACAACCGCCAGTACCTCGCCAACAGCCCGCTGACCCGCCCGGGTCTGTCGATGGACCAGTTCATCGGCGAGGGCTCGCTCAGCGGCTGGCACTACGGCGTGTGGATCTTCTTCCGCAACCTGTCCGAGCGGTTCCCCACGGCGGAGGGCGGTCTCCCGACCATCGTGCGCGACATCTGGGACCGCGTGGATGCCGCAGGCGAGGCGCCGGACCAGTACTCGTGGCAGGCGGTCGACGGTGCGCTGCGGGCGCGCGGCATCACCGCTGCCGCCGCCTTCGCCGACTTCGCCGTCGGCAACCGTCTCCCGGGCCGGACCTACGCCGAGGGTGCGGCCCTGCGCTACCCGACCGCCGCGCCGGTGGGCAGCGTCGTCCTCAGGGACCTGAAGACCCGGGTGGTGACCCGCAAGATCAACCACCTCGCCAGCGCCACCTACCGCTTCACGCCGAAGGTGCCGGCCGCCCGCCGCCTGACCGTGACGATCGACGCACCCGCCACCGTGCGCGGTTCGCGCGCCATCGTCACCTCGTTCGCCAAGTCCGGCGCGATCAGCCGCAAGGTCGTGCCGCTCAACAGCAGCACCGGCAACGGCGCCCTGACGGTGCCCTTCGGGTCGGTGAAGTTCGTCGAGGTGACGCTGGTGAACGCCAGCGGCCGCTTCGCCTGCTTCCGCAACACCGCGTTCTCCTGCCAGGGCGTGCCGGTGGACGACGCGCAGCCGTTCAAGCTCACCTACCGGGTGCGCTGAGCCGGGAGCGCTTCAGCTGATCCACCCGAGTGCCTCCTCGACCGCGACGGTCGGGGAGGCACTCGGCATCTCGGCACCCTTCCGGCGGGTCGATCTCCCCGTTCCGGAGCGACATTGCGCTCAGATTGCGTCGACCTTCCCCAGATCCTCCACACCCCGGCCCTCGCTGCGCCACCATGATCGCGAGGCCTTGCGTGCAGGGCCGGCTGTCTGCTCCCGGCAGCCTCGCGGTCGCTCGCGGCCGTCGGTGCTGCCACAGCTAGAGAAGTGGTGGGTCATGGGGTTCGAGCGGGTCGGTGCGGGGCTGCTGTCGCGGGTGGTGGCGGTGGCTCTGCTGGGTGGCGGTGTGAGTGCGGTCGCTGCCGTATCGGCTGCGCCGGTGCAGGCGGCGGTGAGCTGCCCGGCGCCGTTCGTGATGTCGGGTTCGACCTGCACCGTGCGGCTCACCGACACCAGCAGGCAGGGCGAGATCACTCTTCCCGCTGAGGCGGGGGTCGTGACGGTGGAGCTCGCTGGCGCGAGCGGGGGCTCCGCGTATCGAGACGCCATCGATGCCGCGAATCCCGCCTACGACGTGCCTGGAGGATCGGGGGGAAAGCTGCGCGGTCGCCTCCTCAACGCCGCCGGCCAGAGGCTGATCTACCGCATCGGAGCGGCTGGTGTACCCGTGCCTGATTACCTGTCGCCGACCGGCACCGGCGGCGGCGGATCCTTCCTGGCCTTCGGGGCGACGGGCGTTCTCGTGGCCGCGGCGGGAGGTGGCGGCGGCGCCAGCTACTACATCGGTCAGGGCGGCGGAGATGGCTCGGGAACCTCGACGGGAGGGAACGGTCGAGGAGTGTGCTCCGTCGGTGGCGGTGCGCAGCCGGACCGCGGCGGCAACGGCGCCGATGGCGATGAGTTCTGCGACGCCGCCGGTGTGAAGTTGGGGCGGGATGGAGCAGGGCCCGCGCAGGTTCGGGACGGAACGATCCTCCCTGGTCGCGGCGGCGACTCCGATGTCGACGGCGGCGGCCCCGGTGGTGACGGCTACTACGGCGGTGGTGGCGGCAGCTACGGCGGTGGCGGTGGCGGCGGCAACGGCTTCTCGGGTGGTCTGAGTGCGCCGCTCTCCTACGAGTCGACGCTGGGCGGCAACAGTGGTGCCGGCTATCTCGTGCTGACGTACGAACCGCCGTTGCAGTCGACGCCGTCGGCCCCCACGACGGTCAGTGCGGTGGCCGGGGACTCGTCGGTGCGGGTGTCGTGGTCGGCGCCGTCGGATGACGGCGGTTCGCCGGTGACGGGGTACACGGTGCTGGGCTCGCCGGGCGGTTCGTGTGTCGTGGTCGCGACGTCGTGCACGATCACGGGTCTGACCAACGGCACGGCGTACTCGTTCACGGTGCGCCCGCGCAACGCGGTGGGCGAGGGGGCGACATCGGGTGCGTCGTCCGCGGTGACGCCCTTGGGGGTGTGGACCTCGACGCCGGATCCGGTGATCGCCGCGGATGCGCTGCCGTTGACGTTGGCCGGCACTCTGCGAGCCAATGTCGGAGCAGCGGTTCCCGCGGCGTCGGACGTGCGATGGAAATGGCAGTACGTCCCCGACGGCCGGAGCGCCTGGAACGACGTGCCTGGTCGCAGCGGCACCGGCGTGCCGGTCACGCCCCTGGCCGGAACGCCGGCCTACCTCTCCCTCGGGCAGTACTACCGGCTGGCGCTGACGTACCTGAGGGCCGGGTATCCGGACGCGACGGTCTACTCGAACGTTATCGGGCCGGTGACGAACCAGTACGCCTTCACGGCAGCCTTGACGACGTCGCAGGTCAGGGCGGGTACGCCGGTCGGCGTCCGGATCTCGAACCCTTCCACTTCTGGGGACAACTACATCTACTCCTGGTTGGTCGACGGCCAACGGGTGCAGTACGGCTCCTCCGGCTCGTACACGCCGACACGGGCGCAGGTGGGCAAGTCGCTGGCGGTCTCGGTCTTCGGTTTCGACATCGGATGGCTCGCGGCGACAGAGTTGGTCACCGCGGCTGATGTGATCGCCTCAGATGTGCCGGGTGCTCCGTCAGGTGTCTCGGCGGAGGTGTCGGCGGATGAGGCGGGATCGGCGCGGGTGTCGTGGACCGCGCCGGCCGATGACGGCGGGTCGCCGGTGACCGGCTACACGGTGACGGGGTCGGCAGGTGGTTCGTGCACTGCGGCGGCGTCCGCCACGTCGTGTGTGGTGTCGGGGCTGGAGCCGGGAGTTGCGGTGACGTTCTCGGTGGTGTCGTCGAACCGCAACGGCGACGGCGCGGCGTCGCTGCCGTCGGGGTCGGTGACGCCGCGTGGTTCGTGGATCTCGACGCCGCCGGCGGCGATCGCCACGGGCACGGGTGCGTTCACGACCGGTGGGGAGGTGAACGCGAATCTGGCAGCGGCGACGCCGACGGCGTCGGTGGTGCGCTGGCAGTGGCAGCGCACGCCTGATGGTGCGACGGCGTGGTCGGACGTGGTGGGTGCGACTGGGACGACGGCGCCGGTGGTGGCGCTGAAGGGCGACGGTCTGCTGCCCGGGTGGTTCTACCGGTTGAAGGTGACGTACGAGCGTGCGGGTTTCCCGGACGCGGAGGCGTTCTCGAACGTCGTGGGTCCCTCGCTAGGGGTGTGGACGTCGACCCCGGATCCGTCGATCTATGCGAGCGCGTCGCCGTTGACGGTCGAGGGTGCGTTGGATGCGAACCTGGGCGCGGCGACGCCGACGGCGTCGGTGGTGCGCTGGCAGTGGCAGACGACGCCGGATGGTCGTAGCGCGTGGTCCGATGTTGCGAGTGCGGGTGGCACGACTACGCCGGTGACGTCGTTGACGGCGTCGAACGGGCTGGTGGCGGAGCGGTTCTACCGGCTCGAGGTGACCTACGAGCGGCCTGGTTTCCCGGACGCGGTGGTGGTGTCGAACGTGATCGGCTCCGCGCTCGCCGAGTGGACCAGTACGCCGGATCCGGTGATCAGCGCCGACTCCTCGCCCCTCACGGTCGCAGGCAGTCTCGCGGCGAATGTGGGCGCCGCGACGCCGGGGGCGAGCGACGTGCGGTGGCGCTGGCAATACGTGCCCGATGGTCTGAGCGCGTGGAGGGACGTGCCCGGCGCGTCGGGTTCCGGGGTGCCGGTGACGGCCCTGAGCTCGCTGGGCGACTACGCCGGGCAGTACCTCCGCCTGGAGCTGACCTACGTGCGCGCGGGCTACCGCGATGCCACCACGTACTCGAACGTCGTGGGCCCTGTCATCGACAAACCCGTCGTCGAGGCGGCGGTGTTCACCGAGCAGCCCGCCGATGCGCTCACGATGGACGAGCGGACGGCGACCTTCCAGGTGGCGGTGACCGGTGCGCCGAGTCCTGCGGTGTCGTGGGAGCGATCGACGAACTCCGGTCGGACGTGGGCGCCGATGGTCCCGACCGCCGCCACGGGGGTGTCGAGCGATGGTCGGACCCTGACGGTGACGGGCGCGGCGAAACTGGACGGTTCGCTGTACCGGGCCGTGGCGACGAACACGGCGGGCACGGTGCGCTCGAGCACGGCGAGGCTGTCGGTGACGCGCCTCCTGCGACCGCCGACGGTCGCGGTGCAGCGTGGGGACGGGCAGCTGACGTTGACGTGGTCGCCGTCGCTGGGCAACCGGCCCTTGGAGCCGACCGGCTACGTGGTGCAGCGTGTGGTGCCGAACGCGAGCCCGGTCACGGTCTGCCTGGTGCCGGCCGACGCTGCACTGCGCTGCGTCGTCGGGGGGCTGGTGAACGGCAGCAAGTACGGGTTCTCGGTGGCGGCGGTGAACGCGGCCGGCGCGGGGCGGGCCGCCGCGGTGTCGGGCATCCCGATCCGTGCGACGGTGTTCACCCAGCAGCCCGAGTCCACCAGCGTGGCGGCGGGAGCGACGTTCCGGTTCACGGCTGCGGTGAGCGGTGATCCTGCTCCGCGGGTGCGGTGGGAGGTCAGCTCGGACGACGGGGCGACGTGGCGCAACGCGAACGGTGCGGGCGCGACGTCCACGGTCTACAGCGAGAAGGCGCTCGCGGCGCGCAGCGGGTGGCGGTACCGGTTGAAGGCGACCCAGCCGACCGGCGCGGTCTCCTACAGCCGGGTCGTCACGGTCACCATCACCCGCTAGCCCCCCTGATCGCCGACCGATCGATGGTGGGGGCTGAACGTTCGGTCAGCCCCCACGGTCGATTGGCGCGGGAAACGGGTGCCGGTGAACTGAGACTTCGGTCCGTATCGGCCCTGGTTCGTCCGAATCACTGCGGGCGGGACCGGTCCCAGTGTCTGATGGGCTCGCGTCTGCTCCCAGGCGCCCGCCGTCCACGCTCGGGGTGCGTACGCGGCACATGATCGACACCGAGGTGGATCTAGAACATGGGGTTCTCAATTCGTAGGACGACGGCGGCCCTCGCCGCGTCCGCAGCCGGCCTCGCCGGCCTGGCTGTGATCGGCGCAGCGCCATCCGCGAGTGCTGCGACACTGACCTGTCCCGCGCCGTTCGTGGCGGGCGACGGCGTCTGTTCGGTGTTCATCAGCTACACCGGCGCGCAGAGGGCGCTGACCCTGCCGTCGGACGCGACCGCCGTGACCGTCGAGCTCGCGGGGGCCGCCGGAGGTATCGAGCAGCCGGCGACAGCGAAGCGCGGGCTGGGTGGCAAGGTCCGCGGCGTCCTCCAGGGCGCACAGGGCAAGACCCTGGCGCTCCTCGTTGGCCAGGCCGGCGTTTACGCAGGAAGCACGACCACGGTGGGTGGCGGCGGCCCCGCCTACGCCACGGGGCCGTTCAGCGCCGACGGGGGGCAGGGAGGCGGCGGCTCGTTCCTGTTCCTCAGCGGCCAGGCCGAGCCGCTCGCGGTTGCTGGCGGGGGCGGCGGCAGCGCCCGGAATCTTCGGGGCTCCGACGCGGGTGCCGGCTCGGGAGGGTCGGCTGGAGCCGACGCCGCATCGCTCTCCTACCCCGACTGCGCAGGTCGGGGCGCGACAGCCACCGCCGGCGGCTCGCTCCCAGTGTCGACGGCCTTCTGCCCCGATGTCACGAGCGGGTCCGGCCCTGCTGCACTCGTCAACGGCGACATCGTGCCCGGCAAGGGTGGGCGGGGCGGTAGCCCCCTCTACGGCGGCGGTGGCGGTGGTGGCGGCGGCTACTACGGCGGCTCGGGTGGCTATAGCTCCAGCGGTGGTGGCGGCAACGGCTACTCGGCGGGGCTGACGGGTCCGATCTCGACCGAGGCGACGCTGGGGGGCAACAGCGGTGACGGGTACATCCTGTTGTTCTACAAGCCGAAGCCGGCTGCGGTGGTGCCTGGTGCGCCGACGGGTGTCTCGGCGGTGGCGGGTGACGGGTCGGCGACGGTGTCGTGGACGGCGCCGGCTTCCGACGGTGGTGCGGCGATCACGGGTTACACGGTCACCGGCGCCCCGGGTGGTTCGTGCGTGACGCAGACGTCGACGTCGTGTGTGGTGTCGGGTCTGAGCAACGGCACGTCGTACACGTTCTCGGTGACAGCGAAGAACTCGGCCGGGGAGTCGGTGGCCTCAGCGCCGTCGGAGCCGGTGACGCCGCTCGGGAAGTGGATCTCGCTCGGCGGGGCGTTGGCGGGCGGCGACTCGTTGGACACCGACGACACGTTGTACGCCACGACCGGTCAGTCGCAGCCGGCGGCAACCTCGCAGGCGTGGCAGTGGCAGTCCTCGCCGGACGGCGAGAAGGACTGGGTCGATGTCGCGGGCGCGGGCGGTGAGGGCGCCCCGTCGGGGGTGTTCAACGCCGGTGTTTCGGTGGGGCTGCTGAGCGGCCTGCAGGCGGGCCGCTACTACCGGGTGAAGCTGGTCTCGAAGCTGAAGGGCTACCCCGAGACGCCGACGTTCTCGAACGTGGTGGGACCGATCACGGTCAAGCAGGTCGCGGTCGCGCCGACGGTGGTGACGCAGCCGTCGGATCTGTCGGTGATGGATGAGCGCACGGCCACGTTCAACGTGGACGTGACGGGTGATCCGGCGCCGTCGGTGACGTGGGAGCGTTCGCTGAACAACGGGGCCACGTGGACGCAGGTCCAGTCGGGTCCGGCGGTCAACGGTGCGTCGTCCTACTCGGTGACGGGTGCGGCGGGGTTGAACAACGCGCTGTTCCGTGCCGTGGTGAGCAACGCTGGTGGCTCGGTGACGTCGACGTCGGCGAAGCTGTCGGTCTCGCGCCTGCTGCGGGCGCCGGGTTCGTTCAAGGCGGTGCCCGGCGACGGGCAGGTGACGTTGAGCTGGACGGCGCCGTCGGTGGCGAACCGGCCGCTGCCGGTCACCGAGTACGGGGTGAAGCTGCTGAGCTCGACCGGAGCGGTCGTGCGCACGGTGTGCGAGGTGCCCGCGTCGGTGACGTCGTGTGTGGTGAAGAAGTTGAGCAACGCTGAGACCTATTCGTTCACGGTCGCTGCGGTGAATGAGGCGGGTGTGGGTCGTACGGCGACGACGAGGGCGACGCCGATCAAGCGGGTCACGTTCACCACGCAGCCGGAGTCGGTGACGGTGAAGGCGGGGGCGACGTTCACGCTCACCGCGAGCGTGGACGCCGATCCGGTGCCGAGCCTGCGCTGGGAGGTCAAGGGTGCTGACGGTGTGTGGCGCAATGCGGGCAAGGCGGTGACGGGTACGTCGCTCTCGTTCTCCGACAAGGCGCAGCTGGCTCGTAGCGGGTGGCAGTACCGGCTCAAGGCGAGCCAGCCCTCGGGTGGCGGGGTCAGCTACAGCCGGGTCGTGACGGTCACGGTAACCAGGTAGCGCTCTGCGAGGAGATCGATGACCGGTCCCCGGCCCGCCGCACCCAGCGGGCCGGGGACCGGTCACTCCCGGCGCCTGCCTCGCTGCAGGCGCTCGGCGAGCAACGCCCAGGCGAGCAAGGCCGCCGGGACGTTGACGATGAGGAGGAAGAAGGCCCCCCAGAAGCGCGCCTCTCCCACCGAGTCGAGGTCCGGGCCCTTGCCGCCGGGATGGCTGAGGGAGTCGGAGATCGCCTCGTAGGGATCGACGATCGACACCAGGCCGTACCAGGTGAAGAAGGCCCAGGCGGCGACCGCGATCACGATCCACCCGGCGATCCGCGTCACGCGCGCGATGGCGAGCACACCTCCGCCGATCCCGATGCCCAGCGGGAAGATGAGCACGTTCAGCGGCCAGTCGTCGTCCCGGCTCGACTGCGCGAGGAGGATCATCCCGACGGCGACAGCGAAGGCGAGCAGAGTCAGGCCGACTGTCGCCACGCGGCGTCCGCGGCGAACACCCGGGCTCTCCGGACCGCGCCTCGGTCCGACGAGGTCGCGCCACAGCGAGGTCTGCTCGTCCACCGATCCGTCGTCCACGTCTCCTCCTCCTGCCCGCGATGCGAGGCGCCCGAGCGAGGGCTCCCGCGGCCTGTCACCATCGTCGGCGGTGCCCCCGCACCCTGCCCCGCCACGCCGCTCCCGACACCCACCGTCGCGAGCAGATCCGGTGGCGGCCAGCGAACAAGTGACCCTGCGAACCAGATGACCCCGACGACGAGGACCGACATGACCAAGCGCGCCCAGGCCACCGCCCGCACCACCCTCCCCGTCAGCCTGGACGCCGCCTGGTCGGCGCTCGCGGACCACGAGGCGATGGCCGGCTGGGGCCCGGGGATCAAGGTCACCGTCGACGACACGCGGGCCCAGGCGCCCGGCGCGGTCGGTGCGGTGCGCACGATCGCCGCCCCCGGACCGGCCCCCGCGATCGTGGAGGAGATCGTCACCTTCGACGCGCCCCACGTGCTCGGCTACCGCGGCGTCGCGGGCGTCCCGTTCCGCGACTACCGGGGCGAGGTGCGCCTGACGCCCCAGGGCAGCGGCGTCCTCGTGGAGTGGACCCTCTCGGCGAAGCCCCGGGTGCCGGTGATGGAGCAGGCCGCGCTGGCTGTGGTCTCGCGCACGCTGCTGGCGCTCTACAGCCGCGCGGTGCGCAAGGGCTGAGCCCCTCAAGGCCCGCGACCGACCGGGGGTGGTCGGTGGGCCTTGCTTCAATGGAGCGGCACGTCGAGGTGCCGCCGGTTCCGCTCCCAACATCCCGAAGCCCGAGGATCCCCATGCCGTCTTCCCCTGCCCTGCCCACGGGCCGCGTGCGCACGACCGCCGTGCTCGTGCTGTTCGTGGCCACCTTCATGGACCTGCTCGACACCACCATCGTCAACGTGGCGCTGCCGGCCATCCAGCAGGACCTCGACGCCACGCCCTCCCAGCTCGAGTGGATCGTCTCGGGCTACGTCCTCGCCTTCGCCACGGTGCTCATCACCACCGGTCGCCTGGGCGACCTGTACGGCCGCAAGCGAGTCTTCCTCGTGGGCGTGACCGGGTTCACCATCGCCTCCGCGATGTGCGCCTTCGCCCCCACGGCCGAGGTGCTGGTGGCGGGCCGCTTCGTGCAGGGCTTCTTCGCCGCCACGATGGTGCCGCAGGTGCTCTCGATCGTGCAGGTGCTTTACTCGCCGAAGGAGCGCGCCGGCGTCCTCGGTGCGTTCGGTGCCGTCACCGGCACCGCGGCGGTGGCCGGCCCGCTGCTCGGCGGCGTGCTCGTCACCTACGACATCGCCGGCCTCGAGTGGCGCTCGATCTTCGTGATCAACCTGCCCATCGGCGTGCTGCTGCTCATCGGCGGCGCGCGCCTGATCCCCGAGACCCGCTCGCCGCACCGCACCAGCCTCGACCTCCCCGGCGTGGCCCTCGCCTCGATCGCCCTGTTCTCGCTGGCCTTCGCCCTCATCGAGGGTCGCCCCAAGGACTGGGTGTGGTGGATCTGGGCGCTCATCGCCCTCGCCCTGGTGCTGCTGGTCGTCTTCTTCGCCTACCAGCGCCGCATCGAGAGGGCCGGCGGGTTCCCGCTCGTGCCGCCGCGTCTGTTCGCCGACCGCGGCTACACCGCCGGTGCCCTCACCTCGCTGGCCTTCTTCGGCTCCATCGGCGCGTTCTTCTTCGTCGTCACCCTCTACCTGCAGGTGGGCCTGCAGTTCTCGGCCATCGACGCGGCCCTGGCCACCGTGCCCTTCAGCGTGGGCGCGTTCGTGGCCTCGGGCGCCGCCGTGCCCTTCATCGACCGGCTCGGACGACGCCTGGTCACGGTCGGTCTGGTGCTCTTCGTGGCCGCCGTCGCCTGGTTCGGCCAGACGGTGAACCACCACGGCAACGACCTCGGGATCGCCGACATGATCGGCCCGATGGCCCTCGGCGGCGTGGGCCTCGCGCTCTCCGCGATCCCGCTCATCGACGTCGCGCTCGCCAACACCGACGTCTCCGACGCCGGTGCCGCCTCCGCCGTCCTCGGCACCTCCCAGCAGGTCGGTGCTGCGCTCCTGCTCGCCATCGTGGGCGTGGTGTTCTTCGAGACCGTCGGCGTGAACTACACGCCCGAGGGCCTGCGCGACGGCCTGCTCGCCGGTCTATGGGTGCCCGGGATCGCCCTGAGCGTCGCCGCCATCGGCAGCCTGCTGCTGCCCGGCGTCGAAGCCGTGCGCCGGCACAAGGAGGAGGCCGAGCAGGCGGCCGAGCGCGAGTACGCCGAGACCGTCGGTCAGGCCGTGTAGCCGGCCCTCAGCTCCTCGAGCAGCGAGGGGCGGGTGGGCGCCCAGCCCAGCTCGTTGCGGGCGCGCTCGCCCGCGGCCTGCTGGTCGAGGACGAGCGCCTCGCCGAAGGCGCCGAGCCGCGCGACGGTGGCCGAGTCGCCCTCGGCGCGCACCGTCGCGGCGAGGGCCTCGCCCAGCTCGCGCGCGGTGGGGTTCTGGCCGTTGACGCCCAGGTAGGCGCGGCCGGCGGGCGCGGCAGCGAGCACCGCGAGGTAGAGGTCGGCGAGGTCGTCGACGTGGATCGTCGTCCAGTGCTGGTCGCCGGTGCCCGGCACGGTGACCGTGTCGCCGTCCACGGAGCCCGCCAGCATCGCAGGGATGCCCTGGCCGTGGCCGTAGACGATGCCCGGCTGGACGACGGCCGCCCGCAGCCCCGAGTCGAGCACGCGCTGCTCGCCGGCCGGGCGCCAGGAGGTGATCGCCGGCGGCGACAGCGGCGACTCCTCGGTGATCGCGTCGTTGCTGCCGTAGACCCAGACGCCGCCGGTGTGCACGAACACCTTCTCGGTGCCGGCGAAGGCCGTCAGCGCGGCCTCGATCACGGCGTCGTTGAGCTCGGCGTCGCGGCCGTCGCTCCCCGCCGCGGTGTGGATCGCGGCGTCGTGCCCGCGCAGCTGGTCGATCAGCCAGCCGGCGTCGAAGAGGTCGCCGACGAGAGCGGTGGCTCCCGTCTGGGCCACCTTCGTTGCCGAGCTCTCGCTGCGGACGACGGCGGTGACCTCGTGCCCCTCCTCGATCAGGCGCCCGAGCACGGCGCGGCCGATGAAACCTGTACCTCCGGTGAGCAGGATCTTCATGTCGGCCCAACGGCCCCGCGGCCGATCGCTATTCCGACGACCACCGATGCGCGCGCATCGGCAGCATCAGCGGATTGCGCTCAGATTGCGCACGATTCGGTGGACTTCCGGACGGCGGTGGCGGCGACCTTGCAGGCTGGGACCGCTCTGCTCCCGAGTGCCCGAAGGCTGCTGCATGTCCCTCGTCTCCGTCCTCCGCCGCTCCTCGCCCGCACCGACGCGTCGGGGTGCGACCCGCGTGGTCGTCGCCCTGGCCGTCGTGACGTCGGCGCTCGCTGTCGCGCCAGCGGCCTCGGCTGCCGGCGTGCAGACGGTCGACGAACTGGCGGCGGCCCTGAGGTCCGGTGGAACGGTGAGGCTGGAGGCCGACCTCACCGCCGCCGACGCGGGGCTCTCGGTCGGGTCGACCAACACGGTGCTCGACCTGGCGGGGCACCGGTTGACGACCACCTCCACGGGCACGAGTGCCGCTCTCGGGATCTCCGGGAGGGGCTCGCTGACGATCATCGACAGCATCGGCGGTGGCAAGGTGTCGGCTCGCGCGGCATCGGGAGCGGCGGTCGGCGGCGCTGCGGGCACGCAGGACCTGCTCGGCGACCTCTACCTCGACGCCGTCGTCGACGCGTCGAGCGACTCCGGAGCCGCGATCGGGGGAGGGGAGGGCGCCGTCTTCGCTCCGTTCGTCAGCGTCAGGGGCGGCGAGGTCACCGCGCTCTCACGCACGGGAGCCGGCATCGGCAGCGGGCAGCGGGGCGAGCACGAGACGGTCCAGGTCCGCGGCGGCACCGTCGTGGCGACGAGCACGGCGGGTGGCGCCGGGATCGGTGGTGGGCAGTTCGACTCGACGGTGGACGACGCGCAGATCTACGGCGGGAACGTCACGGCGACCGCCTACGGCGACGGCGCGGCCGGGATCGGTGGGGGCGGCGGAGCCGACGGCCCGACCCGCGTCAGGATCTCCGACGGCGCGAGCGTCCGCGCCACCGGGATGAGCGCCGGCATCGGAGGAGGCCGAGGCGCCACCACCTCCGGGCGCTCCGGCGGCGTCGCCATCACCGGCGCGGGCACGATCGTCCACGCCTCGGCGGTGCCCGGCAGCGGTGGTGCCGGCATCGGTGCCCTGCGATCGAGCCCCACCGTCCAGCTCGCGGTGCTGGACGGCGCCAGCGTGACGGCGACCGGCGACGGGGCCGGCGCAGGCGTGGGAGCCGACGGCAAGGTTCAGGCGGCCGACAGCTCGTCCTTCGAAGTCGTGGTGTCGACAGGCGCGACCCTGACGGCCCGGGGCGGCTCGACGGGTTCGGCCGTCGGTGCCGCACCCCAGTCGACGACGGGCAGGATCGGTGTGTCCGTCGGGGCGGGCGCGGCCCTGGTCGTCCCGACGGACGCCTCGTTCAGGCTGCGTTCCAGCGACACCCTGTCGGTCGCCGGGCGCATCACGGGCGGCGGTGAGGTGCGAGCGCCCGACAGCGCTCCGTCCGCCCTGGTCAACAACGGGGCGATCGTCGGGATGCGCATCGAGTCACCGACCGATGAACGGATCACCAACCGCAACTTCAGGATCCTCTACGACGCTGCCGGCGGGGAGCCCGTGGCCTCTCCCGGACGGCTGTACGCACGATCGTTCGATGACGGCGGCCTGGCGTTGGCCTCGCCGCGACGCGCCGGGTACACCTTCGCGGGCTGGACCTGGCGCAAGGACGCGTCGTCGGCTCCGGCGTCGGTGACCTCGTCCACGGATCTGGTGACGCTGACCGGCGTGAGGGGCCCGGCGGATCTCACGTTCGTGGCGCGCTGGCGGGCCGCGCCGTCGGCCGTGTCGGCGGTCGCGGGTGACGGGTCGGCGATCGTGTCGTGGACGCCCCCGGCCGACGCGGTGGATTCACCGACCGTGTCGGGATACCGCGTCACGGGTTCGCCCGCCGGCGCCTGCGTGGCGGCCCCGGACGAGTCGTCGTGCGCGGTGCAGGGTCTGGGCAACGGCACCGAGTACTCGTTCACGGTGACGGCGGACTTCTCCGACGGCAAGGCGTCGACGTCGGAGCCCTCGTCGACGGTGACGCCGATCGGGGTGTGGCAGGAGACGCCGCCGGCGCAGATCCGGGCGAAGGACGCCGTCTTCACGGTCGAGGACGAGGTGTCGGCGGATCTGGGTGCGTCGACGCCCGCGTCGTCCTCGGTGCGGTGGCAGTGGCAGCGGGTGCCGGACGGCCTGACCGCGTGGAGCGACGTGCCGGGCGCGACCGGTACGACGGCGTCGGTGGTGCCGCT